>JACNKN010000045.1 GCA_014382015.1 Fidelibacterota bacterium | reverse complement strand
CAGTTGCAAATGGGGATATTGAATTGGGCGGATTCTCCTTGAAAGATTCAGAATTTTTACTCGCGTTTGATAAAAATGTCTCTAGCTGGCAGGGGGCTTCATACGAAGACGATCAGGATTTGATTCTAAAATTTGATTTATGGGCAAATGGCAAGGTATCTCCCTTCATGATGTTTGAAACTTCTTTTGATAAATTGCAAGGTATCAAGAACAGAACCAACTATGGAATTGGCGCAAAATGGCGTGTAATTGGGGATTTGTTTTCAATCAGTGCAGCATTCCTCAATGAAAGTGAGGAAACCATTTCTAAAAGTTCAATTTATGTTTACACTTATTGGTCTGGTGGCGATTCACTTTATGTATCGGATATCAAGGATAATACGGAATTAAAACCCAAGACTTTTTCCAGATTATCTATTCGGCCAAAATTGAAACTCCCAATCGGAGAGAATTTTTATTATGAATCTCAGTATTATTATAAACCAGCTGGAGATGATGTTTTAACACATTGGATTAATAAATTTACGGTTAAAACCAAAGCTGAATGGCTGGATATTGTCATTAGCTATAGAATAAAAAATGATAATTTGCCCGCACCTAAAATATTTCGCATGTACGATACTGCGGATTCTTGGAGACCATCCAGTATTACATTCGATAATAATGGAGAGGGGTCTCCAATTCCTTATGATAAAGACCCAACCCAGTCTGCAAAAGATGGTTTAGGGGATTATTATATTCAGAACTACAAGAAAAATGATTCCACATTATCTATTGGAATCAATATCAGTTTTTAGTTTATAAAATTAACTTATGAATAAATATTTTTCCGGTCTACTGGTGATTGTTTTCACTGGATGTATTCCGATGCAGCCGCAAAAGCCCTTAAAACCTGCCTCTACTCATCAGCCCACATTTCTACAACTGACAGAGCGAAATCGTTTATTAGGTGCATTATTACCGGAAAGATCTTGTTATGATGTGCAGCATTATGACATTAATATTGATATTGATGTTAAAAAGAAATATTTAAAAGGATATGTGGATTTTACTGCATTAGCGGTGAATGATTTTAAACGCCTTCAAGTCGATTTGGCCAGCGATATGCAGTTGAATGGTGTATGGTATCTTGAAAATAAACTTGAGGTTACTCGGAAAGAAGATGCAATAATCATTGAATTTCCAGAAGTGAAGATGGGGAATGTGTTCAAATTCAGAGTCAAATATGAGGGGAGCCCGCAGGAAGCTAAAAATCCACCGTGGGATGGTGGCTTTGTCTGGGGAAAAGACGAAATGGGGCGGGATTATGTTTCGGTAAGTTGCGAAGGGGATGGTTGCAGTTTGTGGTGGCCAATGAAAGACCATATTTCCGAAGAACCGGATAATGGTGCACGAATGACATTTACAGTGCCTCAGAATTTGGTCTGTATTAGTAATGGAAAATTGTTAGAAACTAAACAGGATGTTTTCTCAGGAAAACAATCTTATACGTGGGAAGTCGCCAGTCCAATCAATAATTATAGCATTTCTGTTCAATTGGGAAATTATGTTTTACTCCAGGATACGCTTCAACGTAAGGATAAGGTAGAGGTGTTGAACCATTTCGTTTTGGACTATCATAAACAAGTGGCTTCTACCGTTTTTCCTCAATCTAAAAATATTATTCGTTTTATGGAAAAATACTTTGGTGATTACCAATTCTGGAATGATGGTTATAAACTGGTAGAAGTCTCTTACTTGGGTATGGAACACCAATCGGCAGTGACTTATGGAAATGTTTGGAGCAACTGGGGCGGAGACCATCGATCATGGACGAAAGATTATTATGGGATTATCGATGGATTGTTATTCCACGAAACCGCCCATGAGTGGTGGGGGAATAGTATCACTGCGGCGGATCCGGCGCATATGTGGCTCCACGAAGGAACTGCGGTGTATAGTGAAGCCATGTTTATAGAACAGGAACTTGGGTACAATGTCATGATCGATTTTATGCTTCGAAAGCGAAAAGGCATTCAAAATAAAATACCCATCGTTGGACCTGAGAATGAGAATTATTGGGCCTTTGGCGATTCCTATAATAAAGGTGCATGGGTTTTGCATACATTACGGCATATCATTAATGACGATCGGATCTGGTGGGACCTATTAAAATCCTTTGCTGTAAATAATGCCAAATCTCACGTCAATACAGATGACTTTATTCAACATGTAGAGAATAAAACGGAAACTGATTTAGGTTATTTCTTTCAACAGTATTTTTATGACCATCAACTACCGACGCTAGAATACTTTCAAAAAGATGACCAATTATATTATCAGTGGACAAATGTAGCGGATGATTTTAAAATGCCGATAGATTTAGACGTTAATGGTGTGCAAGCACGGATTTTTCCATCCACAGCCATACAATCAGTAGAAGTGCCACCTTTTGCCGTATTACATATTAGAGATTGGGAATTTTTAATAAATAAAAAGAAAAACCCAGACTTAGCTGGATAATTGTCGTAACCGTTCGAATAGAACTGCGCTCACCGCCGCTGATACATTAAGGGAACTGATTTTTCCCTGCATGGGGATGGTGGCTAAAAAGTCACAAGAATCTAAAACTAATTTTTTTATCCCTCGGCCTTCACTCCCAGCTACAATAAGAATTTTTCCAGTATAATCAATATTATACCATATTTTGGCTTTAATGCTGTTCTCCATGGCGATGACCCAGAACTCTTCATTTTTTAATTGTGTTACGGTTTGATGAAGATTATTAATCTCGTAAACAGGTACTTGTGTAAATGCGCCCTGACTTACCTGAATTACAGTATCTGTCATTCCGCAACTGTCACGTTTTGGGATAATGATTCCATCGATTCCTGCACATTCAGCTGTTCGAATAATTTGACCCAGATTTTGGGGATCCTCAATCCGATCCAAAGCAAGGAGCCCAACATTTCCTTTTATATTTGAAAATGAGGGAAGATTCGATTCAATTCTGCCAGAAAAACGGACAATAATTCCTTGAGTCCGCCATTGTTTATAGTTGGATTTAAACTGAGAAGCGGGGAGAAATTTTATATGTCCACCATGAAATCCTAAGGCATGGGTTATTTTGCCACTCCGTTCCGCTGGACTGCCGGACTGAATTAATATATCGGTTATTTTATATTTTCTGGATTCAAGTACAGCTGCGCACCCATTAATTCCATATATCGTATGTTGGTCTTTTGCCATTAAATTCCCTTGAGAATATAATAAAATAATGCATCGCTGGATTGAATCAATTGTGGGGCAATAATTAATTTGATGTATTTAACAAAGGGAAATTATGGCTACCAGGGAGTTTTATAAACTATCAGATGAGCATGCGGGCATTAAATCCGGCATGGTATTTAAAACGGTAAAAATTCACCATGAAGTGCAGGGAGATTTAAATGAGGACGTAGAACTCACCTTGGATCGTATCATCCATTTTCCAACCCGATATTTAATGGTGGATGCTGGGGGAAGATCCTGGACAGTTCCTGTCCATTCGGTCGAAATGATTAAAGAATAAATACCATTTCTTTCCCAAAGATTACTCCTGCCTCTGATCGCGCGATTTTAGTCCAATTTGGAAAATCTATATCAGAGAATGCACATCGGCAGGTTTTTTCTTTTACCCAATCTTTAATTGATCATCCTCTCGAGAATATAATCAATATTCACCCTGGTTACAGTTCAGTCATGGTTTCACTGGAAATGACTGCCTCCCTGAGCAGTGTGACGGAATATTTGCAGGATGTTCTTTCTAAAGTGATTGATATAGATTATCCAAAACCGAGGATAGTTGAAGTTCCCATAACGTATGGCGGTGAAAATGGGCCCGATCTGAAGCGAGTTGCCCATCATGCCGGCTTGACCCCCGATGAAGTGATTAAGCATCATTCTGAAGGTAGCTACCTGGTTTATTTCCTAGGATTCTCCATTGGATTCCCATACTTAGGGGGCATGGATGAATCGATCGCTACACCACGTTTAGATAATCCACGGAAATCTGTCCCAAAAGGATCCATTGGAATTGCGGGTGATCAAACGGGCATTTATCCATTATCCTCTCCCGGTGGGTGGAATATCATTGGTAAAACGACTTTACCCATTTTTAACATTGAGAATCCTGAACAAAGTGCTCTAAAAATGGGGGATAGAGTGAAGTTCATTCTTGTGGAGGGTGTATGAGTATCACCGTCCTAAAAGCGGGATTGCAAACTACTGTGCAGGATTTGGGACGAAACGGTTATGCCCATTATGGCATTTCTGCTTCTGGTGCAGCAGACGCCTTTTCATTAAGAATTGGAAATCTTCTCGTGGGGAACGATGAATCTGCCGCCGCCTTAGAATTAACAATTTTAGGTGGTGACTTCAAATTTGAGTCCCATGCCTTTATCGCATTGTCCGGCAGTGAGTTTGAAGCGCATCTGGACGGTGAGTCTTTTCAAAATAATGAAGGAATTTATGTTCGGAGTGGACAGATTCTTTCCGTTGGACAATCAAAGGAAGGGGCACGCACATATTTATGCGTTAGGGGCGGGGTGGATGTACCCTATTATCTTTCGGGAAAAACCACCCACGTTATGTCCAAAATGGGTGGATTGAACGGCCGACAATTAGAAAAAGGTGATTCAATTAAAATCGGAAATCTATCATCAGTAACGCAACCTATACATAATAAAGATACACTTGATCTGAATTGCGCTATCATTCGTGTTACTAATGGTTTACAGGGTGAATGGTTTTCCGATTCAACTTGGAATTATTTTTTATCAAATTCATTCACCATTTCTGATTTATCCAGCCGAATGGGGATTCGATTAACAGGAAATTTGATTCAATCTGACCGAGGGAATGAGATTCTCACAGAAGGTATTCCATTGGGCGCAATTCAAGTTCCCGGAAGTGGTGATCCCATTATTTCATTTGTGGAGCATCAAACCACCGGAGGCTACCCAAAAATAGCCAATGTTATTACAGCGGACTTGTGTAAAGTCGGTCAGTTGAAACCTGGGGATACATTTAAATTTCAACGTGTATCCATTGAGGAGGGAGAACGATTGAGACTTGAACAAGAATCATTTATTCAATCATTAAAAGCATCATGACAAATACCACGGCCATACTTGTAACGCTGATTCTATATAAAATTGTTCTCATCTTGATCGGATTGTGGGCGAATAAGCGTACCAAATCCACATCCGATTATTTCTTGGGTGGACGGAAACTCGGTCCATGGGTAGCAGCACTGAGTGCATCTGCGTCTTCATCTTCGGCATGGACACTCTTGGGTGTAAGTGGCGCGGCCTATTTATGGGGATTACCGGCCATTTGGTTATTCCCCGCTACCTTATCAGGATTTATGTTTAATTGGTTTTATATCGCACCAAGGCTGAGTATACACGGTGCCAAAATTGGTGCCATCACTTTAACGGACGTTTTGGCGACAGATGACAATGGTTTATCGATAAAAGAATTACGCTGGCTCTCGTCAGTCATTATTCTTTTTTGTTTTGTATTTTATATCGCCTCCCAATTTGATGCCGCAGGACAGTCCTTTCAATCCACCTTTGGAATGGATAAAAACATCAGTATTCTGCTTGGTGCAAGTATCATTCTCATTTATACTCTTCTGGGCGGCTTTTGGGCTGTGAGTGTCAGTGATACGCTTCAGGGAATTATGATGGCTTTATCCGCCATAATTTTACCCGTCGTTGCTGTATCTCACGCAGGGTTAGGCAATATTTTCGCAAGCTTTTCAAATCAATCTATTTTTAGTTCGCCCTCAGGAATGGGAGGTGTTGTATCCATTGGGTTTATTTTGGGTACTATGGGCATTGGCATCGGATATCCCGGACAACCCCATGTGGTGAATCGATTTATGGCCATTGAGCCGGGAGAAAAGGTTCGCCAAGGACGTATGATAGCCATCGGATGGGCACTTATTATTTATCCGGGCATGATATTCCTCGGTTGGGCCGGGCGTATCCTCATGGATATTGCGGGCCATGAACAAATTCTCATTGTGATGGGAAATCAATTATTGCCCCCAGTCTTGGCCGGGATTATTCTGGCGGCCGTTTTATCGGCCATCATGTCCACGGCGGATAGTCAGTTATTGGTGGCGGCATCCAGTGTAAGTCACGATTTACAAAGCGGTAAAAAAGAGTTCAGTTTAAACCAAACACGAATCGTTGTGGCGGTCATTTGTGTCATCGCTGTTGTCATGGCTATTTTTGTGGATAAAAGTATTTACAGTCGCGTACTATTTGCTTTTTCTGCTATGGGTGCTGCCTTTGGACCATTGCTCATTGGCAGGATGCAGGGTGGCGTACCAAAAATTCATGCAATTTCAGCCATGGCAGTGGGTTTTTTCGGAACATTATTTTTCTATTATTCTGCCATGAAACCTGAAGGTAATCCTCTGGAGAGACTTGTGCCCTTTTCTCTGGCATTTATCATTGTCCAAATGGGGAGAAAAAAAGGATGATGGACCTTAATGCTGATATGGGTGAAATCACTCGTTTGTTAGATGACGGTACGTATGAAAAACTGATGAATTATGTCACATCCATCAATGTGGCCTGCGGCGGTCATGCAGGGGATGAGGCCATGATGAAAGAAATGATTCGCCTTGGGAAAGAAAAAGGTGTGAATGTGGGTGCCCATCCCGGTTATCCCGATAAAGAAAATTTTGGCCGGATTGATGTGGATATGGATCAAAACGAATTGTTGGACTCTGTCCGGGATCAAATTCAGATATTGGTACACATTGCAAAAGAAAATGGCGTTGCACTTTCTCATGTAAAACCCCACGGCGCCTTGTATAATTGTGCGGTGAATGATGAGACAATCGCTCAAACGATTGGCGAAGCAATTATTCAAGTAGATTCAACATTAAAAGTCATGGGCTTGGCCGGATCGAAGATGCTCACAGTGTTTAAAGGATTGGGACTAAAGACCTTGGGAGAAGCATTTGCAGATCGCACTTATGAATCGGATGGCACACTGCGAAATAGAAAATATGATGATGCATTAATTACGGATCACTATAAAGCTGCATTACAAGCAGAAAAATTGTGTAAAGGCACAGTAATTTCCTTAGAAGGAAAGACAATAGAAATGGCCGTTCAAACGATTTGTATTCACAGTGATACGCCCAATGCGGTGGCGATTGCAGAGGCGGTGAGAAAAGAAATCAATTAATTAAACACCACCTGATTCCCCCCTCGTACGAGGGGGGAATCACCAGCCTATTATCGATCGGCCTACAGGCAGAAAAGGGGGGAGTCATAAATAATATACTTGGTGAGTCAATAAAAGGAAACAACATGAAACACATAATAACAATTTTACTCACACTTACCATTGGGTTTGCCCAATCTTTATCTAAGAAAGAAAAACAGATTCAGTCTTATGTAGAGCAACATACAGAAAATGCCATTGATTTGGTTGAGAAGCTGGTCAATATCAATAGTGGATCCCTGAATATAAAAGGCAATAAAAAAGTGGGTAAAATAATTCAGGCAGAATTAGACAAATTGGGGTTTAAAACCTATTGGGTCACCTACCCTAAAGACATCAAAAGGTCTGGACATTTATTCGCCGAAATGCGCGGGGGCAAAGGGAAAAACATACTTCTCATTGGTCATTTAGATACGGTGTTTGAACCGGATCACCCATTCCAGAAATACACTCGAAAAGGGGATACAGCTTACGGTCCCGGTGTGGCGGATATGAAAGGGGGCGATGTGTCCATGATCTATATTATGAAAGCATTAAAAAAGATAGGTGCCTTGAAAAAAATGAACCTCACTTTGGTTTTTACGGGAGATGAAGAAAAAACTGGCGGAGATGTGACGATCGTGCGAAAAGAATTGGTTGATGCAGGGAAGTGGGCCAATATTGCATTGGGCTTTGAAGGGGCAGGGGGTATTAATACAGGTACTATCGCCCGACGGAGTTCATCATCCTGGGTGTTGACCACCACAGGCATTCAAGGTCATTCGTCTCAAATATTTAAGGACCATCTCGGCTATGGTGCCATATTTGAAGCATCACGGATATTGAATGCATTTCGTGTGGAATTGGCGCCGGAAGAATATCTTACATTTAATCCAGGAACCATGGTGGGTGGTACTGATGTGACTTACGATCCCGTGAATTCGAAAGGAACGACTTTTGGGAAAACCAATGTGGTGGCCCAGTCGGTAACGGTGCATGGAGGTATTCGGACTATTTCAATACCCCAGTTAGAAAATGCCATGAAAAATATGAAAGAAATTGCTTCGCGAAATTTGACCGGCACCACCGCAAACATAAAGTTTAAAACCAGTTATCCACCCATGGCGCCGACGAAAGCCAATTATGCCTTATTGGATAAATTCGAAGCGGTGAATTTGGCCTTGGGTTATGGAAAGTTGGAGCCATTGGATCCCAGCAAGCGGGGGGCAGCTGACATTTCTTTTGTGGCACCTCACGTGGATGCATCCTTAGCAGGTATGGGCCCGGACGGTTTCGGAGATCATTCTGAAGATGAAGGACTTGATTTAACATCGTTCCCGAAAACAACCACCCGAACCGCCATTTTGATTTATCGGTTGACCCGGTGATTTAACGCATCCCAATTAGAACCAAACATAGGCATATAAACTGAGGTGAGGTTCAAACTACCATCTTACACTATTATCTATTAAATTCACCCGCAACCAATTTTAATAGATTTGTACCCAAGGCATTCAGGAGGGACCCATATGTCTAATTTCTTCGACGAACTAAAACGACGAAAAGTTTTTCGTGTGGCAACGTCTTATGCTGTGGTGGCATTTATCATCATGCAATTGGTGGAAATTCTTTTTCCCATGTTCAACTTCCCCCAATGGACGCAGCAATTCATCGTCATTGTGGTTCTCTTGGGTTTCCCAATCGCCGTCATCTTGAGTTGGGTATTCGACAAAACACCTCAAGGTTTTATTAAAACAGATGTGGTTGATACCGATACCGCTTCTGCTACTGGAGAGGTGAAGCCATTTTATAAAAAGAAGCGGAACTGGTTTTTAGTTATCGGTATTACGGCTGGCGTTCTGATTGGGAGAATGGGTGGTGGCACATCCGCTGAAACGGAACCGATTCATGAAAAGTCCATTGCGGTCCTGCCTTTTGAAAATCTGGGCCAATCGGGTGATGATGAATATTTTGCCGACGGCATGACCGAAGACATTCTCACGGAATTATCCAAGATCAAAGATCTGTTGGTCATTTCTCGTACCACAATTATGAAATATAAAGGATCGAATAAGACGCTGAAAGAGATTGGTGCGGAATTGGGTGTGGCCAATATTCTTGAAGGAAGTATCCGCCGCGTGGGAAATCGTGTTCGAATTACAGGACAGTTAATCAATGCCCAAAATGATCAACACTTATGGGCGGAAAAATACGACCGGGATATTGAAGATATTTTTGCAGTCCAGGATGAAGTTGCCACAGCTATAGCAAATGCACTCCGGATTGAATTATCTGATGAAGAAGTCAAGATGATTACAACTACCCAAACTGAATCGGTAGAGGCATATGATTATTATATGAAAGCCAGATCTTTGGCTTACACGTATCAATTGGCAAAAATTCCCCAAGCGATTAAGTATTACAAAGAAGCTATAAAGATTGATCCTGATTATGCACTGCCTTATGCAGGGATATCTCGGGTAAGAATGACACAATTTCATTTTCGATATATGGATACGGAACTGGCTGCCATGGCATTAATAGAAGCAAAGGAAAATGCAGAAAAAGCAGTCGCATTAGGCCCTAAAGAAGCTGAGGCCCATTTTGCTTTGGGTTTTTACTATAATGCAATTGATAAATTTGATTTGGCATTTGCCAGTTTTAAACAAGCCATTTTTCTAAACCCCAGTCATGCCCATGCACACGATGAAATAGCAGATGTATATGTGTATAAATATGGGGATTTTAAAAAGGCATTTCCGTGGTATGATAAAGCATTAATACGAGATCCCAATTTGACGCCATCCAAATGGTTTAAAATAGAATTATATATGAGGATGGGGCAGATTAGAACAGCACTACAGATGGTAGATGAAGCATTAATTGACCATCCAAATGTTGTAATGTTTCATACGCTAAAACATGATGGCCTTATGATTGATGGTCAATTTCAAGCGGCCTATGATTATATTTTATCCCATTATGATAAATATAAATCCGATAATCGATTGTTAGAATATTACCAAGCATTGGGTCTTTCGTTAATTGCAATGAATCGGTTGAGCGATTTAGATGATGTCCTCCAAAAGTTTGAAAAAGTACGGTTTGCAGATCGCACCCACCATATAGAATATTTAAGACTCATTAAACAATATAAAAAAGGCAACTACCGAGAAGTAATTCAGGGTTTTGAATTATTGGATAATACCAATTTTGCCATTGCAAACCTTTCAAGAAGAAGGGTGATGTCTGATGTGTTTTACTATTGGCGGGCAAAATCATTTTTAGAATTGGGAGAATACCATAATGCACTTGGGGAAACATTTCGATTTCGATCAGCAAATACTCAAATTATAGGATCATATGTTTTGGACATGTATTGGCCCAAAAAAGATTACTTAAAAGGGCTTGCATACGAAGGGTTGGGCGATGAACGCAACGCCCGGGAAAGCTATAAAGAATTTTTAAAAGTATGGTCCGAAGCTGATGAAGATTTACCTGAAATAATTGATGCGAAAAAACGCTTGAAAGAATTAGGGTGGGCGTCTTGATGGATTCCTTCAAAACAACAACTTTTGTCATTCTGAAAATGAGTAACTTGACTTAACCTTGTTCCCAAAAACAACAACCCGAACCGCCATTTTGATTGATCGATTGACACGGTGAATTCAAAAACACGATGCTCGCAAAATTTTTTGTCTCACTACTGAACTTTTCTCCTGCCATCAAGCGGGCCACATGGAAGTGGTGGTACCAACGGTTGGCCCACCGCGGCCGTGACACGGGGTGGTCTTTTATGAACTATGGGTTTACACCCCTGAATGGTTCGCCTAAACTTGAATTATCTCCAGAAGATGAACAAGATCGTCTCTTTATACAACTCTATGATTATGCCGCATCTCAAACTCCTATGGAAGGATTATCTGTTTTGGAAGTGGGCTCGGGACGGGGAGGAGGCGCATCCTTTGTGACGAGATATCATCACCCGTCAGAAATGACCGGGCTGGATTATTCACAATCTGCCATAGAATTGTCACGGCAACTGCATAAAAATGTACCGAACCTTCAATTTATCCAAGGAGATGCAGAATCACTCCCATTTGAGGATAATACCTTTGATGCAGTGATTAATGTGGAATCGTCCCATTGTTATGGTAACATGGGTGCATTTGTAAAGGAAGTGGCCAGGGTCCTCAAACCTGGTGGTTATTTCAGTTGGGTGGCTTTACGGGAAAGAGACATGTTAGCTGAAACAAAATTGGCATTCAATATCCCTAATCTTACGCCCATCCATAACGAATCGATTACGACAGAAGTAATTCAGGCATTGGATAATATTCATGAAAGAAAAATGGCTATGATTGCTGAAAATGTACCCAAGGCAATCCAATCAGCTTTTATGGATTTTGCCGGTGTAAAAGATTCGCAGATCTACAATGCATTTCAAGAGGGGAATGCCATATATTTGGCGCGAACATTTCAAAAAGTCACCTTATAAAACACTGAAGCACTACACGATCTATGTCCCCCACTGATTTCCCCACCTTTGGCACTGAGCATATGATCTATATGGGCGTCTGTTTGGCCATTTGGCTCGCACTCCCATTTATTGGGAAAAATTATCTGAGTCCTTCTCAACGAATTGGGGTTGCTCTTTTCCTGGCTGTATTCACCATTTTCCAGGAATTTCTTTTTGATTTTTACCAAATTTACATCAATGATTTTTCCTTTGGAGACGATTTATCACTCCACATGTGTGGGCTTGGCCTTTTTATTTCGGCTTATGCACTATGGAAGAAGAACCAGACTGCCTTCGAATTAGCCTATTTTTGGGGATTAGCCGGTGCATTTCAATCTATTATTACGCCGGATCCTGGACGATTTCCCTATGGAGATATATCGATATTTTGGAATTTCCTTTCTCATGGGCTCATTATATTGAATGTTTTATGGCTTATATGGGTTGAAGGTATGAGATGTCGAAAAGGATCCTTATTGAATGTATTATTGGTAACCAATGGTATTATTTTTATGATGGGGTATATAAATACAATAATCGGTAACGGCGCCAATTATTGGTTTCTTTGCAATAAACCGGGAGGAGACAGTCCTTTTCTCATCGGTGAATGGCCTTATTACCTTATTGTGATTCAATTGGCGGGAATTCTAATCATGGGACTTATTTATATGCCCATGTGGTTTGTAGTACATCGCAGCGAAAAAGCTGAAATGTCCTCCCTAATATCTGTGTAAATTTCGGGCATACAATGTCTACACTAATCGGTTATTTCCTTCTTGCCCTCGGCGTATCATTTATCTGTTCCACACTGGAATCGGTTATTCTTTCTGTCACCCATTCCCATATAGGAACACTCGTAAAAACGAATCACCGTAGCGGTAAGTTGCTTCAACATCTTAAGGATGATATTAATCGTCCTTTGGCGGCCATCCTCACATTGAATACAATAGCCAATACAGTTGGGGCTGCAGGGGTCGGCGCACAAGCCATGGTCGTATTTGGTTCAGGATCTGTAGCCATTGCATCTGGAATCCTCACATTTTGTATTCTTGTATTTTCTGAAATTATACCCAAAACCATTGGTGCCACCTATTGGAGACGATTAGCCAGTCCATCTGCATATTTTATTCGAATTCTCATGACGTTCACATTCCCATTTGTTTGGTTAAGTGAAGCTTTATCCGCCAAGTTGACTCCCGATATTGACGAAATGAAAAAAGTCAGTAGAGAAGAAATTACCGCCATGGCAGAAATGGGTGAAGATGAAGGCTCGATCGATGAACATGAATCGGACATTATTGAAAATTTATTTAAACTGAAAAAAATTCCTATAGAAGATATCTTAACACCTCGATCGGTAATTTTTGCCCTTCAGGACAACGACACCGTTGGGAAAGTCATGGACGAGCATGAAGATCTTAATTTCTCACGCATTCCCATTTACACAGATAATATCGATAATATTATAGGAATCGTTTATAAGGATACACTTCTGGAAACAATGGCAGATGATTATTTTGATAAGACCATGGCTGATATCGTTGAACCGGTGGATACAGTATTTGAGAAACAAACAGTAGAATCGGTTTTAAATAAATTTACAAAAACGCGATCTCACATTTTTATCGTTAAAGATGAGTTCGGTGGAACCACCGGTATCGTCACCATGGAAGATTGTATCGAGACACTTCTTGGGGTTGAAATAATGGATGAATCAGATGAAGTGGCGGATATGCGGGAATTAGCGAAAGATCAATTACGCCAAAAACGCCGTGCCGAAGAAAATGGGGATTAATTTCTTAATTCTATGAATCCATAAACAGGATTGCAACGATGAAAAAGTAGGACAATCATCTCTGATTGTCCACGACAAGCAAGATGCTTGTCGAACAAAATTGCGACTTTTAAAAATCCCCCATTTCCATAGGGAAATTTCCCTCATAAATTAGAGGCTTGTGAAAACCGTAAAACTCACAATCCTGACCTTCATCTTACTCTTTCTGACCGCTGGAGAGCGGCAGGTTAAATACTTTTTCACTGATCATGATTTTCTCACAGGTCATGATGTACCCAAATCGGAGATCATCAATAAAAACCATGTACGGGCTGAATATGACCTGTTAGATCGCCTGATACTCAAAACAAATATCAACCGCAATGGTGATGTTTTATTCCAGGAACAGTATACTTACATCGATTCAAATACAATCATCAGACAAAAGGATTTGGTGGATGATTCCGGACATATTTTTTACCAAACTATTTTTGGACGAGAGCCCCAGTCTATATCATATATCGAATGGGTATTTGGTGTTGATTCGGTTAAAAAATGGAATGATCGTTTTACCACATCTGATCTGAATGAAATGGATAAACCGGATAACTATCGGTTTTATGATGTGGATGCATTTGAGTATGGCGGCAAAGGATTGGATTATGATTCCCTGGGAAGAGTGACGCGAGATGAATGGTTCCGCCGACCCGATAATAAATCCATGCATAAATTTCTGTATACATTCTATGACGACCTCAATATCACCCACATGTTTGAATATGATTCAAATGGCGTTCTTATAATGGATGTAAAGTTAAGCCCCGATGGAACCGAAGCTGTTTTCTGGTTTACAGGTCCCCCGGATTCCAGTATTCAAAACCACAGTACGGTGGCCTATAATTTGGATGGAGACTTGAGTTGGGGATATATCAATTGGGTGGTTCCGGGAGAAATTGACAGTGGTCGGGTGGACCTCTCAGAAATATTCAAAGGTGATTATACCATCATGCTTGAAAATGACAGTGCGCTACAAGACAGCGCTGTATATGATATCCATTTTAATGGTAAGGGCGTAAAAGGGTATATGGCCACCCAACGGACCATTCACCATATTACCTATGATATCAGTCCGCCCATCATGACATTAGAAATGGATAAGTATCTTAAGGATGTGGCATTGTCATTTTCCGCTACGGAGCCCATAGATTCAGCCTATATCGTTTGGGCACCCGATTCCAATTTTGCACATATTACTTCTGATACGATTATTTTAACCCGGGATGAACGCTTAGCCACGGATCGGTTTAAGCCAAGTCATCAAACGGACCTGGTTGATGGTGTGATGTATGATCCGGAGATTTATGCGTTTGATATTGCAGGTAACTTGTCACTTCCGGGCATTCGCCAAGATGTGATTTATGATATTACACCACCTGTCTTGACAATTTCTGAGCCACTGTCAGGTGCATGGGTTAATCATCAAAATATGGGTATGAATACAAATGAGCCTATTCAAACATGGTCACTTATGGCGGAATGGCAGGGAGGAGTGCTTGACGAAAATGCACCTCATACACATGCCTTTTCTGATACAGTTCAATCAAATACTTCTATGGATTTATCCGCTTATTTTCAACTGAATGATGGCAGCACATACTCATATTCAATTGTCGGCATGGATTTGGCTGGAAATGTTTCGGATACAATTTCAATTGATTCAATCCATTTTGACATTACCCCACCTGTATTGACCATGATATTCCCATTTAATGAAGCTGCTATCAAAGACCCAACCGTGAGCTATGCGTCGAGCGAAATATTATTAGCAGGAGATTTTTTGTGGACTCAAATGGAAGGATCAGCTGATTCTTTATCTCCCCATATCGTTACCCTTTTGGGTGATGAATTATCCTCAGATGAAAAAATTCACATTCATTTAGAAAATGAACCAATTTTAACGGATGGATCTGTCTATTCGATTTTACTCACAGGACAAGATTTGGCGGGAAACGAAAGTGAACCTGTTATCGTTACCAATGTATTATTTGATACCACTCCACCTGAATTTTCAAACATATTGCCAGACTCCGGATCCGCTTTAAACCAAGAATCTGTATCCTATAATATCTCTGAAAATTTACATAAAGGTGAAATTATTTGGGAATGGACCGGCGGTGTAAAAGATCCCGATTCACCGCATAAAGTAGACTTGGCACCCATTGAGATGGCATTGGGACTTCATGATAGTATCCAACTATCAAATATGCCCAAACTTATTGACGGCGGTATTTATTCAATCCTGTTTACTGGGTCTGACCGAGCGGGTAATTTGGCGGACACAGTCATTGTTTCAAACATCCTTTACGATTATACACCACCGGAAATGGTGATTGAATATCCATTACCCCGATCCATCTCAAACACTACTGCCATGACCTATTCTTTATCGGAAGATTTATTTGAAGGACAATTTAAATGGATATGGCTGGGTGGAGTCGAGGATACACTGGCGCCTTATATTGCTATTTTAACTGAAGAAGAAAGAGGTGGTGGTGAACATTCACAGGTTGAATTGGTTAATAATCCTACCGTTGTAGAAAATGCACTATACACCATGATGTTTTCTGGCCGAGACCGAGCAGGGAACAAAACAAAACGGGCATTTGTACCGGGATTGCAATACGATTTTACACCGCCCACATTGACTTGGATTAACCCAGAAGATGGGGATGCCATTAATCATAAAAATATTCAGTTTTCTAATAGCGAATTATTGGAATCCGGGACAATTACTTGGACGTGGACGGATGGTAAAGAAGATCCGGATAGCTCACACATAATTGAACTGGAAGGCCAGGAGTTATCCGGGAATGAATTTGGTCCTGGAGTTACGATAAATGAACCACCTTTGGTTGATGGAGGGATTTATACAATTACCTATACTGGGTTCGATCCGGCAGGGAATGAATCTAATCGAATTGCTATTGGGAATGTGCTTTATGATATCACCCAGCCGGAGATAACAATAAACTATCCTTTGCCCAAGTCTATTTCCCGTACCAGTGCTGTAACCTATACCTTATCTGAAGACCTCCATGAAGGAAAATTTAAATGGATATGGCTTGGCGGTGTAAAGGATACACTTGCACCCTATACAGCTATTTTAACAGAAGAGGAGCGAAAAGAAGGTAATCATATTGAAATCGAATTGTCCAATAATCCCACCGTGGTTGAGAATGCCCTTTATACCATGACAATCATCGGGCAGGACAGGGCAGGGAATAAAACGAAACGTGCGTTTGTACCAGGACTTCAATACGATTTTACACCGCCGGAATTAACCATCATCAGTCCGGTGGATGGGGATGCAATAAATCATCATATGGTTCATTTTTCCAATAGTGAATTATTGAAATCAGGACAAATGATTTGGCGACGGACTGGCGGAAGTGATGATTTCGAATCTCCTCATATAATTGACTTGGTCAATGAAGAACTCCATGGCATTGAAATGGGTCCATTAAATATAACAAATTCGCCTCATTTGGTCGATGGTGCAGTTTATTCATTTTTGTATGTGGCCCATGATCCTGCTGGCAACCAAAGTGATACTGTGCGTGTGGATAATATTTTATACGACATTACACCGCCAACATTCACATTCACTTTTCCCGAATCAAACGTATTTACAACTGAAACAAAATTACTTTTTGACGTTTCAGAGGATATTTTTGAATTCAATATTACCTGGGATGGTAAAGGTCTGGGTGACGAAACAGATCCAATAGCATTTAATTATTTCGAAGTTTTAAATGTGGGTTCATACAATTCAGATGCGCTTTATTTACCCGAATTGAAAGACAGCTTTACTTATAGAATTAGTTTGAATGGGGTGGATCGGGCAGGGAATGCAGCCACTCCGGTATCATTGACTGATGTAAGAATTGATCTTACACCGCCTGAGTTTACTGCATTTACGCCTGAATCAGTTTCATTTATCAATCATATGACCTTGGGTTGGACACTATCAGAAGATATTGCTTCAGGGAAGGTTGTCTTTCAACAAACAGGTATTGATACAAAGTTAGAAGCAGAATTAGTCGATTTGGAATTAATAGCAGGAGAACGGTTGCCCCTGGTTCTCCAAAATAGCGTGGTGCTAAAGGACGGTGTGAGTTATACCATTTCAATTCACGGAATTGATTTTGCCGGGAATGTTTCTGAGGAACTTAAAGTAGAAAATATTACCTACGATATTTCACCGCCGGAATTGATCATGGCCCATCCAAAAACTGACAGTTTTGTCAATTTTCTTGATGTGGTTTATGCTTCAAATGAGCCTCTGCTTTCAGGAAGGATGATATGGATTAACGACCGTGAAGAAAAAATGATCTATGAACTACGTTCAGAAGATATCCATTCAGGTAAACACGTATTAGTGGATTATGGAATTCAGCCAGAAGAAAATATGCCCTATTCGATTATGATTGAAGGGACAGACCTTGCAGTTAATGAGGCGATTTCCAGTATAATTACAAATGTAATGTTTGACGTTACACCGCCCACGCTCACCATTTTAAGTCCCCTCCCAAATACGCCAGTCAATACGTCGAAGTTATCCATCAGTATCAGTGAACCTATTGAACTGGGTTCCATCCGCTGGGAAGTGGTCAAAGGTAATGATCCGAAAACACCCCATATTAAAGCATTAAATGGTGAATACCTGAAGGGTGGGGAATTCATTGAATTCGATTTTTCAACGCCGCCGGAATTGGTAAATAATGTAACGTATAAAATTACAATCGAGGGAACAGATCTGGCTGGAAACCCGTCTGAACCTATGATTATTGATAATATTCTATATGATACAACGCCACCGGAATTCGTAAATATTTCACCAATGGATGATCAGCATATACGAGAACCGGATATTACCTACACATTAACCGAAAACCTTGAAGGGGGGAAGATATATTTCGATCATGTGGGTGGTTCTTCTGACCCTAAAACAACACATATGATTACGCTGGCAGGGAGTAAAAAGAGAAAAGGGACTCAAGGCGGAAAGTTGCCTGCCTCTTTTGTGAAACTCGTCAATGGGGCTATATATAATATTCGATTTGTCGGAATTGATGCGGCTGGGAATATGGCGCCGGAAACCATAGTCAAGAATATTGCATTCGACAATGAGGTACCCACCATAATAATCTCAGAACCGACAAATAATTCATATCGAAATACCAAGTCCATTACATTTTCGATCAGTGAAGATTTGGCAGAAGGGACTATAGCACTCACCCAAATAGCAGGAAAATCCGATCCAAACGCTCCCTATACAATTATTTTTGATGAAGATGGCCGCAAAGAAGGAGATTATGAAAATACAATATTTCCTGACTTAGCATGGGTGGACGGGGCCACGTACACCTTAACAATTAATGGCACTGATCGAGCCGGAAATGTGGCAAAGGAATCAATAATAAAAAATATAACTTATGACGTTACTCCTCCGGTCATCACACTTATTAACATACATAATGATAGCTATATAAATACGACTGATTTAAGTTATACTTTAAGTGAAAATATCGAAAAGAGTATTATGACTTTTACCCAGACGGATGGTTCGCCAGATCCCCGTTCGCCCCAAGTTATTGAGCTCAAAGGTTCTGAATTAGAGGTTGGTGACTATTTAAACCGAACTTTGGGCAACGGTCCCAACTTGCAGAATGGATCCATATACCAGATTGAATTCACAGGTATTGACGCAGCAGGGAATGAAGCGCTTCCTGTATTGATAAGCAATGTAACTTTTGATAATCAACCACCGGAAATGTCTATCAGCAGACCATTAGATACTGAGCAAATTAAAACAACAATTATTTCTTACATGAGCAATGAGTTATTAGAAACTGCGACCGTTATTTTTGAGCAAACCAGTGGAACAATAGATGTGAATTCACCCCACAGGATTCCATTAAATGGTGCCCTACTTACTGAAGGTGTCCATTCAGATTATGATCTGGGGATTACGTCACAATTGGCAGATGGAGGTCGATACAGGGTATCTGTCGAAGCATTTGACAAAGCAGGGAATCCGGCAAAAATTACCCCAATCAATGATGTATTTTTTGATGTACTGCCTCCGGACTTATCCTTATCGGAACCAAAATCTGGGTCTGTTGTCAATTTAGCAACAATAACTTATTCTACATCAGAAGATATGGGTAAGGGGAAAATGATATTCACACGGACCGGCGGCGCAGAAGACCCAACAAGTCCTCATGAGAATGAACTGACTGAGGGCAGGTTGAAACAGGGAGATCATTACCAGGAATCATTCGACAATGATGTGCAGTTGAAAGATGGCAGTATTTATTCTATTGAATTTTCCGGCGAAGATTTAGCCGGTAATGTAGCTGTAAATGTTTCGGTAGAAAATATCACATTTGATACATCACCGCCGATAATAGTTATTTCGCAGCCAAAAGCAAATGGATTTTATAATCAGTTGATGCTGGATTATGAATTAAATGAAAAATTAACAACGGGTCAAATTGTTTTGGAAAGAAGAGGCGGTACGGTTGATCCTATGAGTCCACATAAAATTGATCTTGTGGATGATCAGTTGAATACTGGCCAACAACTGGGAATTCAAATCAATACGCTTACGAATTTGGTGAGCAATACCACTTATAATATTTGGATTGAAGGGCAAGATGTAGCAGGGAATGTGGGAAAATCAAAAGAAATAACCGGCGTAACTTTTGATAATATTCCTCCTGATATTTCTGTGACTTTTCCTGAAGAAGATTCCTATATAAACTCAACAACGCTTGGATTAAGAACAAACGAAGTACTGTCTGAAGCGAATATCGAATGGATATGGGTAGATGGAAATCCCGATCCTGTTGGTACTCATGAATCAAAGATGGTTGGGAATCAGCTTCAAGATGGAGACTATCCTGAAGTTAACTTTGATCCACCGCCATCTTTAACAAGTTCTGCAAGGTACCGCGTTGTGTACCACGGGACAGATCGGGCAGGGAACAATGCAACCTATGAGTTGGGTACCCTGTTCTTTGACAGCGAACCACCGGAAATTTCAGCGTTATTTCCTACAGAAAATGGATTTACCAATGTGAGTGAAGTGAGTTATGAGTTGAATGAGCCGCTACTCATGGCCAATTTAATCTGGACGCCAGTAGATGGTTCAGGCCCGATTGCAATTGATTTAACCGGCATCGAATTGGAGCCCGGGTTATTTGCTAAAACAACATTGGCAAACCAATCAGAATTAACGGATGGTACTGTCTATAATCTTTCCATAACAGCAATTGATCGGTCTGGGAACGAAGCAGAAATATCACTGTCAAACCATGTGACCTATGATAAATCGAAACCTAAATTCACCCAGGTATTCCCCAGCACCAGCGCAAGGGTAAACTCTCAATTAATTAAATGGACCGTGAATGAAGAATTAGTTAGCGGACAATATACCTGGATCCATATGGGCGGGAACGCGGACCCTGCGGCACCTCATACTTTTGAACTAACCCCAGAATTGTTGAGTGGAGGTCCTCACGATAATTCCACCCTTCCTGACTTAGAATTGGTGACGGATGCTATGTATCGAATTACGCTCCAGGGGACTGACAAAGCCGGGAATACAGGTAAAAAATTTATTATGAGTATCGTTTATGATGATATTCCACCAGAGTTGGAAATTAAATACCCCGAATCAAATACAGCTGTAAATCATCTGGATGTGGCCTATGGCATTTCGGAAGGGCTCAGCTCTGGTAAATTTATTTATACTCGAGTGGGTGGCGTGCCCGATCCAAATTCACCTGTATCTTTTGATTTAGTCGGTAACGAATTGGAAACAATTTTTGAATCACCCACATTACCCAAAAATCCACCTGTTTTACAGGATGGTTCGATTTATAATATTATTTTTGAAGGAGTGGATTTAGCTATGAATGCTTCATCTTCAAACTTAATTGACAGTGTAAAATATGACGTTACCCGACCTGTGATAACGATTCACAATCCTCAAGCAAAATCGAATTTGATGGGTGTAGAAATATCCATTGAAATCAGCGAAAATTTAATGGATGGAAAAATGGTTTGGACACGAACAGGCGGTCTAAAATCCAGGGTTACTCGTCAGAAAATTCCCCTTTATAATGAATATTTAACCGAAGGGATGCACCCGCATGCCAAATTGCCCATGGATAAAACATTAAGTGCCAGTGTCATTTATTCACTTTCAGTGGATGCGCGGGATTTTGCCAAGAATCAAGCAGAACCGGTTAGTGTGGAAGGTATTGAATATATCAGAAGTATGGCAGGGAAATGGTATTACAAAGGGCAAATTATTGAAGTCGTCTGGGTATTTGAACCAGACGAATCCGGTATAAAGGGTAATTTTATGCAGGGTCTATCGTTGGGAACAAAAATCAGTGATCAAGAATCAGGTAAATTTGCATTTGATTTTAGCAAAAAACCGTGGGTACTCACACTTGAAATGGATAATCCTGAAAAGAATCGAATTAGCCTAATGGAATTTTTGGATAATACACATATGCGAGTGGTTACCGGTGTGAAGAAACCTAGAACTTGGCAGGATGGGGAAGTGATGGAATATGAGTGGCGCCCGGAGTAGATAATGTGCGGATTGTTCAATGATTAAAGGTAATTCCTCTTTATATTCGCCGGCTATTTTTACATGATATTCGAACAGGAGAAATTTATTTATGGCTAAGAAACAAAAAAGTTTTGCAGAAAAAGCTGAAAAGCACAACAGAAAAGAAATGGTTCACATAAAGTTTGTGAAAAGTGTCGCGTCTGATAAGGATGGATACTGGCGGTTTAATGAATCTATGATTTCTATGGAAAAAGGAGAAAGTTTAGAAGCGACACTTAAAAAAATGGACGCAGAAGCCAATTTGGCAGATATTGAATTATCAGATTTAAGTGTTGATGACTCAAAACCTACTCTGGAAGAAGTGAAAACGACAGAAGAAGAATCCGCAATTGAAGAACCCACTAAAGAGGCGTCAGTAGAAGAAGCAGAAGTCACTGAAGTTGAAGTAGAAAAGCCATCTGAAGATGAAACAGATGAAGTTGTTTCAGAGGAAGTCAGTGCTGATGAATCTGATGAAACTTCAAAAGAAAAGACAGTAGAGCCATCCAAAGCTGAAGCGCCGGATGATTCTTCCAAAGAAGAAGAGACTACCGAAGATAAATCAAAATAATGTTCTACCTTTATCTTTGATCTTTGATCTTGAATAAATTAATCTGGGAGAGGTGGCCGAGTGGCTTAAGGCGTCCCGCATTTTGCGGGATGTGAAAATCAATAGTAAATATTATTAGACATTAAATTCTTTTGTGTATTATACCTACATATTAAAGAGTGAGAAGGATAATAAGTACTATATCGGGTCCACAGAGAATTTAGAGACACGGTTGAATGTCCATAATAGCGGATCAGTTAAATCAACAAAAAACCAAAGATCATTAAAACTTGTATGGTCAGAAAAGTATTCTACAAGAGCAGAAGCCATGGGTAGAGAAAAGCAGATTAAAAGATTTAAGGGCGGAGAAGCATTTAAGCAGTTATTAAATTAACTTGGAGAGGTGGCCGAGTGGCTTAAGGCGTCCCGCATTTTGCGGGATGTAGTATGTAGATAAATAATATTTGGAGAGGTGGCCGAGCGGCTTAAGGCGCACGCTTGGAAAGCGTGTGTGCGTTAATAGCGTACCGTGGGTTCGAATCCCACCCTCTCCGCTCATAAAATTAATGCCCTGACAATTGTCGGGGCTTTTTATTTTATTACATTAAATTTGTTTATATGAAAAACCGCTTTATATACATTTTCATCATCAATGCCTTCCTATTGCTGTTTTTATTATTTTCATGTGCCGACACAAAACAAGAAGAAAAAGAAGCCATTCTCAATTGGACAAATCTTGATCTCACAGAGGATTGGCAAACAGGAAAAACAAATGCAGATGGTATTGATCCTGAAAAATTGGAAGCTGCAATTGAGAAAGTAAAAGCGCTTTCAGATTTTTATAGCATTGGAATCGTTTTTAGGGGAAGATTGGTCAAAGAAGTATATAATGTGGGGGATTCAGATAGAAAATATCATGTTTGGTCTGTGACTAAAAGTATTACTTCGGCATTGGTTGGCCAATTAATTGATTCGGGAGAATTGAAGGATGAATTTGTAACCATCGGTGAATTATATCCTGGATTAAATGATTCATTAAAACAAACCATTAATATTTATCAATTGTTAACCATGACTTCCGGTATTAAAAGCGATGACGATTTTGCAGATTACATGTCCTATCCAAATCCAACGGATTTTATTTTGGCCCGGGATCTGGATTTTAATCCAGGGACTTGGTGGGGATATACCTCAGCTGGTACACATTTATTATCCGATGTGTTTCGTAAAATTTCAAAGCAGCCAATAGGAAAATATGCCGATGAACATCTGTTTTTAAAAATTGGCATTACTGACATTAATTGGATTTCAGATCAGCAAGGAAACCATAATGGTGGGTATGGCATAAATATAAAGTTGAAGGACATGTTGAAATTTGGTCAACTTTATTTACAGCAAGGAAAATCAGCAGGCGAAGAAATCATATCCTCTGGATGGATAAAGAAATCCACAACAATGGTCATTCCATTTAATTCTGATCAAAGTTGGGGGTATGGTTATTTATGGTGGATTAGAAAAATGAATGGGGAACTTATTTATAATGCTTTAGGATATGGCGGACAATATATAATGGTCATACCCAATCGTGCATTGGTTGTTGCAGTCACATCCAGTTCAACAGCTGCAGCGGATTATCTGGAAGATATTTACGATTCGATTACTAATGGTATTTTGAGTAGTTTCTCCACTTTAAACGACTAATTAAGACAGGACTAAATCAATTTATAGGGGACTTATATGCGAAAAATTCTTATTTTAATACCTTTTATTCTTTTTGCCGGTAAACAAATTCACCCAGACGACTTAATAGTTTCATGGGAGAAGCGTCAAGTGGTGAATAAGGTAACAAATACCCAAAGTATTATAGGTAGTAAAATTCCATGTGAAGAAGGATATGCTGACGGTTACCCCTGTAAGGGTGTGGATTTGCTCTCTTTTCTTTCCCCTCAGGATTTGGGTGGAACGGATATATTAAACGATATCTGGGGATGGACCGATTCCCAAACGGGAAATGAATTTGCGTTGGTAGGTTTACTCAATGGCACATCTTTTGTGGATGTGACGGATCCTGTGAATCCAGTTGTTTTAGGGTTACTACCGACACACACAATAAGTAGTATATGGCGTGATATAAAAGTCTATAACAATTATGCATATGTCGTTTCCGAAAATGCCGGAAACCATGGCGTGCAAATATTTGACTTAACCCTACTTCGAGATGTAACTGAATTCACAACTTTTTCAGAAACAAGTCATTATGATTTGATCGGGAGTGCCCATAATATTTTTATAAATGAAAAAAGTGGTTTCGCATATGTTGTGGGCGTTGGTTCTGCGGCTACTTCTGACAAACGTTGCAATGGGGGATCTCATATTATGGATTTAAGTGATCCGGTTAATCCCGTGTTCGCTGGATGTTTTGCTCACAAAGGAACTGGCCGATCCGGGACAGGGTACTCTCATGATATCCAAGTCGTGATATATGGCGGGCCCGATAGCGATTATGTTGGAAATGAAATTGCTTTCAGCAGTAATGAAACAGCATTGAGTATTGCAGATGTTTCTGACAAATCAAATCCAATCATTATTTCAAAATATGATGTGACAAACGCCGGGAGTAGATATATTCACCAAGGATGGCTATCTGAAGATCAAAAGTATTTTTTTGTGAATGATGAATTGAATGAACTCAGAGGATTGGATGATACTCAGAATACATTAATTTTTGATGTATCTGATTTAGATAACCCCCGATTGGTCTCAATATATGAGTCCACTTTAACCACCATTGATCATAATAATTATGTTGTGGATAGTTTATTATATCAATCCAATTATTCTGCAGGACTCAGGATTTTAAGTATTCGTGACCCACTCAATCCGGGGGAAGTGGCCTTTTTTGATACATACCCCGCTGGCGATATCATTGACTTTGTGGGTTCATGGAGTAATTATCCATTTTTTAAAAGTAGAACAATTGTGGTTTCATCAATTGAAGGTGGACTTTTTGTATTAAAACTAAATAATGATGTGGACCTTGCAACAAAAGATGAAATATCCATTCCAGATCGATTTGAATTAAAACAAAATTTCCCAAACCCCTTTAATCCTGTTACTCAAATTCAGTACGATCTGCCCAAAAGTGGCAATGTAACTATAAAATTATTCAACACATTGGGTACGGAAGTTATGACCTTAGTATCCGAGTTCAAGACTGCAGGAACCCATTTCGTAACGCTGAACGGTACTCATTTGCCCAGTGGTATTTACTTTTATCAGCTTCGTTCCGGTGATTTTGTGAAAACACGAAAGATGTCTTTATTGAAATAAGATTTCCTGACGGTGGAAATGTCATTTGTAATTGGTAACTGGATGTTGGCAAAAATAGTTTCTACTCCACCAGTTACCGCTCACAACTCACAATCTTTCAGTTCAACAATTGGTGAAGATTCATCATCTAAATTTTTATCAATTCTAAAATTACATATATTTTATTTATGCAGATTAATTATTCAGGCTAAATTTGCCGGAGGTTTTTTACCATAATTCTTAGGTTAGGAGGGGTGGCAGAGCCTGGCTGATTGCACCGGTCTTGAAAACCGGCAAGGGGAAACTCTTCGGGGGTTCGAATCCCTCCCCCTCCGCTCATTGTCAGACAAGCATCCCTGCTTGTCTTTTTCCATTTATAATAAACCTACATCATTTATTCGTCAATCAGCCTGCCCGAATGGGTCGTTCAGGCGGGGGATGATTGACGGACATGACCGATCAAGGTTGATTAATCCACATAAGAACTAATTCACTGAAAATTCTAACGACTCATTTCAAACACCTCTCCTGCAGGACGTGTCGTCCTGCGAGTACTTTGAAGAATCGGCAGAACGTACCGTCCTGCGAGTATTTTGAAGAATCGGGAGCTGATACATCTAAATAAAATGGTTGTTCAGGACGGTACGTCCTGAACGAGTATTTATAGTGTATTAGGTGGGACCTAATCCTCAACATCCACCATTCACGTTTCTTAATTTTACAATTTCTCCTCAATTTACATCCTGATCATTGCTTAATTTCCTCGCCACTTTTCTATGTCAAATCCATCCATAAAAGTTAGATTCGCACCCAGCCCGACCGGTGAGCTCCATATAGGCAGTGCACGCACGGCCTTGTTTAATTGGTTATTTACCAAACATCAGGATGGAAAATTCTTTCTCCGGATTGAAGATACGGATCCAGAACGATCCAAAGAAAAATATGCAGATCAAATTTTAGAATCATTATCATGGCTGGGTCTCAACTGGGATCAGCCTATTATATATCAATCTCAACGGTTAGATGTATATAAAGATAGGGTAAAGACACTCACCAAAGCCGGTGTAGTGTATCGTTGTTTTTGTTCCAGGGATGTGCTCCAAACAGCGCGAGAAGCAGGCAATTATCAATATCCGGGAACTTGCAGAAATCTGTCAGAAGAAGCAATAAAGCAGCGATTAAATCAGGGCAGTAGTTTCACCCTGCGCCTAAAAATACCAGAAGGGGAGACGAATTATACTGATTTAATTTATGGAAATATTCGTGTGGATCATAAAGAATTGGATGATTTTATAATCGTCCGTTCAGATGGTTCTCCAACTTATAATTTTGTGGTCGTCGTTGATGATCATGATATGGAAATTTCCCATGTCATCCGTGGAGAAGATCATATTTCTAATACACCCAAACAAATTCTTATTTATCAGGCACTTGATTATACAGTACCGATATTTGCACATTTGCCTATGATTTTGGGTCCTGATATAAAACGATTGAGTAAACGACATGGTGCCCCCGGTGTTCAGAACTTCAAGGATGATGGATATTTTCCAGAAAGTTTACTGAATTATTTGGCATTGCTTGGGTGGAATCCCGGAACTGATAAAGAAGTGTTCTCATTAGATGAATTGGTAAATGAATTTGACTTGAGTCAGGTTCAGAAAAAGGGAGCCGTATGGGATGAGAAAAAGCTCCATTGGCTGAGTGGCCAATATGTGAAGAAGACGTCCACAGACTTTTTATTAGAATCTATAAGAGGCATTCATCCCGATTGGGGAAAAGGCAGTGAAATTTCATTTCTAATTTCAGTCATCGAATTATTAAAGGTGCGAGCCAAGTCATTAACTGAATTCATTACGCAGTCAAAATATTATTTTTCAGACCCCGAATCTTATGATAAAGCTGGTCTAAAAAAGTGGTGGAAAAATGAATCGACAAATGAAAGAATTTCTACTTTTTTACAGGACTTAGATAATTTATCCAATTGGCGCAAGGAAGAACTTGAAAAGTCTTTTAAATCTTTCGCTGAATCAAATCAATTTGGATTGGGAAAAATCATCATGCCCGTCCGTATGGCGGTATGCGGGACTCCAAATGGACCGTCCATCTTTGATATTCTGGAATTAATAGGAAAAGAAATCTGTATTCGTAGAATAACAACAGCATTAGAAAGATTGCCGAATTAAATGGAAAATCAAACCAAGCCGCGACATTTTATACAACGCATTATCGATGAAGATAATATTTCCGGGAAGTTTGAAAATCGCGTTCATACACGCTTCCCGCCTGAACCCAATGGGTATCTGCACATCGGTCATGCGAAATCTATTTGTTTGAATTTCAGCATTGCGGATGAATTCGGTGGAAAATGCAATTTGCGTTTTGACGATACAAATCCGATTGCGGAAGAGGAAGAATATGTCCATTCTATTCAGGCTGATGTGAAGTGGCTGGGATATGATTGGGAAGACCGTTTGTATTTTGCTTCTGATTATTTTCAACAATTGTATGATTATGCCATTGATTTAGTTAAAAGTGGGAAAGCATATGTCTGTGAACTCACTCCTGAAGAAATCAGGGAAACGCGGGGTAATTTAAAGGAGCCGGGTAAGGAAAGTCCATTTCGCAATCGATCTGTCGATGAAAATATGGATTTATTCACGCGAATGAAAAATGGCGAATTCCCCAACGGCAGTCGTACCCTAAGAGCGAAAATTGATATGGCACATCCCAATATGAATATGCGAGACCCTGTAATTTATCGAATTCTCCATGCCCATCACCACAATACGGGGGATGACTGGTGTATTTATCCCATGTATGACTGGGCCCATGGTTTAGAAGATTCAATTGAAGGTGTGACCCATTCCCTATGTTCCTTAGAGTTCGAGGATCATCGTCCACTGTATGATTGGTATTTGGAAGCGTTGGACGTGTACCGTCCACAGCAAATTGAATTTGCCCGCCTTAATTTGAGTTATACCATTATGTCCAAACGATTGTTAAAACAATTGGTGGATGACAATCATGTTTCCGGGTGGGATGACCCGCGGATGCCCACACTGTCCGGTTTACGTCGGCGAGGATATACACCGGGAGCAATTCGGAATTTCATGGATGAAATTGGTGTAGCCAAGCGTAATAATGTAATGGAAATGACTAAGTTGGAATTTGCATTAAAATCTGATTTAAATAAACGCTCCCAAAGGCGGATGGCTGTGTTAAATCCTTTGAAGGTGGTAATTACCAATTATCCAGAAGGCGAAGATGAATTATTAGATGCGATCAATAATCCGGAAGATGAATCCGCAGGAAAACGTCAAGTCCCTTTTGGACGAGAACTATATATTGAACAGGATGATTTTATGGAAGATCCGCCCAAGAAATTTTTCCGATTGGGCCCTGGTCGGGAAGTCCGTTTACGATACGCATATTTTATCACCTGCAATGAAGTCGTTAAAGATGAAAATGGAAATATTACCGAACTGAAATGTACCTATGACCCTGAAACGAAAGGAGGGAATGCGCCGGATGGACGAAAAGTTAAGGGAACAATCCACTGGGTTTCAGCAAAACATGCCATTAATGGCGATGTAAGATTGTATGATCGATTATTTTGTGTGCCCAATCCCGCATCTAAAGAAAATTTTATTGAAGCGCTAAATCCTGATTCACTTACAGTGATAAACGAATGCAAGATGGAGCCCGAGTTGGCCCATTCAGAAATTGGGATAACCATTCAATTTGAAAGATTGGGGTACTTTTGTAAGGACCCAGATTCAAATGATAATCCTATATTTAACCGAACAGTCCCTTTGCGAGATTCTTGGGCTAAAATTGAAAAACAATTGCATTCGGGGGCAAAAAATTAGCATTGAGAATAGAACTTAAAACCGAGTAATTTATCAGTTCATGTTGACCCAATATAAATCGATTATTTCAACTATCCTGTTGGCGAGTATATTGAGTGCTGCCCCGCCAGCACTTCATGTTTATGTGATTCCATTTGATAATATTAAAAATGATGTAGCGATTGGATGGTTATCGGATGCATTTTCAGAAATGGTCAATTCTGAGCTGAGCCAACATGATCGAATATATCTGAAGAATAAAAATGGATTAGAAGAAGTCATGACGAACAGATCCTTACTTCTTCAGCAGCGTCCCGGAACAAAAAATTTACTTATCCTAGGAAAATTTGAACGCGCACTCAATAAAATATCTATATCCATTCAGCTAATTGATATTGCAACCTGGGATGAAATAGCAATGGGTAAGGTGCGAGGTGATTATAATAGTATTAATGAAATAAATCGAAAATTGACAGAATCTGTTAATTCAATGTTGTTGCCTTATTTGCCCAAGATTGAGACGGGTCCATACCCAACCCTGACGGAAGGAAAACGGATGAGAATTCCACCGTCCTATGGAGAAAAAGCCATTGATATTAGTTCATCAATAGATATGGCCATTGTGGAATTAGAGAAAAAATTAGACTTAAATAGTGGTGCCCGCGGAGAAATAGATCCGAAAGGATTACGGGAAGAAAATGGAGAATGGGTCCTAGATATTTCTAAAGAGAATTATAAAGATGATCGTCCTGAAAATAATACCAATACAGCAATGATGGTGGACGTTTTATCCAACCTGATGAACAATCCTTATCAAGTCAAATTGGCGCGTCCTCAATTTAATTATGACCCGGAAAATCGGAAAGAATTTCAAATTGTCATGTCTGTTAATTATGGTTTAAAAGGAAATATTATTAAAGATATGCTCACCTCTCTGCCATATTCAGGATTGAAACAGGATGGTAATCTCACTGTATTTTATTTTAATCGCGATAAATATAATTTTCCTGAAGAAATTACACAAAAAATTCAATTGGGAAAATATCGCACCATTCCAGTTATTCAGCTGCAGGACGCAAATGGAAAACCATTGGTTGTTTTGGTCGACTCTCCCGATCAAAATATTCATGGACTGATTAGTAATCGCGTTCTTTTTAAGCCATTTCATTATTTTTCCAATTTAATAGACTTCACAGTGGGCGGTTGGTCCATGCAGGTGACGTTAGAAACAGTGGATATTCCTGTCACTTATCGATTTAATATGAACGTAAATCGAGCAAATGATATCAGTCGCGTCAGTTTGAAATTCATACCTGAAGAAGATCTTCACACATTTTTAAGTAATTTGCTTTAGGGAATATTTTATGAAGAATAGAATATTATTTTTCCTATTAGTTTGCACGACAACAGTGATATTTGGCCAGAAAAAAGTGCCAAATTTAAAATTGAAAAAAATGAGTGGCGAAACGGTTATGCTTCAGGAGTATCTAAAAAATGGCCCGGTTTTAATCAACTTCTGGGCCACATGGTGCGCACCGTGTAAAAAGGAAATGAAGTACCTGGACGCATACGATAAAAAATATAAAGAAAAAGGATTCTCAGTTTTAGCAGTGAGCAATGATAGTCAAAAAAGTATATCGAAGGTCAGAAGTTATATCCGAGCAAATAAATTATCATTTCATGTATTCCTGGATCCAAGTAATCAGGTGATTAAAAAACTCTTCGCCAATGCAATGCCAGTTTTACCAACAAATATTCTCGTGGGGCAGGATGGCTCAGTTCTTTGGCGGCATTTTGGGTATGTTCCCGGGGATGAGAAAAAAATGGAAACAGAAATAAAAACGGCGCTTCAACCATCATTATAAGGATAACGGCTCGTTAATCCCTCCGCCTCAAAGGCTCGAAGACGCAAATTACACATAGGTTAGGATTTATAGGAAAAATGAGATGTATAATTTTATTTTTAAATTCATTTTGCCCCTTTGTCTCTATGGACCATTTTAGTAACACTTCTTTGTGTTTTTGTGGCTAATTATCCAAATTAGATGAGCAAGTTTCGATGCCTCGTTTGTTGTTTTTTTATTACAGTTATTGGGGTGAGTCAATTCTCAGGGGCAATCGCTAATGCTTACGGCAAAAGTCATAATGATTTTAACTTTCAAGAATCGTTTATTGATTTAAATGGGAATTGGCACAGATGGGCTGGTTGGATACAATTTGAAATTTCCGATCCGCCAGAATTAGGACGCACGCGAAAGGGACTTCGAAAGATACGATTGGATTATTCTAAGGGACCTCTTACTTTTCAATTGGGTGATATATATACGATTTGGAGCAGAGGACTCATGGTTAATATGGTGGATGATCAATCCATTGATTTAGATACGGGAATTCGTGGAGGATTGGTTAACTGGTCCAATAATATATTTGAGATAGAATTCCTAAGCGGATCTCAAAATATTTGGCGATTGACAAACCAAGTCAGGGATTTTGATAACCGGATACCCAATTACGGTGTGGAATACTCTTTATATGGTGGACGGATTTCCGGTCATTACCAAGGATTGACCAGTGCGGTACAATTCATGAAAGTGGTGGAAGATCATCCCAATGCCAGAGATATTATTGAAAAAGTACATCATCAATTAATGGGTGCAAATCTTGAATATTTTGGGGATAATAGTGATTTTGGTTTGGAATGGGCGATCAAGGATTCAATCGGATTTGGTTTATTTGGGAATGTGAATTTTTATGGTTGGGGCTGGTCAATCGGAGGGTCTTATAAGAATTACCATTTTGCAGACTTAGCTCCCGATCGTCGTTGGGACATTGTGAATTATACTGGTGGCGTTTTAACGCTTCAACAAATGCCTACAGTATTTAAGGAGCATGCCACACGCCTTTTGAGCAGGATCACCCATATCATTGATTATAATGATGAAGTTGGTTTTGAAATACGGTTAGAAGGACCTGTGGATGAGCATGCACAGTTAACCCTATTTTATACTCAATCCAGTCGTCATCAGGAATGGGCAGGTGATGAAGTATGGCAATGGAACACAAGAGGAAAGTCCATGAGAATGCCTTCCTCCAAAGCTGAACTAAATCCTTTTCGAGAATTTTATGCTGAATTAGATGGAGATTTCATGAATGGAAATTTCCATTATACATTGGGTGGCGGGTTAACCGATGATGTAATTGATATATATCGAAACCAATATATAGGTTCCGGTCAATTTTTAGTTTACGAGGCTATTACTGCACAAACATTTCCAACACATATTTCTTACGTATTTAATCAATCTTTTAGCTTTGATGTAAAATATGAATACCAGGAATTGCAGAAAGGAATTCATCGTTATACCGGAACGATACCGGGGAGATTTATATCATTCGAATCAATTTTTTTAAAAGAAACGCAAATTAATCGCTTTATGAGTTTTGGGGTAAATCGATCTCCAAAATGGTCAGTAAATCTTGCCATAGATATGTCGTCCACCGAGGAGCGAATCATCATGGAAAGCGAACGTGATGTTAATTCAATTGAAAAAATTCTCGGGAAATTCTGGGATACGTCACTTACCTGGGCCAGTATGGAATTGGCCTATAATATTTCGGAGAATCATCGCCTGACTGTTATGGTTGGTTCCCAGCGGGGCGGTGTTTTATGCAGCAATGGTGTTTGCCGTTATATCCAGCCTTTTGAAAATGGTTTCAAGGTTGGACTCGTTTCTCTATTTTAGTTAATTTTAACCATACGTTTAGGCAACTTCATGAATAAAACATTACCATACCTTTTCATCTCATTATTTATCCTTTGGTCGTGCGAAGATAAAAGAACTGTGACTCAAGAACCGGAGACGATAGTTATATCTCCATTGAGTCAAGTCCTACAGGCGGGTCAGACGGTGCAGCTAAATGCGCTTGTCATCGACAAAGAAAATATGGCTATGGATGTACCAGTCACTTGGTCATCCACAAATGAAGGGGTGGCCACCATCACGAAAGAAGGCTTGGTGACTGGGATTGGCCAGGGTGTCGCTAATATCTACGCCACAGTAGAAAATATCCAGGGCATGTCGGAAATAATAGTAACCACTAAACGTCGTCGTGTATTAAGTGAAATGTTTACATCCAGCACATGAGGACCCTGTGCATCCGCGGAGCGGATTTTGAATGCATCCTTAAAACCGGCCACAGTTAATTATGTGGGTGCAGATATTGATTCGATTTGGACCAGAATTTATTATCATGTCTGGTGGCCAGGGCAGGGGAATGACCCCATTTATTTAGCCAATACGGCGATGAACAGGGCGAGAAATACCTACTACGGGAATAATTATACACCCCATATGTTCACGAATGGAAAAGATTCGGGATCCAACACAATCAACTGGAAGGAAGATCCCCGGGATTATATAGAAAAAGTGGGTATGTTTGGTATTTCTCTGGATGGAGCCCGAACAGGAAATGATATTACATTTACCGTCACAATGGATGCGGTTAAAACAACAACTGACTCTCAGGATTTACGATTGTTTGTTGCAGCTGTAATGGATACAATAAAATATCCCGGCTCTGCCAATGGTTTAACCGAACACCATAATGCAGTCATTGAATTGCTTACAGGGCTTACAGGGAAGAGTATCAATTTGATCAGTGGATCAGATACGAAAGAATCATTTACTTGGACCATGCGTTCGGAATGGATTGATCATCCCGATTTTTCCTGGCAAATTTCAGGATTAAAAGTTGTAGCATGGATTCAGGATTATAAAAATAAAGATATCCTACAGGTAAGAGAATATTTATTTGATTGATTTTATTACTTTTTATGACTTTTTAAGTTTGGCTGGTAATTAGTACTCAGTAAATTCCGAACGCTTTTTTAAGGAATTATTTGGGGTGTCGTCTAACGGTAGGACATCAGATTCTGGTTCTGAGGGTCGGGGTTCGATTCCCTGCACCCCAGCTCATGTTGGTATTTTGGGGGAGTTGGAACTGGTAGATTAATACTATTCACCAGTTACCACTCACCAAATTATGCGCCCGTAGCTCAACTGGATAGAGTGTCTGGCTACGGACCAGAAGGTTGGGGGTTCGAATCCTCCCGGGCGTACGATTTAATTTGTACTATATATTAGTTTACTGTTAAAAATGGCCCGTTCGTCTAGTGGTTAGGACGCCGCCCTCTCAAGGCAGTAACACGGGTTCGACTCCCGTACGGGCTACACAATATTTTTTATCCACATATATATAAATCATTGAACTAAGTATTATTCTATTAGGGTTCCCTGCCCGCTCCCGACCATCGGGAGGGCAGGCGGGGACTCCCGTACGGGCTACACAATATTTTTTATCCACATATATATAAATCATTGAACTAAGTATTATTCTATTAGGGTTCCCTGCCCGCTCCCGACCATCGGGAGGGCAGGCGGGGACTCCCGTACGGGCTACATTTTAATTCAGATATATTTTGATCCATACTCATTTGACCTGAGTCACAGATTAAATTATTTATGTTATATATATTATTGCTCTTATGATTCCAAAATGATAAATTCTCTCTGGACAACGTACGTATTCTTAGATAGAGTGCACGGATATAAGTACGTCCTTTAATGGAAAACCATTAAACATGGATTAAGATATGAAGCATAAAACGCAAACATTAATACCCATTTCACTATTGCTGGGGTTATTTTTGGTATTCACCCCATTTTCTACACTTTCAGCCCAGGATGACGATGATTCAGTTGAAGAAATATTCTGGGGAGACGAGGAGGAAGATGCAGGGCTTGACGAAGAATTTGATTTCTCGGAAGACGAGGAATTTGGGGATGAATTCTCTGACGATGAATTTGCAGAAGATGAAGGAGATGAGAGCTTTTCAGAAGATTTCGAAGAACCGGAAGAAACAGTTTCGGAAGCGGCAAGCAAAATGGGATATACCTTAAACCTGATTGGCTCCTCTCCAGGTTTTGTGAACCATCAGTTAAGAACCTATAACTCAGGTATGGATTTTCGTGCTACCTTTGAATTTCCCATGTTGCTGGAGATGGGTCCGTTCCGGTTTCGCCTGGGGGCAGAAGTAGGCACATTCAAATTCACCAATTATAAGCCGATTGGTGGTACATATTCCGGTGTACATATTACGGGTATTCTGTCATTTCCTGCAGGGCCGGGGCAGGTTCGGTTAGGAGGAGGAATGATCGGAAAAGGATTTGGTGTCATTGCGGAAAACTCATATGGAATGACAATCGGTAATGCTTTGGACCTGCGAATCGGACTTAGATCTACGACTGCTTTCGGCATTAAAGATTCTGCGAAAAATAGCCTCGGTACCGTATCTTGGATGGACGGGATTATTGCAATCGGCGTTAATCTATAATCTAACTTCTTTAATTTTTTAGAATGATTAAAAAGTTTATATTGGTATTTATTTTTATTGGGCCTCTATTATATTCCCAATCTGCTTCTGTACAGACAACGGCTAGCGCAAATGGGGCAACAACGACTCAGGTTCCAAATGGTTATTACAATGTAACCGCATCCGCCACGAATGGTTTTACTTTTACTGTTTCGTCTTTTATCGATGGTGGAGCCTATCGGCTACAAGGGAATATGGATGGAGGAGGTACTTGGAATAATATTGGTAGTATTACAAATAACCCGAGCACAGCATTTACATTTACTATTGATGAAACAACAATAAATGCCGCTAGTAACATTACCTTTGCAAGTGGAAATCAATTATTTTTTCAAATTCAAAGTTTAAATGCGGACTTTTCGCTTCATGGTACAGTAGCTGCAACAGTTACGAGTGGTTTCGGTGCTGCAAATGCTTTTTATATAGATAAAACTGCTCCAGTTGCAACATCGGTTAATGATGCGTATGTAAAGACAGGAACGACTGTAACCCTTACAGGCTCAGGTTTTGCAACCCCTTCAAATACAAATAAAACCGTCTCGATTGATGGTAATACTTTTTCACCCACAATAAATTCTGATACAGAACTCACATTCCAAGTGGGTGCTGGTAACTATACAGGTATTGTCATTGTAACTGACATTGCAGGAAATTCTAATACAGCTGGTGCAACATTAACTGTGGATAATATATCTCCAGTTCTTACTTCTGTAACTCCAAATACTGCTATTAAAAATGGATCTACAGCATCCATTGTGGGTTCTGGGTTTTTATCTTCACCTGCAAGTCCAATTGCTACTCTAACAATAAATAATGCTACGACTGGAGTTGGGTCATTCCTTGTCATTGATGAGACGAATATCACATTGACTGCAGGAACAGGAGATGTGAGTACAAGTGCAATAAGAGTTACTGATGAAGCCGGCAATACCAGTACGGCAACAAATGTAACCATTGCCATTGATAATACAAATCCATCTATATCTTCTATTACAGATACGGGAGGAAATGCGAAAGCACTGGGCAAGGAGGGAGATGATCGAGAAATTCGAGGATCAGGTTTTACAAATGGCGGGGACCCAACTGTTACGATAGGGGGAAGTACTTTAGCCACATTAGGTATTTCGGCAACATACACAAGCACTAAAATAACGATGACATTAGGATCAACTGAAGTGACGAATGGTTCTGTTGTGGTAACAGACGCAGCAGGAAATGTAGGAACTGGTTCAACCTTTACCATAGACAATACATTGCCAACGGTTACAAATGTGGCGACGCAATATATAAAAAATGGTGCCACATCAATTATTACAGGAACAGGATTTACAGATAATGGGAATGCCACTGCCGTCAGTTTAGGTGGTACAGATATTAATGGAACGAATGCCATTAAATCTATCGATAGCAATACCCAAATCACTATTACAGGTGCGTCTACGGATTTTACTGATGCAAATGTAACAGTCACAGATGCGGCGGGCAATGAGAGCACCGATACAGGAAAATTATTGACGATTGATGCTTCTGATCCGGCTATAACAAATATTTACCCAACTGCAAATGGTAATTCGGACCCGGATATTGTCAAATCGGGCGCAACGATAACAGTCATTGGATCTGGGTTCACGGCTGGTTCCGGTACGTCCAGCAGTTCGGCTGATTTACAGGTATTAATTAATGATAGTTGGCCTACGGGGATGACAGTATCTATTGCGTCTACATCCATTACGATTACCGCTGGTTCTGGTGAAGTGAATGGCGCCCTTAAAATATTAGATAATGCGGGGAATTCAGCAACGGATGCAGGTCCTGTGGTTATAGATAATACCGAGCCCAACGTGACAAGTCTAAGTCCTGATGCAGATAACGATAAATTGATCCACATAAAAACGGGTGGGTCTATAACGGTTGCCGGTACAGGATTTAATAATACGCCAATAGGTAGTTCTGATGCTACCGTAAAGTTGGGACCCACTAATTGGACCACTTATGGATCCGTTACTGTAGATAATAGCGGACAAATTACCTTAGCCGATGGTAGTGGTGGAAATGCCAGTGGGAATTTGATTATAACTGATTTTGCAGGGAATGCTTATACCGTCTCAGATTATACAGTATATGTAGATAATACAGCACCCACAGTTTCAAGTGTTACGCCCAAAGCAATAAAGTCCAGTGCAACTGCGATTGTTACAGGGGTTGGTTTTAAAAACGGGACGGCTGAATCGACAGTTACTGTGGGCGGGAATGCATCCGGTTCTACCACTTTCACCTATACTGTGGATAGCAATACCCAAATTACAATTACGGGCGGTACCGGGGATATCAGCGACGGCCAAATTGTTGTGACTGATCCTGCAGATAATGCATCTACAGATAATGTAAAATTAACAGTGGATAATACTAAACCAACAATCACCTCTATTGGTACAGCCAGTATCAAAAGTGGCGGTACTTCTGTCGTGACTGGGACTGGATTTTTTACTACCGTAGATGGCGCGTCAAATGGGACAGACTTAACGGTAACTATTGGTGGCACGACTCCCGCTGGAATGACGTATGTGGTGGATAGCAATACCCAAATTACCATTACTGCCGGTTCAGGAGAAGTGACGGAGCTAAATGTTGTGGTGACAGATCGAGCAGGAAATGCCAGTACTGAAACTGGAAAATTATTGACGATTGATAATACAGCACCCGTTTTAACCGGGGTTTCTGTGGCTTCTATTAAATCTTCAGGAACGACGACAGTAAGTGGATCTGGATTTTTAGTGGGTGGGGATATTCAAAATGTTAAAGTAGGGGGAAATGTCCCCACAGGTATGACCTATGCCAGCGTCACATCATCTTCACTCATTTTAACAGCAGGTTCAGGAGAAGTTGCTGATGGCCTGGTTACAATTACTGATGCAGCAGGGAATGTAAGTACCAGTTTGGTTTATTTAACAATTGATAACAGTTTACCGACCGTAAGTAATGTTGCCACAACCGTAATCGGTAGTGGGCAAACATCTGTCATTACCGGGACTGACTTTGTTACTTCGACTCCCAACTCCAGTCAAACGATAGAAGCGATGCAAGTATATGTAGGGGGAAGCACGCCAACAGGTCTCACATTTACAGTAAGCAGTGCAACCAGTTTAAGCATAACAGCTGGTTCAGGAGAAGTGACCGCTGCAAATATTACCGTAAAAGACTCCGCTGGTAACTGGAGCACCAGCACCGGGCAGAACTTAACCATTGATAATACTGCACCAACAATTACTTCTATATCTGATCGGTGGATTAAAAGTGGTGAAACAACAATTATTACCGGAATTGGCTTTCAGACGTACGGGGGTGATGCTTCAGCCATTACCATTGGAGGCATCGATTTAGCCACTGCCGTGGCTTCCAGTGGATTAGGAGGAAGTTTTGTTGTTAATAGTGATACAAAAATTACAATTACCGCAGGTGCAGGTGAAGTGACGCGGGGGACGGTTATTGTGATAGATTATGTGGGAAATGCCAGTGGAAGTTTTAAGGAAATTTCCATTGATAATACAGCGCCAAATCCACCAACAACATTTGAGCTCTGGTACACAGATTCGGGAACTAATGATGACAATATTAGCTACGATGATACACCCTATTTTCAATACAAAGGAGTTGCTTCTGGTGATTCGATTATTGTGAAAGTAACCAAAGCCGGACTTGTAACCAATGGTGTTTGGTTGGGCAGAACATCAACAACTTCTAACACGGACGTCCTGGAATGGATAGCCAATTCAGATGCAGATGATGATTATGCACTTCTGACCGCCAGCGGCCCAACAGAGTTAACTGAAAATGGTCAATATACTTTTGCCGCATTTGCAATCGACAGTGCCGGAAATGAAAGTACCACCAGCACCAGTTTTAAATATACCTTTGACAATGTAGCGCCTTCGAAACCGATATTATCTGCAATTTCATCAGAAACTAATGGAGGGGAATCAACCACTGATTGGATCACCAATTCATCCCAACCTTCTTTTGTAATAACCAATGTCCCTGTAGGATATAAAGTTCAAATATATTCTGATGATTCAGATGACCTCACCGCTGGAGCATATATTACCTTAGACGATGATACCACCCGATCTTCGACTGATACGGTAACGGTGTCAACGCCTCTGACTCATGATCAGGGATTGAAAACAGTGGATGGCGTCGATGTGTTAGAATATGAAATTGATCGCTATTTTAGAGTCTTTGCTACCGATACAGCCGGTAATTCAACTTGGGGTGATCAAGTGAGTCCCGTTGAAATAGATTTGGCCCGGGATACAGCAGCCATCAGCTATTCGATTAATCCCGTATGGTTTGGGGATAATACAGTGGATATTACAGTCAAATTCAATGACAATATGAATACGGTCACCAAACCAAAAATTAATATTTACTGGCCCGATACGACGGCAACGATTCTAAATACGGACATGACCCAGGGTGCCAACGATTCAATATGGACCTATCAGTTGAGTTTGATTCCCAATAAAACCGGTAATGTACGGATTAATGTCTCCGCCACAGATAAGGCGGGGAATACAAATGATAATTTAGCAACGACAGATACCTTTACTTTATTTTTGGATAACACACCACCGGATTCTTCTAATATTGGTACCATTACTGCATTGGGGGATACATCTGTGGTGGGGTGGTTTAATGATGCTACCGATTCTCTCAAATTTATCATTCCATTAAGTTCAACTGATTCAACATTATTGAATGGTGGCAAACTCAGGATTGAAGCAAACATTCAGGCAAAAATGGCAGATACATGGGCAGCTGTAAACAATAATGCGGGATCGACTTTAGATAGTATCGTTGAAAGGGGGACCGCTGTTTCATTTTTTCGTTCCCGTGGAAATATCTTATCGTCCCTATCTGGTACCCTAATCCAGGGTGATACCATTCAGTTTCGTGCAACCGTATTTGACCGGGCAGGCGCATCTACAAGTGGGTTACCCAGCACATCAGTTTTTGTTTTGGATACAATACCACCCACGATTGGAACTTATATCACGGATACTCTTTTTACGGCCGGTGGTGTATTCTATCCATTGAAAGTGAATCTTGATACAACATGGACTAATGATACGATCAGTTTTGGGATTAAAGATTGGGTCGATCCACTTGAAAATAACGGAAATCCTTCTGGCGTGGGTCGTTTTGAGTATGGTGTTTATGAAAGTCAAACAAATGTAAAGAATGGGTCCTATGATTTGTTCAGAACTTTTAGGAAACAAACAATCCAGTTAGATACTGTATTTACTGATACTTTCGCATTAACCCACGATCGGTATTATTATACCCGTGTTCAAGCAATAGATGTGGCCGGAAATTCGTCTGTAATCAATACTGATGCATCAAAATCTTCAATTGTATATCGACATAATGCATACCCGATCGCTGATGCTGTACCGGATACTGTTGCTAAAGAGGATATACTTTGGGAGCAATTGCTCACGGTAAATGATAAAGATTTACTCACATTAAGATCAGATGTATTTACTTATGCATTAACCACTATGAAATTGGATACCACATCCACGCCCATTGATTCTGCCGTGGTCACTGGATTGGATGCGGATGTATCCACAAGTGGAAAGGTGACATTTACACCGACAAAACTGGATACAGCTGATTATGTTTTCCGTGTGATTGTTACGGATAACTGGACATTAAAAGACACAGTGGATATTAATATCACTGCTGCACCGGTCAACGATCCGCCCATCCTCGATTTATCATCTATAATAAAACTTACTTTTTTGGAAGGCGCGAATAGTGATTCTATTAATTTAACTCAATTTTCTTACGATGAGGATAATGATACGACCGATTTAAAATATACATTTAGAATTGTTTCAACTCTTCCAGGAAAAGGTGGATTCCCAACAGCAAAAATCGGTTTTTTGTCTGATTTCACTCATGAATACAAACAGTCATTTGTTTCAAAATTAGTTGATGAATTTCCCGCATCAACCATAATTCAAAAAAACAATACATTTCTCGTTTATGCTGGAGAAGTAGATCAGTTTATAGATCCGATCAAGGTGGATTCTCTCGTACTCAGTGATTCTGTATTTACATGGCTAACGCCAACAAACCCTGCATCAAACGATACAAATTATTATACATCTTCTGACATGGAAGTCGAGTTTACAGTAATTGATCCAGATGGATTAGAAGACAAGGATACTGTATCATTTTTTATTAATCCAATTAACGATCCGCCTGTTTGGTCTGGCGTTCCAGATACAATCATTACAGAAAATGATTCATTGTATTTTGATTTTGCCAATTATTTAACCGATGTAGATGATTCCACATTAACCATATCTATTTTACCCTTAACATTCGGGAATAATATTTCTATCGTACCCACAAAGGCGTATGAAACTAAGGCATCAGGGATTGAATATTCCAGCAATGCCCATATTGATACAGTCAAGTTTAAACCGGATACTCTTTGGTTTGGACCCACCGGTCCCTGGGTGAAAAACAAAACAGATTCTACATTAATACAAATTACGGCCGCTGATGGCGACACATCTGCAATAGATACATTTGTCGTCAGAGTCCAGCGTGTACCGCGTCCTGAAATCCGCATGTACGTTGTCCAAAACAATGCGTTCACCAATTATTACGAGATTTTCCTCGTTGATTCGGTGGGTAAAACAAAGGACCTTACACTTAAAGTTCAGTCTAAAGCTGTTACACTGGACACGGCGGCCGCTTTTACTTATGTGGGTCATTACAACTTCAAAACAAAGGGAACATATACATTTGAAGTTGCGGCGAATGGTGTCGTGGGGGATACGACTATTACCCAAAATTTGGGCCTTGCCTTAGCTAAAATGTATGGTAGATGGTCTGGGAGAAGCGCAGATGGTCAGTTTAATGTAATCGGTCGAAATGGCGCCGTGGATTTTGATCAATCCATCATGATTTTGGATTCCACTTTATTTGAACCATATTTCAATGATCGCGCATCATATTTATTAGGAAACGAAGCATTCCGCTTTAAAAAATCAGTAGAAATATCCATGCCCGGCCAAGACGATGAAATGGCACTTTATCAAAGATCAACTGGTACAGGATGGATTGAATTGCCATCTATTACGCAAGGTAACCGCGTCATGGCCTACACAGAGAAAATGGGCTATTTTCGCATGGGCCCAAAAACATTAATCGTTCCTGGGCAAACCGCATTGCAGCAAAACTACCCAAATCCATTTAATCCAATCACAACCATTGAATATGATTTAGGATTTGTGGATGGTCCTCTCCAAAAAGTTACATTGACTGTATATGATATTCTAGGACGAAATGTAAGGGTATTGGTGAATCAACAGCAGGGGATTGGCCGATATCGTTTGAAATGGAATGGTAAAGATCAAAATGGTGTACCCGTGTCTTCCGGAATTTATTTTGTCCATTTACTCACGAATATGGGGCGCAGTCAAACCAAAAAAATTATGTTAATGCGCTGATGAATCGACTATCAAAAACAACACTTTTATTCATCCTGACGGTTGGGTTAATCACCGTGGATGCATGCCGGAAAAAATTCTATGCCACGGCAGAAGATATGGCTGAATATGGATGGGTATTGTATGAAACAAAGGATTATTTGACCAGCAATGGATGGTTTTTGGATGCGGTCAAAGAGGACACTGCATGGAAAGACGGTTTCAATGGCTTGGGTTGGTCTTACGCTAAATTAATGGTTTTAGATAGTAGTATCGCCCATTTTACAACAGGTTTGGGTAAAACACAGTATCAATGGAATCCAGTAGATGTCCAATCGGAATTGTTGGCTGGATTGACATTTGCGAATCATGCATTGGGTAAAGATGCAAAAGCAATCCAATATGGAATTGCATTTCTGGATTCAACAGTAAAACCCCTGACTGCAGGATGGGCCTTTACCCATGATTCACTCTTAAATTATTTGGATGTGCGAATCACTTTAGCTGCGTCATATTATGCACTGGGAAAATTTGACTCCACCATTTTACAAGTTACCGTCATTTTGGATTCTTTAAAGTCCAGTGAACTGGCTATTACAGATACATCTCTGAGCGGGCGAAAAGAAATGGCCAAGCAAATCATGACACTTCAAGATTTTCTTCTTTCCCAATAAAATTCCCTTGAAAAAAGATAATGAATTCTGGATGCAGCATGCAATTGGTCAAGCTGAAAAAGCCTATGAAGCAGGTGAAATTCCTGTTGGCGCAATTGTGGTGTTTGAGGATCGTATTATAGGCCGGGGATATAACCAACGTGAACGGTTAAACGATCCCACGGCACATGCAGAAATTATTGCCATTACGGCGGCGGCAAATACACTGGATGATTGGCGACTCAATAACTGCTTTTTATTCGTTACAAAAGAACCTTGCCCCATGTGTGCCGGCGCCATAGTAAATGCCAGACTAAAAATGGTTATATTCGGATGTTACGATGAAGAGGCAGGCTGTTGTGGTTCTTTATATCAGTTATGCAGTGACCCTCGTTTTAAGACAAAGGTATCTGTGAGAGGTGGCGTTTTAGAAAAACAATCACTTTCATTGATTCAGGGCTTTTTCAAGTTGCAAAGAAACACTTAATTTCACTACTTAATTTTTGGAGAGATGGCAGAGTCTGGCTGAATGCGCCGCACTCGAAATGCGGTATGTCCTTTGGATATCGGGGGTTCAAATCCCTCTCTCTCCGCTTAATAATAAATGAGAATGATTTAACAATGAAAAATAACCTAAAATTAATTCCTTTATTTGTTTTCTTAATCAGCTGTTCAAAACCAATAGCGATTAATGAATTAAAAGGAGAAGAAGGAATTGCAATCGATCCAGAGACTGATCAACCCTATACGGGTGAAGCATACTTGAATTATTTTGATGGTCAACTTAGAATGAAAGGACTGTACGAAAAGGGAAAGAAAAATGGTATTTGGCAGTATTTTATTACAGGAAGTGAAAACCGTTATTACAATATTTCTTTTAAGGAAGGCGAAATAATTACGGTTAATTATAATGAGAGCGATCAAAGGTGGGAAGGGTCACCCATCGCATTTCATCCGGACTCTGGAATTATTGATGGGCAATATTTAGTTCAAGAGCGGGATGTATACAACTATTCCCTGCCTCCAGAAGTAAACGTGCAATTGTATGGGAATATCTCCCAGGGAACTGTTACCAGGTGGCATGGCAATGGACAAATATATTCAATCGGAAATTTTTTAAATGGCGAAAAGCACGGGCTATTTCAATGGTGGTATAATGATGGTGCAAAAAAAGAAGAATCTAATTTTGATAAGGGCGCAAGAGTCGGTGTCGTAACTCAATGGTATCAAAATGGTAAAAAATTTGCAGAAGCCAATTACAAAAAAGGACAATTAAATGGAAATCTGACTTGGTGGTATGAATCGGGTCAGAAAAAGGAACAGACAAGTTTTATTAATGGTGAACGAGACGGGTATGCCTATTGGTGGTATACAGATGGTGCAAAAAAAGGCGTGGGAGATATTTCTGGCGGCATGGGACGCATTACTTTATTTTCACCGGATGGTTCTGTCCTCAATGAGTTTGAAGTAAAAAATGATCAAGTATTTTGCAACTCTGGTGAAATATTTTTTACGATTGAGGATGTATCACAAAAAGATATAATTCCCATTGGGGATGGTACCTGTGATTGTGGGGATTGTTCCGATGAGGGCAACAACTGAGCGATATATTGAATAAAAGAATAAATCGACGCATTTTCCTACAAACAGCAGCCTTGGGCTCGTTTGTTTTTCATCCAAGGATGTTATCTAAACTGGGAGCGCTTCAAAAGTCAAAACAAAACCTATCATTGAAGGATATCGCCCAGGATGAAGATTATTGGTTTCAAATCCGCCATGCTTATTCGATTGACCGAAATCATATCAATTTGAATAGCGGCAGTGTAAGTCCGGCGCCAAAAGTTGTCCAAAAAGCAATGAACGATTATTTGACCATTCGGAATATGAGTCCCTCCCTTTATATAGATGAAATAATATATCCCCATAAAGAAAATGTGCGACGGCGATTGGCACAAATGTTTGGTTGCGATATTGAAGAATTGGCCATTGTTCGAAATACAAATGAAGGAATGCAAACGGTTCAACTTGGTCTCGATTTGCAAAAAGGCGATGAAGTTTTGACCACGACACAAGACTATCCTAACATGCTCAATGCATGGGAACAGCGCGTCCGTCGGGATGGCATTCGCCTCAAAAAAGTACCTTATAAAACACCACCTGATGATATGACTGATTTGGTTAATTTGTTTAAAAGAAATATTTCTTCGAAAACAAAAGTGATTATGTTTTGTCATATCACTTATACAACAGGTCAGATATTTCCCGTAAAAGAAATTTGCGAATTTGCACGGAAAAAAGGAATCACGACCATTGTTGATGGGGCCCATGCTTTTGCACATTTCCCTTTTAAAGTGGACGATTTAGGATGTGACTTTTATGCCACCAGTTTACATAAGTGGCTGAATGCACCCATTGGCTCTGGATTTCTCTATGCACGGAAAAACCGCATTAAGGATGTATGGTCGCTGATGGCCAGTACAGAAGCTCAAAAGGATAATATTCGGAAATTTGAGGTCATCGGTACAGCGCCCATTGCCAATATAGCAGCTATTACAGAAGCAGTTGCATTTAACAAAGGAATTGGAATCGACAGGAAAGCTGCGCGGTTACGCTATTTAAAAAATACTTGGATGAATCATGTAAAAGAATTGGATCGTGTAAAGCTCTATACGTCTTTTGATGCAGAACAAAGTTGTGGGATTGGCGCTTTGAAAATCGATGGGATTGGCGCCATGGATTTAACCAATATATTAAAGGATAGATATAAAATTCATATCCGACCAAGATTTGTACCCGGTGAATTTGAATGTATCCGGGTCACACCCAATCTTTTCACCACAATGGATGATATTTACTATTTCTCTGATGCGATTCAAAAAATCATCGCAAAATCCTAAATTCCGCCTTTAATATATTATCAATATTGTCTTTTGCGATTGGGCTTGCTAAAGGCTAATTTTTCTGTTAGACAATGAAGCTCAAATATCTATTCATCCTGACAATATTTTCGACGCATCTTTTTGCAGATGATCATTCAATTTCTGTACTGGATTTTTCTGGAGATGGCGTTGCTGAAAGAGAATTAAAAACATTAAGCGAAATCTTTCGGGTAGAACTTCTGAAACAGGATACCCTTCGGGTGATGGATCATACAGACATGGCTCACGTGCTATCCAACGCAGGTTATGGTGATCCCATATGCACCACCATTGAATGTGCAGTTATTAGTTCAATGCTGCTGGGAACCGAATGGATGGCCACCATTCATATCGCAAAAATTGGTGATGTATTTATGGCCGAAGCCAGACTCTACGAATCTGAAACGGGTCGGGTCATTAATGTGGTGAATTATGATCATGAATTATCCATGGAAGGATTAAAGACCAGAGGGATGCATAATTTAGCTGAGATGCTCATGTCAACGCGGATTCCAATGCCTGTACATAAAGGCCAAAACCATGTTTATCTTAAGACGAAACCGGCAGGAGCTATGGTGAGAGTGGGACGGGATACGTTAAATGGCGTCACTCCCATGTCTATAGACCGCGTGGTGGCGGAAAGTCGTCCCATCATTATATTAAAAAAGGGATTTGAACCTTATCGATTAAAACATCTTCCAGAAGATGAATCGGATATCATATATATTGAGTTGCAGCATTTAGTCCCTCAAATCGGAGATGTTACTTTTAAAGATCCTGTGCCGGAAGGTATTGTTATTGTATCAACAGATGGTGAATTACGATTCCGAATAGAGGAAGGCGCCCTTGATTATAATAAATTGGATGCAGGATCCTATCATCTAGAGTCTGGAAAATATATTGTTCACAATGGGAAATTTCGAATTCGTCATCGTAAAACATCCCATGTCAACCCGCGATTTCACGATATTAAATTGATCGAAAAGGATCGGGATAAATTCAAATTAAAACGGAATTTCTTGATCGGTTCATTGGTTTTAACCGGTGGGTATCTCGGATATCTCCAATATGAATCTGAGCAAATATATATAAAGTACAACAGTGATGTACTGGACGGGGATGCGTATCATAGGCAAATCGAAAAACTGGATCAAATGAAACCAATTATGGGAGGTATATCCGTTTTTACCATTTTTCCAATTATATATCATCACGGAAAATATCTACAAATGAACCGATGGTTACAAGCCAGATGAAAAAAACAATCATTCTGATGATTTTAATATTGGCATGCGAAGATGCTAACCGGGTATGGGATAATCCATATGATCCTCGAAGCGATCGTAGTTTATGGACACCGGATACCCTTCAAGCCACTCAATTATCTTCAGATAAAATTGAGTTATCCTGGTTGAGAAAAGGGCGGGACTTTGATGGATTTAAAATCGATAAGAAAGTAGGAGAAGAGAATTGGCAGGACAGTGTAGCCATTTTGTGGGATTCGACTTTTCGTTGGATTGATACCCTCGATTTGAAAGAAGTCGTCCAAAACCCTGTGGATTATTCCTATCGCGTTTATGCCTATGCAGATTCAAACACATCTAATAAAATCAGCGTATCCATAAAACCAAATGTTCCAGGACCGCCAGGATCCGTAAACGTCTTGTCCGTTTTATATACACTTCCACCGAACGAAATATTAACAGTCAACTGGGATAAATCTATAGAGGGTGATTTTGCACAATATAATCTCTACCATGGCATCACTGAAACGGGCGTTAAATCATTCATTCGTTCTATTGATAATATCAATACGACGACTTTCGATACAAATTCATTCACGCCGCTTCAGGAAAACTGGTATTGGATTGAGGTAGAAGATACCACAGGACAAAGAACATTGGGTACAGGAAAAGGTCATCCAGTTGATTCAGCTCCAAGTCCAGTCACATTAGATTCAATTACCTACACTGGCGGCCAGTTTTTCTTTAAATGGTCCAAATCTCCAATTTCTGATTTTGAAAAATATGTGATTGAACAAATATCTTTACCCGACTCAACTGTTTTGGATTCTTCGGTTCAAAATACCCAGGCGAATACAGATGATTCGATCAAAGTCGAAAATGATAAAGAACAATATTTTCGTATTCGTGTGATGGATAAATGGAATCAGTCGGCTTGGAGTAAAGTGAGAGGCGGATCGTCCTATCAAAAGGTCGTGAAAGTGGATTTTATCCGTGATTTAGGGGATGATATTACCATTGCGAACTTGGGCCCGACTTTACCGTTTACCCACCTATTATCCAATGCAAATGCCCAATTTCCGATTTGGATTCAAAAAGGTGAAAAAGTCTTTTCACTCATAGATGGCGGTGTGGGTCTGATCGTGAATGAAAACGGTATAAATTTGAGACCAATTTCGGGGGAAGAGCCTCAGGATATTGCTTTTAATTCTGATCAGTCCATGGCTGTTTTCACCGGTGCGGATCATAATATATATCTGGTAAACTTAAATGAAGATCAGTCACCATCGAAATTAACCAGCACATCTAACAATGAATGGTATGGAGATCCTGAATTTATCTTGGGTGGGAGTCAACTTATGTATTGGCAGCGCAAGCATCAGGCTAATAATAATGTAGGTGTGAAAGATATTTTTACCATGGATCTTGATGGAAAAAATGTAAAACAGATTACGATTGCCCAAAATGTAGATAAATTCATCATGCCCAGAATGTCTCCGGACAATTCCAAAATTCTATATGTACTGGAAGCGGATGGTTTATATATCATGAACTATCCAGGAGATACCTTAGGTGTGGAGGTCACAAAGGAAGATGGTCAGAAAATTATACCAGTAACCAGTCAGTATTTTCGCAATATTCGCTGGTCTCACAATGGTGAGAAAGCCATTTTATGGTCCTTTGAGAATAACAGTTATTTTCTATATTTATTTACGCTGGGTGGGACACCTGAATTAACACTTCTACAGTCAGGTGGACGGTATGCAGACTGGATAAATGATGCCAACGCAGATACGGTTATTTTTCGCAGTGAAACGTCCGATGCCATGTTTATAAAAGATGTAAGTGCATCATCGGATAAAGAACCGACAATATTTTACAATGCACCTTGGGCTCAATTGCAGCCTCGACAGTAATGTCATTAAAAAAGACAGATGCCTGTACCGCCTAATTTACAATCGGAAATCTGGTCTGAACGCCTGATCGATCGACTGGCTTATGCCCATGATGCCAGTATGTATCGATTGGTTCCAAAAGCTGTGGTTCGTCCACAAAATGAGGCCGATGTCCAATCACTTCTTACTCATGCAAATAAAACAAAAACGCCCGTAACGTTTCGAACCGGCGGCACGTCACTTTCGGGTCAATCTCTCACGGAAGGAATTATGGCAGAAGTGGTGAGAGGGTGGCAAGAATACGAAGTACTGAACAGCGGACATTCGATTAGACTCCAGCCTGGCGTCATTGGTGCCAGGGCAAATATTTACCTTTCTCCATATCAGAAGCGTATTGGACCTGATCCTGCTTCTATTAATTCGGCAAGGATGGGTGGCATCATTTCAAATAATTCATCGGGAATGGTTTGCGGCGTAAAAAATAACGCATATCATACAATGAAACATTTGCGATTTATGCTGGCCAACGGTCACGCATATGAAACATCAAATTCAGATGATTATTCCCGGTTTATGAAAAATGAATCTGACATAGCAGATGGGATCCTATCGTGCAAGAAAGAAATCGAAAGTCAATCAATATTGACGGATAAAATACGCCGTAAATACCGTATTAAGAACACGTTAGGGTATTCACTGAATGCGTTTATTGATTATAATCACCCTTTAGATATTTTTGCTCATTTAATTATCGGGGCGGAAGGGACATTGGCATTTTTCTCAGAAGTGATTTTGGATACAATAGATGATCCGCCACTGAAAACACTGGGTTTGGCATTATTTGATTCAGTTGAAGGATCCATGGCAGCATTACCATTATTGGTGGATGAAGGTGCCGCTGCAATTGAAATGCTGGATGATGCCTCCTTGCGAACAGCTCAGTATCTTTCGAACCCACCCTATGACCCTCATAAAATTTCGAACAACTCTGCAGCACTTTTGTTTGAGTTTCAAAAACATCACGTGCATGAAATTGAACATTTAGCTCATACTATTCCAGATGCATTAACCATGGTTGGCGGGTACTTGCCATTGGGTATGATTTCCGAGGCGCATCAACGCAACCAGTTATGGAATATCCGTAAGGGACTTTATCCAACAGTTGGTTCTATGCGGAAAAAGGGAACCAGTGTCATTACAGAAGATTTATGTTATGATTATCATGATCTACCCAAAGTAGTAAATGAATTGAAATTGATTTGCCAGCAATGGCAATACGATGATGCGGTTATTTTTGGTCATGCCAAAGACGGAAATCTCCACTTCGCCGCATCCATGGATTTAAACAGTTCTGATGGCGAAAATCGGTTTAAAGGTCTATTGAATGATATGGCAGAACTCACGGTTAGAAAGTTTGATGGATCCCTGAAAGCTGAACATGGCACTGGCCGAAACATGGCCTCATTCGTTGAATATGAGTGGGGAGGCGATTTATACAATATCATGTGGAAAATCAAAAACCTGGCTGATCCAAATGGTATTTTGAATCCAGATGTATTGTTGACGAAAGATGATAAGCTCCACATTAAGAATTTAAAGAAAATGCCTGCGGTTTCAGATGAAGTGGATTTATGTGTAGAGTGTGGATTTTGTGAGCCTGTTTGTCCATCAAAGGAATTGACTATGACACCTCGTCAGCGTATTGCGGTCCAAAGGGAAATTGCCGGTGGCCATGCCGATTCATCCGTGTTGGAGGCATATCAATACGATGGTATGGACACTTGCGCCACGGATGGATTATGCGAAATTGCTTGTCCCGTAAATATCAATACGGGGGCCTTTGTTAAATCCATGAGGCATGAATCTGAATCGAACATAGGGAGAAATATCAGTCAGTGGGCGGCCAATCACTTTGGTTTTGTTCAATCTTTAGCACGATTAGGGTTAACGATAGGAAAAGGGTCAGAAAAAATATTGGGACAATCCGTCCTGAAATTCATGACCCGATACTTAAATAAAATAGGTTTTTCGCCAAAATGGAATAGCAAACTGCCCCGTGCTGCAGGGCCGCTGCCGACTCCAAACCAAATGGATGGGGAAGAATGGGTATATTTCCCCTCTTGTTTAACTCGTGTATTTGCCAGTAATAACCAAAAGACTTCATTGGCCCATATATTAGCTGATATTTCGGATCAGTCTGGGATTTCCTTAATCATACCGTCTCAGATTAATTCAACCTGCTGCAGTCAACCTTTTTCATCAAAAGGATATCAAAATGCAGCCATTTCTATTCAAGAAAAAACGATTGAAATATTGTGGAAATCTTCCAACGAGGGTACCCACCCGATTTTGATAGATACATCTCCCTGCACCTATCAAATGCTGTATCCAAATTCGGGATTGAAACCAGCATTACTTCAAAAATTAAAACAACTCATTATCGTGGATATTATTCAATTCTTATCTCAATGTATAGAAAATACAGATAAGCCGAAACTGAATCATGATATTGTACTGCATCCCACATGTTCCACAGAGAAAATGGGGCAAGTGGATTTATTAAAAACTATCGCAGAGAAATGTACGGAACATGTTAACATCCCCACCCATTGGGGTTGTTGCGCTTTTGCTGGAGATCGAGGGCTCATTGTTCCGGAATTGAATCAATCAGCCACGGCACAGGAGATATCAGAGATAAAGGGAAATGAGACTGGATATTCAACCAGCCGAACCTGTGAAGTGGGTATGATGTCTCATTCGACAATTAACTATCAATCTATTGCATTTTTAGTGAAAGAATATTTGGACCAACCTGTGAACTAACGCACTTGAGGTGTGGTCTTTTTTTGGTAAATTCATAAGCAATTTTCAAAAATATCAATCATAATTAAGGTCAATAAAATGACACCAGCATTCATGAAAAAAATATCAATTATTCTTTTATTCCTCAGTGTCTCACTCTGTTCTGCTGAAACGATCGGACGGGTGATGAAAGCAAATGGGGAAGTACTCATAAAACCCATTGGCAGTGGATCCTATTCTGTCAGCGTGAAACCGGGGCAGGCCGTATCGAATGGAGATGCGATTCGCGTCGGCGAATCCAGTTTTGCTGTAGTTATTTTTCTTGATGATAAATCTGTGGTTAAAATCAGAGAAAATACAGATTTTCAATTTGTAGAGACATCCAACACACGAAGCCTGATTATTGAACAGGGTACCACACTCCATAATGTAAATAGCAAGAATCGGAAAAAAGCCTATCGCGTTGAAACGCCTGTATCGGTTGCATCTGTAAAAGGCACCGAATTTTCCGCTTTCCATGATGCCGTAGCCGGTGTTGATAAATTTGTAGGAAAATCGGGGAATTTTGAAGTATTCAATACCATTAGTGGCATGACTGTGAACGTTGGTCCGGGGATGAAAGCTGTCTCCAATGCCTTGGGTCAACTCATACCGGCACCGGCTGAGCCTGGCGATTATCCGGAAGACCCGGAAGGAGACTCACCCGAAGAACCGCAGGAAGAGCAAGATGAGCAGGAAGAACAGGATACGCAAGAACAACAGGATGAACCCGAACAGCAAGACGAACCGCAAAGTGAAGATCCCTCTTCAGAAACTGAGCCAGAACCAGAACAGCCTTCTGAACCATCAGACGCGGAGGCAGATCAGCCTTCTACTGGAGACAAACCTAAGCCTAAACCGAAAAAACCATTTAATTTAGGATTGGGTGTTGGGTCGGCAACCATCGATGGGACAATTTATAATCAAGTGGCCCTTCGACCGGAATTATCTTTTGGAAAATTGGGGATTGGTCTGGACTTGGTCATGTATATCGATAACCAAGGTAGTATTCGAAAAGATGAATGGGATGAAGCATCTGATTTTATTGACAAATTTCTGTTCATTCGATGGGGGCAAAAAACAGATCCATTCTGGTTTAAGTGGGGTTCCCTGAACAATGTAACGATTGGATATGGTGGGTTGTTGGCTGGATATTCAAACATGATGGAATTCCCATCCGTACGTAAGGTTGGCATTAATACGGGAATGTCATTCGGAAACTTTGGTGGTGAACTATTCCTATCGAATATGAAAGATTTCTCCCGTGGCGGTACCCTCATGGGTCTTCGCGGTACCTATAAGCTATCCGATGCAATTCCATTGACCTTTGGTTTAAACTTTATCATGGATATGAATCAATTCTCCGGATTGAAGGATGTGGATGGAGATACGTATCCCGATATGTTTGATGATTTCCCCACGGATAAGGATTACTGGAATGATACAGATGGTGACGGTATTGCGGATGTGAATGGTGGAACCAAAGAACCGGACAATGGTTGGGATATCGATGGAGACGGCGACAATATCCTTGATTCTGTGGACAGTGACCTTACCTTAAAGCCTACACCGTTCAGCCTGAAAGATAATAAAGCAACGGCTCAGGGATTTGCATTTGATCTGGGATATCCGATTCTGAAAGGAAAATCTCTCAGTTTAGAAGCCTATATGGAATACAATAAACTCATCTTCCCAGCTGTAGCCGGAGATGCTTATTATAGTCGAAAAGCCATGGGTGGTACGGGGATTACAGTGCCGGGTGTTCGTGCAAGCTTATTTAGCTTTTTGAATGTGAGTTTTGAATACCGAATCAAGCAGGGCTTTTTTGCACCGCAATTTTTCGATGGTAGTTATGATCTATCCCGTGTGGTAGCAGAATTCAGTGATTCGGGAACCATTATTCGCACCAAAGATCAGGTGGTACTTGTGGATTCATCCAATACTTCAGGTATGTACGGATCAGCATCAGCAAACCTATTTAACCTGGTTAGTTTTAGTGCATCTTATGCCAGCATGAAAGGTGACGGCGACGTTGAGTTTAACAGTTTTAATGCGATGTTTGATATTAATGCAGAAAATATTCCAAAGCTTAGTGTAGCTCAAGCCTATTATCAGCGAAACAATGACAAGAATCCATTTGATTTTGGCAATCCCTCCATGAATACGATATTTGGATATAAGGTTGGATATGAAGTGAGCAAAGGTGTGAGCTTAATTTGGGATTTTCGCCAGTATTATCGGGATACGGGATCGGGTTTAGAATCGGTGAAACAAACGACGATTGAGACAGCTTTCGATTTTTAATGGCTGAAGAATTAAAAACAGTTTACCGATATGATTCCGGTGGACGCGGATTCCGAAGGGTCGCCGTGCTCCTCATAGGGTTAGCAAGCATTCTGGCGATGTTCGGTATTTTTTGGATAAAATCCTGGATATAAAAAGGAGAAAATATGCGTATTTCAATTGAATATTGTAACGAGTGAAATTACTTACCCAGGGCAGCCAGTATGGCTACCGCGTTACTTGAAAAATATGGAAATGCTATCCAATCGTTATCGCTGATTCCTTCGGGTGGCGGTGTATATGAAGTGACAAAAAATGGAAACTTAATTTTTTCTAAAAAATCTACAGATCGATTTCCAGAATTGGACGAAATACTTGAATCGTTGGATTCACCTGCTTAAGCCGTTTCTTATCTTCGGACTTATTTTACCTTTGATGGGTCAAAAAGGTGAAATTGTGCCATTAACAAAACATATTGGTTTTACGCTGGATGCAGAGGAAAATCAATATTATGAAGTATTTCCAAATATTTCCAATTTTGAAAGTGCTCAGTATTTTGAAATGACCAACAAGAGAATCGAAGCCCGGATTTCCTTTATAGATTATACCCAAATAAAAGTGAGTCGAAAATCGTTCACCCCAACAGAGTTTATTTCTCTGAAAAACCGTTTAATGCAAATGCCGGAAATCACAGAAGAGATCAGAGAATCATTTCGAAAAAACTTAACCTATTTACGAACGGAAGAAATTCTGGAAAATATTCAAACGGGACAATATGTATCTGTGAAGCACCAGAATGGAAAATGGGTACGGGGTACGTTATTATCCTACAAAAACGAGAAACTTTTACTTCAAACACCATTTGCCGTAAAGCAAATTCCCATCACAAAAATGGAGCGCATCAACTATCGGGAAAAAATTATTCAGCGTCCCCAATGGAAAATGCAATTTTATGGTTTAGCCGCATTGTTAGGTTTTGGATTAATGGAATCCTGGAATCGACAGACACAACCGGCTTGGGGTCAACAGTGGCATAATCGATTTGTCGGTGCTATATTCGGTTTAATTGCGGGTGCAGAAGTCTATGATACATCCATGATATTGTTGTCTAAGAAAACACAGTTTGGATTAACGCCATCGGAATTGGATAAAATAAATCGATCGAATTAAGGATATAAAATGACGGAAGAAACAACAGACTTTAAAAAAGAATATTTAAATGAAAAGCTCCAAGCCATTGGAGACAAATTAGGCGATGCCTACGGCCAGCCCTTTATGGAAGAACTTATCGCGCGCATGGAACGAACCGTTGCCCATTTTAATGAGGAAGTAAATGGGATGCTTAAAACCATTCATAGCCGGACAAGAAACCAATATGGATTATTGGCATCCATGCGGGGGGAAGACCCGAATGCTGAACCGGTAGAACTCAGTGAATTCGAGAAGAAACTTTCCGCAGGCGGCGGATCTAATAAAGAAGTTTCTGAAAAACCAGAAGTTGAAGAAAAACCCAAAAAGAAATTATTTTCATTTTTAAAGCGTAAAAAGAAAAAATGAAAATGATCCTCGGGGGGAAGTGGATCGCCCATACATTCATTTTATGTTTAATTACCTCGGCAGCCGTTTCCCAAGAATCAAATCAGAAATTTACTGAATTTAAGTCCCTTACCAAGCGCGTATATCATTATACAAAGGTAGAGTTCATTACACCGGAAGGTGAATTCAATGATGCGATTTGCACTTTAGTCATTCCAGAATTAAAAGAAGAAAGTCCGCCCTATGTGGCTATTTATTATAAAAGGGATAAATCCGATTGGTTTACAGAATCTTTGTATCGCAAACGGGTTCGGTACAGTTTTAAAAATGGGGTCATTAAGCTGGATCGTTCCAATTTTTGGGACTGGTATGAAGTGAATGAAATAAAGGTCGTTATCATTTATTGATTTTAATAGAGGTGAGTGTTCGCAACTCATCAGTCGCGTGAGATAGTGCTTCCTCAAAATGTTCGTAAATAGATTGACAAGTGTGGCGGTTAGTAAATGTCAGATAACACCTCAACAAACAACATATTCTTCCTGAATAAAAGATGAAGTACCTCAATCTGGAGTTACCGATAAAGCCAACACTTAAGATACTTTTTCCCAATCCATCATGACTCCATCTTCCATAGTCCCTCAAACTTCCATTGCTTCCCGTCGGTCAAAACAGGTAGATTTCCGTCGCAATTATTATTTGAAAATTTGGTCGTGCTAGATGGGGAATTAGCGGTGCCCTGTAACCTGCAACCCGCTATAGCAGGATTGATGCTTGCATGAGGCAGATGCTGATCTTTTTATGCGAGTTAAGTGGTATTGAAGTTTCAATTCTTCGCAATGGTTTTACACTAAACCCCGTCAGGACCGGAAGGGAGCAGCGGTAGGTGCATAAAATTATGTGCCGGAGAACCCCTGAAATGGAGCTAACTGATTCGTCATAATTTGATTCCAGGTTTGTCAACTTCAAGTGCACGACCATCCTTATTTGAGAGAGAATGTCTTACCAAATTTTATCCCTGAAATGGCGCCCACAATCTTTTGCCGATGTTATTGGACAAAACCATGTAACCCAAA
>JACNKN010000039.1 GCA_014382015.1 Fidelibacterota bacterium | reverse complement strand
ATGAAGTTTTGAACCATGAATTAACAATGGAAAATGCCGATAAAGGGATTCAAGACTTGAAAACTCTGCTCATTCGTTTTTTAGAATTGTATTCTTAAAAATCGATTTTCTAACAAATCTCTCCCAACTATTAAACAAATTATTTAAGAAGTAATATGACCGAACCGTTAGTTAAAAAAGGGCAGGAACTTGAATTAACCATTGAATCTTTAGCCTATGGCGGGAAAGGTATTGCCAGAGTAGATGACTTTGTCATTTTCGTAAAAAATGCCATTCCGGGCCAAAAAGTTCGTGCATTATTATACCGTAAAAGAAAAGGATTTGGAGAGGCAAGACCATTGGAAATTATTTCCGAATCAAAATATGTGGTAGATTCTCCATGCGAACATTTTCCTGTTTGCGGTGGATGTAAAGTTCAACAACTGGATTATGCTGAACAGCTTGCTCAGAAAAAACAACAGGTAGAAAATATATTCCAGCGACAGGCTGGATTATCTGATTTTTCATTGGATGAAGTGATACCAGCAGAACATATTTTTAATTACCGAAATAAAATGGAATTTACTTTTTCCAATAAACGATGGGTACTTCAAGGCGAACCGGAGAATGCAGATAGAGATTTTGCATTAGGGATGCATATTCCAAAAAGATGGGATAAAATTCTCAATATTGACACTTGCCATCTTATGCCGAAATTAGGAAATGAAATTCTCAATAAAGCAAAATCTCTTGCGCAGGAATTAAAGCTGAAGCCCTACGACCAAAGAACACATAATGGTTTTTTACGGTATTTATCCTTTCGATTTGGGCATCACACCGGGGATATTTTAGTCAACATTGTGACCTCCTATGAAAATACAGATTTACTCAAACCCATGGTGGATGGATTGATTGATTCTTTCCCACAAATCACCTCAGTTGTGAATAATATTAACACCCGGAAAGCGGATGTTTCTTTTGGTGAATATGAGCTACTTCTACATGGGAAACCGGTTCTAGAAGAAAAAATTGGCGATCTTATGTTTGAAATCTCGGCCAATTCATTTTTTCAAACCAATACGGTTATGGCAGAGAAGTTATATCAGACTGCTTTAGATGGAGCTGACTTAACCGGAGAGGAAGTCGTGTATGATCTCTATTCCGGAACCGGATCCATTTCATTATTCCTGGCCCAAAAAGCGAAAGAAGTGCATGGCTTTGAGGTTATTGTTTCAGCTGTTGAAGATGCCACACGAAATGCAGTTAATAATCAAATTGGCAATGTAAAATTTCATGTAGCCAATTTGGATAACTTTTTCAAATTTAGTAAAGGCAAAAAATACCCCAAACCTGATGTGATTGTAGTCGATCCACCAAGGGCAGGTATGCACAAATTTATGACAGATTATTTACCAAAATTTGAAGCTAAAAAAATCATTTATATTTCCTGTAATCCCACAACACAAGCCCGGGATACAGAGGTTTTAATCAAAAAAGGTTATGAACTAAATCGATTAACTTTTGTCGATATGTTTCCTCACACCCCTCACATTGAAACGGTGGGGGTTTTTCAAAAGAAATAAATCAGTTGCCGACAGGTGGATCTGGTTTGTCATCGTCGCCACCACCCAGGAGAAAATTGCCTAAACCGCCAAATGACTGACTCATGGCAAATGCGATAACAACGACAATACCCACTAAAATATACGCTCTGTTTCGACTGATTCCATGAATACTATGGGGGATTGTTTCAATCATCTCAGTTTTCATGGCTCGGATATGCAGATCCAAATCTTCAGCATAGGAAAGGATCTCATACTGATAAATATCATTAGATTTTCTATTATAGCGGACCACATTCCCTTTGAGCATGATACGATTATCATCTTCGGATATATTACTGAGAGATGTAACAAAAATATAATCTAAATCAGCGGATTTGGACAGTTTTGTTAATTCATCTTTGAATGAACTGGAATTATGCAATAAAACTGTTGCAACCGCATCGCTGTAATCTCTCGATAAATCTGTGGGATTATTAAATTCATAATAGTTTTGATTAATGAGCCCCAGCATTTTTTGACGAACCAGTTTTTGATAGCCCTCAGGTATATTCTCCAATTTTTCACCAATATATCCCACATGAATTTTAAGGGATTTGTTTTGGGGAGTGGCCGCAACCAGTTGGACGGATAAAACGTTCAACGATAAAAAGACTGATAATGGTTTTAATAATTTTTTCATTAGTTTTCTGTCGGTGGTGGTCCGTTTCCACCATTACCTCCTTCTGACCAAACATTCATTCCCGTGAGTGACATGAGAAGAAAACCAAGTAAAATAATACCGCCAAAAACATAAACAACCTGTTTTATTGTCGGTGGGTTGGTCACAGAGGGTATGGAATCCACCAATTGTTTTTGAATAACCGCTGCTTCAGTATTCATGCGTTCATAGTATTTTAAAACTTCATAACGGTAGCTGGATTTTAAATTAGCATTATAGCGATAAAAATCACCCTGAATCATGATGCGACTTTCATCCGGGGATACATTTTTAAATTTTCCGGCGAAAATATATATGGCACCTGTTTTTTCAGCCACTTGCTGAAAACGGACATCTGTCATATCCAAAAATAAAGAATCAACTTGGGGGGCTGCCAACCGCTGCACTTCGTCAATTAAAATTAATTGAGATGGATTTAATTCAATAAAAATTGCATCCATTATTTTATTGAGTTCCTGTTCAGCCCAGGGCTCAACATTTACAACTTGGATACCCGCATAAGCCACTTTTAAAGTTTTATTTGTACGGCCGACATTACCCACCTGTGCAAGTAAAATGGTATTCACTAGGATAAGGACTAAGGGTTTAATGAAGATTTTCATGGGATTGAAATTACAGGTGGTTTCGAATAAGGGCAAAAATAAAATGGGCTCTTTTAAGAGCCCATTTTATTTATCATTTATTCTGTTGCTTAATGAATTAAAACAATAGACTTGGTCTTATTGACTGATATTAGGATTTGCACGAATTTCCCGAATAGTAATTGGGAAAAAGGAACCGGCCGGTGATTTCTCAACCGGATCCCAAACAACAGAAGTAATACCAAATCGATACATATCCGGTAAACGACGTCCCTGAATAAACAGATTAGCACGGCGTTCATGTTGGAGCGCCGCACCCGCATCTTCCGTCGTATAGTTATCTAAACCATCCATATCGCGAATCTTATTCAATTCAGCGATACAACCAGTATCATCACCACCTGCTTTTTTGCTTTCAGCAATAATCAGGTGCATTTCCCGTGCGGAAATGATGGTGATTGGCGCATAATCTGTACCGGCAGTCACGTCCTTAAATTCAGCTTCAGCTGCAGTGATTCTTGTGTCAGCAATTCCTGTTACCAGGTCATTCGCCTTAGGGTCACCGTTATCAACCAATGCGTTGTACAGCAGGTCCATCTCTAATCGACCATTAATTTGCCATGACATTTCATTGGATACAGTCACACCGCTGAACGCCATTTTCCATTTGTAATCACCAGTCATCAAGGCCAGGGCCGCCGCTGCTTCACTGGCACCGGCACTCACATAAGGGCTGGATGTATCTACGGGATTGTTCTTTCCCCACACAGCTTTTGCATGAGCCACGCGCGCTTTCAGTCCTGCAACTTTTACTTTGTTTTCCGCATCTGCAATCGCATCAGCTTTACCAAGTAAAGTACTGGCTTCATCATACATTTGGGACATGCTAGCTGCACCAAAAGGTGTGCCGGCTTCTGTTTTGTCAGAATAGACAAAATCATCAAACATATCTGCAACGTAAACTCGTACCATGGCAGCTGTCAGATAAGCACGTACAAGGTCCTGAGTATTTGGAAGTGTACTTGCAGAATGGAATCCTTCCAAAACAGACACTGCTTTATCTGCCATCCACCGGCCTTCAGTGATAAAGGGCCAGGCACCATCAACAAATTCATTGTATTCGTTAGTCATACCGCCTTTATCGAGCTGACGCCAAGCGTCACGGGATCCAGTCCAAACCACTTCATCTGTGGCCACTGCATTGGCTATCATGATATAGCCAATACCATTCAGGGATGCATTCCACCCGCCATTTGCCAGAGCCGAAGCTGCACTGGGATCAGCCAGGTCAGCTTCAAGCAGACTGTTTGGGTTATCTACTTCTAAGTCACAACTCATCATTGAAAAACCAATGAGAAAGCTCCATAGTAATTTCATTTTATTTGTCATAATCATACCTCCTTACATTCCAACTTTAACACTAAAGTTCCAGGAACTGGGCACCGGGACACCAAACGCATCAATAGACTGCTGAAAATCACTGATACCGCCATTGGTGCGGCTCAGAGCATTCAGTTCAGGATCAACTCCTGTATAACCGGTCCAAAGCGCCAGGTTTTTACCTGAGATTGAAAGGGTTAAATCTTTCACACCCAATCGTGCAGCAAATTCCGGATTTACAACGTATGCAAGACTCAGTTCACGTAAACGAACAAAAGAAGCATCTTCCATGGTGTTTAATCCACTATATGGTGACAATGCCAAGAATTCACGAACCCATCTGTTAGCTGCATCCAAGCGTGTTTGGCCTGCTTTTGCCGGATCCATAAGGTCAGATTCTGTTGCCGCAGCATTTGGGGTGTTCCGACCAATCAAGCCGTGCGATTTACGGAATGCATCGGTTAGGTTGGTTACGTGATAATTTCCAAATCGGGATTCAAACAACGTATTCACCCGCCAGTTTTTCCCCACTTTAACCGTAGCACCATAAGATGCACTATAATCCGGTGTCGGTTTACCCAGATACCAGCCAAGTGCACCCGTATCTTTGGCACGACCGGCAGCCACATCAGCATCTGTTGGTGTAAGCATAGCCGGATTCCAGCCTTTGCGAACGCCATCTCCACCCGTAGTGAAAAAGGCAAGAAGTGTTGCCTGATCATCCGCCTTACCATCTCCATTCGTATCTATTGGGTAAGTCGCATCTCTATCCAGTTTAGCACCAAAATAGGAACCTGGTGACCAGCCTTCGGTTAAGAAGTTTCGGTACCTGGGATATGATCCACCCACTTTTTGTTCCGGTGCACCGCCAAGACTAACGACTGTTTCCGTTAGATAGGAAATACTCCCAAAAAGATCTACAGAAAAAGTAGATGACCGAATAACATTCGCATCAACGCCCACTTCCCAACCGCTTGCATCAATCTGACCAATATTGGAAAGTTGTGTGCGGCGAAAACCGCCCGAAGGTGGATAAGCACGTTGAATCAATGCATCATTAACCGTGCGATCCCAATACTGGAAATCAACAGCAAACTTATCATTAAAAAGGCCCACTTCACCACCGAACTCAATTTCGGTTGAAACTTCCGGTTTTAGAGATGGGTCACCCACGTTTCCAGGTGAAAGCCCAGGTCCAAACTCAGAAGCCCATGGCAGATAGGTTGTCAATTGATCGAAGGCACCGGGTTGCTGTCCCGCTTGTCCCCACGCCATCCTCACTCTCAAAGTAGATACTGGACCTAATTGACCCAGTTGCGCTGTGGGGATATAAGACACATTAAACCGGGGATATGTGATGGTTGTAAATTCGGAACCAAATGCACTATTCGCATCGTTTCGAAGACCTGCTGTTGCATAGAGCCAATCCTGGAAACCAATCCTGGTTTGTGCCAAAAGTCCAGCTTCAATCACTTCAGAAAAACCTGAACCGGCAGAGTTAGATCCTAAGGCACCCAGTACTTCTAGACCAGGACCGGGGAACTGCTGTCCACCGCCATCCATTGTTTTAGTGATAGTTTGAAATGCCTGGAATCCAACAACACTTTCCGTAGAAATAGCACCAAATGATTTAGCATAATCCGTTTTGATATCCATGGAATAGACTTTTTTATCATTTTTTCCTTTGTAAAGCGCGCCTTGGGTAGCATAGGCCATTTTTCCATCTACGTTATATCCGAATGGTGTCAGGCTAGTTCCTTTATTTAGAGTGGTGTTCATACCGAACGTACCAGACACATTGAAACCATCGGCAATCCGATAGCTGGTCTGTAGAGAAATAGTCGTATTGTCACCTTCATTATTCAATGAACGGTAGGTGGTTTCACGAGCAGTTGCAAAGGCAATAGAACCTGTTGCATTATCTTCCGTTGACCATTCCGGTTTCCCCATCTGGATTAGAGAGGTTGTACCATAAATGTTGTTATTGTTTTGAATGGTATTATGATCCGTGTAAGTATAATTGGTTGATAAACGAATTCTCAATTTATCCGTTGGCAGGATATTCAGCGTTGCGCTAGCCATAAACTGTTTACGGAAATCATTGGCACCTGGTTTAGTTGGATCAGCATAACCCACCGGTTTCCCTAAAAGGGTTGCGTTTTCGTCGTAGGGACCATCACTATCTAAGTACCGTAGGCTGGCAAAGTAAGTTGCACCCGGAGCACCGCCGCGTACAGACGCAGAAACTGTTTGACTGCCACCTTTGTCATAAATCCACGAAGTAAAGGGTACTTCAATTACTTCATAAGGCTTAAGACCGCTTTTATTAAACAAACCGGCCATTCTGTCTGCTGTAGCCTGATCCCGGGCAAAACCGGAATTCGGTTTCCAGCGGCTTTCATCATAACTACTGGTTGAAGAATTAACTTCAACAGTGAATTGCGGTTTAGAAATGGCACCCTGTTTCGTAAAAATTTGAATGATACCATTGGCAGCTTGTGTTCCGTAAAGGGATGCGGCCGCAGCACCTTTCAGGATTTCAATACGTTCAATAGCATCAGGATTGATTTCATCTAATCGTGATGGCGTACCGCCATCCGCACCGAAACCGGCAAATCCTGCCCCATTATCCACGCGAACACCATCTATGTATATGACGGGTTCATTCGATTGGGAGAGGGTGGAAGTTCCGCGAATACGGATAGAGGCACCTTCGCCATTTAAACCACCGTTTGGCAGCATAATGACGCCTTTTTCACGACCTTGTAGAATGTCAGAAAAATTAGAAATTGGTGCATCTTCCAATGTTGACATATTTACTACACCAACAGAGTTGCCAATTTTAGATTTTTCCACTGCTGTACCCGCACCGGTTACAACAATTTCACTGAGGTTCAATGCTGCAACATACAATCCAAAATCACCTGTGGCTGCGCCACCGGATGGAATATCGACATTGCTTGAACGACTGGCATAACCAATGTAATTCGCATTTAATCGCTGCGCACCTGCAGGAACCCGACTGATAGTATACTCGCCATTCACGTCTGTTGCTGCACCCAGATTGGTGCCCACAACAAGGACGTTGGCGCCTACCAGAGGATCTCCAGTGTCGGCATCAGTGACCCGACCGGAAACAGATCCTTCCTGAGCTAATAGAAATGCTGACATTCCAATTAGCAGGAAAAAGATTGTAGCCAATCTGGAAATGATAGGTTTATTCATAAACCCTCCTTTTGTTAATCATTTTATCAGATATGGAGCAACAAAACAGATTACTTGAATAAAACAAAATGAAAGCAACCCCTCCTTGTAACTCACACCCTAGCCAATCCTAATACAGATATTGAATATAAGTCAATATTATTTATTTATTATTTTTTTGGGAAATTTTCACCTACTTCCAACTGCATGTATATTTAAATTACTGCAATGCGTCTGTGGGTAAGAACATTGATTCGTAACAGTTTTTTTCAGGTTGGTGCCGGGATACTCATTACAATGATGATTGGTGGCTTTGTTTTGCAATGGCTTGAACCTGGAGAAATTTCAAAAGATAATAACCCATTTTGGTGGGCTATTGTAACCATGACGACTGTTGGATATGGTGATTTCTCGCCGGAAACACCGGGAGGACGGATTTTTGCAGTGCTCATTATGTTTATTGGTATTTCTTTGGTTTCACTGCTCACAGCCACCATTTCATCCATATTTGTTGCTCAAAAAATTCGGGAGGGTAAAGGTTTGGAAAATTTGAATTTAACCGATCATTTAATCCTTTGCGGTTGGAACCCCAATGGTGAAAGGGTCTTGAACTCTATCCAGCTATTAGGCCGAGGAGAAAAAAACGATCTTGTCCTCATTAATGAATTGAATGAGGAAGAGATTTCGAAACTGAAAAACCGCTATAATGATTTGAATATTCATTTTGTTGCTGGTGATTTCACCCAGGAAGAAATATTGAAAAAAGCCAGCATTAATGATGCAGACACGGTAATTGTGATCCCAAATACAACGGGCTCAGAAGTTGCGACTTACGATGAAAAAACAATCTTTGCCACACTCACAATTAAAAGTATTGATCCGGGTATTCGTGTGGTGGCGGTCCTGTTGGATCGGGAAAATCTAACTCATATTAAAAGAGCCAATGCGGATGAAGTGGTTGTGGGAGATGACTTTAGCGCTCATATAATTGCATCCCATGTGATGGATCCCGGTATCCCTCAAATAGCAAATCAGCTTATGGATAGCAATTCTACCTCCCGTTTTAAACGGGTTGCAATTCCTTCCGAATATGTTGGAAAACCTTACGACGATCTATTTAATTACTTTCGCCAGAAGGATGGATCTGTGCTGATTGGCGTTTTTTCTGAAGATGAAAATCTGGGAATAGGCGCTATTTTATCTTCAGATGCTTCTGCATTGGATGCCTTTATTGAAAAGAAATTGAAAGAGGGCGGTATCTCCCTCAATGAAGAAAGTAAAATCAATGTTGTGATAAATCCCGCAAATGGCTATATCCTCAATGAAGGTGAACGCGCCATTATAATTCCATGAGGGTATTATGAATAATGAACGATTAAAAAAATTCCAAATATTTGCTGATCTTACAGAAGGTGAAATAAGTCAGTTCCATGATTCACTCAGGAAAGTGGAAATGGAAAAAGGTCAGCAATTCATTACCGAAGGCGATGAAGGCGATTGTATTTATCTCCTTTTAGATGGCATTGTAGAAATTAACCAAGCCTTAACCCTATCCATGAATAAGAGTGAGTCCGATAATAGGGAAAAGGCGATTCTGAAGTTACCCAGTGATATTAATCCGCAATTTGGTGAAATGTCCATGTTTAACGAAGGAGATCGTCGTACCGCAAACGTTCGCGCAGAAACACCCTGTACATTAGCGCGGTTGGACAAATCGGATTTATTCCAGATCTGCGATGCAAATCCTGCGATCGGATTTAAGGTCATGCGTAATTTGGGCCGAATTATATCCGGCAACTTGGTAAAAGCAAACCAAAACGTATTGAAACTCACTACCGCATTCAGTTTAATTTTAGAAAGGTAATCTATTGTCAGGATTTGAAAAAGTCAAATCCACCACTTACAGATTTCTATGACCACGCCACAAATCGATAAATCATATAATTGGGAAACACTTGAAGATCATTGGTATCAACACTGGATGGATCAAGGCTATTTCCACGCAAATGAGCATTCTGAAAAAGAACCCTATTCAATTGTAATACCTCCCCCAAATGTTACAGGCATGCTCACCATGGGGCATGTATTGAACAACACGATTCAGGATGTGTTAATTCGAAAAGCACGCATGGAAGGAAAAAATACGTGTTGGATCCCTGGGACGGATCACGCCTCTATTGCGACGGAATCAAAAGTAGTCAAAATGCTTAAAGAACAGGGTATCTCTAAAGATGATCTGACAAGGGACGAGTTCATGTCCCATGCATGGGAATGGAAAGAGAAGTACGGCGGCATTATTATTAATCAATTGAAAAAGCTGGGCTGTTCCTGCGATTGGGAACGAGAACGTTTTACCATGGATGAAGGATACTCCAAAGCTGTATTAAGCGCATTTGTTAAATTATATGAAAAAGGACTTATTTACCGTGGCCACCGTCTGGTGAATTGGTGCCCGGTGTCGAAATCTGCGATTAGTGACGAAGAAGTTATTCATAAAGAAAAGAATGGAAAACTATGGCATTTTCGATATCCTATCACTGATTCGGATGATTATTTGGTGGTAGCCACGACTCGCCCTGAAACCATGTTAGGAGATACGGCTGTTGCTGTCCATCCTGATGATAAACGATATCAATCATTTGTCGGGAAAACAGTGACTTTACCTTTAGCGGGTAGAGAAATTCCCATAATCGCCGATTCTTATGTAGATCCGGAATTTGGAACTGGATGCGTGAAAGTTACACCGGCTCATGATCCCAATGACTTTGCTATGGGTGAACGTCATAATCTTGAATTCATCAATATAATGAATAAAGATGCTTCATTAAATTCGAAAGTTCCGAAGTTATACCAAAACCTTTCAAGAGAAGAGGGACGAAAGGCAGTTGTCCGAGACCTGGAATCACATGGATTATTAGATAAAGTCGAAGATTATACGAATAACATCGGATATTCCGAACGGGGAAATGTCCCCATCGAATTTTATATGTCTGAACAGTGGTACCTAAAAATGGATACTTTAGCGAAACCGGCTTTAGAAGCAGTGAATTCTGGCAAAATTAACTTTCATCCTGCCCATTGGACCAAGACTTACAATCACTGGATGGAAAATATTAAAGATTGGTGTATAAGTCGTCAACTTTGGTGGGGGCATCAAATCCCGGTTTGGTATCACAATGATGATTCTAAGAAAATTCATGTGTCTGTTGATGGACCAAAAGATCCGGAAAACTGGAACCAAGATGAAGATGTTCTGGATACATGGGCTTCATCTTGGCTCTGGCCATTTGCAGTCCACACATGGCCGGAAGAGGATCAAAACTTAAAATCATTTTTCCCCACAGATGCATTGGTTACGGGCCCGGATATTATTTTCTTTTGGGTGGCCCGAATGATTATATCGGGATACGAATTTTTGGATGAAATCCCATTTAAAGATGTCTATTTCACATCAATATTGAGGGATGAAACGGGAAAAAAATTCAGTAAATCCTTAGGAAATTCTCCCGATCCATTTGATTTATTTAATGAATATGGTACGGATGCTGTACGATTTGGGACGTTGCTCATGGCACCTCAGGGGCTGGATGTACTCTTTTCAAATTCCCGTCTCGAAGTGGGTCGGAACTTCATGAATAAATTATGGAACGCTTCCCGTTTTATTCAGATGAACCTGGAAGGAGATGAGATTCCTGAATTGGATTTAGACTCCATGGACTTAGATATGCCGGAACGATGGATATTGAGCCAATTAAATCAAACGGCGATCAAAGTGAATCGACAATTGGATAGGTTCCATTTTAACGAAGCGGCGAAAGCTATTTATGAATTCACCTGGAGTGACTTTTGTGATTGGTATATCGAAATTGCCAAAACACGTTTTTATGGCGATGATCCTGAAAAGGCAAATATGACACGGTCTGTTGCGGTTCATGTTATCCAGGGAATTTTAAGATTACTCCATCCTTACTCACCTTTTATTACAGAAGAATTATGGGCTCACTTTAAAGGTAAAGATGACTCAGATTTAATTATATCTCCCTGGCTAAAAGGAGATCCATCTATGGAGGATGATTCTGCTGACACATCCATGGATTTATTAAAAGAAATTGTGACCGCCGTACGAACCATTCGTAGTCGGATGAATGTTCCTCCTGGGAAAAAAGCAGATTTGGTCATTCGGAATGTGAATGGACACCAATCAAAGATAGAATCATTTGATGAAATTATTAAATCACTGGGTCGTATTGAAGCCATCAAAATGGGTAAAAACCTGGAAAAACCGGAACAATCCGCCACTGCAGTTGTGCAAAAAATGGAACTGTTTGTTCCACTCAAAGGATTAATAGATTTAGATACGGAAAATGCCCGACTTTCGAAGCGTTTGATTGAGTTAGAAGGGCATCTCCTGGGTATCAAGAAAAAACTAACGAATGATAATTTTGTTAACCGTGCACCGGAAAATGTGGTTGAACATGAAAAGAAAAAAATGCAGGAAATGACTGTAGAATATGAACTCGTAAAAGCAAACCTGGAAATGCTGCTATGAAAAAACCAATCGGATTTATAATATTATTTTCCCTCATAACGGGTCAATCAAATCATGCCACCATGACCCTCTATAAAGATGGGTTTGCCCTCATCAAACAGCCAGTGGCGTGGAATGTGCAATCAGGTGAATCAACCATTTCCTGGGATATGCTTCCGGGAGGAATCATCAAAGATTCTCCATTCCTGACCCTTGATAATGCCACCATAAAAACGCAGCGGTACAATCAGGATGTATTTCATTTTTCTGATCATCTCTATCATTATTTAGGCAAAACCATTGATGTAGAGTTTATCAATGGAAATTCCCTCACAGGCACGTTGGTTGAACTCAGTGGCAATATAATAACCATTACGCGCAAACGATCTGTTATTTCCTTTAATCGGGATCGTGTTGATTATATCACAACGCCGGGGAAGCTTGAAAATATTTTATTTAAACCATCCCTTACGTGGAATGTATTTAAAAAGAAAATGGGTCCGGCCCGGGGGAGTTTGATTTATTTATCTAAGGGGTTTGACTGGGATGCCATTTACCGTCTCATCTTGAATGAATCTGGCAATAGTGCAGAATTCATTGCTGAAGCGTATATAAAAAATAACAGTAATTTGGATTTCTCAAACCTTACACTTCAACTTGTGGAAGGAAATCTAAAACAAAATGGCGCTGTACGCAGACCAGCCGTTTTGTATAAAACAATGGATCCTCAAGTAGAATCCGTTCCCAAAGAAGAACAATTGGGGGATTATCATATTTATTATTTAGGTGGGAAAATGGGTCTCAATGGAGAAGAAAGCATTACCACCCGTTTATATGCACCCAAAACAGTTTCATTCCAGAAAACATATTTATTTGAAAACGATGAACGAAATCAGCGTGAAGAACCGTTGGCGATCGAATATCAAATTGCCAATACAGAAAAAAATAATTTGGGTGTCCCACTGCCCCAAGGAAAAATTCAGCTCTACCAATCTGGAACAAATGGCAGTGTTGAATTTGTGGGTGAAGATGAAATTCGCCAAGTACCGAAGGGAGCTACCGCTACCATTATTTCTGGGCGTGCATTTGATGTGGTGGGAAAACGAACCGTTTTGAATTATGATCGCCAGCAGAAAAGTGAAGAAGGGTCCATCAGTATTGTAGTGACAAATACCATGAGCACCAAAATTAAAGTACGCCTTATTGAGCATATTTTCGGAGATTGGGTGATCAAGGATGCCTCAGCTAACTATCGAAAGAAAGATGCCTCCACCATTCACTTCCCTCTCACCATCTCTGCAGACGGATCACAAACGGTGACTTATACCTATCGTAAAGAGTGGAACTAACAGGAAGTGACAAGGAATAAGTAAAAAGGAAGAAGGAATCCAATATTATTCCATTAAGGAAACTTCTCCCTTCTGCTTTTTTACTTATTTTTAATCCACATCTATTGGCGTGGAAAAAGTCCTTATTTTGCCTACTGTGAACTCCCTAACCACATCCACATCTCTCCAATCCGTTAAAGGTATTGGCCCGGCCCGGGCGGAGGCTTTATCTGCAATCGGTATAAATACAGTGTCTGATTTGCTTCATTATTATCCCCGAAAGCATTTAGACCGCACCACGGTTACACCAATTTCTAAACTCAAAAGAGATATGGAAGCCACTATAATTGGAAAAGTAGAAGCAGCGGATTTACGTCGTGGCAAGCGCCAAGATCATGTAAAGGGATTTCTGTCTGCTCTCACAGGAGCCCAATCGGCCATGGCGGTGAATAACAATGCGGCGGGCCAGCTAATGCTTAATTAATCATTATTTTATATTCAGGTTAGGATTAAATTCTTTTCTGGTGAAATATCAAAGAAAACTATTATTCATTTTCTTCTTATTAATGGGATGCCCTGCTCAACGAAGGGAGATTGTTCATGAACCTGCAGGAGGGGTATTCACAGACATATCTAAGATTAGTTATTCTGATGATAAATTATTTTTATATAGAACACTTCTTTATCCTCAGCCGTTACTTTTTGATTCCACTCATTTATCTAAAGAGGGAAATTACTTTTTTGACAAAGGAATTCCCGTTATATATGAAGAATCATCATCCTGTAATGATGGGCTTAAAAAAATTGGAATAGATGATTTTTCTATTTTATTCCCATATAGTGTCTCAGACACAATCATAATTACTTTTCACGATTTTACCAATGTCATAGATACAAATAAATACTATATCGCAAATGCAGACACAATTATTTCAACCCAGCATCTATCCTTTGATGGTGATTTGAAAAAATGGTTGATTCCTGAAATGGCTATTCTAAACTTAATTAAGTAAAAAGGAGTTATATTTTGATAAAATCTAAAACATTAAAAATGGTTCAATTTTCGATGTTTCATATAATTATTTTAACTAAAATATTGAGTCAAACAATTATTAGTGGGAATGCCTCATATTTTAATCCTGAAACACAAAATATCGAGCCAATTAAAAATGCATATATATTAGTTAACACTGAATATCCTATCACAATTAGAGAAGGGTACACAGATGAAAATGGGAATTTGATTGGCTCTACAACTGGTACGCAGTATACTGATTTAGAAGTCATTCTGAAATCTGTTGGGGATGCTTATGATCAGTTTAATTATTATGTGGTCGCTATTGATAATAATCAAAGTAGTTCTGGGCGGTCAAACTATGTATCAACTTGGGGAGAGACCTTTTACAAATTAACAAATATAAAAAATATACTTAATCCGGTTATTCCTGATCAATATGAGTTGAAGCAAAACTATCCCAACCCGTTCAACCCCGTCACTACGATTCGGTATAGTCTCCCGAGAGATTCACAGGTCAGAATTAATGTGTACAACCTGAAAGGGCAACTCGTCAAAACTTTGATAAATAACTCCAAATCAGCCGGTTTTCATACGGTTAGTTGGAATATTAAAGATAATGCTCGCGAAGAGATCGCCGCAAGTATATACCTGTATCAAATTGTAACTCCTGAGTTTACTGATACAAAGAAATTGGTGGTAATGAAGTAAAGAAAGAATTGGCAATGAAAGTAAATTTTTGCCTACTGTGAACTCCCTAACCACATCCACATCTCTCCAATCCATTAAAGGTGTCGGCCCCGCTCGGGCGGATGCATTATCAGCCATCGGCATTAATACAGTGTCTGATTTGCTTCATTATTACCCAAGGAAGCATTTAGACCGAACCACGGTTACACCAATTTCTAAACTCAAAAGAGATATGGCAGCCACTGTTATCGGTAAAGTAGAAGCAGCGGATATGAGACGGGGAAAACGACGACAATACTTTCAGGCCATTTTGTCCGACGGAAAAGGTATGATGACGCTCACTTGGTTCAATGGGGCCAGGTATATCAAAAAGGCCATCAAGGTGGGGGACCGATTGGCCGTGAATGGCAAAGTAGAATTTTTCAACGGCTTCCAGATTGTTCATCCGGAATATGATAAACTAAAAGACGATGAAGATCCTGTGAATTCCGGTTTGGTGATTCCGCTCTATTCCATTCCCTCTGAATTGAAAAAAACACGATTGGACAGTCGGGGACTGAGGCGGCTTATAAAAACCATCTCTGATGGTCTGAAAGAAATTCCCGACCATTTTTCCCCAGAATTCCGCAAAGCCAATGCACTCATCCATATTAACAGTGCCCTACGGAATATCCATTTCGCCGAGTCAGAAGATGTGCTGAAGGCCGCTACTCACCGCTTAAAATTTGATGAACACTATTTTCTTCAAATGCTCATGGCCTTGCGAAAGTCCTCTCTCCAGCAAACGGGAACGAAAGCATTAAACAAAATTGGTCCTCAAGTTAAACTCATTTCTGATAGTCTTGATTTTGAATTGACAGATGCCCAGAAAAAAGTGATCAAAGAAATTAAGGATGATATGGCGCGACCATTTTCTATGAACCGACTTTTGCAGGGAGATGTGGGCTCTGGGAAAACGATTGTGTCTGTCTTGGCAGCGGCCATTGCCGTAGCCAACAATGTGCAGGTGGCCGTTATGGCGCCGACGGAAATTTTGGCCCATCAGCATTTATTTTCATTCAAAAAACATGCAGAAACGGCCCACATGACTTGCGCTATTTTGGTAGGCGGTACTCCCACCAAAGAAAGACGGGCCATCCTTGATGGATTGGCCGAAGGGCGGATTGATATTATTATCGGCACCCATGCACTCATTCAAAAGGATGTACAATTCAAATCATTGGGTTTGGCTATTGTGGATGAGCAGCACCGGTTTGGTGTTCTCCAACGGGGCGATCTTACATCGAAAGGACTGAATCCTCATTTATTGGCCATGACTGCCACACCAATACCGCGCACATTGGCCATTACGTATCATGGCGATATGGATTTATCCATTATTGATGAAATGCCGAAAAATCGAATTCCTGTGGTAACCAAAGTGGTAGAGGAAACTCGTCTGAAAAAAGTATACGATTTTATGAAGAGCGAAGTTGCCGCTGGCCGTCAGTGTATGGTGGTCTATCCATTGGTAGAAGAGACAGAAAAATCGGACTTAGCCGCCGCAGTAGAAATGCACGCCAATCTTTCAGAAAAAATATTTCCGGAATTAATAGTAGGCCTTATTCACGGACGCATGAAAAAAGATGAAAAAGACGCTGTCATGGATGCTTATGCTCGAAATGAAATTCATATTTTGATTTCTACCACGGTGATTGAAGTGGGGATTGATATTCCCAATGCTACGGTAATGCTCATTGAACATGCGGACCGCTTTGGCTTGACCCAACTCCATCAGCTTCGAGGCCGTGTGGGACGGGGGAGTGAAAAAAGTTACTGCATTCTTGTCCGGCGGAATTTCACGGACAATTCGAAAAAACGTCTGCGAATTATGGAATCCACCAATGACGGTTTTGTCATTTCAGATGAAGATTTAAAAATCCGCGGACCGGGAGAATTTTTTGGTATTCGCCAGAGTGGGTTCTTAAAATATAAAATTGCCGATATGGTAACCGATGGGCCCATTTTGCGACAAGCACGCCAAGCGGCTTTTGAATTGGTGAAAGATGACCCGAATTTGAATCAACCACAACATGAACTAATCCGTATGCGCTTCATGGCGGAATATCAGGATAAATTGGACCGGGTGAATATTTCGTAAAGTGCTTTTCCTTTTCTTTCATGTCCGTCAATCATCCCCCGCCTGCTCCCGATATACCGATAGGAGTGGAGGGCGGGCAGGTTGATTGACGTAGCGTATGCTTTCGCCAGGGTTAACGACAACCAGAGATGGTTGTCGGACATTATTTGTATCGAGTCGACGATCCCGATTTATTGGGGGCAAAAGAACATAGAAATAATAATAAATTTTAATTTTCCCTAAACTATTGATAAATTAGAGCCTCATATATTTATGGTATCATTATTTCAAAAATTAAAATGTATAATATTTGCAATCTTTGTTTTTACTAATTTAATGGCGCAACCAATCCCCGATACATTACGGTTTGAAAATATACCGGATGTTATTCGCTTGGCCAAACAGGATGCATATGAAGATTTTAAAAACTCCGGCTCATTAAAATGGGTAGGGATAGGGACCCTTCCTCTTATTCCAGGAAAACTACTTGCCATTATGGAGGAAGATTTTGACCAGTCAGGTTCATCGTATGGTGGGCCGTTGTTTATGTTTTTAAATATGATTGGGATATCATCAGTATTTATTATACCTATCGAAATTCCGGGAAAAAGGTATTACGAATATGTATTTGAAGACAAATCTGTTCGGCGGCAGTATGAAAAAACTTACACGAGCAGTATTGTTGCGTTAAGAATGATGCATACTTTACCATTTCAACTTTTTTCCTTTTTTATATTGTTTTCCAATATTTTTAGACTACCAATAGCATGAACTAATCCGTATGTGCTTCATGGCGGAATATCAGGATAAATTGGAGCGAGTGAATATTTCGTAAATTTTTTGAATATTGGATATTCAATATATCATTGAATATTGTGTATTTTCATCGGCTGTTTTTGAAACATTTTTAATAAAATTGAATATAAGCAACTTTCAAGGAAAATTATGGCTGAAGAACAATTAAAAAAAGAAGATCAATTATTTATCCATTTGGTGAATACCTTTGTCCAAAGTGCATGGATATCATTAGGAAAAGTAAAAAACCCTGTGAATGATACTTTAGATCGCAATCTGGATCAAGCTTCTTACTATATCGATCTATTGGATATGCTTCAGGTTAAAATGAAGGGAAACCTCAGCGAATGGGAAGAACAATATATTATCCATAGCCTGAGCGAATTGAAACTCAACTTCATCGACGAACAGAAAAAGGGCAGCGAGGGCGCTGCACAGTCAGAAGAGTCCGGTGAATCCAGTGATACTGAAGGGGCTGAAGCAGAAGTTGAAGAAAAGCCCAAAGCAAAAAAGAAAGCCAAAAAGGCAAATAAAAAAAGAAAGACTAAAACTTGATCCATTCTGATTATATAAAAGTCAATCGCATAATTGCCGGTGTTGCCCTTGTGGTATCCTTTATTGTGTACCTCTTAACCATGGCAGATACTGTGCCATATTGGGATTCGGGTGAATTCATTGCCACATCATTTATTTTAGGAGTACCACATCCACCGGGGAGTCCCTTATATTTAATCATCGGTCGCGTTTTTTCCATGATTCCCTTCAACCCGGATATTGCTTTCCGAATCAATTTGATATCCCCCATTGTTAGTGCTTTGGCAGTCATGTATCTTTATCTCTCAACTGTGAAACTGATTTCGAATTATCGTGGTAAAATTGAATCCGCCATGGATGCCATTATTACATTTGGCGGTTCTTTGGTGGGAGCCCTCACATTTGCATTTACCGATTCCCATTGGTTCAATGCAGTGGAGGCAGAAGTGTATGGGTTTTCTACATTTTTCACGGCCATTGTGGTTTGGCTCATCCTCCACTGGCAAGAAAGGGCTGATGAAAAAGGGAATGAACGATATATTCTCATTATTGCCTATATGATTGGTTTAGCCACCGGAATTCATTTGTTGAATCTTTTGGCCCTCCCATTTATTGCCCTCATCATATATTTTCGAAAATATGAATTTTCATATAAAGGATTTTTAATTACGTCCGTCATAACCGGTGTGGTATTTTTGGTCATCAATACAGGAATTATCAACGGTATGCCAAAGTTGGTGAATGCTATTGGATTGAATTTGGTGGTTGTTCTCAGTTTGGTTATTGTGGGAGGAATGATTTTCACGATTATCAAGAAGCAATTTCGATATGCATTGGCTCTCACATCTATTGTACTCATTTTGATAGGGTATTCCAGCTATGCCACCATATTTATTCGCTCCGGTCAACAGCCAGCCATTAACGAAAATGACCCTTCTACCGTACCACGGGCTATTGCCTATATGGAACGGGAACAATATGGTCAAATGACCCAATTCCCGCGTCGATTTACAGGTTTACCACCTAAGCATGAGGTGGTGGGAAGACCTGTAAAAGGTGGTCGTAATTACTCCTCCAGTCAAGAGCGAAAGTATAAAACTTATCGGTTGGATAAACAGTGGGGCTATTTCTGGAATTACCAGGTTAAAAAAATGTATTGGCGATACTTTTTATGGCAATTTGCCGGACGAGGGCCTAGTACCGATGATTGGGTAACGGCCTACGGCGCCAACACCAAAGAAGATGGGGTAGATTGGTTTCAGTTTGGGTTTCCTCTGGCATTTCTATTTGGTCTGTGGGGGATGTTTTACCATTTTCAGCGAGATCGAGAACAAGCATTTTCTGTATTTAGTTTATTTCTTATGATGGGGCTCGCCATTATCATATTTGTCAATCAGGACAATCCCCAGCCTCGGGAACGAGATTATTCTTATGTGGGGAGTTTCTTTGCATTTTCAATATGGATCAGTATTGCTGTTGCTGCAATGGGAGACAAAATTCGATTATTGCTTAAAGATAAACCAATGTCAAATAATACAGTCATAGGCGCCATGACCCTTTTGCTGTTAGGGATGCCCGGTATGATGTTGAAAGCAAATTATCATGAACATGATCGATCCGATAATCGCTTGGCCTGGGATTATAGTTATAATATTTTGCAGTCTTGTGAACCAAACGCCATATTATTTACGAATGGGGATAACGACACATTTCCCCTCTGGTATTTGCAGGAAGTGGAAGGTGTGCGGACAGATGTGACCATCGCCAATCTTAGTCTCCTGAACACGGAATGGTATATTCGGCAAATTCGAGATTCTCGAAGAGGACGAGTGGATCCGGAAGGTCGTGAACTTGAAAGGTTTATTAATTTAACAGATCCTCAAGTGATGGAAGTGGCTTCTGGGCTTCAGCCTTGGAAAGCACGAAATGTGCAAATCCCTGCACCCAAGTCAGATAAAAATAAAGAAGGATTTATTCAGTGGAAAGTGAACCCCACATTTGCCGGCGCCGCGCTTATGGTGAAAGATATGATGATATTAAAAATCATTAGTGATGCTCAATGGAATTACCCTATTTATTTTGCCGTCACTGTGCCCGCATCTAATCGACTTGGATTAGAACCCTTCTTAGAAATGGAAGGATTGGTTTACCGATTAAGACCCCATAATGTGGATGGGAGAAATCCGATTAATGAGGAAAGAATGTGGACGAACCTTATGTCTGGCTATGGTTCTGAAATTTGGGAACAGGATTTAGAAGCAAACGATTGGAATGAATTGGAAGATAAAATTTGGTCCAAAAGTTATAAGCCCGGATACCTATTTAGAAACCTGGGACGAGAAGATGTCTTTTATTTTCCCACTACAAATATCCGTCTTTTACAGAATCTTCGCAGCGCCTACATGCAATTGGCCGCATTCCATTATATGGGATTTAAGGATTTTGAAAGGACTGATAAGGACCAATCAGATATCCACCGCAATAAAGCATTAGAAGTCCTGACAAAAATGCAGGACAATATTCCTGAAAAAACCATTCGGTATGATTCCAAAGATCTCTATTACCAGGTGGGTCGATTGTTCGGCGAATTGGGGAATAAGGATGAATTAAGACGAATATTGGGTAATTTAGTTATTAGAGAGCATCTAAATATTCGAGATCGATTAGACTATGGCCAGGTATATATTTCCCAATTGGATTCATTTGAAATTGGCCAATCTATTTTTGAAGATTTATATAGAGATTTTAAAGATATTGAAAATGGCGACCGACGCGCATCCCAAAAAGAAATGGATGCTTGGCGACAGAGTTTTACTCAAATTGTTTCCTCTCTAGTTTTTACGTATAAAAAATTGGATATGGTGCCGAAAGCAGAAGCCGTTTTGGCTGATTGGTTGGATAAAAACCCCAACGATCCAGTCGCACAAAAATTGATGGAAGAACTGAAAAAGGAAGAAGGAAAAAGTAAAGAGGAATAGGATATAAATGTACGCAGTGAAAAAATATCCTTTTTCCTTAATATTCTCCCTACCATGTCAAATCCCTTAGTTAGTATTGTCATTCCTCATTGGAACGGGATCGAAGTTTTATCAGAATGCTTAGACTCTCTCGTTCAAACAGAATACTCAAATTTTAAAATTATTGTGGTGGATAATGCATCTACCGATGGCAGCCCGGATTGGGTGACCCTCAATTATCCCCAAGTTAAGTTAATTGAGAATGACCAAAACTATGGTTATGCCGGCGGTTGTAATCGCGGGGCAAAAGCCGCAGATGGGGATTACCTTGTTTTCCTAAATAATGATACAGTTCAGGAAAAAGACTGGTTGGATGGTTTGGTTGATTTTATGAATCTTAACCCGAATGTGGCGGCAGTTCAGCCCAAAATTCTCAATTATTATGACCGATCCAAATTTGACTATGCGGGCGGTGCTGGTGGTTGGTTAGATATTTTAGGATTTCCCTTTGCGCGAGGACGCGTATTTTTTGAACGGGAAAAAGATGAAGGCCAATATGATCGCATGCGTCCAATATTTTGGGCCAGTGGTACAGCCATCATGGTACGGAAGTCCGATTTTGAAATTGCGGGTGAATTTGATAAAACATTTTTTGCCCACCAAGAAGAAATTGATCTGTGTTGGAAATTCCGCCTCATGGGCAAAGAATCCTGGGCCATTCCAAGTTCCGTTGTCTATCATAAAAATGCCGTAACACTGTCCATGTTTTCCCGTAAAAAACAATATTTAAACCACCGTAATTCACTGCTTATGGTTTTATCGAATTATAGTTTACCCCTTACATTATACATTACACCCATTCGCTTGGCTTTAGAATTTGTGGCAATGATTTATTCATTGTTTCAATTGGATAAAAACCATGCCATAGGGATCATTCAATCGCTATTTTGGATAATTACCCACCCCCATATCATTTGGGAACGGAGACAAAAGGTAAAACAAATTCGAAAAGTAAAAGATAAAGAAGTGTTACCTTGGCTGTATTGGGGGAGTGTGGTTTTTGACTATTACATCCGCCAGAAAAAACGATCGGCGGAAATTGTTAAAGAGTAAAGCTGAATCTATTGTTTGATATCTCGGAGATAGATTTTTTTATTTTCCTGATCAATATCAGCCAAATATCGCAAAGACTCTTCTTGCCCCAAAATGGTTAATTTATGTGTGATATCTCTGGCGTGTGCTTTTAAAAAATACTGCATTCTACCCACAGGAAAACCATATATAACCTTTTTTAACCCATCCATCATATAACCAAATTCCTTAAGGGCTGCATCCGGTTTCCCCTGATCAAATAAATCCATAGCCACATAATAGGCGAACCGTGCTTCCCGAAGACCTTTATTCCCCGTCACTTCTTTTAATAGTTGTACACGGCTTGACCATCCCTTTGGATAATCAGAAGCCATGCCTCGGAGCGCAATTTCACGCGCTTGGTCGTAGGCATGATTTCCCCCATAAAAATCATAGGTATCCATATATCCGGCTAATATGGCATAGGCATAATAAGCCAAAAAACTTCCCAAAGGATCAAAGATGACAGGATCATATTGGATCGATCCACCAGAATTATAATAAAACTGAACCGATTTATCAAAATAACGAAGATCCATTCCGTCAGAAATGAGAACTTGAGCGTGAAAGGTTTTCAGACCACCTTTTTGGGCCATTCCCTGAAATGCGATGGATATATGAAGTGGTATTTTGAGACCTTGAAAATCTTCATGCCATATTCTGCCGGAGAAAAAACGAACCACTTCATCTTTAAGAGAAGATAATTCCTGTCGCTCATTATCTCGAAGGAGTCTATCATCAATAGTGATATCTACTTTTCCAAATTGAGAAAAAGCAATGGTTATGGTGATGAGGAATGAGATTAGTATTCTCATGGCTGGAAAATAGGGTGATTTTTCTAAGGAAAAAAGGATGGATAAATTTTACTGTAACATAATAAAACTTCGGTATGCTATGTCTCTGCCTAAATTGTATTAATTTTAAGGATGGCAAACATTCAGCATTTACTCGATTCCCAACCGGAGCCGCGATTAATCCTTGAAAAAATAGGAAAAATTGCAGCAGCACACAAGAAAGAAGTGTATGTGGTTGGGGGTGTGGTCCGCGACTTATTCCTCAATCGGAAATTGAAAGAAATTGACCTTATGGTTATTGGAGACGGCATTGAGTTTGCGAAGTTAATAGCCCAAAATATGGGTATTAAAAAAGTCATCCCTTTTCCAAAATTTTCAACTGCCCATATTCCTTCACGGCCTATCCCGATTGAAGTGGCGGCTGCAAGAGAAGAATCCTATAATGATGATTCCAGAAAGCCAAAAGAAATTGTTTATACTGATTTGAAGGGGGACCTGTTAAGACGAGATTTTACAGTGAATGCCATGGCAATGAGTTTACTCCCGGATGAGTTTGGAGAACTTCACGATCCTCATAACGGTGTCAAAGATTTAATGGCAAAAATATTGGCAACACCATTGGATCCGGATGAAACATTTTCCGAAGATCCCTTGCGAATGATGCGTGCCGCTTATTTTGCATCGGGTCTCGGATTAAGAATCGAAGATCAATGCTTTGAATCTATGAAACGACAGGCAAAGCGAATTGAAATTGTTTCTCAAGAACGTATTACTACAGAATTTTGCAAAATCCTTTCCACGGACAAACCATCTATTGGATTGAATATTCTCCAAAAGACAGGATTGATGAAACACATATTTCCTGAAATTCACGTGATGTATGGTATGGATCAAACCGGCGAATGGCACCATAAAGATATATTTCAACATACCATGCAGGTGGTAGATAATGCAGCCCAGCTTTCAGATAAAATGGAATTGCGGTTTGCAGCCCTGGTTCATGATATTGCAAAACCCAACACACGACGGATTGATAAGCGGAAAGGATACACGTTTCACGGTCATGATGCGGTGGGTGAGCGGATGCTGAATAAAGTAGCCAGACGAATGAAACTGTCTAACGAATTGAAGGATTATTTAAAAAAACTCACGCTGCTACATTTGCGTCCAATTGCGTTGGCGAAAAAAGAAATTACCGATGCCGCGATTCGGAGGGTTATGGTGGCTGCGGGAGAGGATCTGGATGATTTGCTTACCCTTTGTCGAGCCGATATAACCACGAAGAATCCCCGAAGAGTACAAAAGTATATGGGGAATTTTGAACGGGTAGAAACCAAGATGAAGGATGTGACGGAACGGGATTCACTCAAGGCATTCCAATCACCGGTCCGGGGGGAAGAAATCATGGCTAAATGCGAATTGAAAGAAGGTCGTGTGGTGGGCGTAATTAAAAAAGCCATCGAAGATGCCATTTTAGATGAAAAAATTGACAATACTTATGAGGCTGCTTTTGCGTATTTTATGGATATAAAAGACCGTATAATATCTGATAACACAAATGACCTGCCGCCTGCAGGAAGGGGATCATGAAAAAGATTTATTTTCTTCAACTATTTCTTTTTGTTGGGATTGGATTCGGACAGGAAATTTCCGGATCAATTGAGGACAGAATTACCAAAGCATCGCTTAATGGTGTAAATATCACAGTTGAAAATTCCGATTATGGCGTATCAAGTGACATACAAGGAAATTATACGATTGATGTATCGTCGTTTGAAACTGATCAGATTGTTAAATTTCAACATATAGGTTATGAAGAATTATTTATCAGGATTGATCGTCTTTCCAATGGACCGAATGTAAAATTGAATCCGCGGGTACTTCAATTTGAAACAATCGAAACATCTGCGGATAAGCGTAAACCAACCATTGAAAAAGACCTTCCCCAAACTGTATCCATCATTCAGTCTGACGCATTTGAACTTCGCGGTTTTACCGATGCTGGGGATCTGTTGGCCACTGACCAGAGTGTCCAAATAGAAGAATCCCTGAGCGGGAGAAAAACAATCTCAATCCGCAGTGGAAATGCAGATGATGTCTTGATTCTTTATAATGGATTCCGGCTTAATCGATCCTTCGATAACGTGTTTGATTTATCTTTGATTGATATGCAAAATGTTGAACAGATTGAAATCGTAAAGGGGGGACACTCGGTTTTATATGGTCCCGATGCATTTTCTGGTGTGGTAAATATTGTTCCGAAAAATGCGAAGGATAAGTGGGTGAAATTTTCGCAGCAATTCGGCAGTTATCAATCGGGATTTTGGAATTTAAATGGTCAGGTGCATATTGGAGAATCATTTATTTCTGTCAGTCAAAAACGGGGGACTTACCGCCGTCTATTTGAAGATTCTGAAGTGGAAGATAGCGGGTTGCTTTCCTCCTTAACCCATATTTCAGCCGATATAAATCAAAAATTTAAACATCATTTGCTTTATGGCGATTTTGACATGAACTTGACCGAGGATAAGCAATCCTTCGAAAATAACAGGGATAATAATACAATTAATTCCACCAATCAATTAGTGGGCATGAGATACAGTGGAAGTATGGGACCATTGGGTGAAGTGGAATTCGGGTATGGGAATCATAATCTAAAGGAAGTACAGGGATTAAATAATTTAGCGGGGATGATTCTTCGAAACTTGGATCATAATGCCCAAAAGTTCGAATCCAGAAAATACATCAATTTGAATCGATTGGAACTTATGTTTAGTGCCCAGATGGAAGAATCATTGTTAAAGTTTTGGGACGACCGAAACATGAGCAATATCACCCAAATCGGGCTTAAAGGTGCCCATTTAAACCGCAGTCATTTTGGAATTGCCAGCGTGATTAAACTGCATTCAAAAGGGGATGATGTTGGGCGTTGGATGACGGATCTTGATGTCAGTTTCAGACAAGACCAGGTGAAAGACCGTAAATCCAAATTGGTTTTTCGAAGCGATCATGAAGATGAGAATGACGGTAAAGCATTTTTAAATTTTGGGGAGAATGATTGGAAACACTCTATTGTAAAAGTTTCCACCATAGCATCCAAACGTCAACCGAACCAGACAATGGGATTCTGGGTTACCACCGGAACAAATGTGAAGTTCCCAACTTTGCAGCACCAAATTAGCTTAACAGATATTCCCTCCGATGAGATTATTCCTCTTCTTCCCGAAAAAATGAAATCGCTGGAAATTGGTGTTAGTATTATCAACCAGCCAGTGGCCATTGAAAATGTTGATCAAATTGAATTCCAGGGGAGTTTTTTCAGAAATGATTATATTGATAAGTTGCGATTAACCTATTTATTGGGGATGCCCGTTGGTTATTATGAGAATATTGGGATTGCGGATATGATGGGATTTGAAGGAAGTTTTAAATTGAAACTGTATAATGGCCACATGGCTGCGGAGGCGGGTTTTTCAAAATATAATGTATCTGATTTAAGCGCGTTTCCATTTAAATCTGCATCAAAGTTGACCGGATCAGTCAGCGGAAATTGGAAATTTATTTCAATCAATTACCGGTGGTTTAGTGAGAGTGAACAAATCGGATGGATCCGATTACCTGATAGTGGCTTTACTGAAATTGAATTACCGCCCTATTCTAACTATGATATGAGTGTCACCCTGGATATAAAAGCCGGTCCACTTAAAGGGAAGTTGAGTTATTCCGGGAGAAATCTAAAGAAAAATGATACAACATTGGCCGGTCTTCTTTTAAGGGATACACGTAAATATATCACATTTAACCTGGCCATATAATGAAGAAGTTTTTCCTGTTTCTATTTGGAATATTCATGGTTTCCTCCTGCGATTATAACCCTTTTTTTGGAAAGGATAAAATTTCCAATCGGAAAATTTCGGGTCATGTACAATTAGATAAAGTCGAATTCTATCCCAGTGGGTATCATGAGGGTGTATTGGTCTGGATTGAAGGGTTGGGAATCAAAACATTCACAGATATTGATGGGTCATTTGAATTAACCCTTCCCGCAGCCAATGATATATCCAGTGGTGGAATTGCAGATGGTGAATACACCATTCACTTTTTTATGGGAAATTATCAGATTTCTATTTTGAAAGTAAAATTTGCCGCAGGGCAGGTTGTGGCAGACCCCCAGGTTATTGACATTGATGGAACATTAAAAAGAACAATTATCCTGAAAAGAATTATGGGATTGAAAACGACTGTTTCTCCTGAAATAATCACCTCTGGTTTTGACGATGATATTATTGTTGCGATTGATTTGACAGCGGACAGAATAGATTTATATGTAAAATTGAGAAAACTTCAAGACCGCAGCGAAACGATTTATACTGGACTTCTGATTCAAAATTCATCAACAAAAAAACTGGCATATACAGTTAATATTGATAGCGCATCGCTTGATCGTGAATTTATTGCTCGCCCGTCCAAAAACTTTGAAATCAACATCAATTATGCTGATTTAAACTTACCCAAAGATACCTATGAAGTGATTCCCTATATATTTATTGAAAGGGAGGATATTCCTGCAGCACTCCTAAGTGCAATCGGATTTGGATATAATGATTTTAGTCAAAATTTTTTCCAATTTCCATTTAAAAGGTCCGGGGGAAAACTGGTGATCCAATAAATAATGAAATGGACTTTTTTACCGTTTTTTTCAGCTTTATTCCTTTTGGGGGCATGCGAGGATAATCCCTTTTTTGGGACAGACAAAATTCCTGAACGTGAACTTACGGGTACAGTTTCTTTGGAATTTTCAGAAGATCAAAGTGCAGTGTATGTTTGGTTAGAAGGGACAGAACTTATTACCCAGACAGATGAGAATGGCGATTTTACAATGCCATTACCCACACCGAGTGAACAAGGGACAGGATCCATTGTAACTGGATCATATAAATTATATTTTTACCTGGCAAACTATCGGCTGGAATATGTAACAATCGAATTTTTAAATGGAGAAGTGGTCGAAGATCTATCTACAATTAGCAAGACTGGTGAACTTAAAAGAATTGTTTCTCTTAAAAATATTTTAACACTTGAATCGGAAATAAATCCCCAATCATATAATTTAATTGAGGATGATTCTATTACAATAAATGTAAAATTAATACCGAATACTTCTGGCGTTTTTATTACCTCAATTGTAAAAGTTTACCCTCAAAACCACATTGTCAGAACAGGATACTTAATTTTTAATGAAAATCAAAAATTAATTCAAAGTATTGATATAGATGGTTCAAGGAAAAAACGAGAAGCGGTCATGTCTCCAAAAAAAGAATGGATGGCCCAGTTTCCTTTGAAAAAATCTTTATACTCGTCAAAGGGTGAATATAATATTATTCCCTATATTGTGGTGGATAGATCGGATGTTCCCCCAAAACTTGAATCACTTATAGCGCCCAACCATAAATTATTTGATCAAAATTTTATAATGTATCCGTTAAAGCGGACTGGCAGCAAGCTGGTTATTCAATAATATATCGAAAAACAATAAATATTTATTGATTAAAGGTGGTGTTTATATTAACTTCACCGCCCGATTTTAATTATTGAGAGGATTATTTTGCCTAAAATACTAAATAATAAATTAGTCGCTGTTGCAGATGTCGTTTTGCGAATTATCTGGTATCTGTCTATTGCAGGTACCGTCTTTTTTATGGGAAAAATGTTACTTGGCCCCGTATTGGGGATTACAGAATATAGTTCAGGCTTAGTGACACCTATTGAATTCTCCGTGAACGAACAGGGAACCGCCACATTTGATTCAGATCAAACTGTTCCTGTTAAGATTAATCATGCCAAAGGGTTTTTCAAAATTGACAGACCGGTTCCTACAATGCTGATGGTCGTATTTTTTCTTTTAAACTTAGTGGTCTCGGGATTGATTTTATGGGTGATTTATGCCTTATGGAAAATTGTTCAATCGGTTCGACAAAAAAATCCATTTATTGTTAAAAATGGTCGGCGGCTTCGCATTATTGCTTTCTCCATGATTGGAATTGAGTTGATCCAAGGGCTGGCCAATCTAATCAAAATGCTTTATTTGGAACCGCGATTGAACTTTGACACAATTTTAGTTCAGTCAAAAATTCATATAAGTTTTCATGTAATTGTGGCAGGATTAGTTATTCTTGTGATCGCAGAAGCGTTTCGTATTGGGGCAGAATTGAAAGAAGAACAAGAGCTGACCATCTGATGACTATTCGAGTCAATTTAGATGTGATGATGGCTAAGCGAAAAGTTTCTCTGGGAGATTTAGCTGAAAAAGTAGGAATTACTCAGGCGAATTTATCTATCCTGAAAACAGAAAAAGCGAAAGCGGTAAGGTTCTCTACGCTGGAAGCGATTTGTAATGAATTGGATTGTCAACCAGGAGACATCTTGGAATTTGTGAAAGATGAAAAATAATTGACAACCAAAGGAACTTTTTTTTGTCTAAAACACCGCACATCAATTTTAGATGATTTTAATTTAAAGGGCAGGAGAATACCATGATTGGAACAATGATTAATGCAATCACCGCACCCGGTGAAACATTTGAAACCATTGTAAAAGAGTTTAACTGGAAACAGTCATTAATGCCGATTGCTTTGCTTATGGTGTTTGCTGTTGTCAGCGGATTTATCCTACAGGATTTAATTGCAGATATGCAATGGGAGCAAATCAAAAAAAATATAGAAGGGAATACGCAAATATCTGATGCACAAAAAGATGAAATTCTTTCAAGCCAATATGATCGTGTTTATTCAAATTCAGGAGGGAGTGCCATTTTCACTTATATTAGTATGGCAATCTCTTGGCCCATGCGAATCGCGTTTTGGTCTCTGTTTGCCATGTTGACTGCTAACTTATTTTTAGGGGGCGGGGGAAAATTTAGTCAGATAGTTACCGTAAGTGCATTTGCTTATATGCCGTCCATTATTGAATATATCATCAAAACACCTATTCAGTATCTTTCTGACAATATGATGATTTTTACGGGGTTAGGTGCCTTGGGAATTGGTGAACAGGGAGATTTCATTAACAGTTTTCTTGCCGGTTTGGATATATTTGCATTTTGGCGTGTGTTCCTCATGGCTGTAGGTATTAGTATTCTTTATAATAAAACCACCAAAACAGCCTTAACCGTCATGACAGGGTTGTGGATATTTAGTTTAATTGTATTCGCCGGGATGGGCGCAGCCGTTTCCGGCATGTTTGGATAAGAAAGGACGTCACGATTATTAAACGAATATTATTTTTGATCCCTTTTACCATTGGGATCAGTCAAACTTTTTCTCTTAAGCAAGCGATTGAAATTGCTTTGGAGAATAAGGAAACCTTGAAAGCATCAGCATTGGATTTAAAATCTTCCAGGCAAGGTGTTAAAGGATCTTACAGTAGTATTTTGCCCTCCCTCCGGTTTTCGGGAAACATGAGCGAGTCTCGGTTTCCCGAGCGAACCGGGGGTTCTTATGATCCCGTTACTGGTGAAATCACCACGGAGAAAATCAGTAGTCAAACCAGTGCATCTTCAAGCATTTCACTGTCCCAGAATATTTATGACGGCGGTGTGTGGTGGAATACCATACGCCAGGCTAAAAACAGTTTTCGTATCGCGGAACAATTTGACCGCCAAGTGATTACCAATATAATTCGGAACGTACATTCAGCCTATTTTAATTATTTAAAGGCTTCCCAGTTACTGGATGTAGCTCGATCTAATCTCATGAGTTCACAGCAACAGTTAGCATTGGCGGAACAAAAATATGAATTGGGTTCGGCGAAAAAAACAGATCTACTTAAGGCAGAAGTTCGATTTGGTCAAGCAAGAGTGGATGTAATTAATAGTGATGCCAACCTGCAAAATGCATACCGTGTATTGAAAAATGCCATTGGGTTAATCGGGACAGATCAAAATTTTTCTGTCCAAGAAGTGGAAACTCCCTTGGAATTAGTTCCTGAGTTTGATACTGGATTTGAACTTATTCAAAAATTCAATCCAAGCGTCAAAGCAAAGCAATATCAAATCACAAGCGCAGAACTCAGTACAAAAATTGCCAAAGGATCCCGATTACCTACTATTAGTGCAAATGCCAGTTATTCCGGCAGTGCAGAAAATCTTGGCGATGCAATTACCAACAGTTTTAATGATCAAAAACGGGTCAATACGGGTTTGTCAATTTCGATTCCCATCTTTTCAGGAAACAGTATTAACACTCGAATTCAACAAGCAAAGATTGCAGTAGATAAACAAGAATCGGAATATTTAACCCAACTTCACGATTTATCTGTCCAGTTACAAAGTGTGGTGGATCAATTGAATAATTACAAGGAAATCATCCCCATCAATGAAACTGTTCTTGTTTCTGCGGAGGAAGATTTAAAACTGGCCCAAGTGAGATATACCCAAGGATCCACAATTATTTTAGAAGTTTTAGATGCACAGGTTTCGGTGGTACGAGCCAGGTCATCTTTGATTCGATCTAAATATGACGCTTATATTGAACAAGCAAATTTGAAAGCCCTTTTGGGAACACTGGATACAATTAAATAATTTAGAGGAGAAAACTGTGGCAAAGAAAAAATTAACTAAAAAGAAAAAATGGTTCATCTTTGGCGGCGGCGGCGTATTGCTCGTCATACTGATTGCGGCAAGTCTGGGAAAAAAGGATGATGACGCCATCAAAGTGGAAACAGAAAAAATTGTTCGGCAAACAATCATTCATAAAGTGAATGCAAGTGGGAAGATTCAGCCGGAAACAGAAGTAAAAATCAGTGCCACTTCATCGGCATGGATTGATTCGATTACGGTAGAGGAAGGAAATCATGTAAAAAAAGGTCAGCATTTAATTACGCTGGATCGGAAACAATTATTGTCCAATTATAATTCCGCTTCCTCTTCAGTTCGATCGGCCAAAGCACGGTTAAAGCAAGAATTGGCCAGTAAAAAACGTGTAGAATCTATGTATGAACAAAATCTGGCGTCTGATCAGGAATTGGAAGCGATTCAAGCATCGTACGAAATAGCAAACAGTTCCTTAGCACAAGCAAAATCCAGTCTTGAATCAAGAGAAGATGATTTGAATAAAGCACGGATTGTGTCACCTCAAGATGGCATTGTTACAGCAGTCAATAAAGAAGTAGGCGAAATGGCAGTGGGGGGCATGTTCCAAGCTGAAGTGCTCATGATTATCGCCGACTTGAATCGGATGGAAGTCATCGTTGATGTGAATGAAAATGATGTTGTTTCAGTCTCCCAAGGGGACACAACAGAAATTGAAATTGATGCGTTTCAGGATACGATTTTTTATGGTATTGTGAGTGAAATCGCTCATATGGCTCGTACATCATCTGTGGGATCTGCAGAGCAGGTAACCAATTTTGAAGTCAAAATTCGGATGATACAAGTGCCGGACGGGATTCGTCCGGGCATGAGTGCCACTGCCAATATTATTACGGATAAAAAAGACAATGTTTTGGCCATTCCCATTCAAAGTTTAACGGTTCGCCCGGAAGGATCTGAAAAATTATCATTTGGCAAAGGTAAGCGTTCGGGTAAAAAAGAAGGTGCAAAAAAACAAAAAGCGAAAAAAATGGAAGAATTGGTATTTGTTATAGCAGAAAAGCCCGGTGGTGTGCTAAGAAATGGTGTTTTGTCCGAATTGGATGATAAAAAAGGAAAAAAGAAAAAATCATCTAAAGATGAAAAAGTAGTTCATATCCGACCTGTAAAAGTGGGAATTTCGTCCGAAACCCATTATGAAGTATTGAGTGGAATTGATGAAGGGGAAGAAATTGTTACGGGCAGTTACCGTGCCATCAGTAAGGATTTGTCTCATAATAAAGGGGTGAAAACTGACGAAGGTGAAAAAGACGGAAAAAAGGGTTTCAGCGTTTCCAATAAGACCTCAAAATCAGAATAATTATGGCTGATCTTATATCATTAAAAGAAATTAAACGTCATTATGATGTGGGCGGGGAAGTGGTCCGTGCATTGGACGGGATTGACCTGACCATTAATCATAATGAATATATATCCATTATGGGACCATCGGGCTCCGGTAAATCAACGCTTATGAATATGATAGGTTGCTTGGATACACCGACTGAAGGTGTCTATGAATTTGAGGGTGAACTCGTCCATGAAATGGATGATAATCAATTGGCATCTATTCGGAACCGAAAAATAGGATTCGTATTTCAAACCTTTAATTTACTCCCGAAAGCCACAGCCCTTAGAAATGTAGAAGTCCCATTGATTTATGCCAATATCACCAAAAGCGACCGGATTGAAAAAGCAAAAAAAGCGTTGATTTCGGTTGGATTAGAAGAGAGGATGCACCATAAACCGAACGAACTTTCCGGTGGGCAGCGTCAGCGTGTGGCCATCGCCCGGGCATTGGTGAATGATCCGTCTATTATATTAGCCGATGAACCAACTGGAAATCTGGATTCAAAAAGCGGCGTCGAAATAATGAAAATATTAGACAAACTCCATAATGCCGGCAATACGATAATTTTGGTGACACATGAAGAATATATCGCCGACCATGCCGATCGAACAATTAACTTATTTGATGGAAAGATTAAAGAAGATATTCGATCTGCAAAGCGCAAAGTTGGAGCATAGTGACCGGGAAGATGAACACAAAGAACCTCAGAGAAAAAAATAATTTATATCTCTGTGCCTCTCTGGGCTATCTGTGTAACCAACCATGCTAGGATTATTCTGGGAAAATCTGCGTATCTCCCTCGGGTCAATCTTTGGGAATAAATCGCGTTCAATATTAACGGCACTTGGGATTGTTATTGGCGTTTTATCTGTCACATTGATGGGAACCCTTATCTCCGGATTAGATCGCACCTTCGAAAAGAGTATGTCTTTTCTCGGTCGGGATGTATTAATTATAAGCCGGATGAATTGGTTTGGCGGAGATATGGATTGGTGGGAATTGAGAAATCGTCCACGCATCAAAGAAGACTATGGGGAGCAACTCAGAGAAAAATCTCAATTTGTGGCAGCGGTTGCCCCTATGTCCGAACGAGGCGGCAGTATCATTCGGGGAGATTTACGTACAGACACACGGTTTTTTGGTACAACACCGGAATATATGGCCACGAATGAATCAGCCGATGTGATTACCGGGAGATATTTTACGGATGGAGAAAATAGATCAGGATCTCGTGTGCTGGTCATTGGAGGCGATGTGGCGGATGGATTATTCCCCAATGAGGATCCCATTGATAAATATGTTAAAATTGGCTCCCATAAATTTCGAGTGATCGGCATTCTAAAAAAACAGGGGAAATTTATGGGATTGTTCAGTCTGGATAACCAGGCTGTCATGCCACTTGGTACTTATCAACGCTTATTCTCCCGTCGAGGATGGATGAATGTGAGAATCAAGCTGAACACCGAAAACTATGATGAAGCCAAAGAAGAAATTTATGGCATTATGCGCCAGCTTCGCGGGTTAAAACCCATGGAAAAGGATGATTTTGCTATCAACCAATCTGCTACGATGGAAGCACAATATAAATCCATAAAACTGGCAATCGGCGGCACGGGACTATTTATTACTGCCCTTTCCCTGATTGTGGGCGGAATAGGTATCATGAACATTATGTTTGTATCCGTCAAAGAACGGACGAAAGAAATTGGCGTGCGAAAAGCATTAGGGGCTACTCAGTCTATGATTCTAGGACAATTTTTAATGGAGGCGGTTCTCATATGCCTTATTGCAGGATTGGTGGGTATGGGATTAGCCGGAAGTTTAAGTTTACTTATTAACCAATTTTTTCCTTCCTCCATGCCCGTAGGATTAGCGATTGGAGCTATCATGCTCAGCGTCATTATCGGAATTGTTTCGGGGTTGGTGCCTTCTTACCAGGCTGCACGATTAGACCCCATAGATGCACTGCGATACGAGTAATGGCAAAACAATCCCATTTAAAAAATACGATTAAAGAAAGTTTTCGGATGGCCATTGAGTCCATTCGCCAAAACAAACTTAGATCCATTTTAACTTTGTTGGGAATCAGTATTGGTGTATTCTCTGTAATCGGGGTAATGACAGCCATTCGCACCTTGGAATCTTCCGTGAATTCACAATTGGATATTTTTGGGTCCAATACATTTATGATTCAGAAATCCCCAGCTATACGAATCCATGGAGGTGGAAATGATAAAATTCGGAAACGGAAAAATATTCGATATGCTCATTATGAAGAATTAAAACAGCGGGCAAAACTGCCGCTGCGGGTTAGTGTGGTGGATGGCACCGGCGAAAGAAATATTCAGTATAAAGATAAAAGGTTAAAGAAAACGGCGGAGTTGTCCGGTGTGGATGAGTGGGGGTTGCGTTCCTTCAAAACGTATCTGGCAGATGGACGGAATTTCATGGAAGATGATATACGATTTTATCGAAGTGTGACCATTCTGGGTCCGGACTTAGCCGATATACTTTTTCCCTTTGAAGATCCCCTGGGAAAGGAAATTCAAATTAAAGGGTTGGATTATACAGTAATTGGGGTTACAGAAAGAAAGGGACAGGCTTTCGGTCAGAGTCAGGATTATTTTGTTATGATTCCCATTTCAGTATATATCCAGCGGTTTTCTAACAGATGGACATCTTTGGCCATCAATATTGAGGCAGAATCTACTGAAATGTATGAAAAAACCATGGATGAAGTCATTGGTCTTATGCGGGTTATTCGTAAGGTACCTCCGGAAGATGAAAACGATTTTGCAATTATTTCCAATGAAGAACTTATGGAAACATTCGCCGGTTTTACAGGCGGCATTAAACTTTTTGCCGGTGCTGTGAGTGTGATCGCCTTACTTGTAGCGGGAATTGGTATAATGAATATTATGCTCGTTTCTGTCACAGAACGGATTAAGGAGATCGGTATTCGGAAAGCGATCGGTGCCACAAAAAGGGATATTTTGACTCAATTTTTAATGGAAGCCATTTTCTTAAGTCAGTTCGGCGGTATCGTGGGTGTTATATTAGGGATCGCCGGGGGGAACCTCATGGCTCTCCTCCTCAACGTACCTGCGGTGGTACCCATGGATTGGGCTTTCTATGGCATGGCAGTCTGCTCCTTTATCGGTATTGGCTTCGGAATTTACCCCGCTTGGCGCGCTGCGAATCTAGATCCAATTGAATCGTTGAGATTCGAATAATCCTTTCTTTATCCTTCTTGTAGCAGCAGGAAGGATCACCTAAATTTCCCCGATATTTTTCATACAATTATTTTATGTTAAACACTTGGCACAGGTTCGCGGGGTTTGGGTTGTTTATTACATCCGTCCCTATCCTGTCTCTAATTGAAATGGACGGGGGTATTTGATGAAGGCGATTGGCGTGATTCCGGCCCGGCTCCAATCTAACCGATTTCCGAAAAAAATTCTCCACTACATTGATGAAAAGCCCATGGTAGTCCACGTGTATGAAAAAGCTAAAAAAGCCAAGTCTCTGGATAGTATAATCGTGGCCATTGATGCTAAAGAAACCGAAGTGGTCCTCAAGGAATGGAATGTAAAAACGAAAATGACATCGGATAACCACGTTTCAGGGACAGATAGAATTCATGAAGCGATTGCCAATATTGAAGTAGATGTGATCGTAAATATCCAAGGGGATGAGCCCACAATTGATCCAGCATTAATTGACAAACTGGTGAATCAATTTGAGGATGAATCCCTCCAATTTGCTACAGTGGCGGGCAAGGATTTGGATGCCAAAAATCTCACTGATGTGAATACGGTAAAAGTTCTCCTCGATAGGGAAGGATTCGCTGTAAATTTCCGACGTGAACCAGTGGCGGCTGAGGCCGGGGGATACTACCAACACATGGGGATTTACGCCTACACCAAGGCAACATTAGAAAAATTTACTAATCTTACACCTTCAAAAAATGAATTGGCATTGAATCTAGAACAGTACAGGGCATTGGATAACGGAATTCCCATAAAAGTAATTTTAACCGATAAAGTGAATAAAGGTATTGATACAATGGACGACTTAAAACAGTTTGAGGCACAATAGATGACGACTAAAAATCCGATAAAATATATTTTTGTGTTGGGTGGTGTTATTTCAGGTTTGGGAAAAGGTATTGCCGCTGCATCCATTGGATATCTATTAAAAAGTGCCGGCCTTCGTGTCACGATTCTGAAATTAGATCCCTATTTAAACGTAGATCCCGGTACCATGAATCCTTACCAGCATGGTGAAGTATTTGTTTTGGATGACGGATCCGAGACCGACTTAGATTTAGGTCATTATGAGCGGTTTATTGATGTGAATATGAGCAAAGATAACAACGCCACTACGGGACAAGTTTACAGTACCGTTTTGGATCGTGAACGGCGGGGTGATTATCTTGGTGCCACCATCCAGGTGATTCCCCATATTACCAATGAAATTATTGCCAGAATAAAAGCAGTCAATACACCGAAAAAATATGACGTAGTTATCTGTGAAGTAGGCGGCACCGTAGGTGATATTGAAAGTCTGCCTTTTATGGAAGCCATTCGGCAATTATCTCTGGAAGTTGGCTACCACAACCATACCATTATGCACGTAACATTGGTGCCTTATATCAAGGCAAGCGAAGAATTAAAAACAAAACCCACCCAGCACTCGGTCATGAAACTGCGGGAAATTGGATTAACGCCGGACATGATTTTGGCACGAACTGACCATCCGCTTACAAAAGAGGTGAAACAAAAAATTGGTCTTTTTGGGAATGTAAATCCAAACCATGTGATTGAAGGAACAGAAGTAAAAAGTATTTATGAAGTCCCCCTGACACTTTATAAGCAGAAGGTGGGAGATATTATTATGGGACGTCTGGAATTACCGGGAAAAGTAGATGTATCTTATCTGGAAACTTTTATCAAAAAGTTCAAAAAACCAAAGCACCAGGTAAACATTGCCATGTGCGGAAAGTACACTGAACTTCCGGATGCCTATAAAAGTGTACTGGAAGCATTTATTCATGCAGGGGTTGAAAATGATGCACGGGTGAATGTGAACTGGGTGGCAACTGAAGAAGTTAAATCGGATAAGGATGCGAAAAGAATTTTTAATAATATGGATGGGATCCTGTTACTGCCTGGGTTCGGCTCCCGAGGATCGGAGGGAAAAATTCTTTCATGTAAATACGCTCGTGAAAATAATATTCCATTTTTAGGAATATGCCTTGGACTTCAATGTGCTGTAATCGAATTTGCACGGAATGTATGCGGACTAAAAGGAGCCAACAGTACGGAATTCAATAAAAATACAAAGTTTCCCGTTATTGACCTTATGGAATCTCAGCGCGCGATTAAACGCAAAGGCGGTACCATGCGTCTGGGTGCCTATGATTGTAAAATTGAAACAGGTACGAAAACATATTCTGCTTATAGAAAAAAGAATATTTCTGAACGGCATCGCCATCGATGGGAAGTGAACAATCGTTACCGGGATCGATTGGAAAAAAATGGATTAAAAATCTCTGGAATAAACACGGAACTCAACCTGGTTGAAATTGTTGAATTGCCAGACCATCCTTGGTATGTAGCGGGACAATTTCATCCAGAATTAAAAAGCCGAGTGAGTAGTGCACATCCACTTTTCAGGGAGTTTATAAAAGCATCGGTTAAACATTTAAATGGAAAATAAAAATGGGTAAACAATTTAACGTTGGGAATGTCACTTTCGGAGGTGAGGATTTCCCCCTCATTGCCGGACCTTGTGTCATCGAGTCCAGGGATCATTGCTTGAAGATGGCGGAAGCAATTAAGATTGTTACAGAAAGATTAAAAGTCCCTTTTATTTTCAAAAGTTCATTTGATAAAGCCAACCGATCTACAGTCGGATCATTCCGAGGGCTGAATATAGATGAAGGGCTGTCTATTCTTTCTGAAGTAAAAAGTGAGATAGGTGTACCTGTGTTGACAGATGTTCATCTTCCGGATCAGTGTCGTGCCGTTGGGGAAGTGGTTGATGTATTGCAAATTCCGGCATTTCTTTGCCGTCAAACGGACCTATTGGTTGCAGCAGGTGATACGGGGAAAGCTATCAATATAAAGAAAGGTCAATTCCTGGCACCGGGTCTTATGGCTCATGCAGCAGAAAAGGTTGCATCTACGGGAAATGACAATATTTTACTGACAGAGCGAGGAGCATCTTTTGGATACGATCTGGTGTCGGATATGACATCCATACCCAGAATGCAATCATTGGGATATCCGGTGGTTTTTGATGCCACTCATTCAGCGCAAGTGCCTGGCAATGGTGCCAAGATCGGGCTTAAAGCAAAAAATATTATGCAGCCGATTGAAAATGTAGCCACTGTTAGTACAGAGGACAAACTGCGTAAAGTCATTATTGATATGACTGAAAAACCTCAGGGTGCTGCGTTAGTTATAGATAAAGATAAGACTTTATTAGGACTGATTACAGAAGGAGATTTACGAAGATGTTTAGCAGAAAAAGGTGATATTGATCGAATGAGGGTGAGTGAAATAATGACATCTGATCCAGTATCGATTAATATTGAAACATCGCTAAAGGATACATTAAGCATTATGGAAGATCGGGAATCTCAAATTTCTGTATTACCAGTAACGAAGAGCGATTCAAATTTATGTGTGGGACTATTGCGCCTCCACGATGTGTATCAAACGAGCGGTCAGCGAGATATGATTCCTACGTTGGCGAAGGCGGCTGTGGCGGCCGGTTGTGACGGTCTTTTTCTGGAAGTCCATGACAATCCAAAAGAAGCAAAATCAGATGCCTCGACTCAATGGCCATTAGATCAACTGGAAGATTTGCTTATTACTTTGATAAAAATCCATAAAGCGGTGAATGGATGAGTTACGATATCAATAAAGTGAAAATGGTCATTTCAGATGTGGATGGTGTATGGACTGATGGTGCAATTTATAAAGGAAAAGATGGCATTGAGCTCAAACGATTTTGCGTTACCGATGGTGCCGGTGTTGCGTTACTCAGGGAAGCAGGGTTAGAATTAGCACTTATTTCTGGTCGTCACTCTGATGCAACTGCCGAACGGGCAAAAGAGTTAAAAATAGAGAATGTATATAATGGTACTTTAAATAAAATTCCGCCCTATAATGCTTTAAAAGAAAAATTTAATCTGATGGATGATGAAATTGTTTTTATCGGCGACGATATGATTGACATTCCTGTTATGGAATTAGTCGGTGTTCCCATTGCGACAGAGAATGCATCCAATACCTGCAAGGCTGTTGCCGTCCACATAACAGAAAATCCCGGTGGGTATGGCGCATTTCGGGAAGCAGTGGAATGGATTCTCACGGAACAAGGCCGATTAGCTAATGTCATTGACTCCCTCAGGAAAAAGGTTCAAAATCAAAAGTGAAATTAATATCTGTATTTTTAGTCATTGGATTATTGTCAATGGGATGTGAGGCGACGGAAATTAAAAAGTCTGGAGAATCCCGAATTGGCCGCCCGGATGCGGAGAGCTGGCAAGCTACCATTACGCTCACAAATGAAGGAGCGAAACGAGCTGTAATTCGATCAGGACATCTGGAAAAATATAATGAACGGCAATACATTTTATTGGATCAAAAGGTAGATGCTGATTTTTTTAATTCAGAAGAAGTGTACACAACAAACCTAAAATCGGAAATGGCAGAAGTGGACGAAGAAGAAGATTTTCTGATTGCAATTGGTCATGTTGTCGTTATTTCTGATAGTGGTGTTACCTTATTTACGGACACTTTATCATGGGATAATGTAAAAGAAAAAATATTTACGGATGATTCTGTTAAATTTATAACGGAAAGTCAGGATACCCTTTATGGGATAGGATTTGAATCGGACGTAGAATTAAATAATTGGAAGATTTTAAAACCCACAGGCGTTTTTCATGAGGATGAAGATGAAAAATAATCATCAAACACTCAGCACGAAGGGACTGTATAAACAGTACGGAAAGCGAATGGTTGTCCTCGATGTAGATTTGAATGTCAATAAGGGCGAAATTGTTGGTTTGTTGGGTCCGAACGGTGCGGGAAAGACGACAACTTTTTACATGATTACCGGAATGATAAAGCCAACAAAAGGTCATATTTTTTTGGATGAGAATGACATCACATCCCGGGCCATGTATCAACGGAGCCGCTCGGGAATTGGTTATCTTTCTCAGGAACCTTCCATTTTCGGAAAACTTTCTGTTGAGGATAATCTCCGCCTTGTTCTTGAAATGACTGACATGACGAAAGAGGAACAATCCGAAAAAATGGAAAAATTATTGGATGATTTATCTATCCAGCATATCCGGAAAAATATCGGAAATAATTTATCCGGTGGAGAACGGCGTAGAGTAGAAATATCTCGAACTTTAGCTATTGATCCGGATTTTATATTATTAGACGAACCATTTGCAGGCGTTGACCCTATTGCAGTCGAAGATATTCAATCCATTGTTACATCGCTGAAGGAACGAAATATCGGTGTATTAATTACCGATCATAATGTCCGCGAAACTTTGTCTATTACCGATCGATCCTATCTATTATTTGATGGAAAAATTTTGAAATCCGGCACATCGGAATCGCTTGCAAACGATGAAGAAGCACGGCGACTTTATTTAGGAGAAAAGTTTCGACTCTAATGTCCCGATTAAAACAGACACAATCTCAACGCCAAACCTTGTCACCTCAACAGGTGCTTCAGGCCAGCATCCTTCAGCTCAATGTTGCTAATCTTGAGCAGAAAATTTTAGATGAATTGGAAAGTAATCCCGTATTGGAGCAGGATGAATCTCAGGAAGAGGAAATGGCGGACACAGAATCTGCAGAAGTTGATTATGAAGAAGATCCGGATGAATATGAACCTGCAAATATTTATGACAATGTGCGATCCAATGACCGGGACATCCCCGTGGCGGAACAAGTGGATTTCGTGGAAGGATTGGTCCGCCAGTTAGATAGCTTCACCTTGTCCGATTGGGAACGGGGCATAGCTGAAGAACTTCTCTGGAATTTGGATGAAAATGGCTATTTAGCCGTAGATCTTGTATTAATAGCAGACCGTTATGATCGGACATCTGAGGAAGTCAATCATGTATTGGAAAAAGTACAGCAGTTAGATCCTCCGGGGATTGCTGCCAGAGATTTGCAGGATTGCCTTATAATCCAGATGAAAGGGAGAGAACAGACGTTGGCCTACCAGGTCGTATTAAATTATTTTGAAGATTTTGCAAACCATCGTTATGAAAGTATTCAGCAAAATATGGATATTTCCAAAGTTACTCTTGGAGAAATCATTGAAGAGATTACCCATTTAAATCCCAGACCAGGGGAAGGTAAAATTGGGTCCGGAACCGAAACAGTTATTCCCGATTTATTGGCAGTACAACGAGACGGCGATTGGGTCGTCATTGTGAATGATTCATGGATCCCAGATCTCAATCTTAGCAATGAGTATGTCACATTGTTAAATCAAAAGGATATTGCCCGGGAAACACAAAAATATCTTAAAGAAAAATATGATTCTGCCAATTGGTTTATCCAGGCGATTCAGCAAAGGCGGCATACACTTACGGCAGTCATGGAAACAATTATTGAGAAACAACCTGAGTTTTTTGATGGGAAGATTGAATCCTTGGTTCCCATGAAACTTCAAGATATTGCCAGTGAAATTAATATGGATATATCAACCATCAGTCGATCAACCCGGGGAAAGTATGTGGATACGCCTTATGGTATTTTCGAATTGAAGTCCTTTTTTACCGAAGGATATGCATTAGAAGATGGTAAAGAAGTCAGTACGAAAACAATCAAGGATTTACTCAAAAAACTGATTCATAATGAGAATAAAGATTCGCCATTGACCGATACAGATTTAGCCGGGGAATTAAAGGATGGCGGATTTCCTGTGGCCAGAAGAACAGTGGCCAAATATAGAGAACAACTTAATTTTCCAGTCGCACGGTTGCGGCGTCAATTAACTCAATAAATAAAAAGAAGAGGTATATATGCAATACAAACGAATTATCGTAGGGGACCAGGAAATTAAGGTTCCCTCATTAACAATGGGAGCGCTACCCATCTTTGGGATCGCTTTAGTCCTGTGGTTGCTCACGGGGATTTATGTGGTGGGTCCGGATGAGGTTGGTGTCGTTCAGACATTTGGAAAGTATTCTCGTGCCGCACAGTCGGGCTTGAATTATCATTTTCCTTACCCCATTGAAACAGTAAAAACGCCGAAAGTAACGGAAGTTAAACGGATCGAAATTGGATTTCGTTCCGTTGGGAAAAATCAATATCAAACGGTTGAACGGGAAAGTTTGATGCTCACTGGAGATGAAAATATTGTTGATGCTGAAATGATTGTCCAGTATAAAATAAAAGATCCGGTTGCCTATTCTTTCAATTTTATTCAACCTGAATTAACGGTGAGAGAAGCTTCAGAAGCATCTCTGAGAACCGTGGTGGGACGCCATAATATTGACGAAGCACTCACGTCGGGGAAATTCATGATTCAGGAAGAAACCAAGGAATTGGTTCAAAGTATCCTGGACAAGTACGAGACGGGAATCTTAGTGGTGGCGGCTCAACTGCAGGATGTGAGCCCTCCCCAACAAGTGATTGCGGCATTTAAAGATGTGGCATCGGCGAAAGAGGATAAAAATAAAATGGTAAACCAGGCGGAAGGATATCGGAATGATTTAATTCCAAAAGCACGAGGTGAAGCTCAGTCCATGATCCGTGAAGCAGAAGGTTACAAGAAAGCTCGGATTGCCCGGGCTGAAGGGGACGTTGCCAAATTCAGTGCAGTTCTTAAAGAATACCGTAAAGCAAAAGGTGTTACGGAAACACGAATGTATCTTGAAACGATTGAAGAGATTTTGCCAAATCGTGAGAAAATCATCGTTCCTGATGCGAAGAGCGGGAATTTGATTAATTTGTTAAACTTAAAACCACAGGGGGATAAATAATCATGAAAAAAATATTAACTGGTATAGGGGCAATCCTTGTTTTGCTAGTATTAACATCCGTTTTTATTGTGGATGAAACAGAACAGGTTGTTGTCCTGCAATTCGGTAAACCTGTCCGGATTATTACAGAACCAGGGCTGCATATGAAGGTGCCTTTTCCCGTTCAGGAAAAAAGTGTTTTTGATAACCGTCTCCTGGAATACGATTCTCCGCCGGAAGAAATTTTGAGCAAAGATAAAAAATCGCTCATTGTTGATAACTATGTCCGTTGGAAGATTGTGGATCCGCTTCAATTTCTTAAAACAGTACAGGCAATTCCTACGGCTCTCAGCCGCATGGATGATATTGTTTATTCTGAACTGCGGCGTGAACTGGGCACCCATGACATGGTTGAAATCATCACAGAAAACCGTGAAGAACTCATGAAAAAAGTGACTGTGGCCAGCAATAGGGCTACTAAGGATTACGGGATAAAAGTCGTGGACGTTCGGATTCGCCGAGTAGATCTCCCATCTCAAAATGAGGAATCCATCTATGCCAGGATGGATGCAGAACGTAAGCGTCAAGCCAATAAATTCCGCTCAGAAGGTGAGGAGGAAGCACAAAAAATACGGGCCACAACCGACAGAGATAAAACCATTATACTGGCCGACGCTTATAAACAAGCAGAGCGAATTCGTGGAGAAGGTGATGCGAAGGCAGTAGAAGTATATGCTGATGCCTATTCTGCTGATCCAAAATTTTACGAATTTGTTCGTACGTTGGATGCATATAAAAAAATAATCGATGATAAAACAATGTTGGTTTTACCGTCAGACTCACGACTATTCAAATTGTTATTGGGTAAATAAATGGATGTAAAAATTCGATCAACGACCATTTTAGGTGTGCGCAAAAAAGGGCAAATTGCCATGGGTGGGGATGGACAAGTAACGTTTGGTGATATGGCATTTAAACAAAAAGCAGTAAAGGTCCGAGAATTTGATTCTGAAAAAGGGATAGTTTTGGGTGGATTTGCCGGCGCTGCTGCTGATGCGCTCACTCTTTTTGAAAAGTTCGAATCTAAATTGGATGAATATGAAGGGAACTTAACCCGCGCTGTTGTGGAATTAGCTAAAGAATGGCGGACGGATAAATATCTTCGGCATCTGGAGGCCTTATTGGCACTTATGGATAAAAAACATGCTTTTATCGTTTCTGGTGATGGGAATGTAATTGAACCGGATGGACCGATTATTTCAATTGGGTCTGGGGGAGGATTTGCTCAGGCCGCCGCAACAGCATATATGAAAAGCACAACTTATCCGGCCAAAAAGATTGTAGAAAAATCCCTCCAAATTGCCGCTGAATTATGTATTTACACCAATGATTCCATTACAATATTAGAGTCCAAATGAGTCAACTCACGCCCAAACAAATTGTAAAGGAATTGGACAGATATATTGTGGGTCAAACGGATGCCAAACGGGCTGTGGCTATTGCGCTTCGAAACCGCTGGAGACGTCAAAAGGTCGAAGGAGACATGCGGAATGAAATTGTGCCCAACAATATCATTCTCATCGGTCCTACGGGTGTTGGAAAAACAGAAATCTCCCGCCGATTGGCATCTTTAGCCAAAGCACCTTTTGTAAAGGTTGAAGCGAGTAAATTCACGGAAGTGGGTTATGTGGGGCGAGATGTTGAATCCATTATCCGGGATTTGACCGACGTAGCTATGAGTATTGTCAAACGTGAAAAACAAATTGAAGTTCAAGGCTTAGCAGATAACCTTGCTGAAGAACGCATTTTGGACTTCCTGTTTCCGAACGATGGGGCCCATAAGCCAACAAAAGAAGAAGTTACCCGCCATAAAAAAACCCGGAATCGTCTGAGACAAAAATTACAAAATGGTGATTTTGAAGATCGTGAAATAGAAATTGAAGTGACTGAAGATGCTGCACCCATGATGCAGGTTTTTGGACCTTTCGGCGGTGGCGAGGATATTGGCATGAATATTAAAGATATGTTGTCCAACGTCATGCCCGGTCATACCAAGCGTCGCAAAATGCCAGTTTCTGACGCACGTCATATTCTGATAGAAATGGAAGCAGACAATCTTATGGATCAGGATGAACTGGTTCGGTCCGCAAAAGAAAGAGTCGAAAATAACGGCATTGTTTTTCTGGATGAAATTGATAAAATCGTTGATCGTGATGGAGGTGGATCAGGACCAAATGTTAGTCGAGAAGGTGTCCAACGGGATTTACTTCCCATCGTAGAAGGCAGCCGTGTACCTACAAAATATGGTATGGTGAAAACAGACCATGTGTTATTTATTTCAGCCGGAGCATTTCATGTATCATCCCCTTCAGATATGATTCCGGAACTTCAGGGGCGATTTCCTATTCGTGTGGAAATGAATAAGCTTTCTATGAAGGATTTTGTTAAAATTCTGAAGCATCCTGAATCATCTTTGATTAAACAATATATGGCCCTCCTAGGTGCAGAAAATGTGACGTTAAAGTTTGAAACGGATGCCATCCGTGCTATCGCAAAAATTGCGGTTGATGTGAATCAAAAAATGGAAAATATCGGTGCACGTAGGCTCCATACTGTGATGACTACATTGCTTGATGAATATATGTTTGAAGAATCCAGTGGCCGAAAGAAAACAATTACAATTACGAAAAAAATGGTTGAAGAAAAATTGCAGGATATTGTTGAAGACCAGGATTTGAGTAAATATATATTATAGGGGTGATGGGACTGGGAAGATGGTCAATGGGTGATGGAAAATGTGGGACAGGAAATAAAATTTAAAGAGGAATGATGAAAAGAGATTTTATACATATTACCGATTTTACAACCGATGAAATCTGGGCAACACTTGAATTAGCCAAAGAGATTAAGACAAAGCTAAAAAACGGAGAAGATTATAAACCGTTTAAGGATCAATCTCTCGCTATGATTTTTGCCAAACCATCGGCCCGAACACGGGTGTCATTTGAAACAGGATTTTTCAGGTTAGGTGGTCATGCCCTGTTTCTGGGCCCCAATGATATTGGGATTGGAAAACGGGAAGCAATCAAAGATATTGCGCGTGTTTTCAGTGGTTATAATGATATGATCATGGCACGTCTATTTGATCATAATCATATGACAGAATTAGCAAAATATGCATCTATTCCAGTGGTAAACGGTTTAACGGACTTTAACCACCCCTGCCAGATTATGGCCGATATATTGACCATTTATGAACATCATGGACATTTGGATAATATGAAAATTGTTTATGTAGGAGATGGAAATAATATTGTCCATTCCTGGCTACATTTAGCCGCACGAATTCCGTTCCACTTTACCTGTGTTTGTCCAGAAGGATTTGAACCCGATTCCGAACCCATTAAACGGGTAGAAGCGGCAGGAATTTCAGACGTAGAAATTACCCACGATCCTAAAGCCGGGGTGGTCGGAGCAGATGTAGTATATACAGATGTGTGGGCATCCATGGGCCAGAAAGAAGAGGCGGAAGAGCGGGAGAAAATTTTTGCCGACTTTCAGGTGAATTCTGCCATGATGAATTCTACAGGGAAAGATACTCTTTTTATGCATTGCCTTCCGGCAGAACGAGGTCGAGAAGTAACAGATGCGATCATGGAGTCATCTAATTCAATCGTCTTTGATCAGGCAGAAAACAGGATGCATGCCCAAAATGCGATTATGGTAAAAATCGCCGGATTTCAATAAAATAGATGTAGGATCTGAACCATCCACCTTATGGTGTGGTTTGTTTTCACTTGGTGCAGGACGACACGTCCTGCTTGAGTTTTATTTAGTGGTATCGGATTGTATGAATGATTTTGAATTGAAATGATGAACAAGGTGAATCATTTGAGTGAAATTTGAATCTATCCCATCGATAAACGATGTATCCGTTTTATTTATAGGATTCCCATCGAACTTCATAGGTTCGATAGGAGACTTTATCTCCTTCAGCCAAAGGAATGGTGAGTTTGAAATCGGTAGTTGCCCCGGGTTCAAGGGATGTGTCCGCACGAATGCCTGTTAAATATTTTTGTTTTTGCCCCGTAACAAATATGGAATCTGTTTGAATCAGTTCTGTTGTTGCTGACCATAAATGGGCAATCACCCGGACAAAATCAGCCCGTTTTAATCCAACATTTTTTATCGTTCCCGCAATTTCTTCCCGATCAGGGAATGCATTTACAAATGGCTCTCCCATAATTTCAACTTTGGCATTGAGTGGTAAATCTTCTGTAATGTTTACAACGCGGTCCATTTCAATCGCCAATTGTCCGATGGATGTTTGAACAATAATCCCTAGACCATCTTCCTGAATTATTTCGCCATTCACAATTGTACCATTTTGAAGTTCAATCCGATGTCGCAATTGGGGAACTTTAATTAGGTTAAGCAACTCTTCATCGATAGTCGGCATGGCGCCCTTACCTTTTTCATAAACGGAAATCACTCGCTTGAGAGAATCCATTTGCAGGTGGAGCAAATCAATGCTTGATTTCAATTCGAAAAAGGGTTCACCTAAAGGGAGTTTTGATGCTTCGTCATCTAACTCACGGATATCAGGTAAAGGAATCAAGGAATTCTGAGCTGCGGTGTCCTTATCCTCCTGAATAGTTTCAGATTTGATAACGACCATGGTATCAACCGGAGCCACAATTATTGAGTCTGCCTCATCCTGACCCACACCAATACTCACCAACAATATGGATAATATAAATTTATTCATTCAACAATAAACCTTTTTGATGGGCCTCAAAAGTTCTACGTCGAATTTCCTGTTCATACTGTTTGTATTGGCCAAGGTTTTTGACAGTCTTAATGACAGCGGAATGAAGTTTATATTGTATAGGGTCTGACAGTATAGGCATAATGTCTGGAATTACATTTTCATTACCCAAGTCAGACAATTTCTCAATCGCCTTAATGCGAATCTCCTGAGGATATGCATCATTCATGGCGATTTCCTTAACCGCTCTCCGGATTTCCGGATCATTGAATTCTCCCAATGCTTCTAATAGAGTGGTTAATAAATTATAATATTGATCTTTCCCTGAACGATAGGTTTGGAGTAGTGCGAGAATAAGATTTTCTTCTTTGACGCCTTTCATGGTGTTTAAAGCAAAATCCTGAACTTCCATATTGGTTTGGGGATCTCCCAACAATTCTGCAAATGCACCAGCTACTTGGGATGGATCTTTTTTCCCGAGGATTTCCAATGCGCGATTGCGAATTCCCAAATTTACATCAGGGTCTCTTGATATTTTTGTGAGGATCGGTACGACTTCATCCGTCCCCAAGGCGCCTAAAGTTTCTGTCAGTAACCTTTCAGTACGATTAAAATTATTTCGACTGACTTCGTAAAGGTCCAGCAATGCCAATACTTGATCTTTCGTCCTAACTCTATTCAAATTTTGGACCAATGCCATTTGAAGCGAATTGGTTTTGATTTCCACTTTATTCATAGCGTTCACCATGGCATCCGCTGCTCGGGGATCATCTTTAAATTCTGCTAACAATTCAATAGACGCAATCATAAATGTTACATCCAGAGCTGCCGCATCTCCTACTGTTTTTGAAATGGCATTTAAGGCTGTAGGGTGTTGTGTTTCTGCCAATGCTTTTCCCGCCGCAATTCGTACATCGAATGGTTGGTTGGTATCATCGTAAATGGCAATCATTTCTTCAAGTGCCTGAAGTTTTCCTTCGCTGAAAGCGGTACTGAGGTTTTCGATCAATTCATATGAAATATCATCTTTTGCGCCCCGTTTCCCGGGCCAGAATTTTTTAATCATGGAACACCCATCTATAAAGATGAGCGAAACCAAAAGTAGAAATATTATATTAAGGCGTTTCATGATTGTCCCAGAATTTTAATTTCAGATCATGGCCATCAAATTTTGCATAGGAAAAAAAGCTTAGCCAGTCTCCGAGAATTAATAATTTACCACCATTCAGGGGTAAATCCTTTGCCTGGTGATAATGACCCGTAATAAAATAATCAAATCCTTGATCCAATTGTTTTTGCGCATGAATTACCATTTCATCGCATATCTTTTTATTGTATGCATCTGAATGTAAATAATGTTCCCCTTTTTTAGAAATCCAGCGTGCAAAGGCATATCCGATTCTTGGATGAATCATACGATAAAACCATATGAATAGTCTTGAATGCAGAAATGCCTTGAGGATTCGGTACCCCGTATCCCAAGATAAATATCCGTCCCCGTGGGTCACATAAAACTTTTTACCATTAATCTTAAATGGCGTATCCGAAAAATATGTGAAGTCAAACAGAGTATCCGTGATGAATTCTCGAACCCAATAATCATGATTTCCTAAGATAAAATGTACCTTTACACCCGATTCACGTAACTTCAGAATTTCGTGATAAAAAGGAACATAAACTTTCGGAATAACATCTTTGTATTCAAAATAGAAATCGAAGAGGTCGCCATTTATTACAAGTGTTCCGCCGGTTTCTTTCACGTGATGAAAAAATCGAAACAGCTTTTTTTGGCGACTTACCTCGGATTCAGATCTTTCCAGCATCAAATGGATGTCGGAAATAAAATAGATTGGCAAATCCATAGTGTGTAAAATACTCTTTCACTTAGGGGTCAGTCAATCTGGAAACTGGAAAATTTAATTTAGCAATATTTTAACATTTTTCGTTGATAATCGTCGAAATTGGGGAACGAATAGATTAAATTCAAGTATAAAACTTGATTAATTCACCAGACACCAAGACATCACGGTACAAAGTTTTTAAAATATTTACTCTGTTTCTTTGAGTCTTCGTAGCGAATTATTCAGAATAAAAGTATGAAACGAACATTATTTATCATTTTTCTCATGGCATTCCCAATGCTCAGCGCCCAATCATTTGGTCAAAACAAGGTGCAGTACCGTGATTATGATTGGCAATATATTTCTTCTCCGCAATTTGACGTTTATTATTATGGCGATGAAATTGAATTGGCTCATTTTACCATGGAAGTTTCTACAGATGCTTATGAACAAATAGCAAAGCACCTTCGGTGGAACTTAAAAAAACGTGTCTCGATAATCGTGTATCATTCTCATAATGAATTTCAGCAGACCAATGTGATTGGTCAATACATGCAGGAAGGGATCGGTGGTGTTACGGAATTATTTAAAAACCGAGTGGTCATTCCTTTTGAGGGTGATTATGCTGCATTTCGCCATGTGATTCACCATGAGTTGGTTCATGCGATGATTAATGATTTGGTCTATGGCGGTAGAATGCAAAATGTGATTGCCGGCGGAATGAACCTTCGGATTCCACTTTGGGCGAATGAAGGGTTGGCTGAATATTTGTCCATGAATTGGGATACCCAGGCAGACATGACTATTCGTGATTTGGCCATCAATGAGAGAATTCCAACGATTCGTGAACTGGAATATTTTTTAGCATATAAGGGTGGGCAATCCGTTTGGCGGTTCATTGCTACAAAATATGGACGTGAAAAAATTGGTGAAATATTCCAGGCTATGAAACGCCATGGTAATGCAGAAAAAGGATTTAAAGAAGCATTGGGTATGGACTTTGAGGAATTAACCGAGCAATGGCATAAATATATTAAAAAGGAATATTATCCAGATGTAGCTGGCCGGGATGAAGTGAAGGATATTGCTAAACCACTGACGGACCATAAAAAAGATAAAAACTTTTATAATGTGTCTCCTACCGTTTCCCCCGATGGGAGTAAAATTGCAGTGTTATCTGATCGGTCAGGATATATGGATATTTATATTTTGGATGCGGTAACGGGTAAAAAAATCGACAGAATTGTGAAAGGAAATCGGTCAATCGACTTCGAGGAATTAAAATTTCTTCAGCCCGGGATTAGCTGGTCACCCGATAGTAAACGGATCGTAATCGCCGCAAAATCCGGCGCACATGATGCCCTGTATTTAATTGATGTTAAAACGGGAAAAGACGAAAAAATCGATTTTGAATTGGATGGCGTTTTTACTGCATCCTGGAGCCCGGATGGAAAACAATTGGCATTTGTGGGGAATGAAGGCGGTGCCAGTGATATTTATCTTTACAATTTAAATACAAAAGAAAAAACCAATATTACCCATGATGTTTTTTCAGATACGGAACCATCCTGGAGCCCGGACGGGAAAATGATTGTTTTTGTATCGGATCGTGGTGGCTTCAATAATGAGGACGAAACAACCGCTAAAGATATGTTGGACCACAATTATGATCAGCGGGATATTTATACGATAGATGTTGTTTCCGGTATCGTGTCCAGAATTACGAAAACCGATTATAATGAAAACTATCCAATTTTTGCTAATACGGATAGCAGCCTTTTTTATACAGCGGATTATCAGGGGACCTGGAATCTTTTTCGCCATGATTTAAATACAAACGATGCACAAGTCGTTACGAATCTTCTGACCGGCCTTTTTCAATTGAGCTTAACCCGGGATGATGGCACAATGGTATTTTCCGGATATTCAGGTCTGGGGTGGGACATTTACCGTATCAACAACCCCTTGAGTTTAGATTCTACTTCTGTTTCTCCAACCAATTTCATTGCAAATCGCAAAGAAAATGATAAAGAAGAATTGGCAGATTTAAGAAAACATAAGATGAAAGGAACCAACGCGAATACGACAAATTATTCAACATATATATTTGCATGGGAATATGAGCAATATAATGATGAGTCTTTGAGAGATCAGCCTTTGGAGACTAAACCGGATTCAGTGTATAAAAGAGATGATGGCAATTACATTCCCCAAGCTTATAAAACTCGGTTTAGCCTTGATATTGCCCAAGGGGCTTATGGATATAATAATGTATTTGGCCATCAGGGATTATTCATGTTTTATTTCAGTGATGTGATGGGAGATCATCAAATATCTGTCGCCATGGAATCGCAGATTTCCTTGCAGAATAGTGATTATTACCTGAATTATGCCTATTTAAAAAATCGTTTGGATTATTATTTCACTTTATTCCATCAAGCCGACTTCTTTTTTGCAGGATTTTCGTTTAATGAACTTGGGATGCCCACGGATTTAACGGCTCGCATGCGTCATTTTGGCTTGGCAGCCATGGCATCACGACCCTTCAATCGATTCCATAGAATTGATGCAGGGTTAATCATTCATAATTTGGATTATAAACTCTTTGAAATTGATTCGTATCTCAATAAAAATACAATTGTTCAAGATGATGGTTTTGTTTCGGCAAACCCCACTTTGAGCTACATTTATGATAATGCTGTTTTTGGATACACAGGGCCTGTAGATGGTTTTCGTCAGAATACAACCTTTGAAATGAGTCCAGCCATGGGTAACAAGGGGATTTCCTATCAAAAACTAAAAATTGATATGCGGAAATACCAAATGATTACCCGAGATTATTCCTTCGCCGGTCGATTATTTTTTGGAACAAGCACAGGGAAAAATCCACAAAAGTATTTCTTAGGCGGCATGCAGAATTGGATATTTGGGACAGGAACGACAGATGGTGTGGATGATGAAACTACGGGGGAAACACGTTGGCGAAACGTAATTCTTGATAGTAATAATAATACATTGCTTCAGGATATTTATTTTTCTGAATTTGCTTATCCACTTCGGGGTGCGCGTTTTTCAGAGCGGTTTGGAACCAACGTACTGCTTGCTAATTTTGAATTCCGTTTCCCATTCATTCAATATTTTCAATTGGGTTTTCCAATGAAAATGATTATTGGCAATATCCGAGGTCATATCTTTATGGATATAGGCGCTGCATGGGATGATCGAAGAGAATTTTCAGACTTTGCCTATTTGCAGGCGAAATACGGGAATAACCTGCCGGATAAATTTTCGCCTTGGGTTCGGTCTATTGGCTATGGAATTAAAATCCCTTTTATCTATTTATTACGGATCGAAGCAGCTTATGATTGGACCGATAGCGGTTTCTCAAAGCCCCAATGGTATTTATCACTCGGGTATGATTGGTAAAAATCCACTTCCTTTCAGAGCTTGTCGCAGGACGATACGCCCTGCATGAGTTTTGTTTTTGAGTTTATTTTTTGACCATGACCGCCAAACGAATTCCGAACACCAATACGTACTTCGTTTCCGGCGGATTAAAAAGATGAATTAATTTACATATTTTTTATACTAAATTATTGAACCCCCATGGGGTTCGTGTTTCGTTCTATATTATTTTCTATAAACATAAAATCCCTCTGGGATTTCCATTTGAGTTTGGATACTCCGTAGGAGTAGAATGTTTATAGAAATTAAAACAAATCAAAGGTCAACGCCGTAGGTGTTGAATATCGTTGGAGGGAATTATCCGTCTTCGTTTCTGGCGGATTAAAATGATGAACAAAAAGTGGGATGAGCATCCTTGCTCGTCCATCTTTTGCGTGACTCATCCACCTCGCAGGACGATACGCCCTGCATGAGTTTTGTTTTTATTTTGATGTTGGGAATTCCATTATTGAGAATTCCCATTAATATATTGACCCCACCAAACCTCCCCGTGAAGGGAGGGTTTTGATTAATGGTTAAAGCAATTATCGGCTCTGAATTCGGGAAATACAGATTTCGGGTTTCGTAACCGATAAACGAAGTCTTTATTCGTCATTCTTTCCTCTTGATTCTGGACGGTTCTCTTTCCAATTTCTCACCTCCAAATGCCCCAATTAAAATCTAAAACTGTATACCTATGTTCAGCCTGCGGCAATGATCATCCGAAATGGCATGGCCAATGCCCCTCTTGTAATGAATGGGGAACGTTAGGCGAATTTAAGGTTTCCAAAAACCGAAAAAAGGGAAGCGATGGTTTGGCTCGGGATTCCCGAAAATTGGCAGATATTCTTCAAGGTGAAGATGTAAAAAGAATTCCTACAGGCATTGTAGAAATGGATCGAGTTCTGGGAGGTGGTCTTTTACCCGGTTCTCTCATTTTATTGGGTGGAAATCCGGGGATAGGAAAATCCACATTGGCACTTCAAATTTTGCCCGCATTTACAAAGCCAGTTCTATATGTTTCTGCCGAAGAAAGTGAAGAACAGATTGGGTTGCGCGCCCGACGGTTAGATGTGCATTCAGATACCCTGCACCTTTCATCCGAAAACCGAATAGAGGGTATATTAGATCAGGTGTCTTTAATCCAGCCTGAATTGGTTGTAATTGATTCGATTCAAACTGTATACAGTGATGCGCTGGATTCGCTTCCTGGTTCTGTCAGTCAGATTCGGGAATGCGGCCAACAGCTTCTTCAACTGGCAAAGCAAAGGAATATTGCTGTCATTATTATTGGTCATGTGACAAAAGAAGGCATTATCGCCGGTCCCAAAATGTTAGAGCATATGGTTGATATTGTTTTATATATTGAGGGAGATGATCGCCACGATCATCGCATTCTTCGGTCCGCAAAAAATAGATTTGGCACATCCAATGAAGTGGGCATCTTTCAGATGGAATCTAATGGTCTTATTGAGGTCAAAAACCCATCGGAACTCTTTTTAGCCGAAAGACGGGATGATATTTCCGGATCAACTATATTCCCATCTTTGGAAGGCAGTCGTCCGATTTTAGTGGAAGTCCAGGCTTTGGTATCTAATGCGAACTTTGGGACACCCCAGCGAAATGTAAATGGGTTTGATTTTAAACGATTGTCCATGCTGTTAGCAGTTCTTGAAAAAAGACTGGGAACTCTAATGGGAACCAAAGATGTTTTTGTTAATTTAGTTGGTGGGCTGAAGGTTGATGACCCAGCTGCTGATTTGGCTGTCATTACAGCGGTGGCGTCCAGCGCCAGGGATAAGCTCTTACCAAAGTCAGTCATTTTAATTGGTGAAGTTGGATTGGGGGGTGAGGTGCGATCTGTCAGCAGATTGGATGCTCGTATCAATGAAGCAAAATCCTTGGGATTTAAAACAGTAATCGCGCCTACCGCAAATGTGAAACGGATGAAAACCCAACCAAAGGGAATAAAAATATCCGGCGTTTCCAATGTGGGTGAAGCGTTTCATCTTTTATTTTGATGCAATTTTCTATCGTCCACAGCGACAAACGTACGTCTGCACGGCGCGGCATTCTCAAAACACACCATAGCGAAATACACACCCCCGTTTTTATGCCCATTGGAACTCAGGGTGCCGTTAAAACAATTGATCCGGAGGTACTCACAAAACTGGATGCGCAGATTATTCTTGGAAATACTTACCATCTTTATATTCGCCCCAGTCATGAATTAATCCATAAGGCGGGGAGTCTTCATTCATTCATGAATTGGGATAAATCTATATTGACAGACAGTGGCGGATTTCAGATATTTTCGTTGGCAAGATTAAATAAAATTTCAGACGAAGGTGTGGAATTCCAATCTCATTTGGATGGAAGTCGGCACTTTTTTACACCGGAAGTCTCTATGAATATTCAACGCCACTTGGGATCAGATATTATTATGGCATTTGACGAATGCCCACCAGGCCAATCTAATGAGAAAACGGTGGAAAAAGCAGTTGAGCGAACCTCTCTTTGGATGGGACAATGCTATGAATATTTAGAGAAGAATGATCCATTATTCGATTGGCAGCAAACATTGTTCCCGATTGTACAGGGCAGTGTTTATGAATCTCTCAGAAAAAGAAGCGCAGAAGAATTAATGTCCTTTGCCAAGTGTGGAATGGCTATTGGCGGTTTGGCTGTTGGGGAAGAAAAAAACGCCATGTTTGATACGGTTGAACAAATGGATGGACTTCTCCCCAAGGATCAGCCCCGATATCTTATGGGTGTAGGTCGTCCAACAGATTTGGTTATATCTGTTCAACTGGGTGTAGATATGTTTGACTGTGTGTTGCCCACAAGAAACGCAAGAAACGGGCAATTATTTACCAGCCAAGGTATTGTTAATATCGGAAATAATAGACATAGGGAATCATTTGAAACGATAGACCCGGATTGCGCCTGTTACACTTGTCAAAATTTTACACGGGCCTATTTACGTCATTTATTTAATATTAAAGAAGTATTAGGGTTACGCTTGGCAACTATCCATAATTTGACTTATTATATGGCTCTCATGGAAAAAATGCGATCTACCATTACCGGCGGTGATTTTGAATCCTGGTCCAACGGATTCCTGAGCCAAATGACCGAGCATAAAGGAATGTAGTGTGAAAATTATTTCAACTTTATTGATTACAGCAAGTTTTCTTATTGGTCAAAATATAGAAGTGAGTTTTATGCGCTTTTATGCAAATGATCATGATTATTTAGCTGATAACCGTTTGTTAGCGACGGATCGATTTGAAAAGCCTCACCTTCAGGTTTTTTATAATGAAAAGAAAATGGCAATTATGAAAGAATGGATTAATGCGGGTGGAGAATCTTTAAAACGTGAAGTATTAGAATATGGAAAAGACAAAATGTTAAGTCGGCGATATTTCCTAAATAAAGATCAAAAGCCGGACAGCTTGATTCAATATGGATTGGATGAACCATGGTCAGATGAATTCCGAAAAGAAACCCCGAAACAAAACCAGGGATATTATGAGGGGCAGGAGTCTAAATTTATTTTAAATGAATCAGATCAAATTGAATCAATCCACTTTACAGATGTAAGAGGTGACCGGTATGGAAAAATAAATTTTATTTATGATCACCTGGGATTATTAAAAGGTGAAATATGGAAATCATTACCATCGGAAAAAATCATTCGTCGATTTGCCTATTCTGTTGATATGCTAACAAACCGGAAAGAAATCTGGGAATTTGACCAACATGGGCAAGAGGTGAGCCATGTGGCATTGGTGCAGCCTGTGGCGGATCAATTATACAAAACACCGCCGCCGCGTTATGGTAATCGACTGGATGAAATTTCAATTATTTTAGAAGAGATTCGCGAGAAAGATTTATCCGTTCCATTTGGCGTATTTATTCCTAAAACAGATTATGATCTCATGGTGTTAACCAATGGAGATAGTCTTATGATCCACCTTGTAGAGATGGGTGATCAGCGGGTTAAGTTTAAAATCGTTGGAGAAAAAAGTGAATTAACTATGCCCAAATTTCGGGTTGAATCCATCACTTCAAAGTACGGCGAGCGTATTTACCCCTGACATGACCTCCTTTGAATATCTCAAATAAAACGCTGTAGCTTTCGTAATTAAGTAAGGTATGGGTATTTTCAAGTTGCGGGTGCCTAAATAAAAAGACGCGATAGTTGCCAGGTTAAAAATAAGTTAGCATTTTAAATTATTCGAATTTACATTTTAACAAGGTATTTAGGAACTGTCGTTGTAAAAGTAAAAGGTAAAATAATTTTGAGTTTTCAAACTACATCGTCAATACCACTTATGAATCGTTCTTGTAAAGATAAACAACCAGGAGGGATTTAGATATGAAAACGCTTAAGTTGAATTTGATCGTATCCTTCATATTGTTTGGTTTAAATGTATGTACGGTTAATCCTTATCCAGTACTTGATAGAAGAATTCCAGATACCAAACGAAAATAATTATGAAAGTATTAGCGTTATTTACCGTCGTTATAGTAGTGATTGGTTGTTTAAACGATAATTCGGTTTGTACCTATGAAGGTGTTGACTTAGATACAAATCAAATTGCAGTGATAAGCAATCAAGTTCTGGCTGGAGAATGGAAGTTAATATCTTTCATTGATTTGTCAGACTGTTCAGTAGAAAATGAACCTGTAGGCGGCTTTCTAAAGCCGGAAGTAGTTATTAGTTTTGAAGATTCCCTACAGTTAAGCGGACATACAACTAATAAATTTTATGGTAGTTATACTTTATTAGGTAAAAAAATCAATATGAGTGTTAATTCTATTAGTTATGTCCGTAATTTTCTGTACTTTTGAAAAAGGATAAAAAAAGGGCCACGGT
>JACNKN010000042.1 GCA_014382015.1 Fidelibacterota bacterium | reverse complement strand
GTATTTCAATATATTGAAGAAGAATGAAGAATTTACCCGAAAACAATTCCCAATTATGGGAGGATAAATATTTGGCTGACAGTTTAGGTTGGGATTTAGGTGGGCCCACCCCAATATTTAGTCAAATGGCATCAGACTTAAATCCCGGAAAAATCTGTATTGTAGGATGTGGGCGAGGGCATGATGCAATCTTTTTTGCACAAAATGGATTCGATGTAACTGCTGTAGATTTTGCGCCATCGGCTATAGTCGCACTCAAATCATTGGCGAAATCAGCCCAAGTTAAAATAAATACCGTCGAAGATGATATTTTTTCTTTACCACTCAAATATGAAAACACTTTTGATTATATGATTGAACAAACCTGTTTTTGTGCCATTGATCCAACCAGAAGAAAAGATTATGAAAATATGGCGAAATCAATATTAAAACCGGGTGGGCAATTAATAGGGTTATGGTTTCCATTGGACAAAACAATGGAAGAGGGAGGCCCTCCTTATGCCACAAGTATTGTTGAAGTTAAATCTATTTTTGATTTAGGCTGGAAAATTGTAAAGGAAGAATTCCCGGACTTGTCCATTAAACCACGCAAGGGTCGTGAAAAATTGATTATTTTTCAAAAAGTATGATTGACCAATCTACATTCGATTTTTTAGCAGATATTAAGAAGAATAACCAGCGAGAATGGTATCATGCTAATAAAGATCGGTTTAAAGACGCCAATCAAAATTTCATAGATTTTGTTGCAATGTTACTGTTCCGAATTTCTGAATTCGATCCGGATATAATCGGAACAGAACCAAAGGATTGTCTATTTCGAATTTATAGAGATATACGATTTTCTAAAGATAAAACACCTTACAAAACCTGGTTCGGTGCCGGCATGAATCCCGGAGGCAGAAAGCGAATGGGCGCAGGATATTATATTCATATAGAACCAAATGATTGTTATATCGCAGGTGGAGTATGGCACCCGGATAAAGAGACGTTATCATCTATTCGAGAATATATTGTTGGTTGGCCAAACCAATTTGAATCCATTGTGAACGCGGTTGGATTCAGGTCAGCATTTGGTGAGTTAAGAGGCGATCGTTTAAAGGTGGCGCCCAAGGGATATCCAAAGGATCATCCACAGATCGAGTGGCTGAAGTATAAGGATTTTATTGTAAGAAAGACAATTCCTACTGAATTATTTAAATCAGAGAAATGTTTAGATGTAGCCTTTGATATTTACAGTCAAATGGCAGAATTTATTTTTTTTCTGCGGAAAGCGATAAATTAATTATAACCGCTTGATGCGCTCCATCCCGCCTAAATAAATCAACGGGACTAAAGAAACCAAAAAGATGATGTGATACCATGGGGGCAAAGTAGCCCAACTCATGATTTGGATATAGGTACCAAATAGAAGATTTAAGATTCCTGCTGCCAAAACGACTTTCCGATGATGGCTGGCAGCAATAAAGGCAGTAATAAACCCTGTAGCAAATGAACATATAAAAGTCAGGAATAGGGTCGAGATTAACATCCCGGTGGTAACGGGTATCATATTTTCAAATTGATTGGGGAATACACTCATAAGGATGGGAATGAGAATGGCATTACAAAGAATCCCCCAGATTAGCCATCCTGCTGGAACTGCAATAATATTTCTGATCATAACCACTCCTATTGATTATCTAAATATATAATCATAATAGATAAAAATAAAGCTTTGATATACAAAGTACTTTGATATAACTTTCGCCCTGTAAAAAAAGGAACGATTATGGAAGAACAAATAAAGATCATACGGGATATACTGGAAAAGACGCGAAGAAATGTAGCCGATAATGGTAAGTATTTCATCATGTGGGGCTGGCTAACGCTTGCAGCATCCATAGGGCAATATGGTCTCATTTATTTCGAAATGTTTGAGTGGATCGGTATTATGTGGGCTGTGCTCATGACTAGTGGAGCCATTGTCAGTGGTGTAATTGCAAAAAAATCATACACCAAATCGGGTGTCATAGGGTATGCAGATCACACAATTGGGTCTCTATGGATGGCTTGCGGACTGTCTATTTTTCTCTTGGCTTTTGTTGGGATGCCTTTGGGAGCAATTTCAATCCAAGCACTGAATCCAATTATTATGACTATTATTTGGATTGGCGTTTTTGTAACCTCGAGAGTGATAGCATGGAAACCGCTCCAATGGTCCGCATTTCTTTGGCTCGCAGGTGCATTTATTTGCATGATGATTCATTGGCATTACCATGGATTAATTACAGCCGTAATTTTAATTCCGGGATACCTCATACCAGGATATGCTATGCGTAAGAAATTCAAATCATCTGTGAATGTCTAAATTCGAAAAACTGGACCCGATAATTCACGCCCCGGTTCGCCTGGCGATTGTGACTATTTTATCTCAAGTGGTTGAAGCAGATTTCAATTATATCAAGGATGCTACAGAAACAACTGATGGAAACTTGAGTACACATTTAACTAAACTGGAAAAAGCAGAATTTATCTCAATTACCAAGAGTTTTTCGGGCAAGAAACCGCTCACAACCTGTGCAATTACAAATAAAGGAAGAAGTGCTTACAGATCCTATTTACGGTCATTACAATCCTATTTGCAAAAAGGGGAATAAGTTGCGAAGGGTACTCGTTATAGTAGGAGCATTGTCAATCGTAATAGGTCAGGGATTACAGACTGTTTCTGGAAATATTACTTCTAAATCCGGTGAAAAACTTACCTATGTGAATGTTTATTTCATGGATACTCTGGAAGGAACGATTACCGATTCAACCGGCAATTTTTCAATCAAAACTAAATTGGGTGGAAGCCGACTACTTCGAATATCCCATATTGGTTTTGAACAGATGGACATTTCTATTTCTGTAAAACCTGAAATGAATGAAATAAAGGTCGTTTTGGTAAAATCGTTTATGGAAATGGATCCGGTTACAGTGAGTGCCGGTTCGTTCACCATGGCGGATGAAGAAGGACAAACCCTCACCAGCATGGACATTGTGACAACAGCCGGAGCCGCGGCAGATATTTTTCGCGCCATCCAGACTTTTCCTGGGGTTAATAGTGTGGACGAAGGGGCCGGGATGTATGTCCGGGGGGGAGATGTTTCTGAAACTACCGTCATTTTAGATCAAGCCACCATCAGTCATCCCTATAAATATGAATCTGATACTGGCGGATATTTTGGTATGATTTCACCATTTTTACTGTCCGGGACCTATTTTTCTTCCGGAGGATTTACCGCCAAATATGGGAATGTACTTTCTGGTGTTCTGGCCATGGAATCATTGGATTTGCCCTCGCGATCTTCAGTCAATATTGGAGCCGGGTTGGCCGCATTGTCCTTGGGCGGTGCCTGGCTTATTGAGCCTGGAAAAATAGGAATCCAGTTTTCAGGGAATTATTCCGATACAAAATATTTATTTAAGGTAAACGGGGGTGAAGATCGGTTCAAAAAAGTGCCCATTAGTTGGGATGGAAATGTGAGCGCTGTTTATAAATACTCTCCAATGGGACAGGTAAAACTTTTCCATTATTCCAACATAGATGAGATTGGGGTCAATGTAATTACACCCACTTTTGACGGTATTATGTTAAGTGATAATGGTACCAAACTTACCAACATTCAGTGGCGGCATTTGTTCGAAAATGGATTGGTGGCAAAATCCAGTTTATCCTTGAATCGGTTCAACCAGGGAATGTCCATGGGAAATTTCAGCCGGGACATGGATGATTCACTTTGGAAATGGCGGACGGATTTATCATTCATCATTTCTGAAAATATTAAACTGAATGCTGGTTTCATTGCAGACGATTTGAATACTGTTCTCGCCATGACTTATCCATTGGATCAAAATGATTTGAGTGAAGCGGCTGAAACTGGCACGTTTGATATTGATTATGAAACGCGTCATTTTGGTTTTTATGCGGAGACAGAAATGAATCTGTCGCGACGATTATTTTCTACATTTGGACTTCGATCAGATGTGTTGGATAATCCACGGCAAACGGAAATTGATCCGCGGATTTCCCTGAATTATCGTTTGTCGGACAAACAATTTTTGAAAGTAGCATCGGGTATTTATCATCAATATCCCCAAGCGCAATATCGAGATGAATGGAATGGGAATCCAAATTTGAAAGCCATGCAAGCCACCCACGCCATTCTTGGTTATGAGTATAAAGCGGAGATTACCAATCTGAAAGTGGAACTGTATCAGAAAAATTACACCAATTTGGTATTGGAAGATTCAGCCACCAATTTCACAAACGACGGCCATGGGTATGCCTACGGTGCAGACATATTTTTAAAAGGCAATTTACCTATTATCTCCGGTTGGGTTTCTTACAGTTATTTACAGTCCCAACGAAAAGAATTGGATCACCTGAAGATATCACCGACGGATTATGATATTAATCATAATTTAACTGCCGCATTAAAAATGAGAATTGCAAATGTGAATTCGTTGGGCCTCACTTACAAGTACACAACCGGAAAACCCTACACGGCAGCAAAGGATGAATGGAATGCGGAACGGCTCCCACCTATGCAACGGCTGGATTTATCCATGAGCCGGGTTTATTTTTTCGGTGGCGCAAAAATGATGGTAATCTATGGGGCAATCTCCAATGTGTTGGATAAGCAGAATATATATGGCTACATCTATTCACCGGATTATTCGGAGCGGACAGAATTGAAAAGCACCCATGGACGGAATGTGTATTTGGGTTTTTCGTTAAATCTATAAAATGATAAGTTAAAAAAGGAATCTAAAATGAAAAAAATAATTATGACCCTAATTACAACCATGACTTTTGGTATATCGCAATCGGTGGATGATCTGATTATTAGTGGAAAAGAAAAAATTGAGAATGCAATTCAGAGCTGGAACGAACAGGAATTACTGGGTGCACGCGCCCATTTTGAACGGGTATTATCCCTCAATGATAAATCATGGCTAATTCACTACTATATTGCCTATTGTGATAATCAACTGGTAAACTATTCAATGTCAAAACAAGAAAAAGCAAAAGTTAAAAAATATGTGAATGACGGATTGGATCATTTGGAAGAAGCTCTGGAAGAAAACCCCGGTTTTGCGGAAGCTTACGCCATGATGTCTTCACTGTATGGAACCAAGATTTCGGTCATGCCATGGGCGGGATTCTGGTATGGACCGAAGTCCGGAAAACTCATGGGAAAGGCAATGGCCATGGAACCGAACAATCCGAGAATCAATTTGACTAATGGAATTTCCATGAAATTTACACCGGAAGCATTTGGCGGCGGTGTGGCCAGTGCAAAATTATATTTAAATAAAGCAGCAAAATTATTTGAGCATGATTCACCAGAATCCATTATGCCCGATTGGGGACACAGTGATGTGTATGCATGGCTTGGTCTAATTGAAATGGAAGCTGGAAATAATGAAGACGCAAAAACTTATTTCGAAAGGGCATTGGAAATAAATCCGAAAAATAATTGGGTGAAAAATCAATTAATGCCAAAGATAGAATAAGGTATTTAGATATTTAAGTTTTATAACTCAATAATCATACCTATAATTTTATTTTTATATACTTTAATACCTTAACACTCAATCACTTTCATTTCTAACTTTTGCCCCATGGTTTCCGAATTAAATCTCGCCAAAGACGCCGCTTTTGAAGCAGGACGTGTCATTATGAATTATTATAAATCTGATTATGAAATCAAAGAAAAAGGATATCATAACCCTGTAACCACAGCCGATCATGCTGCGGATTCATGTTTAAAAGAATTGTTGATGGATGCTCGACCAGATTACGGTTGGCTTTCAGAAGAAACGGTAGATTCCCCAGATCGTCTTTCGAAAGAGCGCGTATGGGTTGTAGACCCATTGGATGGGACGAAAGAATTCATTGAAAGCGTTCCTAATTTTGTGGTGAGCGTTGCCCTGGTGGAAAATGGATTTCCAATTGTGGGTGTTCTTTATAATCCAGTGACAAAAGAAATATTTACGGCTGCCAAAGGAGAGGGAGCATTTTTAAATGGCGATTTGATCTGTTGTTCGACGAAAGAGGAAGTGAGCGAAATGGTTATTTTAAATAGCCGCTCAGAGACACGACGGGGACTCTGGGCACCATATGAAGGTACGTTTGGTGAACTCAAGGCTGTGGGTTCTGTCGCTTATAAATTGGGACTGACTGCAGCGGGGAAGGCGGACATATTTGCATCTCTTCGTCCGAAAAATGAATGGGACATTTGTGCTGGAAATTGTATAATTAATGAAGCGGGCGGAAAATTGATTGACCTGAAAGGTAATCTTGTTAGTTTCAATCAAGAAAAGACGCTAATTGAACCGGGTTTAATCGCGGGTGAAATAGAAGCAGTGGATAAAACTTATCATATTTTAACACAATAAAAAAAATGACAAAAATACCAGAAGATGCCATCAAATGTTTAGATAAAGGCTTTGTTCGACTCGTGGATTCCATGGGAGGGGATGATGCTATTGTACAGGCTGCCCGGGTAAGTTATGGACAGGGAACCAGTAAAGTTTCCCAAGATCGCGGCTTGATTCGTTACCTTATGCGCCATCGCCATACGACTCCTTTCGAAATGGTGGAATTCAAATTTCACTGCAAAATGCCCATTTTTGTGGCTCGGCAATGGGTGCGGCACCGTACGGCTAATATCAATGAATATTCATTACGATACTCAGAAGCGAGGGATGAATTTTATTATCCGGAACCTGAGAATATTCAATTCCAAAGTGCGCTGAATAAACAAGGCAGATCCGGAGAAGTACCGCCTGAATTAAAACAAAAAGTATTGGATTATTTTAAAGAAAATTCTGAGCGGAGTTTTGCCATGTATCAGGAACTCAATGAAGCAGGTGTAGCGCGAGAATTGGCTCGATCCTTACTCCCAGTAAATATTTATACGGAATGGTATTGGAAAAATGATCTTCATAATTTACTTCATTTTATTGGATTACGGTCTGATAGTCATGCCCAATATGAGATACGCGTTTTCTCTGATGCTATGGCTTATTACGTCAAAGAAAAAGCACCATTTGCCTGGGAAGCATATCAAGATTATGTGGTCCATGGAATGCGTTTTTCTAAAATTGAAAAAGGATTATTAGAAAAGCAACTTCCAGACAGAGTGATTGATGACATTGTGGAGGATATAGCCTATCAGCTTACAGCCACACTCCATAAGGGTAAACCAAGAGAAGAAGCGGACCTTTATCCATTGTACCAAAAACAGGGTGGTTCCGATTCAGAGGAAGATTTCAAACTCAAATGGGATTCCGGTGAAGTTGAAACAAGCAATGTTCGGGAACTTCGTGAATTCAAAGACAAGTTATTTTCACTTAAAAAGTAAAAAAGTGGTAACGTGTTAATTTTATTTTTATCCTATCTACGAGCACATTCACACTCGAACACTTTAGCACTTTAAACACATGAACACTTCGAGTCATAAAGGTCATCGTCAGCGTCTCAGGGAAAAATTCCTGAAAAGCGGTCTGGATGGATTTCACGATTACGAAATAGTTGAACTTTTACTCACCTTGGGTACCCCTCGTACCGATTGCAAACAACCGGCGAAAAATGCACTGAAGAAATTTGGTTCTCTAAAGGCTGTTTTAGAAGCGTCCCCCAAGGAATTGAAAGCAATAAAAGGCATTGGCGACCATAATGTATTTGGCCTCAAGTTGACTCAGGATGTGGCACGTCGATATCTGGCTGATCGCATTCTTGATATGGACTATATTCGATCATCTGAAGATGTGTTAGATTATTTGAGGCATAATCTTCGAGATAAAAGTAAAGAAGTCTTTATGATTATTTATCTTAACGGTCGAAATCAAATTCTAAAAATGGAAACACTTTTTGAAGGAACGTTAAATACGTCCGCTGTGTATCCCCGGGAAGTGGTTAAGCGTGCTTTAGATAATGATGCATCCGCATTGGTGCTTGTTCATAATCACCCCAGTGGGAATCCCAATCCCAGCCAGGATGATTTAACCATTACCAAAAAGTTAAAAGAAGCTGTAAAAACCATTGATATTTATATACATGATCATCTGATTATTGCGGGGAATGATATTTATTCATTTGCGGATCATGGGTTAATATGAGCCACATAAGGTACCACTTTTAATAGAAAAAGAATTAATTGATTGAACTGAAATGAACTTATTAAAACACACCCTATCCGATCGTTTTAATCTGTCTAATTTTAGGCCGGGGCAAGAAAAGATTATTGGTAAGTTATTAGCAGGTGATTCTGTGATTGTTACCATGCCAACGGGATCAGGAAAATCGTTATGTTATCAATTACCAGCGGTATTGAGTGATGGGGTTACGCTGGTGATTTCTCCATTAATTTCGCTTATGAAAGATCAAGTGGATGCGTTGGATGCATTGGGAATTTCGTCCACGTTTATTAATAGCACAATTGAGCAACGTGAAATGATGAAACGGTTTGCGCAGGTTGAATCCGGGAAAATAGATTTGCTCTACATAGCACCGGAACGGTTTTATTCTAATGCCTTTGTAAACCTGATTCAAAAGATTAACATTTCATTATTTATCGTGGATGAAGCTCATTGTATTTCTCAATGGGGGCATGATTTTCGCCCGTCGTATTTAAAACTAAAAAACGTTATTTCTACTTTGGATTATCCACCGGTTGGTGCATTCACAGCTACTGCAACACCGGAAGTTCGGAAAGATATTAAAGTCCAACTTGGCGTGGATTCTATTAAAGAAATAGTAACAGGTTTTGATAGAAAAAATCTGAAATATGTTGCCATATCTTTAAAAAATGATAAAGAAAAGGAAGCAGAATTAATCCGAATGTTATCACGATTGAACGGTTCTGGAATCATTTATGTTGGTACAAAAAAACTGACAGAAACGCTTACAGATATATTATTGAATAAAGGGTTTACTGCTGCGGGATACCACGGTGGAATGGAAAAAGAAAAAAGGGAATATGTTCAAAATAATTGGATTGCAGGCAAAACCAAAATCATGGTTGCCACCAATGCGTTTGGAATGGGTATCGACAAGCCCGATGTTCGCTTTGTTTTTCATTATACTATGCCCGGAACCATGGAAGCATATATGCAGGAATCAGGTCGGGCCGGACGCGATGGAAAAACGGCTTACTGTGTGGCGTTTACGGCGTACGGCGATGTGAGACTCCAGGAGTTTTTTATCGAGAATTCCCATCCATCAAAAGATATTATAATTAAACTGTATCGCTTTCTTCATTCCTTAAAACTCTCGGATATTTATTTAACCCATAAAGAAATGGCTGACCAAGCAGGGAAAGAAATAAAAGATATAATGGTGGGTGCTACTTTAGTTATTTTAGAGAAAGCAAAATTGCTAAAACGAATGAGTCGTAGTGATCGTCGTATGGAAATTGAATTTCTAAAAACGGATGTTGAATTGCGTGGTGCCATCCAAAAAACTGTTTATGATTATATAGCTCAAAAAACGGATCAAAGTTCACTCCCTATTTTAAATATTGCACCGGAACAAGCTGTGAATGAATTGGGAATTTCCCAAACCCAACTTTCAACTGCATTAATGGCATTAGAAAGCAAAGAGATCATTTTATATACACCCCCATTTCGGGGAAGAGGGGTTCGTTTGTTAGGCAAAAAGATATCGATAAATCAATTACCCATCGATTTTAATACCATCGAAAAACATTACCAATTTCAAATGGATAAATTAGAAACGATGAAACGGTACTTTACCATTGCTTCCTGTCGTCGAAAATATCTGCTTCAATATTTTGGTGATATTATCCATCAACCAAATTGCGGCGGGTGTGACGTTTGCATGAATTGGAAAACAGCTATTCAATCGACTAAAACAAAATCGAATACAATTCAATCAGAAATGTCCCGGGAATTGGTTCTGGATATAATAAAACTCACAGATGAATTGGATGGTAAATTTGGTAGAGACGGACTATCCAAAGCACTTGCAGGTTCACAATCAAAAAAACTGCATGGGCGATTGCGAAACCATGAACTTTATGGGAAATATGATTTTGTAACTCGAAAATTCGTTACAGGTGTTTTTAATGATTTGTTGGACGATGGATTTTTACTGCGGCGCCCAGGGAAATATCCCACGCTTTCATTGACAAAAAAAGGAACGAAACTGCTAAATGGGAATGGAGAATTACCCAAAATTAGCGCCATTCCAAAACCAGCTCAAAACCGATCATCAAGCCGAGGCGGATTAAGCATGAGTGATTCAATAGAGATTACATGGGATCTCTACCAACAAAATTTACCTTTAGAAGCAATTGCGAAAAAGCGAGGATATGCGGTCTCAACTATTGTGAATCATCTTTGCAAATTATTCGAATTGGGAAAAGAAATTAATATTGATAATTTAGTTGAAAAGAAAAAAATAGCTATTATTAATGATGCAATCCAAAAAACAAAAAGTCCAGGGGTGGCTGCAATTAAAAACATTATCCCTGATATTGAAAATTGCACCTATGATGATATTCGGTTTGTTTTAACGATAAGATGAAAAAATTTAAAACAAAACTCATCACTTACGATATTTCCGGCGCTTGGACATTTTTAACCGTTCCATTTAATGTGGAAAAAGAATATGGTTCAAAAGCCAAGGTAAAAGTGAAAGGAACTATTGAAGGGCTCTCTTTTGAAAGTACACTACTACCTTTGGGCGACGGGAAACATAATTTGGTGGTGAAAAAATCAATTCGTGAAAAGATCAAAAAATATGCGGGTGATTCTGTTTTAGTCACCATGGAAAAAGATACAGAAAAGCGGATTGTGGTTGCACCGAAAGATTTCCGTATTGCGATGTCTTCAAACGCGGCTGAATTTTTTGATGGATTGGCACCTTCATATAAAAAGGCCTATGTAGAATGGATTGAAAGTGCGAAAAAAGAGGAAACACGTTTACGTCGCATTGCTAAAGCAGTAAAATTATTATCTAAAGGGAAGAAGTTGAAATGATAGAGTCCTAAAAAAAGGAGGACTACTCGAAATGAGCTAAAACGCCCAAATTTATTTCAGCAATTTTTGGTTTTTGAATTTGACGAACTGCTTCCTTTAGCGCTTCAAATGGAAAAAGGTTTAATTTTTTTGTAAGATATCCAGTTGTTAAAGCAGAAATGTTTTTTCTTAAATCCTTATGAGCGCTTTCTGGAAAAACAAGGGGTTGTATATTTGCATCAGAATCAATGCCCCCTAATCCATCGGCAAAATAAATCGTATCTGTGTCTTCCATGGCTTTAGTTAACCTTGCAATTTTCGCTTTTCCTTCTGGCGCAATGATCGCCGCAACATCTGGTTTCACAATTCCAGAATAGAGGACAGGCTCCGGACTGATGACTATTTCTGCTACAGAAAATCCAGTTTGAATGGTGATGGGAAAGTCGGCTCTTCGGCTGGTCCAAAGACCGGAGAGTGTGGCGGCTGACGCCAATAAATTTCCGGCTGAAACCACTTTTTGTCCGGCAGAGCCCGCCAATACAATGCGAATAGGTTTTTCTAAATCAGATGAAAATTGAGTATTCAAAACTAAACCACTCATGGGTTTTTGTTCACTGGCCCGTTGCTGAATATCCTTATAACTTGTTTGGAAACTGGGCCGTTCTGTTTCCTGTAGAATACCGGATTCCATATTCATTCCATCCATGTAACTCATCATTTCTTTCCGGCCAAAATCATTCCTCACCACATAATATGCCGTACACAATTCCCAAATATCTATGAGAGAAAATCCATCATGCTTCATGGCTTTGGCGATTAACTCAGGTAAATTTTTGTCAAAAGCAGTTGCACGGGCGATAAATCCTCCGCCATTGACTTTAGCCGTTCCGGCAATATCCATAGGTGCATCGGTACTTCCGAAAGTCGTTGTTGGGGTAAAACTGTCTAACGGTGTGGTGGCAGAGTGCTGGCCTCCGGTCATGCCAAAATTAAAATTATTGAATACCAAAACACTGATGTCTGTATTTAATCGAGCGGCATTGAGTAAATGATGTCCACCAATTCCACATCCACCATCCCCAATAAGTACAATCACGTTAAGATCAGGATTCTGCATCTTGATTCCGGATGCATAAGTTATGGCTCTGCCGTGCAGTCCATGGAACGCATGGGTGACAAAATATTTATCCGAAAGACCCACACAACCAATATCAGTTACAATGACCACTTCTGATGGGTCAAGTCCTTGATCTTTCAAACTATTGCTCAATGCACCTAAAATTTTTCCGTGACTGCATCCCGGGCAAAATTCATAAGGAAGATTTTCTTCAGCTATATAGGTGTCTAATACCGGATTATCCATGGAAAGCCTCTATAATCTCTTCTGGCGTAATTAAAATTGTATCCACGCGATTTACACCAATTAATTCAATATCCCCATGGACTAACCGTTCAATTTCGTGTCGGTATTGCCCATGGTTCATTTCTGGAATGATAATGCGTTTAATTCCAGATAAACTTACTTTGATTTTTTTCTCCGGTATTGGCCAGAGGGAATAGATAGTCATGGCGGATACTTTTTCTCCATTGGCACGAATTTGGTTTACGGCTGCTTCCATAGATCGCGCCGATACGCCATAGCTTAAAATGAGTGTTTCTGCTCCTTTTTCCAGGTCTGTTTTTAAAAGAGAAATTTCATCCTCATGATTTCCGATTTTGTTTTTCAATCTTTCATTAAACGCCGCAATGATATCCGGGTCTTTTGTAATATGACCTTCTTCGTTATGGCTGGACCCGGTGTAGTGATGAATCGTGCCATTGATTTGGTAAGGGCCTAAGGGCTTCCCTACCGGTTTGTCCGAAATTTCCGACCACTCTGGTGCACGGATCATTTCGTCGGTGGCAATAGATTCTGTTGTCATAACTGTATCTTTATCTGTAGCAACAAAAACAGGCGTTCGAAATCGCTTGGCCAGTTTAAAAGCGCGTTTCGTTAAATGATAGCTTTCAGGAATATTTGTGGGTGATAATACAATAATTGGATAACCACCGGACGTGCACCAACGCATAAATTGAATATCACCCTGGGCGGATGCTGTCGCAGCGCCAGTCGAGGGCCCCAACCGTTGGGAAATTGCAATAACCAGTGGCACTTCCATCATAATGGCCAAACCAATATTTTCAGAATAGAGTGAAAGTCCCGGACCGCTGGTTGCGGTAAAAACAGTCGCGCCGGCTGTTGCAGCACCAATGCAATGCCCCATAGAAGATATCTCATCTTCGCCCTGGAGTCCGATTCCCCCAACTTTGGGTAGTTCACGGAGCATGTGAGTCAGGATTCCTGATGCGGGCGTAATGGGGTAACCGGCATAGAAATCACACCCGGCATCGAGAGCTCCGCGGACAATTGCCGCAGCGCCATCTATCATTTCCCTATGTTGATTATTCATTTAGATAATTTCTCAATTTATAGAAGCGCCAAAATTACGTTATCAGCAATATTAATTGAATGTAAATTGTTCCGTTGAAATAGATTTTTTAAGTTCACCAAATGATCTTGCCAAAACAAATTGAAATGCTTGACTCCACTTTGCGGGAAGGGGAGCAAACGCCTGGCGTATCTTTTTCTTTAGAACAAAAGATAGTCATCGCTAAAAAGCTGGATACCTTTGGTGTTGATTTTATCGAATTGGGTCACCCAGCCGTTTCTCCTGATGTATATGAGGCTGTTGAAGCTTTAAATAACCTAAATCTAAATGCAAAAAAAATGGCACATGGGAGGGCGTCAAAATCCGATATTAATGATGCGGTTACAATGGGTGTACCGTGGATGGGCATTTTTTTCGGAACATCCTCATTGAGTCTCAAACATAAATTCAATGTGACAAAAGCCGAAGCATTGAAGCGAATTGAATCAGCTGTTAAATACGGAAAAGATAAGGGACTCAAACTCCGATTCACCGCTGAAGATGCAAGCCGAACGGACATAGATTATTTAATTCAAGTGGGGCATTTAGTCCAAAAGGCTGGTGCAGATCGCTTTAGTCTGGCGGATACAGTGGGTTGTTTGACACCGTCCAAAATGAAGAAATTAGTCATGCGAATTTCTTCGGAAATTGATTTGCCCATTCATGTTCATTGCCATAATGATTTTGGAATGGCCACAGCGAATGCGCTTTCTGCACTGGAAGCAGGAGCCCGATGCGTGGATGTTGCGGTGAATGGATTGGGAGAACGATGCGGATTACCACCTTTGGCAGAGGTGACGACTGCTTTGACTGAAATTTATAAAATAAACGGAAATTGGAATTTGGGATTGCTTCCTGAATTACATAATACGGTAAAATCATTCTCTAAATTAGATTCAAATGTCAATCAGCCTATTGTGGGAAAAAATGCATTCACTCATAAAGCGGGGCTTCATGTAAAAGCTGTGGCAAAGGAGCCAAAATCCTATGAAGCAATTTCACCGGAGACTGTTCATCGCAAGCGCCATTTAGTTATTGATAAATTTACAGGGAGGGCCGCGTTAAAAAATAGATTCGCTGCAATGAACGTGACAATTGAAAATATAGAATTGGACGCTATTTTATTAGAAATAAAAATGCATCCGGAAAAAGTATCCTGGAATGATGAAGCGTTAATATCTCTCCTGAAATCAATGAACAGAAAAGTGTAATTTTCGCTTCTACTTAACCAAGGAATATTTATGAAAGCATTCGGACCAGATTTTTATAATATAACAGATTTACTGACTGAAGAAGAATTGCTTATCCAGCAAACAGCATTTGATTTTGTTCAAGCTGAATTTATGCCGGTAATCAATGAGCATTATGAAAATTCAACCTTTCCTATGGAACTGGTTCCAAAGTTGGGCGAACTTGGATTTATGGGATCATCATTGCCGGAAGAATCTGGCGGTGCGGGCGTAAGCAATGTGGCCTATGGACTCATCCTCCACGAACTGGAAAGAGGTGATTCGGGATTGCGGTCTTTTGCCAGTGTTCAAGGTGCCTTGGTCATGTATCCGATTCATGCTTATGGTTCCGATGAACAAAAAGCCAAATGGCTTCCCGGTTTAGGTGCGGGAACAAAAATTGGATGCTTTGGTCTTACTGAACCAAACTTTGGTTCAAATCCTGGTGGTATGTCCACACGCTGTAAAAAAGATGGCGACGGCTGGATAATCAACGGCAATAAAATGTGGATCACAAATGGATCGTTAGCTGATGTATCTGTTGTTTGGGCGAGAGACGAAGATGGACTCGTTCGCGGATTTTTGTTAGAGAAAGGAATGGACGGATTTACATCCAGTGATATTCATGGAAAATTGAGTTTACGGGCATCCGTCACATCTGAACTTTCCATGGCGAATGTACGTGTGCCCGATTCAGCGCGACTCCCCAATATTGAAGGATTAAAAGGACCATTGGGTTGTTTGACCCAAGCGCGCTACGGCATATCTTGGGGAATGGTTGGATGTGCCGTGGATTGCTACAACACTGCGTTAGAATATTCAAAAGAGCGGAAACAATTTTCCAAGCCTATCGGTGGATATCAACTTACACAGAAAAAATTAGCGGATATGGTTACGCGAATCACTGAAGCGCAACTTTTGGTTTATCGATTGGGCCGCTTAAAAGATGAAGGAAAAATGACCTTTCAGCAAGTGTCCATGGCGAAGCGAAATAATTGTGAATTGGCCAGAGATATTGCCAGTATTTCACGGGGAATTCTTGGGGCAAATGGTATTACCGAAGATTATCCAATCATGCGCCACATGGCAAATATTGAGTCTGTTTATACCTACGAAGGAACCCATGAAATGCATACGCTCATTATTGGACAACAAGAAACGG
>JACNKN010000004.1 GCA_014382015.1 Fidelibacterota bacterium | reverse complement strand
CATTGGATATTTTTCTGTTTAACTGCTTGAGCAGTGTTGTTTTCCCGGTTTGGCGCGCACCAATCAGCAGTGTAATTTCTTTTTCTGCACCATGTTTCAGAATATGTTTTAAGAGAAATCTTTCTTTCATAACGACTATAAGCTACAATATTATTCCTATATATAAAAACTAAAATAAAATATTATTCCAATTATTCAACTAATGATTGAAATATTATTCCAATTCTTAAAAAGTTTCCCGTGGTTATTAATCTAATGGAGCCATTAACCCACGACTTAAGCCGTGGGTTAATTTGATAGAGTGGCTTAACCGCTTCAGCGGTTTACGTGTAAGAAATTGGCCAATCATCGGCCAGCAAGAAACGGGAATTGCAGCCTACGATTCGTAATCTTATGTATTACAAAGAGCAATAATTTTTTTTATGGTTGAAACAGAATAAAGGGGGATGTTTACAAATTCTTGATCTCGTATAAAATTTCGTGGTGATATTCTAATGATCATCTTGGGTTTATATTTCCCTGCGTAACTTCTTAAACTTTTTAAATTTCGGTTTAATCCGCTTTTCACTTCCAGTGGATAGATATCATTTTCAAAATTGAGAATAAAATCAACTTCAGCTTCACTTTTGGATGTCCAGTAATACAGTTCCTTATAATTTTGAGCGATCAATTCACTTGCAACATAATTCTCAATGAAAGCCCCATTGAATTCAGCAAATAACTTGGTGGGTTTTATAATCATATTTGATGTCAGATTTAACATTGCACCAAGTAAGCCTGTATCATGAAGGTAAAGTTTAAATTTGGAATGATCCGCATATCCGGCCAATGGCAATTTTGGCGATTTAATTTGATTGACAATGTGTATCAACCCTGCTCCTTTCAACCATTCAATTGTGTGCACAAACGTCGATGCTCTTGCCTTTTTTCTTACAACACTATATTTGAACTTTTTATTTTCCTTTGCTAATTGAATCGGGACAGACCGCCATAATTCCGATGTTTTAATGGCTTGTAATTCGGTAGTGTATTTTGCAAAATCTCTTTGATATGCTTCCAATATTTCCAACTGGATATACCGTGCTTTTTGAATATCTTTTTCGTCTATGTATGATTGTAATACTTCCGGCATTCCCCCCAGATAGAGATACATTTTTAAATGGTTGTTCAATTTATCATGGATGATTTCCGGAAAAGGGCCAGGGGAATCCATGTCTGATAATTTTTCTGCCAGCAGATCTTCACCAAATGCACATAAATATTCATGGAAGGTCAGTGGATAAAGCGTCATAAAATTGACCATGCCAACCGGAAATCCCCGTTGATTACCTATGCTGACACCCAGCAATGATCCGGCGGAAATAATATGATAATTCGGACTTTGCTCTTTAAAATATTTTAAACTGGTTAATGCTGAAGGACAGTCCTGTATTTCATCAAAAAAGATTAATGTATCATTTGAATCAATCTTTCGACCAAAATATAAGCTGATGTTATTAATAATATTCTCAGAAGAAAGGCTTCCTTCGAATAGTGTTTTTAATTCATCATTCTCTTCAAAATTCAAATAGACAAAATTGGAGTATGCATTTTTACCAAAAGAATTGACAAGGTAGGTTTTCCCTACTTGCCTTGCGCCTTGCAAAAGCAACGGTTTTCGGTGTGCGTCATTTTTCCATTTTTTGAGTTGCTTATATAATGTTCGTTTCATTATTATCCCATAAAAAGTGTAAAGAATTTACGAAAATATCCCATAAAAAGTGTCAATAAAGATTTAATATATCCCATAAAAAGTGTCAATAATAATTGATTGTGTGATGTATAGCTCACAAAAAGTGAAAGCGTAGCTCATGGAATCCTATAATAAAGCTCAATTATTTTGATTTATGAGCTGAAAATGGAAGGGAATTGCGCTCTATTTTTCAGTAAAAAACGGGGATAGTCGCTTACGATTTGTAAAAAATCATATATGGAGTAGGCAAGTCAATTGGTAGATAAACAAGCTACAACGCCATATTATTTATTTATAAATTGTTGCCCTGGATATATAGGAAATCATCATGTACGAACCCACTATTAATTATTTAGAATAAATATGGGTTATCAATTTGTAGGATTAATGATTGTAGGAGGAATATTAGCATTATGGGTATGAAACGCAGAGACTTTATAAAAACTACAGCCATTGGTTTAGCGGCACCGACAACTATTTTTGGTGGCTCAAAACTAAAAACAAATAAAAATGATCCCATCATTCTATCAACCTGGGATCACGGATTACCCGCAAACGATGCTGGCTTAATATCGCTTCAAAATGGGGGCAATGCCATGGATGCAGCAGAAGCGGGTGCTCGTATTCCCGAAGGTGATCCAAAGAGTACGTCCGTTGGTTTTGGCGGATTGCCTGATGAACAAGGCAATGTAACGTTAGACGCATGTGTCATGGATTCCACCGGCAATGCCGGTTCTGTGGCTTTTATCCAGAATATTAAACATCCTGTATCCGTGGCACGAAAAGTGATGGAAGATACCAAGCACGTGATGCTTGTGGGCGAGGGTGCGCGACAATTTGCTGTTTCCCAAGGGTTTGAAGAAATAGATCTTCTTACGAATGAATCCAAAGCTGCCTGGGAAAAGTGGAAAAAGAAACGGCGCAAAATGACGCCCCACGAAACACACGATACAATTGCGGTCTTGGCTCAGGATAATAAAGGTGATTTGGCCGGTGCATGCACCACCAGCGGCTGGGCATATAAAATGCATGGCAGAGTAGGAGATAGCCCCATCATCGGAGCAGGACTTTTTGTAGATAATGAAGTGGGCTGTGCTGGTGGTACCGGTCTGGGTGAAGAAGTCATTAAAACGGCCGGAAGTTTTTTGGTTGTGGAGCTTATGCGTCAGGGGTACGACCCAACTAAAGCATGTGAAGAAGCATTAAACCGGGTGATTAAAAAACATAATGGAAATCCTGATTTTCAGATTGCCTACATCGCCATCCGAAAAGATGGAAAGATCGGGTCCGCTTGTATCAAATGGTCATTTGAATATGCACTGGCCAGAGGCGAACAAAATAAACTGCATAAAATAAAGGGGTTATTATAACGGTCATGGCTATGGCAAGTGCGGGATTTCAGGGCACTTGCTTGTGTCCGATTAGTAGTTAGTTTATTTTGTCTAATTTGTTTCATTTTAGCACTTTAA
>JACNKN010000090.1 GCA_014382015.1 Fidelibacterota bacterium | reverse complement strand
CACCGGGTCACTTCATTTCCTCTCAGGTCATAAATAACCAGGGTAACAGAACTGGGTACTGGCAGGCTATACCGAATCAGCGTTGAAGGGTTGAATGGATTGGGATAATTTGATTCCAAAGCAAAGGCCTTTGGAATTGGATTATTGATATCCGTAGTCTCATTCTGCATTTTAAAGAAGCTATATCCCCATACAGAGTATGAGTTTGAAGGGTTTGATTCACCATTATTATTTAGAGCCGTAACGTGGTAATAAAAATCTTCAGCTTCCCAATCATTTGGGCTTCTTATTTCAAGTGTGCCATCAATATAGGTGGTTGATGATGAACTCCCCAATAAAAACCAATTTGGATCCCAGAACACGCGACGATAAATATTATACGAAGTTGCCCCCGTGCTTGCTTGCCAACTTAGAATAGGAGCATTCCCAACATCATTGGGATTTGTTACTACAAAGTTTGTCGGAGCATTTGGTGTTGTTGTTGAGGGAACACCAAGGGCAGTGTAGGCAAACTCAACTTGACTAGGGATAGTCGGTAACCATGTACTAAATTTTCCGTAGGCGTTATATACTGCATAGACAAATGTTCGTAAGGTTGCACTTGTTGTGGTCACACTACCAGGAACAAGCCCACACCAACCCATCCCATAATTTGGATTTTCTATAGAGAAACCAGGATTCACATATTGATCCACACCCCTACCCCAAACAAATGGTGTTGAAGAAAAGGATTGGGGAAAAGTAATTGTTTTTCGGATTTCATGGCGTACAACAGTATAGGTACCATCCAAAATGCCATTTACACCATAAAATGTAAGCGGATAAAGTATTGAATTGCTTACGACTGAACCACCGCTTGCTGTCCAGTGATAAACCACATTTGGGAGATTAATTAAGCTAAGAGCTGCTCGAGCATTTACCCGACCGGTGCCGTATTCTGTTGTCCAATCTTGTCCAGCCATTCCTGCAACTTCATCAGCAGAGATTCTTATTATCTGCTCAATATCATCGTTGTCTAAGTTGGTATTATAACCTTTCAGCAGTGTTGCAATTCCAGAAACATTTGGGGCGGCCATGGATGTTCCCGAAATTGTATTATAGCCTTGACCTCTCCAAGTCGATAATATATTTGTTCCCGGCGCTGCTACGTCAATATGGTTCCCCGTATTTGAAAAAGAACTGCGATTATCATTATCAGTAGTAGAGCCAACGGCAATAATCCCTTGCCCAAACGCAGCAGGATATCGTGGGTCACTTGTATTATCATTTCCCATAGAAACAACTGAAACACGGTTCATTTTGTATGCATGAACAAAGGCCAACCTTATGGTCGTGCTATATTGACTGCCTCCCCAACTATTGTTAAGAACATCGGCTCCGTTATCGACGGCATAAACGATTTTGTTATAGGCATTATTATCACCACCCCAAGATGGTACATATCGTCCCTGATTATTATCCCAATGATATCCACTGAAAACTTTCCCTGAATGCACTTGGACATTGGCATCGACTCCGCGGACATGACCTGCGTCATGTTTTGCCGCTGCAATACCCGCTACATGGGTACCGTGAGCATAATCATAGTAGGGAAACGATTCCGGGAGGTCACCGGTTGCTTTTCCATCAAGATCATTATGATTAGTTTCAACTCCTGTGTCAATGACGCCCAACTTTACAGTCGAACTTCCAGTGAAGATTGACCAGGCTTCCGGTGCATCAATATCCGCATCCGCAGTCCCTCCGGTCTGGCCCGTATTGTTGAGATGCCACTGGATTGGATAATAGTGATCATGGAGTTCCATATCGGAATGCCTTTCGGCAAACAGAACGCTGGATTCCCTGGAAAGCCTCGCAACGGCCGTATCCACATCACTTTCATTTAGGAATCGGAAAAGGAAAATACGGGAAACCTGTGGAAGCTTTACTCTTACACCGTCTTCACGCACCCGTATGGTGTCGCTATCCGCCCAGTTCGGGAAGGCTTTTGCAATGACATTCAATTGAATACCCCCCATTGTTTGTTTAAGCGTCTGGGACCGAATATTAATTCTGTCAATCGGCACAGCCGCATTTTCATTGGCAGGAAATTCCAGTGAATCCGTCAGGATGTAGACCAGGATTTCCTGTTTTAAGTTTCTGCCTTGAGCAGAAAGGGGGTTGAATGCCAGGCCCACTACCAGTGAGAATAAAACCGAAACTCCGGATATCCAGCCTAACGGGTTATTTAACTTTTTCATTTTTCACTCCATGATTTTGTTGTTAGTCATTGATTTTTTATTAGTACTTTCGGGAGCAAACAAAAAGGTCCCTGTCCTCACTAAAGGTCAGGATCACCCAACATGTCGTTTGTTTGCATTCCAGCCGCTGTTGTGTGACAGCACAATGGCGGCTTTCTGTTTCTGATTTCAAGTCATCGTATTACCTCCTGCTGGTTATGGGTCTAATATTAACCCGTGGTTAAAGGTCAGTTGCCGCTGGTTGCCACCGTCTCCATCCATCACCCATAATGTGCCGCTGTTGACATCCAGCTTCCCGGATACGTAATGCACATAGACAATTCTGCCGTCAGGCGACCAAGACGGTTCCGAAGAGGCACCTTCGTGAGTAAGTTGTTTTAAATTAGTTCCATCGGAATTGATGGTCCATATTTGAATTGGACATTCTTCCGGTTGGGAAGAAAAAGCGATTTTTTCGCCGTCAAGAGAGTATGTCATATGTCGATTATCGTAATTTTCATCCGTAAGGAAAAAGAAACGCATATTTTCGTTGCTTTCTACGTTAAATACCCAAAGAGAGTCCCCAAGAACTTTCCCCCCCTCTGTCACTACTCGCCGGTTATAAAGTATTTCTTTTTTGAATGGATGCCACGTGGGGTACATGCCATAGTCAGCAATAAAACGGTTTCGCTCTCCGTTAGAGTTAATTATCCAAACTCCACAAGTTCTGGTTCCTTCACATACTGATCGTGCATATGCAATCCACTCACCATCGTGGCTCCAGGCCGGGTAATGGTTGCTGCCAACTGAAGTTAACTGAACAAACCCGGTTGTATCAATTTGTCCATTCACAAAGGGAGCGTTATAGATCTGACCCCCGAATTTGAAAGCCAACCACTTCCCATCCGGTGATAAATCGGGTGAACGATAACCACTACCTTTTAATATCAGCCGCATATCGGACCCATCAGCATTTATCATCCAAATACCGGTGGAGTCGTAGTCTATGAAAAAGGAACCTGCTCCGGAAATACGGGTCACCTTCATGCGGTAAAAAACAATGCTTTTGCCGTCTGAGCTCCAAGATGGGTCTTGGTAGGGGCTTGGATAGGATGGATAAGGAAGGTGGGGCACACCGATATTTTCTCTTTTTTCACACTCAGTATCTACCAGCGGATCATAGATATCTGTACAAGCATTTAAACCAACCAATATGATGAAGCCGATAAAATTCAGAATAAATCTTTTCATATCTAAATTTCCTCCAGTTGATTAATCATATGGGAATTAACCGTTTTTATGAGGGGGTATTCCCCCGCAAATACCCGCTGCTTTATATAATGGCAATAACCATGCCAATAGCCTGTATAAACCGTAATTAATTTTGGTTCATCGGTCATCCCCGTCGGTGGTTAGTCTTTTAATAAAGATAGAGAAAGATTGGGCATGGTTAAAAAACAGTCCAATTATTTCAAAAAACTGAGGGTGATTCTAAAAAACTGATGGTTGCATAAAAAAGGGGTACCCCAGTTACCTGGAATACCCCTGTGGTGTATAAGCCAAACGTGCATTGGAGTTGTTATTATTTAATCAGCGCCATTTTACGGGTTTCAGTGAAGATCTGCTGACTTTTTTTCGATTCAGCGGTCATTTTCAGCAAGTACACCCCTGCCGGTACTTTGTTGCCATGCTTATCTGTGGCATTCCAGGTTTTTCGTTTATAACCTGCTGTTTCATTGGCCATAACCCACCGGGTAACTTCATTTCCTCTCAGGTCATAAATAACCAGGGAAACAGAACTGGCTACCGGCAGTTCATATTTAATTGTGGTTATGGGATTGAAGGGGTTGGGATAGTTTTGAGAGAGGCTAAAGATCTCGGGAATACTGCCATTATGGTCTGCGTTTGCCTGTCGAAAAAACCCGCCACCGCCCGTCCGGAATACGTAATAGGTCGTATTATTGGAGTATTCCGTTCCTTGGGTTGCTGTCACCATTAAGGTGAAGGAAACACTTCCCATGGTGACGGATTGCGATTGGGAGGTTCCCAATGGATACCATTGATTGGACCCATCATTCTTCTTTTCCCAGGCGTAACTATAGGGTATACCATTTTCACCACCCGTTACGTTTGCTGTCCAGGTACCGGTATTACCTTCCAACAGTTCACCCGGGCCGCTTATGGAGACAGCAAGAGGTGGAGGAGGCGCTGTCAGGGCAGTATAGGCAAATGTCGTATTTTCCGGCGTGGTTGGAAAATACCCCAGGTATTGGCCCAAATTGTTCCATACCTCGTATACATATGTCTGCAATGTTGCCCCCGTCGTGGTAACAGTACTGCCTACAACATTACACCAACCCATTCCATAATTGGGATTGGTCCCGGAGTAGCCGTTCGTAGCAACACCACGACCCCAAACATAGGGTGGATAAATAAAGGATTGGGAGAAGGTCACTGTTTTTTGCACATCATAACGTTTAACAGTGTAGGACCCCTCAGCTAGGCTCGGCGTACCGAAAAATGTTATCGTATAAGTGCCGGTATTCGATACACTATTGCCAGCATTTGCTGTCCAATGGTTTAATTGATTCGGAGAACTAATGAGGTCTAATGCTGCACGGGCGTTCACACGACCATTACCATATTCTGTTGTCCATTCCTGACCTTTCATTGCATCTACCTTATCCGCGGAAATTCTTATAATCTGCTCAATATCATCATTATAAAGATTAGGTTCCTTCGCTAAGAGCAACCCCGCAATACCGGAAACATGGGGTGTTGCCATCGACGTGCCTGAAAACTTGTCATAGCAACCACCATAAATTGAATTATAATAGCTTACAGTACTAAGAATGTCTTCACCTGGAGCAACCACGTCAATATTATACCCATAGGTTGAACTATTCCTTCTCACATCGTTTTTTGTCGTCGCTCCAACGGCTGTAATTCCTTGTCCAAATGCCGCTGGATACTGAACCGTATTGGTCGTATTGCCAGTATTACCCATGGAAGCGGTAACAAATATGTTGCTTTTATAGGCATTGGCAAAAGCCATTCTTACTATAGTTGAGTTTCGTCCAGTGGGAATTAATCTCCAGCTATTAGTAAGAATATCCGCTCCCCGATTTATGGCACTCATGACGGCATTGTATCTTCCATCATCATCCGCCCCATATATATTTTCAGCTATGATCTGAGCATACCAGTCAATCCCGGCAATTCCTATTGTATTATTTGTCTTCGCAGCCGCAATACCTGCTACGTGGGTTCCATGAGATCCATTTGTATTAGAGTCCCCGGAGACCTTTCCGCTAAGGTCTGGGTGTCCACTCCATACACCTTCTGGATCAATAATGGCAATTTTTGTGTTGACATGTCCTTTCGTGATATCCCAAGCTTCGGGGGCATCGATATCAGCGTCATAAGTCCCCCCGTTTTGACCCGTGTTTAATAAACTCCACTGAAGACCCCCTTGCCCGGGGTTATTAGGATCGTCAAAATGCTGGTCATTGGGATCAATATCATGTTCAGCTAGGCCATTTGGCTCTGCAAAGATCACCTCGGGGAAATCCGTCAGCTCGGTCACAGTTTCTGAAATATCCGCTCTCCCAGTCAGACGGATTTTATAAATGTGAGAGAGATCTGCGAGTTTCACCCTCTCTCCTGTTCTTGCGACCCCCAGTGTATCGGCCTGTTTGAAATGGGGAAATGCTTTGATAATTAAATCAACATTTCTTTTCTCCATGGCCTTTTTAATTTCCGGCGCGGTGATAGCCACATCCGGTAATCGTGCATTTTCTTTCCCCACAGGGAGCTCAATAATCCCTGGTTTAAACATGACAATGATTTCACGTTCAAAAACAGACTCTTGAGCAATGGTTGATGCAAAAAGTGCCAAAAATAGAACACTTATTCTCAGGATACGCCGTAATGTATTCATGTCTTTTTTCCTTCTTTTTTGTTATGATCAATAAGATTGATATCGTCCACTCGGTATAAAAGTCAACTGCCGTCGATTTGTACCGTCAGAGTCCATGATCCACAGGGCTCCATCGCCTTTTTCGCCCAAATTATACTCTTTGTATTCACATAAAGTTGGATTAGAATATTTCAGGTAGACAATTTGACTCCCACCGGGAGACCAGGAAGAATGCATTCCTCCTTCAGTAGTGATTTGGGTCAGATTGCTCCCGTCTGAATTCATTAACCATATTTGGGCATTCGAAGTAAATGTAATTAATGAACCGTCAGGTGAAAAATTTAAATGTCGATTATCAAAGTTTTTTCCTGTCAGGAAAACTAATCTTCTATATTTTTTATTCTCTACATCAAATGCCCAAAGATAATCCCCGAGAACCTCTCCATTTTTTGTTACGACTCGCATTAAATAGAATAATTCATTTGTTATTGGATTCCAAGTAGGGAATCTACCGAATTCTACTATTAAATGATTCTGTTCTCCATTTTTGTCAATCATCCAAATTCCGCAAGTACGTTCTCCTTCACATATTGACCGTCCGTATGCAATCCACTGTCCACCGGGGCTCCAAGTCGGGAAAATATTACTCCCTTTAAAAGTTAGCTGGGTTAAGCTGTCGCCATCCGTTTTGATTTTAAATATCTGTCCATTCTTAAAAACTAACCAATTACCATCTGGAGACAAATCTGGGAGGTCACCGGCCCGTAAAAAACGATTATTCTCCCCATTCGCTTCAATTAACCAAATTTGATAATTCCCATTCCTTATCTCTTCTGCGGACTGAGCCGAATGAACATAGGCAATAGTAGAACCATCCGGATCCCACGATGGAAATGCATCCACGAATGGAACTATAAGCCCCTCGGCCTCGGTCTCTTTGCACTTTTCATCATTTGTAACGGGGTTTTTATTGCAGGAAACAATCAAGAAAACTCCGGCCAAAACCATAAGAGTTGGCAGAGAGACAGAGAAAAACGGCTGGTTATTCGCTTTCATAAATTTTTTCATTCCTAAATTTCCTCCAGTTGATTAATTATATGGGTGGGAATTAACCGTTTTTATAAAGGGGTATTCCCCCGCAAATACCCGCTGCTTTATATAATGGCAATAACCATGCCAATAGCCTGTATAAACCGTAATTAATTTTGGTTCATCGGTCATCCCCGTCGGTGGTTAGTCTTTTAATAAAGATAGAGAAAGATTGGGCATGGTTAAAAAACAGTCCAATTATTTCAAAAAACTGAGGGTGATTCTAAAAAACTGATGGTTGCATAAAAAAGGGGTACCCCAGTTACCTGGAATACCCCAATGGTGTATAAGCCAAACGTGCATTGGAGATGTTGTTATTTAATCAGCACCATTTTGAGAGTTTGAGAAAAAACCCGGTTTGTTACTTTCGATTCAGCAGTCATTTTCAATAAATATACCCCTGCCGGTACTTTGTTGCCATGCTTATCGGTCCCGTCCCAGGTTTTGCGTTTATAGCCGCCAGATTCATTCCCATTGGTCCAACGCGTAACTTCATTCCCTCTAAGGTCATAAACAACTAAGGAAACTGAACTTGCTTCCGGCAGACTATACTTGATCATCGTTGAAGGATTGAATGGATTTGGATAATTCGATTCTAAGGCAAAAGCATCGGGAACCGGTTCATTTATATCCGTAATTTCATCCCGCATTTTGAAAAATGATTCTCCCCAAGTGGCAACCGTATTCGAAAATCCAGATACACCATAGCTATTTACAGCTTTTACTCTATAATAGTACTTTCCTGTCGCCATCTCTTGGCTTGTTATTGTTACATCAACATCTTTGAATGAAGTAGATGATGTTGATCCAATAACTTGATATGTACAGGGGTTGAAATACTCTTCACATCGATAAATGTCGTAAGAAGTTGCACCTGTACTGGCATTCCAAACCAATTGGGGGTTCTCCAATATAAACCCCTGATTTGTCATATCCAGCCCCGTGGGGGTTGTTGGAGGTTGATTTGGTGATGGATCCCCTATACCGCGTGCTGCGAACACATTCATTATTGTGTTCAGGTTCGCGCTATTATAGTATTCGTCATCTGCAATGATTACTCCCTCACGCCCATCCAAAAATGTAGTACCTGAGGCGTGTTTATACACCAAACCCTTATAAACGAGAAAATCGGCGACACCGGAACCCAATGCTAGTTGCAAATCCCAGAGGGCTCCTGACCAAATCATACTTTTATTGTGAGCACTTTCAGCCGGGTTTTCGGAATATTGTTGTAATGAATAATAATTATCGTAATTATACTCTGTTTTATTCATATCAACACGTCGAAGGTCCGGGTGGTTGCGAGTAAGCCATTCACCAATTTGAATATCATTTGTGAATGAAGCCGCATGGTAATCAGAGTAGCCTTCGTGCATGGCTCTTGATTCTTCAACATCGTTACCAAGACCAATTTTACCTGAAACCAGGTGAGTAAATTCATGATAAATCATATCATTCTTTTTGGACCAGTCCCAGAATAATGACTCTCCATGCCCAAAATATAATTTCATGGTTATCCAATTTGCGGCGGCATTATCATGGCCGTAAGGGAAAGGATCATGAACAGAAGCCAGGACCTGAACCCCCAGTCCCGGGAATCCAACAACAGGCCAATATTCGGTGGAAAACTTGTCAATATGGTAGTACACATTCGTATCATCAAAATGTGTCCCATCATGCTGCGTATAATTGGGTGGTGTATATTGAAAGTTTCGAGAGGAATTGTAAGCATCGCCGAGCTCCGCATTAGTAGCATCCACATAGGTTCCCTCAAGCTTGTAGCCAGCACCCCACAAGCGAGGTATAGTGACAATCGTTAACGAACTGTTTACCGGGTCCTTCGGGTACACATTTCCGGTTCCATTAATACGCGCCATCCTTTCAAAATAGATTTCAACCTTTCCCGTGCTTGCATCCACAACCGCTTCCCATTGATCCAGCCCTAGCCGATACGCGAAAAAAGGCGATTCTCCCGGTACAAGGACAAACTCAGAAATTAATTCTCTAAGCTCTAACCTTTGCATGTTGAAAAATGCTAATGCTTGTTCAATGGCTTCTTCTTTGGAAAAGACCACATCATTAGGTGTCGCAATAACAGCGTAATACCTACCTCCACCCATATGGACCGTCTTATCCTTGCCAACCGCCACAGAATATTCAGCGCCATACACAGGAATGTTTCTATAGGTTTGTTTGAAATCGAGATGATGTACTCCGTTATCTTCAAAATCGCGTAACAAGTTTAGATCGGAAAGGTCCTTTTTCATCTTGAAAATAACCCGGTTATCTTTTAAAAACTGACGCGCAATTTCTTCCGGATTCCGGAGTGCGGAATAGGGCTTCGACTTAAAACCATGGATGGTAGCCGGAGTCCCGGTCTCATCGTGCCATCGAATAAACACTTTGCTCCCATGCTTTTGGTTAAAGTTCTGCCAGGCTTCCTGCTGGGCCTGATCCGGAAGAACTTGACCCGTAGCAAAACTGGAAAAGGCAACCAGTAGTCCCAATATGTAACTATTTTTACGCATTGCTCTTTCTCCTTATTTATTCTAGTGAATTTTCTATTGTTTTGGTATGAATAAGTCAGGCTCCGTAGCTCTAAATGGTGTGAGTTTTGTAATCTCATTTTGTTGTTGGATGTTTACCATATATAGATAAAAGTCTTTTCGATACTTATCGGGATTTTCGTTCTTGGCAAAGACAATATTTTGACTGTCATTTGACCAATTCCAGAAACCATTTATTGTATTATCAACAGATATTTCCATTAGTGTACCATCGGTCAGCGAAAGAACAAAAAAGCTATTAGGTTTAGGTTCAGTGTACTTACCCCTCCTGAAAGCAACATTTTGTCCATCTGGAGATAGTTGAAAAAGATCCTCATAAACTTGATTGTATGTTAGACGTTCCAGAATATTTCCTGTGTTGGTATCAAAGCTGAATATTTCCGTCGCAGGGGAACGAGGTAATGGTTGGGATGGATCCGGTTTTTCGTTCACCCTGCCGGTTCCATAAATCTGGCTGCCTGTGGGCCCCCATTGAAAATCGTGGCCGGCGTAGCTGTAGAACCAAATGGTATCGCTTTCAAAAATAACTGGCGTATGGGGCGGTTCACCACCGTTAATCACAAAATCACGGTCATTTTCGCCGCTTGAGTCAACTATCCCGATTCCTAACACGGCTCCTAAACCGCCCGATCGCAGGAACAGTATTTTATCACCCTCCGGGCTCCAGCGGGGCCAAAGGGTGGCAGAACGTACTTTCCACAATACATGTTTATCGCTTCCATCGGCATTCATTATCATAATCACGTATCCTTCTGCAGCCCACGTCAGTTGACATACTATTTTATTACCATCCGGGCTCCAGCGGGGATGATTGATCACCCAAGGCGTGGGTGTTTCACCGATCACGTACCGATTTCCCCACCAACCTGGAAAATCAACGGTATCACCTTTAATCGCAATCGGCTTTAACTCACTTCCATCTATATTCATGGTGTAAATACCCCGTCTTTCTAAGGTATCCGTCTTCACGAATACCAGCTTGGCCTGCCTGTCTACTTTTGAACCGATTGGATTCTTACCGCACGATGCCAGCAACAATATTGCCGCCAGCGCAAACATATAAACGGTTGAAGTATATCTTGTCATACAATCACACCGAGACAGAAATGATTTTCTTTTTTATTGCAGGAAACAATCAAGAAAACTCCGGCCAAAACCATGAGAGTTGCCAAAGAGACAGAGAAAAACGGCTGGTTATTCGCTTTCATAAATTTTTTCATTCCTAAATTTCCTCCAGTTGATTAATCATATGGGAATTAACCGTTTTTATGAGGGGGTATTCCCCCGCAAATACCCGCTGCTTTATATAATGGCAATAACCATGCCAATAGCCTGTATAAACCGTAATTAATTTTGGTTCATCGGTCATCCCCGTCGGTGGTTAGTCTTTTAATAAAGATAGAGAAAGATTGGGCATGGTTAAAAAACAGTCCAATTATTTCAAAAAACTGAGGGTGATTCTAAAAAACTGATGGTTGCATAAAAAAGGGGTACCCCAGTTACCTGGAATACCCCAATGGTGTATAAGCCAAACGTGCATTGGAGATGTTGTTATTTAATCAGCACCATTTTGAGAGTTTGAGAAAAAACCCGGTTTGTTACTTTCGATTCAGCAGTCATTTTCAGCAAATACACCCCAGCCGGTACTTTGTTGCCATGCTTATCTGTGGCATTCCAGGTTTTTCGTTTATAACCTGCTGTTTCGTTGTCCATTACCCACCGGGTCACTTCATTTCCTCTCAGGTCATAAATAACCAGGGTAACAGAACTGGGTACTGGCAGGCTATACCGAATCAGCGTTGAAGGGTTGAATGGATTGGGATAATTTGATTCCAAAGCAAAGGCCTTTGGAATTGGATTATTGATATCCGTAGTCTCATTCTGCATTTTAAAGAAGCTATATCCCCATACAGAGTATGAGTTTGAAGGGTTTGATTCACCATTATTATTTAGAGCCGTAACGTGGTAATAAAAATCTTCAGCTTCCCAATCATTTGGGCTTCTTATTTCAAGTGTGCCATCAATATAGGTGGTTGATGATGAACTCCCCAATAAAAACCAATTTGGATCCCAGAACACGCGACGATAAATATTATACGAAGTTGCCCCCGTGCTTGCTTGCCAACTTAGAATAGGAGCATTCCCAACATCATTGGGATTTGTTACTACAAAGTTTGTCGGAGCATTTGGTGTTGTTGTTGAGGGAACACCAAGGGCAGTGTAGGCAAACTCAACTTGACTAGGGATAGTCGGTAACCATGTACTAAATTTTCCGTAGGCGTTATATACTGCATAGACAAATGTTCGTAAGGTTGCACTTGTTGTGGTCACACTACCAGGAACAAGCCCACACCAACCCATCCCATAATTTGGATTTTCTATAGAGAAACCAGGATTCACATATTGATCCACACCCCTACCCCAAACAAATGGTGTTGAAGAAAAGGATTGGGGAAAAGTAATTGTTTTTCGGATTTCATGGCGTACAACAGTATAGGTACCATCCAAAATGCCATTTACACCATAAAATGTAAGCGGATAAAGTATTGAATTGCTTACGACTGAACCACCGCTTGCTGTCCAGTGATAAACCACATTTGGGAGATTAATTAAGCTAAGAGCTGCTCGAGCATTTACCCGACCGGTGCCGTATTCTGTTGTCCAATCTTGTCCAGCCATTCCTGCAACTTCATCAGCAGAGATTCTTATTATCTGCTCAATATCATCGTTGTCTAAGTTGGTATTATAACCTTTCAGCAGTGTTGCAATTCCAGAAACATTTGGGGCGGCCATGGATGTTCCCGAAATTGTATTATAGCCTTGACCTCTCCAAGTCGATAATATATTTGTTCCCGGCGCTGCTACGTCAATATGGTTCCCCGTATTTGAAAAAGAACTGCGATTATCATTATCAGTAGTAGAGCCAACGGCAATAATCCCTTGCCCAAACGCAGCAGGATATCGTGGGTCACTTGTATTATCATTTCCCATAGAAACAACTGAAACACGGTTCATTTTGTATGCATGAACAAAGGCCAACCTTATGGTCGTGCTATATTGACTGCCTCCCCAACTATTGTTAAGAACATCGGCTCCGTTATCGACGGCATAAACGATTTTGTTATAGGCATTATTATCACCACCCCAAGATGGTACATATCGTCCCTGATTATTATCCCAATGATATCCACTGAAAACTTTCCCTGAATGCACTTGGACATTGGCATCGACTCCGCGGACATGACCTGCGTCATGTTTTGCCGCTGCAATACCCGCTACATGGGTACCGTGAGCATAATCATAGTAGGGAAACGATTCCGGGAGGTCACCGGTTGCTTTTCCATCAAGATCATTATGATTAGTTTCAACTCCTGTGTCAATGACGCCCAACTTTACAGTCGAACTTCCAGTGAAGATTGACCAGGCTTCCGGTGCATCAATATCCGCATCCGCAGTCCCTCCGGTCTGGCCCGTATTGTTGAGATGCCACTGGATTGGATAATAGTGATCATGGAGTTCCATATCGGAATGCCTTTCGGCAAACAGAACGCTGGATTCCCTGGAAAGCCTCGCAACGGCCGTATCCACATCACTTTCATTTAGGAATCGGAAAAGGAAAATACGGGAAACCTGTGGAAGCTTTACTCTTACACCGTCTTCACGCACCCGTATGGTGTCGCTATCCGCCCAGTTCGGGAAGGCTTTTGCAATGACATTCAATTGAATACCCCCCATTGTTTGTTTAAGCGTCTGGGACCGAATATTAATTCTGTCAATCGGCACAGCCGCATTTTCATTGGCAGGAAATTCCAGTGAATCCGTCAGGATGTAGACCAGGATTTCCTGTTTTAAGTTTCTGCCTTGAGCAGAAAGGGGGTTGAATGCCAGGCCCACTACCAGTGAGAATAAAACCGAAACTCCGGATATCCAGCCTAACGGGTTATTTAACTTTTTCATTTTTCACTCCATGATTTTGTTGTTAGTCATTGATTTTTTATTAGTACTTTCGGGAGCAAACAAAAAGGTCCCTGTCCTCACTAAAGGTCAGGATCACCCAACATGTCGTTTGTTTGCATTCCAGCCGCTGTTGTGTGACAGCACAATGGCGGCTTTCTGTTTCTGATTTCAAGTCATCGTATTACCTCCTGCTGGTTATGGGTCTAATATTAACCCGTGGTTAAAGGTCAGTTGCCGCTGGTTGCCACCGTCTCCATCCATCACCCATAATGTGCCGCTGTTGACATCCAGCTTCCCGGATACGTAATGCACATAGACAATTCTGCCGTCAGGCGACCAAGACGGTTCCGAAGAGGCACCTTCGTGAGTAAGTTGTTTTAAATTAGTTCCATCGGAATTGATGGTCCATATTTGAATTGGACATTCTTCCGGTTGGGAAGAAAAAGCGATTTTTTCGCCGTCAAGAGAGTATGTCATATGTCGATTATCGTAATTTTCATCCGTAAGGAAAAAGAAACGCATATTTTCGTTGCTTTCTACGTTAAATACCCAAAGAGAGTCCCCAAGAACTTTCCCCCCCTCTGTCACTACTCGCCGGTTATAAAGTATTTCTTTTTTGAATGGATGCCACGTGGGGTACATGCCATAGTCAGCAATAAAACGGTTTCGCTCTCCGTTAGAGTTAATTATCCAAACTCCACAAGTTCTGGTTCCTTCACATACTGATCGTGCATATGCAATCCACTCACCATCGTGGCTCCAGGCCGGGTAATGGTTGCTGCCAACTGAAGTTAACTGAACAAACCCGGTTGTATCAATTTGTCCATTCACAAAGGGAGCGTTATAGATCTGACCCCCGAATTTGAAAGCCAACCACTTCCCATCCGGTGATAAATCGGGTGAACGATAACCACTACCTTTTAATATCAGCCGCATATCGGACCCATCAGCATTTATCATCCAAATACCGGTGGAGTCGTAGTCTATGAAAAAGGAACCTGCTCCGGAAATACGGGTCACCTTCATGCGGTAAAAAACAATGCTTTTGCCGTCTGAGCTCCAAGATGGGTCTTGGTAGGGGCTTGGATAGGATGGATAAGGAAGGTGGGGCACACCGATATTTTCTCTTTTTTCACACTCAGTATCTACCAGCGGATCATAGATATCTGTACAAGCATTTAAACCAACCAATATGATGAAGCCGATAAAATTCAGAATAAATCTTTTCATATCTAAATTTCCTCCAGTTGATTAATCATATGGGAATTAACCGTTTTTATGAGGGGGTATTCCCCCGCAAATACCCGCTGCTTTATATAATGGCAATAACCATGCCAATAGCCTGTATAAACCGTAATTAATTTTGGTTCATCGGTCATCCCCGTCGGTGGTTAGTCTTTTAATAAAGATAGAGAAAGATTGGGCATGGTTAAAAAACAGTCCAATTATTTCAAAAAACTGAGGGTGATTCTAAAAAACTGATGGTTGCATAAAAAAGGGGTACCCCAGTTACCTGGAATACCCCTGTGGTGTATAAGCCAAACGTGCATTGGAGTTGTTATTATTTAATCAGCGCCATTTTACGGGTTTCAGTGAAGATCTGCTGACTTTTTTTCGATTCAGCGGTCATTTTCAGCAAGTACACCCCTGCCGGTACTTTGTTGCCATGCTTATCTGTGGCATTCCAGGTTTTTCGTTTATAACCTGCTGTTTCATTGGCCATAACCCACCGGGTAACTTCATTTCCTCTCAGGTCATAAATAACCAGGGAAACAGAACTGGCTACCGGCAGTTCATATTTAATTGTGGTTATGGGATTGAAGGGGTTTGGGTGGTTTTGAGAGAGGGAATAAGATTTGGGTAACAAAAGTATTTTAGGATCATATCCACCTCCGGTGCCATAGGTAACATAATTTGTTGATTCTGTTGTTTCACCGCCTTTAGTCATCACCACCTTTAACGTGAAACTGGTGCTAATCATTTTTTCATCGTGCGGATTATCACTGCCACGTGAGGACCAAGTACTTACACCATCTTCTTTCTTGTACCATTGATAACTCACTGGATCGTTAGGGTAGCCACCATTCGCGTATGCAGTGTAAGAACCTGTTTCCAAAAACCCTAATGACGAGGGCCCGGTGATAAAGACACTTATTGGCGATACGTTTAATCCATTAAGTGTTGTGGCTCCTGAATTGTTTGGGTCAAGCCAATCCTTTAACCGTGTAGGTGAGCTGTTCCCATAGTTCCAGGACATTGAAAATTTGCCGTAACTAATATCAGTGATTTGACAATAGTTAGTACCATCAACAAGAGGATTCATAGTTCCGTGCAGTTGTCCTGTAATTCTATAATTCTGATCAAACAAGGGGGATCCGGAAGAACCATGCTCTGCTGTACCAGTATCAAAATCAACTGTCCAATGAGAATTCGCTGGAGTATTTGTATAAATATCAGAGATTGCAGGATCATTATCAATTGATAATTTTTTTATATCGCCACTTGGATGATGGATTCCCACGGAAGATTGTGGTGCTGTATCAATGTTTGACCAACCTGATAGATAAACATTATAAGATGCCGGGGGTTTTTGACTTAGCTCCAATAAAGCAAAATCTGTAGCGATGTTATTCGCCTTTAAGGTCATCGCCGAAATTGAGTTATGGGTCGGTGGGTCTGGTGGATCTGGGCAACCAGGACTTTCATAATTAAACCACACTATCCAACTTTCGGCATTTGAAATTTCTGTTGAGGAAAGAACACCGTTTCTATTTGTATCTATGCAATGAAATGCGGTTAAAAAATACGGGGTATAATTATTATTAACATTATTTACAAGTGCTCCTGAGCATAGCTCAGTACCGTTTCCAAGTAAAACCATACCAACAGATCGTATTCTATTGTCGTACGTTTCATCATAACACCTTGCATTTACTTCACATGTGTCAGAATCTTCAAAACCAACAATTTTAGATCGCTTAAGTTTATTCTGAACTGTTTTAAACATGTTCTTGTAACCATGGATTATCCTTGTTATTTGAATTATCCCGTCCCTTTTAACATTTGCCGGTTCATAGTATTAGTTATGTCCGTAATTTTCTGTACTTTTGAAAAAGGATAAAAAAAGGGCCACGGT
>JACNKN010000056.1 GCA_014382015.1 Fidelibacterota bacterium | reverse complement strand
TTCCCGATTTAACAAAGATGAATTGGAACTTCGCGTGGATGCCAATGGTGCATTTTCAGAAAGTGATGTTTATAATAAATTAGATAAACTTTCAAAATTTGATCTTCATTCAATTGAGCAACCCATAAAATCCGGGCAATGGGAATTGCTTTCAAAATTATGTCAAAAGTCACCTGTTCCCATTGCATTGGATGAAGAACTGATTCCATTAATCGATGACGAAGATCGAATTGAAATGTTGGATAAAGTAAAACCCCAATATGTCGTGTTGAAACCAAGTTTGATAGGTGGATTTTCTGAATCTGAAAAGTGGGTTGAGTTGGCGAAAGAAAGAAATATAGGTTGGTGGATTACATCCGCATTGGAGTCCAATATTGGTTTAAATGCCTTGGCGCAATGGACAGCGACAATGAATCCGGACGGATTTCAAGGGTTGGGCACAGGTCAATTATTTTTGAATAATATTCCATCTCCGCTCAAAGTAGAATCGGGAAAACTGTCAAAAGAAAAATTGCCAATATGGAATGATGTAAACCAATTTATTTCTGAATGGTTTAATGGGAATGATTCCATGAAACTCCAAACTTCCGGATCCACAGGCAAGCCCAAATCTATTTCGGTGAAAAAAGAATGGATGCGGAATTCTGCAAAACTCACGGAAAAAACATTTGGACTCAAAGAAGGAAAAACGGCATTGATCTGCATGCCCATGAAATATGTAGCGGGAAAAATGATGGTCATTCGTGCTTTGGAATTGGGATTGGATTTGAAAGTAGCAGAACCGTCGTCATCTCCGTTAAAAAATATTGATGGTCCAATAGATTTCGTAGCCATGGTTCCATTGCAATTGGAGAATTCATTAAATGATTTAGATAAAGTGAAAGTATTAATTGTCGGTGGCGGACAGGTGAATCCACAATTAGTGGTGAAATTGCAAGGTTTATCAACCCAAGTTTTTGAGACTTATGGCATGACTGAAACTTTGACACATGTGGCGATTAAACCATTGAATGGTCGAAAAAAATCTGATGTTTTTACAGCATTGGATGGGATACATTTTGAAATTGACGACAGAAATTGTTTGGTGATTCATGCTTCATCCATACTGTCATTGCGAGCGAATCCGCCGGTTAGTGGAGAAGTGTGGCAATCGCCTTTGAATAGATATAGTAAGGAGATTGCTTCGTCGCAAACTCCTAGTAATGACAATTCAATTAGTTACGATACAATCACAAGCAATGATATTGTCGAATTGATTGATGAGACAACTTTTCGTTGGTTAGGACGCTACGATAATGTGATCAATTCTGGTGGTGTAAAAATTATCCCAGAAGTAGTAGAAAAAAAATTGGCTTCCATCATTTCAAAACAACGATTCTTTATCGCAGGTAAATCTGATAAATCATTGGGCGAAAGAGTAGTGCTTTTTGTTGAAGGAAATGAAATGGAGATTTCCTTTGATTTATTGGATAAATATGAACAACCGAAAGAAATTTATTTCTTACCCAATTTTGTTGAGACTGAATCAGGGAAGATTAAACGAGACGAGACTGTGAAACTTATAGATTAATAAACTTCGTCATGACTTCCCACATCTACGGGAATAATCAAATCATCTTTTATAACGAAATGAAGTGTAATCCGATACTGAAGGTTAATTGAGACTGAATGGAGATCTTTGAGTTCGCCTTTTAATCGGTGTAGGCGGAGCGAAGGGTGGAAGGGGTTTAATTCTAATATTTGAAGCGTTTTTTTATATTGTTTGACTACTTCTGGATGGCGTCGTTTAAATCGTTTGGACCGTTTTCGAAATGGCGAAGTATAGTGAACCTTATATTTCTTCTTCATCTAATCGCTTGATATGGTCTTCTACACTCTCTTCAATATAATCGCCTTTTGCATGGGCTTCCATAGCTTCATTATAGGCAGCTTTCAAATCCTGAACACGAAGTTCGCTATACCGTTCCATATCCATGACCACATATTTATTATTTCCACGGACAGTAATGGTTGCTTCGTGATCATCCTTAAGAATTTCGTCAAGGATAGAAACACCTTTTGTCTTTAGTTCATTTGCAGTGAGTTTATTCATTATAATTCTCTTAATAGTTTATTAATAATACTATAAATAGTACGAATGATCGTATTATTAATTCAAGTCTATTTTATTCCCAAATTTGTGGGAACGGGATCGGGAAAAGTGAACCGACGGGAAACGATTGAAATGAAAAAACTTTGCGGAAGTTTAAAACTTCCGCAAAGCTAATTCAGATTATTCAACTTCAATTTCAAATGTTCCCATTGTTATTGCTCTAGTTTGTGCACCAACTGGAATTAATCCGTCGTCGCCAGTATTTAGTAGAGCAAGTGGGCATAGAATTACACCTACTGCTACTGTAGCTCCAACTTCAGATTTAGCTTGGTTTGAAAATGAACCAGAGATAGAAATATTTGTCCCATCTACTGCAACGGTTGAGTTTAAAGAGATAACAAGTTTCCCAGCAATTCCTGCCATTTGACCTCCTTTTGATTCTTGGACAGACCCATATACAGGGGTACCCGCTTTAATTACCGTTTCCCCTTGTATTTTAACATCTTGTGCAACATTAAATATTACTTCTTGTCCCATTGTAAATTGACTGCTTGAAATCTGACCTGACGTTTTCACCGGAACTACTGTACCATTTGGTATAGTAACCGTTCCAGCAAAAACAAAAGTTGTAAAAAACAGAGCAGTAATTGATTTTACCATAGTCTTCATTTTACATTACCTTTCATTTTGTTTGACAATGAACTAAAGGGGAAGGTTATATAAAATATACCTAATCCACCTCCTAATCCGGTAAAGAACCGAATGATATTCGTGCTTTCATAATTACTCCAAAGTTGAATTAATCCATCAAGCACACCTGGGATCAGTAACCCAATCCCGAAGATAAATCTTTTAAAATATTTGAATTGTGAACGAACAGCGAGGAATCCAATTCCTAAACCTAAATAACCACTGAAACAGCGACTGCAAAGTGCAAATGGTCTGTTCAAAACCCATAATGATCTTGTTGGGTATTGATGACAAATAGGAGATAAAAATGAATAAATTCCTTCACCATTCGGATAACCTAATGCTGTTTGAATTATAGGTGCGCTAATCGCTATTAAGGGTATCAATATGAAAAACACACCAAGAATAATTCTAAAAAAAATATCAATTTTTGTTAAGTATTCTATTTTTGTCTGCCATTTTGTTCATTTAACAAAATTGAGACGTGAGGGGGGCGTTTAACGAAAAACCCCTTGAAACGCCTCAAGTGGTAATCGCGAAACAACCGCATTGATTT
>JACNKN010000007.1 GCA_014382015.1 Fidelibacterota bacterium | reverse complement strand
GCCGAGCATGGATTGATAAAGAATATCTTTTACCTATGAAAGAAGAACTCTACGCAAAAAGTGGTAAACTCTTAAAGACTTCTACAATGGATGGCATTAATAAAGTTCAGGGGCGCTGGTTTCCTTCTCGATTTATTTTTAAGGATGAACTCAAACGAAACAGTAAAGGAACAGAATGGATCATTGATAAAATTGAGTTTGATACGGATATTCCAGATTCTCGTTTTTCTAAGGCATTGTTGAGGAAATAATGGGAAAGAACAAACACAAGGGAAGCTGTTTCTGCGGCGAAATCAAATTTGAAATAATAGACACAGGGGGAACGGTTGCCGCTTGCCATTGTGTGGACTGTAGAAAATCCAGTGGCGCACCCTTTATGGTTTTTGTGGTGGTGGAATCAAGGTGCGGACATTTTGTAAGGACTGTGGGTCAGCCATCTCTTACGAGAATAAAAATGACTCCAATACAATAGATATCAACACAATGCTATTGGACAACCCAGAAGTTTTTACTGTAAAGTATCATGTGTGGACAAAACGTCAATTACCGGGAATTATTATTGATGAAAACATTCAAAAATTTTCAGAAAACTCAGATCTTTGGAAAGAATTACGCCAGGATTAATTTTCTTTATATGTAACTGTTAATTTATTTCCGCGTATTAGTTCTGTGGTTTTAGAACCATCGGGCCATTGGTTATTAAGATAGTCCGCTTCACTTTTTAGCCCCAAAATTACCGATATTAAAACCCGGGCGGCATTTGGAAGCAAGCCAGTATGTGGTAATAACCCTATGAAAAAAACATTCTTTCTCGTCCTCCTCTTTGGCCGTATCCTTTTTGTCCTCGCCTGCGAAGATGCTGATGAATGCCCCGGATACTGTACTGAAACAGCCGGGCCCATTGACTTTACCGGTAATTTAGATACCCCAATTTATCATCCAAGTGGGAAATTTCTTGTTTTTATATATTCGGGGAATACTGATGACACAGACCCTGTAGGTCTTTTCACCATAGACCTTCAAACCGGGAAGTTGGATTCATTCACAACTATACTATCACCACAAAGCCGCTCTATGGGTAACATAGATTTTTCCCCTGATGGACAGTGGCTGACTTTTACCTCCTACCCGGGAATATGGATTAGCAAATTAAATGGGGACAGTTTGCAGCAACTCACGTCAATAAAGCGGGTATCTTTCCCCCGCTGGTCACCTGATGGAAAAATGATTGCTTACAATCAATCTGTGGAACCAGATGTAGGTGCCTGGATTATGGATGTTAAAACCCGAAAATCCAGGTTTATTAAACGTTATGGAAGTCGAAGCCATTGGCATCCTGACGGTACAAAACTCGCTTGCTACTTAGGAGGGAACCGGAAAGAATTGGTAGAATACGGCATCGATGGCCTTTCTCAGTTCACATTAGCCAACGAAAAAACCATCGGTCGCAAGATCGGTGGTTTTTATACAGGCCCCTACAGTCCTGCAGGAGATAAAATATTGTTCTCTATGTACGAACCAGGAAAAAATCCCCTGGTGTATGTTATGGATGTGGAAGAGAAACGACCGATCCCTTTGGCTGTGGGGACGAAACCAGCTTGGTCCCCGGACGGGAATGAAATTGTCTTTGAAATGGGGTCATTAAATTCCGGGGGCATCTGGATCATGGACAGCAATGGCTGTAATAAGCGACTGCTGATATTAACTGATGATTTCCGGGTTTGGTTAAGGGAGAACGTCAAATAAAAAGAACAAAAGGAGGTAATGAGATGATACAAACCAATTGATTTATACAGGTGTATTCTGGTTGTTTTTTAGCGGCAGCGCCCTGGCGGGGTAACAAAATATCTTGACATCCGCAGTTTTACTTATCTACCTTTATTCTGAACCTCGGTAGAATAATTATCATTAAGGGAAATTGATAACGCATTTTCAGACCGTGATCAAGTGATTATATGAAAAGAATATCTATCATTCATTTTTGCCTTATCGGGGTGGTTGTATTCTCAACATGTGAAACGGGACCGGATACAAACCTGAATAGCCAAGGTATTGAACCCAGTGAGTGGTATCAGTTTCCCACTTGGTCACCCATCGGGAAGTGGATTGCCTATGAACATTATGCCATCGACAGCCTTTTTGGAATTTGGCTGGTACGGCCGGACGGCAGCAACAAGGTGTGGCTGACAGACGGCATATCATTTTTCGTAAAAAGGCGAGTACATCCCCGGTGAAGGCTGGGATGAAGACGATCCCAAAGTGCACGGCAGCCTGTTGATTATGAATATAGATACAAAAGAACAGTGGCAGTTTCTGCCGCCATCACAAAGTTTGGAGTAGCTTGTGTATAAAATAAATAAGAAGTTTTTCGCTTTGCTCTGCGCTACAACGACGGTGTTAAATTTTACTGCCTGTGATAAACAACCGACGGAAAGTATGAATTTATCTGACGAATATCCGAGTGAATGGTACTTGTTTCCCACCTGGTCGCCGACGGGAGAGTGGATTGCCTATGAACATTATGCTATCGACAGCCTTTTCGGAATTTGGCTGGTACGGCCGGATGGCAGCAAGGCCCATTTTGAGACAAGCGGTATCTTGCCCGATTTTTCTCCGGATGGCAAGCAGCTGGCGCTGGTCAGACGTGAGAAGATTTTTACGTATGATCTGGAAACCAAGGAGCGGACGCAGCTGACATTTAAGGGCAGCAGCTTCTTCCCCCGGTGGTCTCCGGATGGGGAGAAAATCGCTTATGATTTTGATTATAGCAGTATATGGACTATGGATGCCGACGGCCTCAACAAAAAAGAAATTGGTATTAGTGAAGAAGCATCCTGGCGTGCACCCGACTGGTTACCGGATTTTAGCATTTTAAATCAACGTAGACTAAGGCGCAGTTCTGACGAACCTTCTGTGAGTACTGATTTGTTCGTTATTAATTCCACCGGTTCAGAAAAAAGTCGACTTACAACGAGTGGAAGAGAAAATCGTAACGGTAAGGTTTCGCCAGATGGAAGAAAAATTGTTTGGGAGCGCTGGGAAAGGAATAAAGCGATTGCCGTCTGGCTGATGAACGCCGACGGCAGCAGTAAGGTGCGGCTTACGGACGGGTTTGAGCCGGACTGGGCGCCGGCCGGCCGGCACATCATTTTTCGTAAAAGAGGTGAGTACACCATCGGTGAAGGCTGGGATGAAGACGATCCCAAAGTCCACGGCAGCCTGTGGATTATGAATTTAGATACAAAAGAACAGTGGCAGTTTTTGCCGCCTGATTGAATGCTAAGCTATCCATTAGACTTTGACCATAGGATTTGAAGGTTATATTTTCAATATGAAACCCCCAAGATATCGTCCAGAGTTGAATAAGTCTATTAAGCTTCCAAGCCAAAAGGCTATTTTGCGAGGTTATGCAACCTTTTTTCTGTAAAATTGGGTAACAGGGTTTTCATTTAAGTTAT
>JACNKN010000058.1:1570-3461 GCA_014382015.1 Fidelibacterota bacterium | reverse complement strand
GTTTTTTGATTCATTTAAATCACTCCTGCTAACTCTTGGAGAAGTTTCCAATTGGCCAATCTATCATCCTGTGATGATTTCATAATATCGTCAGGATTACCATCTTTGTCAAAATGTTTGGCAAAGCGTCCTTCTGTTTTTGCGAAAGAAATAAAGTCTGTCGCTTCCTGTGTTTTCGGATTCACAAACCAATCCTTATTTTTTGCAGGATTTCCCTGCAAAGATAATCGTTCCGAGAAACGCTCCCCTTTTGTCGGATCATAAATAAAAACAGGAAAGGCCCTGGAATCCGCTGCCAGTTTGGCCTGTTGCATAGCCATATCATCTGCCACACCGTGCTCAGGTTGACATGTTGTATATACATTTATCACCGATGGCCCTTTATATTCATTGGCAGCCATGATTGCTTTATAAAAATGGTTTGTATGGGCCGATGTAGTTTGCGCTACGAAAATTTCCGGGTGCATCATACATAAGTTTGCAATTTCTTTTCTTCTTTCAGTCTTTCCACCAATCGATTTGCCCACCAATGACATTTTCGCATCTTGCCCTGTAAAAGTAGCGGTGGATGTTTGTCCGCCAGTATTTGAATAAACCTGAGTATCTAAAATCAGTACATTAATATCCATACCTGAAGCCAACATACGAGACAATGCCTGGAACCCAATATCAACCATAGCACCATCACCTCCAATGGCCCAGAGTTTTTTATCCTCCCATCCCATTTGATCCCAACGGGCGCGAATACCCATGGCATCTGCAGATACATTTTCAAAAAGGGAATTGGTCCAAGGAACTAAAAACGGATTATAGGGATAGGTTGATCCATAAACAGTGTTGCACCCTGTAGCCGCAACCAAACCGATGCTTTCTTTTCCATATACAAAACCTGTGGCAGCCAACATCATTCTAAGGGCTGTTCCTTCTCCACATCCCATGCAAGATCCGGCACCACCCGTGTACAGCATGGAATCGCTGGCAAGCATCATATCAACCAATACACGTTCATTAATATATTCTGATGGTGTGTCACCCAATTCATTAAAAAAGTCAAAGGCACCTTGGTAAGTTGGAATTGTATTATCCACTTTGGTAATCATGGTTAATGCCTCATGGTCACCACAAGCATCTACACATTCTGCACATCCTTTACATTTTGTTGGGTCAATAAAAATGCCAAATCTTGCCGGTTCTTTTCCCTGCTTAGCCGGGACTTTCGAAAATTTATTTGTATCTGCCCATTGGTCCGAAATCCAACCTTTTATATCCCCCGATTCCAATTTATCAATCGTTTCACTCAGTTGAGATTCAGGAATTGCTTTTCCAAGAATTGCCGTATCAGGACATTGGGTAACACATTCCATACAGGCGACACAATTATCTGATATGAATTCGGGAATGTCTGGTGCGATATAACTAAAATCCCGTAAGGCGCCAGTACCTGCGGGGATCAAACTTCTTGCAACTGACTCATCTGCAGGAAGACCCTCTTCGGCAGTACCATCATTATAAGCACCCACAATCCTATCATTAAAATCCGCTACATCTAATATATTGAAAGCTGTTTTTTTATTTAATTCTGAAACTTGAACACTCATGCTGCAACTTCCTCAGTATTTTCTTGTTTAACTTCAAAAACTTCATTAAATCCACGTTTAACTGCATTCAAATTGTCTTGTACAACTTGTTCTCCTCGCTTTCCAAAATATTTTCTCAGGGATTTTTCAACGCCATCCATTAAATCATCTTCACTAATATCGGATCGTTCCAAGAATGGTGTCGCTTTTAAAAATATTCCCAGCAACACAATACCTTGCATCCTTTGGATTAGATCAGGTCTTGAAGAAACTTCTTTTGCAATTTTTACCGTATCCAATGCTAATACTTTGAT
>JACNKN010000058.1:0-1163 GCA_014382015.1 Fidelibacterota bacterium | reverse complement strand
CGCATAGAAAATGTACCATCACATCTTATATCTGTTGATTCACCTGCATCTATTGCCAGGTCATGTTGAATGCCGATTGCAAAATATTTCTTATCATCTTTTATCATATTTTCGATGACTGCCATGATATCATCCGGGCGGACATCTCTAGAACCTAATCCGGCTGACCCTGAATAAATTTTTGGTACCCTGATTTTCCCATTTTCGTCCGGTTGCAGATTATCTGCAAATGCGGATTTAATCTCCATGGTGAGTGGGTTACTCTCAGCTAGAGGATTATCCATCCTTTCCAGCACAGAAAATGCATGTACATTTTTTAGAGATTTTACAATCTGTTCTCCGGGAAATGGCCGAAATGAAGTCACATGAATAATACCCACTTTAATGTTTTTTTCTGTCCGGATGTAATCTACTGCAGATTCTGCAGTCTCAATCATTGATCCCATACCCACAATCGCATATTCAGCATCTTCCATTTTATATTCTGAGATTAACCCATAAGCTCGACCGGTTAATTCTTCGAAATCTTTCATTGCATCAATGAGGGATTGTTCTATTTCATCCGTGTAAATCCTTTGAGCGATTTTCCCTTTCATATATGAGTCCTGATTCTGAACAACCCCGGACATAACCGGGTGATAAGGATCCATCATATTCACCAGTTTATCCTGAGGTTTACCCACAAATTCATCCATCATTTCCGGTTCATGTAATCTTACATTTTCAATCGTATGCGTGGTTAAAAATCCATCCATAATATTGAAGAATGGCGTATGTGTATCCTCAGCCACCCGCCGTGAAATAAGGGCCAAGTCTCCTGCTTCTTGTGCATTCCTCCCAAAAACCATCCCCCAACCTGTATCCGTTACAGCCATAACATCATCATGCCCTGCGTGGACATTTAAAGAATGGGAGGTGAGCGCACGTGCCCCAATGTGAAATACAACTGGAAGCCGTTTACCAGATATCGTATATAAAACTTCTTTCATCAAAACCAATCCCTGGCCGGATGTAAAATTGGTGACACGCCCCCCTGCCAAAGCATAGCCTTCACACGCAGAAGCTGAACTATGCTCCGATTCTGATTCGATAAAGACCATATGGTCTCCCCAGATATTGGTCCCGCCATTCGCAATAACTGCTTGGTAGCCAGACCCCATTGT
>JACNKN010000084.1 GCA_014382015.1 Fidelibacterota bacterium | reverse complement strand
AAATCAGGAGATCGTGCCCGCTTGACTCATTTTACAGAACATTTTGGACTTGACCATTCTATTACCGAGCTTAATGAGTTTAAATGGACAATGAAATTTATAGAAGCCGCCCGCAGTACAGATTATATCTTTATTGAGGATTCAACGCTTTTTATTTTTTTTAATCAATCATCTGAAGTCATGGCATTTAAAAAAAACAAAGGAAACTAAAAATGAAAAAGCTCACCTTATTTTTTCTAATCTGTCTCTCGGGCGTAGGCATAAACGCTCAAATAAACATTGGCGGGAAACCCTATAGTTTTGAAAAACAGATTGTAGCAATAAGGACTGTTAAAAACAAGATAGACAAAATAGACCTACCTCCAATAGATTTACAAAAAATTCAGACGGAAGACAAAGAAGATGAGGCAAATGGAATACCGCCAAGATTTGGTTTTCCTTTTAAAGTTGATTTAGATTTATCCAACAGTGGTGAATGGATTGAGCTTGAAAATGGGGATAGACTTTGGCAACTCGAGATTCATTGTCCTGCAGCCAAATCAATTAATTTATTGTATGATGAATTTTATTTACCGGGAAAAGGACAACTTTATATATACAATGCAAAAAAGACACATCATATGTGGATTTAATAAAAGGAATAACAAAGGGAGTAAAGATAATCCAGGAAAATTCGGTACTGGCCTTGTTTATGGGGAAAGAATAATGCTTGAGTATTTTGAACCCAAGGAAGTAAAAGGAGAAGGAAAAATTTCAATATCTTGGGTCATCCATGGCTATAGATATATTGATATACTAAGTCCTTTTGAATCATTAGGAGATTATGGTGAGTCAGGTGGTTGTCAAGTGAATATAAATTGTAGTCCTGAGGGCAATAATTGGCAAGATGAGAAGAAATCTGTTGCTCTAATTTTGGCAGGCGGTACACGTTGGTGCACGGGCAGTTTAATAAATAACACTCGATTAGATGGCATGCCCTACCTTTTAACAGCAAACCATTGTTTAGATATGCAGGATATAGGAGGGACTATATATGATGCAATTAATAACCCTGATCTATCTAATTGGTCTTTCTATTGGAACTATGAAAGTCCCGATTGTAGCGATGGAATTGATTTCATACCGCGATCAACTTCTGGTGCAACTGTTATGGCAAATAAAAGCTACGGCAATGGCTCAGATTTTGCACTCTTGAAATTAACAGAAAATCCGAAGGATATTACCCCTGAAATTCAACTTTATTTTAATGGGTGGGACCAAAATAACCCGGGTCAAGGTGGCGTAGGAATTCATCATCCAGTAGGTGATATAAAAAAGATAGGAACACACAACATAATCCCAGCTACGTCAGATTGTATATTGGGCAGTTCTTCCTTCTGGAAAATAAACTGGCAGTCAACTGCTAATGGACATTCAATTACAGAGAGTGGATCCTCGGGATCGCCATTATATGACAGTAATCACAGAGTAATAGGTCAATTATTAGGAGCCTTTTCTTGCCTAAATCCGAACTGTAGTGACCCTCCGAATGATATAGCAAATTATGGAAAATTTAGTGTGTCATGGGACAATGGTACTGATCCAAGAAGAAGATTAAAAGATTGGCTTGATCCGGATAATACAGGTGTAACCCAACTTGATGGACTGATTCCCATACGAGTCACTATTAACGGTCCGGGAGACTTGATGGAAGGGAATATAGGAACTTGGAGTGCGGATGTAGTAAATGTCGGTAATAGTTCAGTCAATTATGCTTGGGATAAGAAAGATGACGGGTCGACCCTTTGGTATCCGTTGGGATCAGGGCAGACCCAATCAGTTACCATGGGTTTTGTGTCCTTTACCCTAAGGGTAACAATTCATGTAGGCACATATTATATAGATGCTACATTCTACGTGTATCGCATGGGAAGCGGTAGTTTTTTCCGCCAAGGTATAGCGGAATATAGGGGCGGCGTCCCTGAGACTTTTAACCTCTCCCAAAATCACCCAAACCCCTATAATCCTGAAACTACAATTCAATTTGACCTGCCGGAGGCAAGTGCCATCTCATTGACCGTTTATAATCTTCTGGGGAATCAAATCTTTAGTTGGGTGTCACAAATAGAAGAGGCAGGACACAAACAGGTCACTTGGAACGGTAAAGACTTACATGGGTATTCCGTGCCGTCGGGGATTTACATTTATAAACTCATTGCTAAATCACAAGAGAGTAGCCAAGTGTTTACAGAAAACAGGAAAATGATTCTTTTGAAATAACAACAATCAGGGAACATTGGCCTTTTGTGAGAACAGACCGTTTTTTAGGTGCCTGATTTACATAGATAAAAAACATTCAGATCTTGGGATTTTACCGGGCTTACATTTAGATTTGACCTATACAATATCGTGGGGTGTCCTGTTCTCCTGTTCTCTCCGATAGTTGATTTATGGTAAGAATGAGAAGTAAATTAACAACTCTATAATCACATACCATTCAAAATAGAGGATTAAATGAAGTTTTTTAAATTTTGCACCATTGGTGCATTGCTACTTACAGCATTAGGATGGGCCCAATCCTATCCTCCACCGTCCACATTGGTAACTGTTCCTTCTGCAGGAACGCTCGTCCGCGGTAGTTATGCCATGCAGATGCGCGTCCAAAAAGGGGGTGGACTCACATCTTCTCTCAGCGTCGGCATTACCGACCGCTTTCAATTTGGACTATCTTTTGGATCAGCCAATTTGATTGGTGATGACAGCCTGATTTGGTATCCCCGTCCTGAGGCAAACCTAAAATATCGTCTCATTGATGAGACTGAATCTGTTCCGGGAATTTCATTGGGGCTCGATACCCAAGGGATGGGGAATTTTAATTCCGCCGATTCACTCATGCGTTATGATGTGAAAGCCATGGGATTATACATGGCTGCCAGTAAAAATTGGGTAACGCCATTGGGAAACCTTGGTGTTCATATGGGTACCAATTATAATTTTGCAGAAGTAAATGACGGTGACAAGGATATAAATTATTTCTTTGGATTCGATATGGAATTCAACCCGGAGTTATCATTATTGTTGGAATATAATGCGGCCCTTAATGAAAATGACATGACGGCAAAAAGTATGTCTGTTAGTAGAGGTGGTTATTTAAATGCTGCCATTCGCTGGACATTTGTTGAGCGCTTACATATTGAATTGGATTTTAATAATCTACTTTTTGATGATGAAAAAGTAGATTATTTCCAACGTGAATTAAAAATTACCTATATCGAATATTTTTAATGGTTAAATATGGGCTTTTTTTATTTGTATGGATTGGCGTACTGTTTGGCCAGTCCAATCTGGAAAAAGGAAGGGCTGCTTACGATCGCAGGGCCGAAGGTAGTATAGAAGACCGGGCTCAGGCAAAAGCGATTGATGAAGCCATAGGATCCTTTCAAGCCGCAATGGGAGAAAGTGAAATCGACGCTGTGGTGGGATTATTAAAATCCTATTATTTTAAAGGAAAGTATGTTGCCAAATCTGAAGATGAGCAAAAGGTGATTTATAATAGCGCGAAGGAATTAGCATTAGAATATTTAAACCAATACCCCAATTCAGTTGGACTGCATTATTGGTACTTATCGAATCTGGGGAGTTGGGCAGAAGTGTACGGGATTTTGACAGCCGCAAAGGAAGGAGTGGCAGATCAAATGAAAGATCATGCGCTCAAAATCATTGAATTAGACCCAAGCTATGAAGATGGGGGTGGTTATTTTATGTTGGGGGCTGTCCATTATAAATCACCTTACATACCATTTTTCCTTTCCTGGCCTGATAATGATGAAGCCATAAAATGGCTAAAGAAAGCAAATGAAACTGGGGAAGGAAAGCCGGTACAAAAAGTATATTTGGCTCAGGCGCTTTATAAAAATAAAGAAAAAAGTTCAGCAACTTCTCTCTTAGAAGAAGTCGTCAATATGACGCCCACAAAGGTGGAATCTCTCGCCGATTGGGAACAGATAAAAAAAGCCAGAATTCTTCTTAAAGAATATCAATAATTAAATTTATTCTTTGTCAGATTTAAAAGAAACTAAAATTACTTCAGAGAAAGTATTCTCGGGCCGGTATCTGGACTTATACTTTGACAAAGTTATGTTACCCAACGGAAAAACCAGCACACGAGAATGGATTGATCACCCCGGCGCCGTATGTATAATTCCTGTTTTACCTGATGGAAAAATTTGTTTGATTCGTCAATTTCGCTATGGCCCAGGAGAGGAGTTTATTGAAATTCCCGCCGGTAAACTGGATGAAGGCGAAAAACCAATTGATTGTGCCTATCGTGAATTGGAAGAGGAAACAGGGTATCGAACAAATAAATTAACTTTTTTGACAAACATTCATCCCGCTATTGGTTTTACAAATGAAAAAATGTGGATGTATCTGGCCGAAAATTTAATTCAAACAGAACATAATTTAGATCAAGACGAATTTCTGGAATTGCTTCCGACTCCTTTGGATACAGCATTGGAATGGGTTTGGAATGGAAAAATCACCGATGTAAAAACAATCATCGGTATTTTATGGACAGAAAAAATATTAATGGGCAAAGGTTAATTCACTCGATAATAATTTAAAACACTTTCGATCCATTTATCCGGATTATCCATTTGGCAGAAGTGACCGGTGTTGTCCATTCGAGTAAAAGTTGCTTTTGGGCAAATATCCTTCATTAATTTTTCAGCAATGGCTATTGGCGCAACAGCGTCCAACTCACCCCAGCATAAATGAATCGGAATTGTTGTTTCTTTTAGCGCCGGAAGCCATCGGCTATTTTGATATCTATATCGGTCATTTATGTATTGGATAAGTTTGTGGCCTATCTTATTTCCATTCCCACTTCGAAATGCTAACCACATTATTTCAATGTCGGATTCAGCCAGAGATTTATTACCATTGGCGCTAAATACTTGCTGTTTAAACACCTTATATCTGGATAGTTTTGAAAGTAGGGGCCCCAGTATTGGATTCAGCATTAATTTTTGGAGAATTCGAAGTTGGGCAAGTTCGATTACCATACCGCCATTGGTAAAAGTAACGGACTGTAAATCATTCCTAAACCCATCTCCGGTTTTTTTATTATTAGATAATGTAATCAATTCAGCTGCAACACTATCACCCATATCATGGGCAATTAAATGTCCTCCTTTTACACCATAAGACTGCCAAACATTCAAGGCAATTTGCGCTTGCTCAATAATATTATAATGATGTTTGATTGGTTTGTCACTTTGGCCAAAGCCCAAAAAGTCAAAAAGAATAATGCGATCAAAAAAAGTTTTTAATCCTTCAATAACTGAATGATAAGAAAAAGATGACTCAGGGAATCCATGGAGAATAAGGGCCGTATGTTCAGAATCAGCATTTGGATTTCCAATTTGCCGACAAAATACTTCGAATGATCCGGACAAGACGGGTTTCATTTCACCGTTAGTTTTCCATTCGATTAACTTTGGATGTAATTCACTCATAAGTCACTAAAATTTACATCCCATTTTTGGTGGGATGTGGTAATTTGGTTTACAAATCAATTGGCCACAAAGTGCACGAAGAGAAAATTAAATTACAAAAAATATTGAAATTTTATTGAGACGCTCTTGTTATTTATATTTTGTGAATTTTGCGCTTTTTGTGGCAAAGGCCGTCGCTAAATTCTATGATGAGAAATTCTCTTTCAGAATCAATCAAATCAAAAGCGAAGGGATTGGGGTTCCAAAAAGTAGGTATTGCGAAAGCGGAACCTACACCGGATGCGAAAAGGAATCTGGACCAATGGCTAAATATAGGTAACCACGCCACCATGGAATGGATTGTAAAGCGAAAGGATGAGCGGGGAGATATTCATACCTATTTTCCAGAAGCGAAGTCGGTAATAAGTGTCGGAATAAATTATTTTGTAGGAAAAGATCAATTAGATATTAATGCTGATTTCAAATTCAGTAATTATGCATGGGGAGATGATTATCATAATTTAATGAAGAATAAATTGTTTCATTTATTGACATGGTTGAAAGAAGATAATCCGAAAATGAAAGGACTTGTTTGTGTTGATACGGCTCCCATCATGGATAAAGTATGGGCACAAAAGGCAGGAATAGGTTGGCAGGGGAAACATACCAATTTAATTTCCAGAGATTATGGTAGTTGGCTTTTTTTAGGTGAACTTCTATTAGATATTGAGTTGGAGTATGATAGTGGATTCAATGAAGATCTTTGTGGGTCTTGTACCGCATGTATTGATGCTTGCCCCACCTATGCGTTGGGTGAATACACCATGGATTCAAAAAAATGCATTTCATATCAATCCATTGAATATCGTGGTGACTTTAGTGAAGGTGAAAATTTAAATGGCTGGATTTATGGATGTGATATTTGCCAAGAAGTTTGTCCCTGGAATCAAAAATTCAGCCAAATATCCACTGAATCATCTTTTCAACCTCGTCAGGAATTTTTAGAATGGTCTAATGAAGATTGGACTAAAATGGATGAAGTCGGATTTCGTAAATTGTTTAAAGGATCTGCAGCAAAACGGACCAAATTTTCAGGGTTAATCAGAAATATAAAAGAAAATGAACGCAAAATTGCAGAGTCGCTAAGTGAATAAAATAGGTAATAATCTATTACATTGCGTCCTTCGCGCCTTTGTGATTAAATAAAGGGGTTTAAAATGAAAAAAATAGGTGTTTTATTATCGGGGTGTGGGGTGAATGATGGGTCTGAAATTCATGAAACAGTCATCACAATGCTGGCTTTAGATCGTGCGGGAGTCGAAATGATTCTCATGGCACCCAACATTGACCAAATGCATGTGGTGAACCATTATACCGGGCAGGAAATGGACGAATTCCGAAATGTGCTTGTAGAGTCATCCAGGATTGCCCGAGGGGAGATTAAGGACATGGCAGAAGTAACGGGCCATGATATTGATGCATTGATAATTCCCGGCGGGTTTGGCGTGGCAAAAAATTTAAGTGATTATGCAATGTCTGGTGCTGATTGTTCCATTAATCCCGATGTATATCGTTTGGTATCAGAAGTCCATCTTTTGCAAAAACCTATTGGGGCTATTTGTATTGCACCGGCTATGATGGCCAAAATTTTGGGTGAACAGGATGAATCAGCCAACATGACAATTGGTTCGGATAAAACAACGGCCGGTGATATACAGGCTATGGGTAGTGTACATGTTGTATGCCCTGTGACGGAAATGATTATTGACAAGGAAAAGAAGATCATTACCACACCTGCTTATATGGAGGCAAAATCAATTAAGGAAGCAGCGGAAGGAATTGAAAAATTGGTAGCCGAAGTCTTAGCTCTGGTTGAATGATAAAGGTCGCAAAGCTTTCAGAAGTGCCAGATGGAGGAAGTAAGGTGGTGATGGCAAATGATATTCCAGTCGCATTATTTAATATAAAAGGAAAAATTCATGCTTGGGATAACCGCTGTCCCCATAGAGGGGCATCCTTAGCAGATGGGAATATTTCAGATCAAATAATTCAATGCAAATTTCATTTATGGGAGTTTCATGTTGAAAAGGCATGCGCCATTGCCAATCCAAAAATTAAAGTAAAATCGTTTTCTGTAGAAATACAGGAGGGGGATATTTACATCGATAGTTAATATATCATTACATTTTTCGGAAGTTTAGAACTTCCGCAAAGCTCATTCTATCTTATTAATTCATTTTTTTCTTCAGCAAATAATTTGTGAAGTTTTTTCCATTTATTTTGGCATATTTGATATTGGTATCGCTTTGGAAATCTGTACCTTTTAGATTAATGGGTTCATAAAATTTGGTGTATTTAAAATTAGCATCGTCCTTAAAAATCGTATTCTCAAAATCCACCCCTCTGGGAAATTTGGTGTATTTGAAGTTGGCGTCATGATTGAATATTGAATCGGAGAAATCAACAGCATCTTTAAAATTTGAATATTTAAAATCTGCATACCTTTTAAAACTGCTATGACTAAAATTTGAACTTCTCTTAAAAGATGCGTATTTAAAATTGGCATTATCTTTAAATCGGTTATTGTCAAATTCAGCAGCATACTTGAATTTGCTATATTTAAATAGAGCTTTTTCTTCAAATACATTATTTATAAAGTCAGAAGATTTATAAAATGTTGAATATTTGAAAAGGGTTTCCTCTTCAAAAGTACAATCGTTAAAAATGACATTTTCTCTAAATTCTACATTAATGACATCTTTAGAAAATTCATCACTAAAATAAGCAACCACATCTCCTGTAAAGGTACAATTAGTAAATTCAATGGGGACCGTTACTTTACATAAATACTCATCATTCCCAAATAATTTACCTGAAATTTGTTTTTTATTTTCCAGATTAATAAAATTCAGGTTTCCTTCGATTATTGTATTTTCATAGTGAATTGACTGTCCATCATTTATCGCCTTTATGATCATTTTTGCATGGATTCTATTTTCTGCAAATGCACCATTTGAGATAAATAGAATTGCTAAAAGAATGGGTATTGATTTTGGATATTTCATTTTTTTAATCTCCTTATTTTAATTTCTTAAATTGATGTCAACAGATCCCAGCCCAACGCTAATATCAAGTGTAACTGTCGGCCGGTCCGATTCCCAATCCTGGGTCAAATAATAATTGCCTTTTTTGATTAAATCATCCATATCAACACTGGATAGAAAATTGTGATGAATCTTTGCCTTCACATTTACATTTTCCGGCAGAATGAGTTCAAGTGACCCCATGCCTACTTCAATATCAATTTCAACATCCTGAGTAAAATGACCACGGTAATCGATATCTGCCGAACCCATACCCACTTCAATATCTACTTCACGCGCATTAATATTCCCCAAACCTTCCGCTTCAAATGAACCCAATCCTGTGTCAATTTTTAGAAAATCACATACGATAGGATTGGGTTTATTCATTTCCACATTCATTTCTCCCATACCACAGTCAATCTTAACCCGGGATAATGTTAAATCGGTAAAATCTAAATTAGCTGATCCCAGACCAAAATCCATATCGAGTATGGTGGGAATACCTGAAGGTATAGAGAATTGTAATTCATTTTCATACGTGGTTAACTCCCATCCTATCTTTCGATCATCAATACCGAAATCAATTTTTTTCTCGTGATGTGTTCTGATACTTAAATTCCCACGCCCGCCCCGTTCAGTATATTCAATCTCTGGTTCAACCCTGGAAGGATAGTAAAATATTGCTCCACTGATTAATTTGGGTTTCAGGTTTGCATCCAGCTGGAGTTCCCCAATACCATAATTAATGTCCACTTCCAATTGTTCAATATCGCCCACGGTATATTTATAATAGTCCCGGACCCATTTCCCATTCTCGTCGCGCCCTTTATCTTGTTGAAATAGGGGAGTGGATGGACCCTGTGCCATTCCAAGAGAAAGAAAAATAATCGCTGGTAAATAATGTGTTTTTTTCATGTTAAAAGGAAAAGTTAAAACGTAAGGTTGTTTCGATCGGTCCGTCATGGTCCAACGGTTTTGCAATATTTACCATTACATCAAGGTCATCATCAAGATCGCCATTGCCAAGCCCGATTCCGGCTGAAGATATGCCTAATTTTGGATTGTCTGATATCCAGCCCGAGTCCCAGGAACTGCCTGTCCAGGCGCGTCCGCCGTCAACAAAAAATGAAATCAACCAATCGCCGTCGGTAAAAGTGGGCGTTAAAAATAATGCCAGATTTAACTGAGCCATTTGATTCCCTTGTTGAAGCTTAAAGGGTTGAGCTGCAATAGAGCCAAGCCCTCCCACAGTGAACATTCGATGAGAAGATAGCGCTTCACCGGCGGATCCCACCATGAGTCGGGAACGAAAAACAAGTCCTTCAGAAAATTCCCAATTGAATACAATCAATGCCAGGTTTCGCTGGATGGCTTTTCCATAATCCATTTTAAAGACAGTGGAAGAATCTCCATCAGCCTGAATGAATTCAGATTGCAAAAATACGGCTAACCCCGTACTCAAGGGAGAATAATGGGTGGATTTACCCATTATGGAAATTTCAGAATAGTTGACAGAGGATGGATCCAAAACAAGATTGGGACGAAGCAACCGCTTTTTTTCGAATACACTGTACATATTCCAAACCGGGAGTGAATCCTGTTCTGCTGATACCACCCGGCCCTTGATTCTAATATTTCTAAATAGATTTAATCCACCCCCCATTTCCCATCCTTGCTCTTCCCAACGGTCATAAAAGTCTTGACGAGCCAGAAAACTGGCCCAATCGTTTTCTTGTTGCGGTAGGCGGTATCCATCATCAGTTCGCGCTTCTTTAAATAAACTGGTATAAAGGACTAAATTCTGATTTTCAAAAAAGTTTTTTTCAAAAGTAGCACGACCGGCATAATCAGGAGCAAATCCTTTTCGCCAGCGAACGCCGGCAGACCAATTAAGTCTAAAATTTGATTTTGAATGGCGATCCCATCGTTCATTAAAAGGCGTAAGCAATAGGCCTTCATTTCTATTATACTGAAGGACGCGGCGTTTGGAATGTATCCAACTCTGATGGGAACGATCAGATTTACGGTCTAAACCAAATTCAGTCGTTCCCTGAATGGCATCTTCTTTGTCCGTTTCTCGGTAAATCAATCCTTCCGACAGATTGTTCTCGATAATTTTACCATTAACTGTACTTGTCGGTTCACGATATACATTACCGCCGATAGTAATTATTTCACCATTCAGCACACTGCCATTTTTTAAAGCAGCATCACCACCAAATAAGGTTATTTTTCCATTGACGGTACCAAATACAGTCAAGTCGCCACCGATAATACGTATATTAGTTTCAGACACCTCACCTGAGTCAATCACTACATCTTCACGAAAAGTAAATTCGTCAAAAGATAAATCATCTTTTTCCTGGTCTTCTTCTTCAACCTTTTCATCTTCATTCTCTTGCTGATCGGTTTCCTGAAAGATCGGTTCAATTGGTGCCATTGGTTCTAAAGGAGCGATTGGCTCCATTGGTTCTAAAGGAGCGATTGGCTCCATTGGTTCCACATCATCGGTGAGATCTTGAATAGCATCAACAGCTGCATCAACGCCATCTGCAATTCCTTCTACCGCAGCTTCAACACCGTCTGCAACAGCTTCAACAACATCTTCTACAACTTCTCCAACATCATCCGTGTCCTGAGAAAATCCCAAGTTCAAAATAATGATCAATGATAATAAATATTTCATGACTTAATCCTTTTCTATAGTAATTGAACCACGGCGTGATTTCAGTTTCACAATAAACGTTCCCCCGTTTATGTCGCCCGTGGCAATAACGTCTCCATCATTCAAACGAATTTGGATTGGAAATTCAGAATCAATGACACTGGTGGATCGAGGGTTATCAACAAACGCATCAAAAGAAGCAGGAAAATCTTCCGGTAGGATTAATTCGATACTTCCATCGCTGGTCCTCAAGTTAATGTCATGATTTTTTAATGATTGATCCCAAATCTTTTCAATTTTAACGGATCCACCGCTGGTTCGTGCATAAATTTTCCCGTGGATGCGGTCCCCTTTTATGGTTCCGCCGCTGGTTTTCACATCAATATTGCCCTGGACGCGTTCAAGATCAATATGGCCTCCAGATGTTTCACATTCTAAATGGCCGTCCAGGTTTACCACTTCTATGTTCCCGCCGGAGGTATAAACTTCTACATCACCTTTTACGTCTTCAACTTCGATATTTCCGCCGGAAGTTCTGCCGTAAATATTTTTGCCTGTAATATCTTTAAAGTCAATATTTCCACCGCTGGTATGCATATCAACTTCGGCCTGGCAGAAAGAAACATCTACATCACCGCCGGAGGTAGTCCCCTCCAGTTTTCCAATACAATCACTGATTTCGATATCGCCGCCGGAGGTACGGATATTGGCCACACCTTTTACTTTTTCCAGGGTTAAATCACCGCCGGATGTTTTGGCAGTGAGGCGTCCGGTTAATGTAGTCACATCTATATCACCGCCACTTGTTTTGAGAAAAGCTTCTCCGGTTAGATAAAACACTTCTACATCTCCACCGGAGGTGCGCAGACTCAAGTTATAATGGTTGGGGACAACAATATCATAATCATAGTAAACCTTATAGCGGGAACGAAACTTTTTATCCATCTTAAATTGGATATGTCCCAATCCAGATTTAGACACCTCAGCCTTGCTGGATTGAAAAATTTCTTGTGCATATGATTTTGTTTTGGATCGTATTTTTATTTTTTCAATAATCGTAACAGTTGATGTTGGTTTTCCTTCAACAGAAATGTCACCGACCACATTGCTGAATTCCACCACCCGATTATTTTCTTCTGCTTTACTCACATCAAATTCGTATGTCGTTTTAGCCACATACCAATTTTTTGAATCTTTATCAAACGTTTCGAATGACTCATACAAGTTTTGGGTATGAGCAGAGACGATGAATAATAATGGAATAAAATATTTCATTGAATTACCTCTAATGCTTGATCTTCCGCTAAATAACTGATGTCAGCCATTACTTCTACTGCCCGTTCGCGAATATATTCATTTTGGTCCATAAGACTTACCAATCGAAGGGCCGGTACAATATCGGCTGATGGACTATTGGCCAAGATAGATAGGGCCCCCATCCGAACAGCTTCATTTTGATCTTCCAGTAAAATCTTTAAACAGGCATCCCGAATGGTTTTGTCTGTTTCAAATTGGGATAATAAATCCAGAGCTCTTAAGCGTACGCCCGTGTTGGTTTCCGATAAAATGGATGAAATGAGGACAAGTTTTTTGTTATCATGAGCCGGCACAGTTTTTAAGAGACTCACGGCTTGGAGTCTCTTGCCCGGGTTCGCATCATTGAGTAATAAATAATATAGTATTTGCTGGATTATTTCATCGTTGGTGCCGCCTGTAACATCTACATTTTGTTTTGTTTCCACGGCCAGGCGGATATTCTCACCATCTGATTTTTCAAACTGAACATTTGAAAGAGCACCTTCATGAATAAGTCCTAAAATGTCGGCAGATGAAAATCCATTATTAGTAGTAACAATCGGATTGGGACTGACTGATAGAAATCGACCCGCAACAAAAGCAATCACCACATAAGAAACAACAGCCCAGGCTGGTTGACGGGGAGAAATGACAGTGTCAAATAATTGACCTATTTTTTCTAAAAATGGTATAGATGATTTGGCCGAACCCAATTGACTAATCCGTGCCCTTAATAGATTGCGTTGACCTTGTAATTTTTCTTCCGATGGTTTGTAATCAAAAGATTTTGTTGTTAGAGACAGGGTATGTTTTAATTCATTAACATAGCGCTTTAATGCATCATCGGCCGTCATGGAGGATTCGAACTGGTAGCGTTCTTTTTCCGTCATGGCATCCATCGTATATAGGGTGGCCTGTTCTTTAAGTTTAGTTGAAATATCAGGCATATCGATAATCCTTTAGTTCAATTCTGAGTTTTTCCATGGCCCGGAACAGGTATTTTTTGACAGTTCCTTCGCCAATACCCATAATTCCGGAAATTTCACGAATTTTTAAGTTTTGCATATGTTTGAGTAAAAATGCAGTCCGCTGTTTATGAGGGAGTTTTTCTGCAGCCGTTTTAACTGCAATGATAATTTCATTTCGGTCAGGAGAATCATTTGATTCTTCAGAAATATTTAATAGGGGATCTGACCCATCTTCCATTGATTCTTGAATGGGCATCTTGTTTTGTGACCGTTTCAAATTATAAAAGGTATTCACCGTAATTCTGTAAAGCCAGGTATAGAATGCACTCTGAAAACGAAATTTTGATAAATTTTTATATGCCTTAATAAATACCTCCTGGTAGAGATCCTCTGCATCTGTTTTATTTTGAGTGAGTTGGAAAGCCAATGTCATTATTTTCTCATCGTGTAAAGCCACAAGCTGATGGAATGCTTCCGAATCTCCAGCTTGGGCTAATTGTATTAATTGTCTGATATCGTTCTTCAAGATTTAGTTTGGTCACACGGGGTATGACACGGCTTATTTAAAAAAGTTGTCATATAATTATAAATATTAATGGATATGAAAAAGCCCGCTGATTATTGACCAACGGGCTTTTGCTTTTATTGAATATATTTTCCACCTAATGCTGGTGGATAATGAAGATTATAAACCAGTCTCGGAGACGGTTTTCTTCACAGCATCCAATGTTTTATTTAACCCGGATTTTTCATCATCTGTTAGGTTGAATTCCAGGATTTTTTCAACACCACCGGCACCGATCACAGATGGCACACCAATAAAATAGCCATCCACCCCAAACTCGCCTTCGCAAAGTGACGCGCAGGGAATGACGCGTTTTTTATCCCTGAGATAGGATTCTGCCATTTCAATAGCCGATTGAGCAGGTGCATAAAATGCGGATCCGTTTCCGAAAAGTTTCACAATTTCACCTCCGGCAACGCGTGTACGATCTTCGATTTCGTTTAATCGTTCAGGTGAAATTAGATCTGTAACAGGAACGCCGCCCACTGTAGCTAATCGGGTGATGGGAACCATTGTATCGCCATGACCCCCTAATACCATACAAGTAACATCCTGCACAGACAGACCCGTTTCCATGGCAATAAATGTTCGGAACCGACCGCTATCCAACGCACCGGCCATTCCAACCACTTTATTTTTATTGAATCCAGAAACTTTGTGAAATGCGTAGACCATTGCATCCAATGGATTTGAGATTACAATGACAAACGCATTGGGCGCCTGTTCCTTAATATGGGTGGCAACATCTTTCATAATGCCTAGGTTTATACCCAGCAGATCTTCACGATCCATACCTGGTTTTCTGGGAATCCCGGCTGTGATGATGAAGACATCAGTGTTTTTTAGATCATTCCAATCTGAAGTGCCGGCTATATTGGAATCATATCCATCGTGAGGGCGGAGTTGCATAAGGTCTAATGCTTTTCCCCTAACCATTCCTTCTGCTTTAGGAATATCAAAAATAACGATATCACCCAATTCTTTTTGGGCAGCCAACAGGGCAAGATTCCCACCGATTTGGCCCCCGCCGATTAGTGAAATTTTAGGTTTTGACATATTGAATCCTTCCTATGATTTATTCAAGTTTTTAGTCGCTTAGAAATTAAGTCAATTATCCACTTCCAAACATAAAAAAACCCCACGTCATTAAACTGACGCGGGGTTTTTAACAGGATGAAATGAAATATAATTTAGCTATTAATTAAAACGCTCACAAATTTACGATCACGGCCTTTCCGCTTAAATTGTACAACACCATCAGAAGTGGCAAATAATGTATCGTCACCGCCACGGCGCACATTTACGCCCGGATGAAATTTCGTTCCCCGCTGTTTTAAAATGATGCCGCCAGCCAGGATGCTTTGTCCATCCGCTACTTTTACGCCCAGTCGTTTTGAATTGGAATCACGACCATTTCTGGAGCTTCCTACACCTTTCTTATGTGCCATATTTAATCTTCCTTCTTTTCAGCTGTAGCTGTTTTTTTCTTCGCCGCAGTCTTTGTCGTTGTGGCGGCCACCTTTTTAGGTGCCGCTTTTTTCTTTGATGCTGATGCAGAAATGGTATCAATTTGAATCAAAGAGAAATTCTGACGATGTCCATTTTTACGACGATAGCCTTTCCGCCGTTTTTTCTTAAAAACAATAATTTTTTGGTCTCGGCCATGGTTCAGAACTGTACCGGATACGGAGACACCTTTTACGGTTGGTTTACCTACGGTAACTTTTTTACCATTATCCGTTAAAAGGACATTTTCAAATTTGACCTTTTTTCCCGCTTCAGTATCAAGAAGTGCCACTTTAATTTGGTCACCTTTTGCGACGCGGTATTGTTTTCCTGCTATATTAACGATTGCAATCATTTTTTACTCCAAAAAAGCCGCGGAATCTAAGCTGAAACTTCCTTGTGTTCAACCCCTACATGCTCTATTTCTTTTAATTGTCCGTTTTTAGTATTTAAAAAGCGAAATTCATCCCGGGCTATATCCGGATTGGATTCAATTGTAATGTAAGTAAAATTCTGCCACATTAAGCCACGGAGAGCCTTTTTATTATCTTTCATGAAATGAGCAATCGTAGGATGAAGTTCCAATCTCAGTTTTAGACTGCGATGCTTTGATTTATACCGACGCAGCCAATGGTCAATTCGCGTAATCAATGTTTCTCGGGACATAATGCGTCCTGAACCATGACAAGTGGGACATTCTTCGCTCATAGAATCCAACAAACTTAACCGGATTCTTTGACGAGTCATTTCCAATAATCCGAATTCTGAGATGGGAGACACAGCCACTTTTGCCCGATCTTTTTTTAATTCTTTTCGAAGTTCGTAATAGATTTTTCGGCGATTGGATTCTTCACGCATATCGATAAAATCAATAACCACAAGACCGGATAAATCCCGTAATCGGAGTTGACGAGCCACTTCTTTGCATGTTTCCAGATTTATTTTGAGTGAATTTTCTTCATGCTTCTTCTTTCCCACAAATCGACCACTATTCACATCCACAACAACCATGGCTTCAGTTTTTTCTATAATGAGGTAAGCACCACTTTTTAGCCAAACTTTTGGCCGGAGCAATTTATCTAACTCATTTTCGATTCCCATACTTTCAAAAAGCGGCTGTTTCAATTTATAATGTTCCAAACGATTGGCCATATTGGGTGAAACTTCCTCCAAATATCCTTGGAGTTTGCGATATAGCTTTTTGGAATCAATGACAATTTTATTGATGTCAGGGGTGAACAAATCACGTATGATGCTGGAGGCAGTTTCTAAATCTTCATAGATTAAAGAGGGTCCTTTTGCACGGTCACTTTTATTTTGCAATTTTTTCCAGTTTTCCACTAAAATGGAAAAATCATTTTTCAATAGTTCTTCGCTTTTGCCTTCTGCCACTGTGCGGACAATGACACCCATACCTTTTTCTTTCATTGAGGAAACTATTTTCTTTAGTCTGCGTCGTTCGTATTTATCCCATATTTTTTTGGATATACCAATATATTTTGCATTGGGGACTAAAACCAAAAGTCTCCCAGGGAGGGCTATTTCAGTTGTCACCCTAGGGCCTTTTCCGGCGAATGCTTCTTTGATTACCTGGACAAATATATCTTGCCCGGATTTCAAATCAACATCAATATTATCCTGATATTTTCGACGAGGTTTTCCTTTGCCGTTTTTATTCTTACGGTTTTTAGAAGATTCACGGTCTTCATCATCAACATCCGCTAAATATGCGGAATTTTCTATTTCAGAGAAAGGGAGGAAGGCGTTGATGTCATATCCGATATCAACGAAGGCAGCCTGCATACCGGGAAGGACATTCTCTACCTGTCCTTTATAAATATTCCCGACCATGCGTTGCTGGTCTTGCTTCTCGACATACACTTCAACAAGAGTGTCATCTTCAACGATGGCTATGCGAGATTCCCCCATACTTTCGCTGATAAAAATCTCTTTTTTCATATTAAAACTCCAAAGATTTACCAACTAAGGGTTATTGTTATTTTGGATGGGAGACGAAGGGAAGGAAGCAGTCGGCCCTTCAGCCGAGGAAGAATTCTACAGAATGAATGAATTTAATCTTCTGAAGGATGAAAATTTTTTATAACTTTTTGAATGGGTCTAAAATCAGACCGAAAAAACTTTTTGGATTTGCACCTTCAATTCACCACCAGCCAATAACCAAATTACAAATTGCAATTAACTTGACCAAGAAGTATAAAAGAACATTTTTCAGTTTGGCGTGAACTCAATTTTACACCTAACTTTGACTCGTCGTCATTTATGCCCAATTGCCGCGACGTGAAAGAATGGTGCTAAAAAGGTGAGTTCCCCCGGTTTAGCAT
>JACNKN010000044.1 GCA_014382015.1 Fidelibacterota bacterium | reverse complement strand
TCGGCGGTAAAATTGGTAATTCATTAAAAGGTTTTTTAGGATGAAATGACATTATTTTATGACTCTGTTATGGTATTAATTTACACATAAATATTTAACGTGTCCACAAAAATGTAATATGTGGACACGTAATAAAAACATGTCCAAGTCATGGACACGTCCATATTAATGACCATTCTGCTTCAATTCATCCGCAATCAAAAAAGCCAGTTCAATGGCTTGATTTGCATTGAGTCTTGGGTCGCAATGAGTGCGATACCTATCGGTCAAATCAGCTTCAGTTACATCGTCAGAACCACCCGTGCATTCAGTTACATTTTGGCCTGTCATTTCTAAATGGATTCCGCCCATGCGACTTCCTTCAGATTTATGGATTTCAATATTCTTTTTAACTTCGTCTAAAATTCGATCAAATGGGCGTGTTTTAATTCCATTGCCGCTCTTAATGGTATTTCCATGCATAGGATCTGAAGACCAAATAACGGTTCGCCCTTCTTCTTGAACTTTGCGAATCAGATTGGGTAAATATGAACCAATTTTATCATTCCCAAATCGAGTAATAAGTGTGATTCGCCCCGTTTCATCACCGGGATTTAAAATGTCTAATAATTCAATGAGTTCATCCGGTTTCATGGTCGGACCACATTTAATTCCAATTGGATTTTTGATTCCACGACAAAATTCCACATGGGCAGAATCCAAAAAGCGAGTTCGATCTCCAATCCAAACAAAATGAGCGGATGTATTATAAATATTTCCTGAAGTAGAATCGATTCGGGTGAGCGCTTCTTCATAAGGAAGCAGAAGTGCTTCATGACTCGTAAAATATTTAACCCGTCGAAGTTGGGGTGTATTGGTAGAATGGATTCCCAAAGCTTCCATGAAGTTTAAACTTTCCTGAATCTGATCCGCCAAATGTCGATACCGTTCTCCCTGTGGACCACTTTTGACAAAGCCCATATTCCACGATTGAACATGGCGAAGATCTGCATATCCACCATCGGCAAAAGCACGGAGTAAATTTAATGTGGATGCTGCTTGAGAATAAGCTTTCAACATACGATCTGGATTGGGTTGACGCTTATCAGGATCAAAATTTATATCATTAATAATGTCGCCAGTATAACTGGGAAGTTCCACACCATCGATAGTTTCGGTAGGGCTGGATCGGGGTTTGGCAAATTGACCAGCCATACGTCCTACTTTCACCACCGGCATATTTGCGCCAGATGTTAAAACCACGGCCATTTGTAGAATAACGCGAAATGTGTCACGAATATTATCAGCGTGAAATTCTGAAAAACTTTCGGCACAATCACCCCCTTGAAGTAAAAATCCATTTCCTTCAGTAACATCTGCTAATGCTCTTTTTAGCGAACGGACTTCACCTGCAAAAACCAAAGGTGGGAAATTATTCAAAGTTTTTTCCACTTCATCCAAATGTTTTTGGTCAGGATAATCAGGTAAATGTTTGATGGTAAAATTTTTCCAACTATCTGTTTGCCATTGGGTCATGATTGCAATTCCTTTAAGCGATTATCCAAGGTGTTCGTTGATTCTTTCAAATTCTTAATCATATTTTTTGTATAGGGATTGTATAATTGTAAATCGGTGTAAAGCTCCCAAGTGTCGTTACAAGTTTGGTCCACCAAATCCAGAAGATCCCGGAAACCTTGTGTGTCTATAGATGTTTTTTTAATCCCAAACTCTTTCAACATACGTCCAAGAAAATGAGTCACGCCTTGGGTTTGTGCTGCCATCCGGTCGTGTTCATCTGGCGTCATTTCCAATACTTGAATACCTTGATCCATGAAAAATCCTTTCCAGAAGTTAAATTGTTTTTGGGAATCTCTCGAATTATTCATCATCATTTTTAGTCGATTATTCGACATGAATGAATCTGGGCCAAACATAGGATGGGTTGCAATAATACCTACATTATTCGGTAAATATTTTTCCATCATTTCCACAGGATGCTTTTTTACAGAGCAAACATCAATGATGGTTGTTCCTTCTGAAAGATTTAGTGAAATATCTGAAATGACTTTTTCAAACTGTCGAATCGGAACAGCGATAAAGATTGTTTTTTCCTTTAATAATTCATCCGATGAAACAAATTCGACACCTGGAAAAGTGACTGATTGATTCGGATCATACGCTTTGATGGAGAATCCTTTTTGTAAAATATTTGCCAACACTTTTCCGAATCGGCCAAATCCAATTATGCCAACGCTATTCATGAATCACCCAATTTCTTTATACCAATAAATAGAGTCAAATTATGTTTTAAATCATGAATGCTCTCTTGAAGGATTTCCAAACCGTATAAATCCGCACATGCTTTATTGGCAATGACACCAGCTGTGGAAGGAAGTTTGCCTTCCGATAATCTCCGAGCTGCTTCTGCTGTGTCATCTTCTTCAACCAATGGACGCGTCCAAAAATGTTCACTCAAGTAATCCTTACATTGGCGAAGAGCTTGCTGGTGAGAATGGATTTCAGTCACATCGCCCACATGCGTTCCTGCGAGTCCCAATAAATTTTGCGTAATAGGAATATGAAACATTTCAATGATTTCGCAGCGATATTTTGCTAACGCTTCCACACTTTCAATCACCACGCCACCTTGGGCATTTTCCATTGCAAAAATACCATATTCCGTTTTGCCTTTTTCTACACCAGACAAAACATGCTCCGACGAAATTTGATACACAATTTCCGCTCCTTCTATCCCATGGTTATGGGCGAACTCGTGAGCGGCCTGTTCGGAAAAACTTCCTTTTCCACCTTGGATTCCTATTGTCATTATTTTCTTCCTTTTAATACTTCAATTAATTGTTTTGTTGTTTCTACTGGATTCGGACCTTCATCCATATTCTTAATGATGGCAGAACCTACAACGGCTCCATCTGAATATTCATTAAACCAAATCACATCTTCACGAGAACTGATCCCAAAGCCGACTACAAATGGAGTTACACTATTTTCTCGCACACGATTTAGATATTTTGCCAATGCATCTTTCGACGCCAAATCATTTCCGGTGATTCCCAATATACTAACTGCATAAATGAGATCACCTGCCAATTCTGATATTTTTTTGATACGTTCATCGGGTGTGTTTGGCGCCACTAATAAGATAGGTGAAATGTCTTTTGATTTTGCCAACGCACAAAATGGTTCTGCTTCTTCTAAAGGTAAGTCGGGCAAAATCAGTCCATCCACGCCGGACGAAATGCAGTTGTTTAAAAATGTTTCATGTCCCATTTTTAAGATAGGATTGTAATAGCCCATGAGCGCCAATGGAACGTCAGTTCGTTCCCGAATTTGTGTCACTTGTTCAAATATTTTGTTCAGTGTCATACCATTATCCAACGCTTGTTGGCTGGAAGCTTGAATAACGGGACCATCCGCTTGTGGATCAGAAAAGGGAATGCCAATTTCAATCATATTTGCTCCAGCTTCCGCCATGCCGCAAACTAAATCCACAGTGGAATCTAATGTAGGATATCCCGCAGTTATAAATGGAATGAGTTTTTCTTTTGGTTCGCAAAATAATTTTTGGATGCGATTCATAATTCGATCCCCAATGCTTCGGCCACTGTATGAACATCCTTGTCGCCACGACCAGAGAGACACACGATAACATTTTCACCCTGTTTAATTCCATTATTTTCTTGTCGTAAATACGCTAAAGCATGTGCCGATTCAAGAGCGGGTAAAATGCCTTCTTTTTCCGAAAGCCATTGAAAGGCATCCAGCGCTTCTTGATCTGTGGCAGAAAAATATTGCACACGACCCGTCTCATTTAAATAGCTGTGTTCCGGCCCAATCCCCGGATAATCTAACCCTGCAGAAATGGAATGGGGGAGTGTGACTTGCCCATCTTCATTCTGGAGAAGTGTAGATGCCGCGCCGTGCAAAACGCCAAAATCGCCTTTGGTTAAGGTGGCTGCGTGTTCACCACTTTCCAACCCTTTTCCCGCCGCTTCAACGCCTACGATTTTTACATCATCTTTAATAAATGGATAAAATAAACCCATAGCATTTGAGCCACCACCAATACATGCTACCAGCCGATCGGGTAAAGCATTCTCGGATTGATTTTCAAATTGTTTTTTTGCTTCCTTGCCAATGACCGATTGAAAATCTCGAACCAACATAGGGTAAGGATGGGGACCAACTGTGGACCCAATTAAGTAATAAGTGGATTCCACATTAGTTACCCAATCCCGAATTGCTTCATTGGTTGCATCTTTCAAGGTCATACTTCCGGATGAAACGGGGCGAACTTCTGCGCCCAATAAATTCATTCGAAATACATTTAATTTTTGCCGGCGAATATCTTCTTCGCCCATATAAACGATACAATCTAAACCAAATAATGCGGCGACGGTTGCTGTGGCAACACCATGTTGTCCTGCACCCGTTTCGGCAATTATGCGCTTTTTGCCCATGCGTCGTGCCAATAATATTTGCCCCAAAGCATTATTGATTTTATGTGCACCAGTGTGATTCAAATCTTCCCGTTTAAGCCAAACTTTGAATCCTAATTCTTCAGAAATTTGGGATGCAAAATACAGGGCTGTTTCCCGCCCGGAATAATGTGTAAGCAAGTTATTCAATTCAATTTGAAATGATTTATCTGTTTTTGCTTTTGCATAATATTGTTCTAATTCTTCTAATGCCGGAATGAGCGATTCAGGGACAAACTTGCCACCAAATTTCTCAAAGTGTCCCCGATCGTCGGGTAAATTGTAATCTTTAAATTTGTTTTTCATTTTGTTTAAGTGTTATCGTGTTCGAGTGTTAATGTGTTCGTGAACACGTGAATACTTAAACACTTGAACACTCGAGAATGATTTTTCGAGTTGTTTAAAAAGTTTTTTTATTTTCACGTGATTCTTAATTCCCGGAGAAGATTCCACGCCACTATTTACATCAATACCAGATGGATTTACAGCATCAATAGCATCTAAAATATTTTCAGGGTTGAGTCCGCCGGAAAGAATAATGGGTGTTTCAAATTTCCGGTTTAAGATGGACCAATCAAACGTTTCTCCCGTTCCGCCATATTGATTATCAGAAAATGTATCCAACAAAAATCCAGCCACATCAAATTGATCCATGATAGATAAACTTGCTTCATTTTTAATGCGTAATGCTTTCAAAATGGGCACATCAAATTGATTACAAAAGTCGGGCGATTCATCCCCGTGCAATTGAATCATATCTAATGGAACTTCCGTAATTGCTTCATGGATATAATCTTTATTATGATTCACAAATACACCAATGCGGGAAATGTCATGGGTGAGATTATCTGAAATAATTTTTGCTTCTTCAATAGAAATAGCTCGTGGGCTTTTTTCATAAAAAATAAACCCAATCGCTGATGCTCCATTTTCTACAGCCACTTTTGCATCGTCTAAATTGGTAATACCGCAAATTTTTGTTGGAATCATAATATCTCCCTAATCAATGTTTCCAACGCTTTTCCCGGATTTCCGGTCTTCATGAGTGATGTGCCAATGAGCGCCGCATCATATCCTAAATCAGATATATATTTTAGATCATCAGATGTATGAATTCCACTTTCGGCCACTTTAATGGAAGTGATTGGAAGGAATGGAATCATTTTTTCAAAATAAAATAAATCCGTAGTCATCGTTTTCAAATTTCGACAGTTGATACCCACAATTTCCGGATTCAAAACAAAAATAAATTCAGCATGTTCTTCAGCGTGATATTCTACCAGAAATTCCAGTCCGGCCTTTTTGCCACCATTTATTAATTGTTGCAAAGAATCTTGATCCAAGGCATCCGCAATGAGCAAAAAAGCATCAGCTTGATGATGAATCGTTTCTGGAATTTGTTTTGAGTCAATAATGAAATCTTTACGAATAACGGGAATGGACACTGCTTTTCGAACGTCGGTTAAAATATCCAAATTTCCACCAAAAAACTGTTCATCCGTCAATACAGAAATCGCCGATGCGCCAGCCGATTCATACTCTTTAGCAATTTGGACTGGATCAGCATTGGGAAGTATTTCACCTTCACTGGGTGATTTCATTTTTATTTCTGCAATGATTGAAATCTCTGGTTTAGAAAGGGCACTCTTAAGACTGCGTATTTGCCCATCTCTATCTCCAAATTTTGATTCTTGGATTTGATCAATTTCTTGACGCTTCACATCTAATATTTGATCTAAAATATTCATCTGGCTAATTGAGTTAATATATTGAGCGCTGCACCTGAATCCACAGAATCTTCCGCGATTCTAATACCATCTTTTAGGTTATCTGCTTTACCGCCCACAACAATTCCTGCGGCGGAATTGAGTAAAACAATATTCCGTTTTGGCCCTTTTTCTCCATTTAGAATTTCTCGAATTATTTCAGCATTTTCTTTCGGCTCTCCACCCTGAAGTTCATTCAATGAAACACGATTCAATTCCAATTCAGATGGATCAAATTCAAACGTATTTATATCACTGCCATTTTTCATTTGACTTATCTTTGTGGTCGTTGTGGTCGAAATTTCATCCAATCCATCGCGACCATGAAAAACCATAACATTGGTGGAACCCAATGCTTTTAAAACATTGGCTTGGACTTCCGTTAAATCTGGGTGGAAAATACCCATAGCTTGTGCTTTTACATCTGCGGGATTGCAAAGGGGTCCTAAAATATTAAATACGGTTCGCGTCGCTAACGCTTTCCGGGCGCCGATAGCATGTTTCATGGCAGGGTGGTAGGCAGGAGCGAACATGAATCCCAAACCGATTTCTTCAATATCTTCTGTAGATGCTTCTACCGATTTATCAATGGAAACCCCCAAGGCTTGGAGCACATCAGCAGAACCGGATTTAGATGTCATAGACCGATTGCCATGTTTCGCTACATGAACGCCAGCGCCAGCAACCACAAAAGTAGCGGCGGTAGAAATATTGAATGTACCAAGTGCATCTCCGCCAGTTCCACATAAATCAACGGCAGGTGCTTCTAATTGAATGGTAACCATCTTTTCTCGCATAGCTTGAGCAAAGCCCGTAATCTCATCTACCGTTTCACCCTTTGCCCGGAGCGCCATTAAGAATCCGGCGATTTGTGCATCGTCATATACTCCCGACATGATGGATAGCATAACATTGGATGATTCATCTCGGGTAAGATTTTGATTGTCGAGTAATCGTTCTAATATATTTTTCATGATTTTATTTCTAAAAAGTTTTGAATTATCTGCTTACCATTTTCAGTAGCAATGGATTCAGGATGAAACTGAACGCCATACACTGGATGAATTTCATGTTCAATTCCCATGATGAGCCCATTGTCCAGTTCAGCAGTGACCTTTAATTCTTTTGGCAATGTTTCCTTATCAGAAATGAGTGAATGATATCGAGTTGCTATGAACTCATTTTCTATTCCATTAAATAAGGTTGATTTGTTATGTTGAATTATAGCAGTCTTTCCATGAACAATTTCTGATGAATGAATAACTTTCCCACCATAAGCCACTGTAATCGCTTGATGTCCGAGACAAACACCCAAAGTCGGAATGGTTGCTCCGTATCTTTTTATCACTTGAATAGAATTCCCCGCATTTTCGGGTCTGCCAGGACCGGGAGATATCACAATGTGAGTTGGGTTCCATTTTTCAATATCATTTAATTCAAACCGATCATTCCGCACGACTGTTACATCAGGATTAATTTCCCCAATATATTGCACGAGATTGAATGTGAATGAATCGTAATTGTCAATAACAAGAATCATTATTTATGACCCCTTTGTATTTCCCCTATTACAGGGGAAAACTTTTAGGTATAAATCCTTCCAGCCCCCGCCTGTCATAGGCGGGGATTTAGGGGCGGTCATAAAAATAAATAGACTCACGCGACCAATCCATTCTCCGCAAAATCAATCGCCGCCATAATGGCTTTTGCCTTATTTACTGTTTCATCAAATTCATTGGTTGGATCAGAATCATGCACAATACCTGCTCCGGATTGAAAATGGACCGTGCCATTTTTCATAATCATAGTTCGAATGGTGATGCATGTATTCACATTTCCGGTAAAATCAAAAAAGCCAACGGCGCCGGAATAAATATCTCTGCGATCCGGTTCTAATTCATGAATAATTTCCATGGCACGAATCTTCGGAGCGCCCGTGACCGTCCCTGCAGGGAATCCACTCATGAGTGCATCAAAAGGATCTTTATCTTTCGCCAATTTTCCTTTTACGTCAGATACGATATGCATAACGTGGGAATAATTTTCAATCACCATATTTTCTGGAATGGTCACAGTTCCATATTCGGATACGCGCCCTACATCATTACGTCCCAAATCCAACAGCATTAAATGTTCCGCTTTTTCCTTTTCATCATTGATTAATTCTTGGGCAAGTGCTTCATCTTCTGCATCTGTTTGTCCCCGTTGGCGAGTTCCTGCAATAGGGCGAATCTCCACCGTGCCATCTTCTATTTTTACCAATAATTCTGGCGATGCGCCAATAATATCAAAATCGTTTATTTTTAAATGAAACATGTAAGGCGATGGGTTGATGTTTCGTAATGCACGATAAAGAGTGGTCGGGTCCACCGAAGTTTTGCGTTCAAATCGCTGACTTAAAACCAATTGAAAAATATTTCCATCTACAATGTGTTCTTTCGCTTTGAGAACTGCTGATTCAAAAGATTCCTGATCAAAATTAGATGAAACTTTACTTTGTTCAACGCGGACAGGTGTTCGATAATCAATGTTCGAATGCAACGCTTCACCGATAACATCAATCCGATCATGCGCCAAATCATATTGTTCTTTTAAATCACGATTTGAATCTACAGTTACATTGGAAATGACAAGGGCAGATCCTTTTAAATGGTCAAATGCAATCATATCTTCAAAAAGCATAAAAACCGAATCGGGGACATCCATGGCAGAATGGGAATGGGTTGGTATATCTTCTACCCATGCAATGGTTTCGTAACCAAGGTATCCTACCAGTCCACCGGTAAAGGACGGAATCCCCGGAAGTTTCACCATATTATATTGGGATTGGGTTTCCCGTAGCAAATCAAGGAAAGGCGTATTTACGTTTATGGAATTTCCATTTTCTGTAATGGTGGTTCTTCCATCCTTGTGCATCAAAATCTTTTGTGGATTAACGCCCACATAAGAATAACGAGCATATTGGGTGCCTTTTTCTACAGATTCCAGTAAAAATGCATAATCAGATTTTTGGGATAGATGCACCCATGCCGCAACGGGTGTAAGCATATCGGCTAAAATACGTTTATATACAGGCACAGTTTGGTATTCTTGAGAAACCAAGTTCTGAAATTCGTCGAATGTGAGTTGTGTATTATCCATTTTGAGCAAAAAAAAACCCCGATCATGTCGGGGTTTAAGAGCAGTCAATTTATACAGGTTTTCCTGGGACTACAAAACCCCTTCTTGGTTAAAAAACCAGTACCAGCTGTAATAATTTTTTGTATTCATGTTTATCATGGGCAGAATATTAAGGACGGAAGGGAACCAGAACCAACCTTATTTTATTTCTTTTGCAGTTTTTTTGAAATTGTATAAATAGGGCCAAAAATAGCAGCAATATCATCTCGATCCAGTTTTCCATCTAATTTATTCGCAAGGCGGTCGATGATCTCCTCTTCGCGACTTGGGTCGCCTACTTTAAGGTTTTCTGCAGATTTTATTTTACCGATTTCTTTTGATACCGAAAACCGTTGTACCAATAGATCAAGCATTTGATCATCATAATTGTCAATAGCTAAGCGGAGTTGGTTTATTTTTTCTTTTGTATTCATTTTGAAAAGTACTCAATGCAATCCATGAGTGGAAAGAGTTTTCTATGTAATTTCCGCCCCAGAATTTCTTAAGTGTTCGAAATACTTTATTACATGAACACTTTAGCACTTAATAAAATGAGTACACAAACAAAACGCGTCGCATTCCATACATTGGGATGCAAATTAAATTTCTCAGAGACTGCTACGATCTCCCGTGATTTTCTTCGCCATGGCTTCGAGCAAGTGAATTATAAAGATGAAGTGGATATATATGTTTTAAATACATGTTCCGTTACAGAAAATGCGGATAAAGAAGCACGAAAATTAATTCGTCAGGCGAAACGGAAAAATCCAAATGCATCCATAGCCGTTATAGGGTGTTATGCTCAATTAAAACCTGAAGAAATAAAATCTATTGATGGCGTTAGCGTTGTTCTGGGTGCAGAAGAAAAATTCAATCTATTAAACCATTTAGACTCGCTGGATTTCCAGGGGGAGACAAAAGTGTTTCAGTCAGAAATTGACAAGGTACACACATTTTCACCATCATATTCATCAAGCGAAAGAATTAGGTCTTTCTTAAAAATTCAAGATGGATGTGATTATACATGTTCATTTTGTACGATTCCCATGGCGAGAGGCATTAGTAGAAACAACTCTATTAAAAAAACGCTTAGCATAGCAAAAGAAGTAGCTAAAACCCAAACAAAAGAAATAGTTTTAACAGGTGTGAATATTGGAGATTTTGGGCAAGGTGGAGATGAATCTTTTTATGATTTAATTCAGGAATTTGAAACGCTGGATGGCATTGATAGGTTTCGTATATCTTCGATTGAACCAAATTTACTTACAGATGAAATTATAGAATTCTGTGCAAATTCAGAAAAATTAATGCCCCATTTCCATATACCACTTCAATCGGGTTCTGATAAAATATTAGCTCAAATGAGAAGGCGATATAAACGGAGTCTTTTTGAAGATCGAGTTAGAAAAATAAAATCGGTTAACCCAGATACGTGTATTGGTGTAGATGTGATTGTCGGGTTCCCCGGTGAGACAAATGATGATTTTCTCGAAACATATCATTTCCTTAACGAATTGGATATTTCTTATCTCCACGTATTTACATATTCAGAACGTCCCAATACAGAAGCCGTTAAAATGGGGGAAGTGGTTTCCAAAGAAAAACGGGCGGAACGAAGCAAAATGCTTCATATCCTATCAAATAAAAAACAAAGATATTTCCAAGATCAATTCATTGGGCAGAATCGGTTAGTCCTTTTCGAAAATATGAAAAATGGAAAAATTCAAGGACATACTGATAATTATATGAAAGTAAAAATGGATGGAGAAAAGAATCTTATTAATACAATTCAATCTGTTTCACTGATTAAAAATGAAGGTGACTATTTTCATGGAATGCTCTAATTATTCCATTAAGCACAAGTCGAAAATCATCTAATGATTCGTCTCGAAAGTCTATCTAAATCCTTCCCGGATGGGGATCTATTCAAAAATGTGAATATTTTTTTAAAACGGGGTATGCGAGCCGGACTTGTGGGTCCAAACGGTTCCGGTAAAACCACCTTGCTTCGTATCATGTTGGGGAAGGAAACACCAGACTCGGGGAATGTTCAAAAAGATAAATCCATCACTATAGGCTATTTGGCACAAGATATTGTGGTTGGTTCAGAAAGATCTATCATAGAAGAAGTTTTGGCGGGTTATCCGGAAGTAACTGATTTAGAAGGAAAAATCCTGACTTTATCCGAAGCCATTTCAAAAGATCATGAAAATCTGGAATTGGTTAATCAATTGGGTGAAGTTCAAAACCGATTCGAGGCATTAGGCGGATGGTCACTGGAAGAGAAAGCAAAAAAAATCCTGAGTGGTCTCGGATTTTCTGATGAAAAATTCACCGAACCAATGGATGTTTTTAGTGGTGGTTGGCGTATGCGGGTGGCTCTGGCTTCTATTCTTTTACAAGAACCAGAAATTCTTTTCCTCGATGAACCTACAAACCATTTAGACCTTGAGGCGACCATTTGGCTTGAATCTTTCTTAGCCGAATGGAAAGGAGGTCTGGTCATGATCAGCCACGACCGCGCATTCTTAGATCGATCCATAAACTATATCCTCGAAATTGATCTGAAAAAAATTACTTTATACCACGGAAATTATTCAAAATACACAGAAGAAAAAGCATTGCGTATGGAACAACATCAAAATGCTTATCAGAATCAGCAAAAACAAATTAAAGATACAGAGCGTTTTATAGAAAGGTTTCGGTCAAAAAACACCAAAGCCACCCAAGTTCAAAGTCGAGTAAAAATGTTGGATAAATTGGAAAAAATTGAAGCGCCCTCAGAGCAAATCCATACAATGAACTTGAAACTGCCCCAACCAACCCGCCCTCCATTGAATGTAGCTTCATTCCGTAATGTGACCAAACATTATGGTGATATTGAAGTGTTCAATAATTTAGATATGTTGATAGAGCGGGGGCAGAAAATTGGATTGGTGGGTCAAAACGGTGCTGGAAAATCTACATTACTCAAAATGCTTGCTAATGTAGAGCGAGTCACGACCGGTGCAATTCGAGTGGGTAGAGGTGTAAAAAGCGCCTATTATGCACAGCATCAACTGGAAACATTAGACCCCAATGAAACCGTATTTGAATCCATAAAAAAAGTAACCTCTGGCTGGAGTGAAACGGAGATGAGAACTTATTTGGGTAGTTTCATGTTTTCTGGAGATGAAATTGAAAAATATGTGAAGGTGCTTTCAGGAGGCGAGAAAGCGCGAGTTGCCTTGGCGAGAATGTTGGTGGAACCATCCCATTTACTTTTATTAGATGAACCTACAAACCACTTAGATATGGTAACAAGGAACGTGGTTGAAAGCGCTTTGGTCCAGTTTACAGGTGCTATTGTTTGTATATCTCATGACCGTCACTTTTTGAATAATGTTACCAATCTCACCTACGAAGTTGGCGGTGGCGGCATTCGAGTGTTTGAAGGGAATTATGATTATTATGATTGGAAAAGGCAGAATGAAAAATTAGATGAACCGACAATAGTACAAGTTGAATCCAAGGGAAAATCTGATTATAAAGAACGGAAGAAAACCCGGAACCGCCTGGCAGGGATTGAAAAGCGATTCAAAACTATAGAATCTGAATTAGATAATCAGCGATCCATTACTCAAGATCCAGCAAATGGAAATGATTACGAATTATTGCAAAAATCGATGGGACTCATGACAGATTTAGAGACTGAATATTTAGAATTAATGGAAGAACAGGAAAAACTAAACGCTACCCTCGTGTGAAAACCCAATTGTATTCAGATGAAATAGAGGGATTAAAAAAGTACCCATCCGTCTTAAAATCTTTTAATTGTTCTGGGTTGTACAGGTGGTTTTTTACCATATAATGAATCATTCTACCCCGGGCCTGTTTCGCAAAAATCCCAATCACTTTTAATTCGTCATTCTTTTTTTCTTTAAATTGAATCGAAATGAACTTTGCTTTTAATTGATCCAATCGAATTGGTTTTACATATTCTTTAGAAGCAAGATTGATTATTACATTCATCTCATCCTTGTTTAAGGAATCGGTTATGTCATTTTTCCAAAATTGTGTCAATGTGTTTGTATTTCTTATATTCAATTTCGAAGCCATTTCTAATCGATAAGGCTGGATGAGGTCAAAAGGTCTCAATATTCCATATAGTCCAGATAAAATTCGAAAATGGGATTGGCAAAAGTTTAATTCATGGTCATTAAAAAATTGTGCATTTATTTTGCTAAAAACTTCTCCCGTATAGGCAAAAATGGCTTGCTTGGTAGTTTCGACTGAAGGGTTGTGTTGGAATTGCTGAATATTTTTATAGGATTCTGCACCCAATTTTTGACTGACAGACATAAATCCAGTTAATTCATCTTGAGACAAATTCTTTAATACGGTTACAATTTCATTTGTTTTGTTTTTGAACCGTGGGTTCGTTGAAATCTTTGCACAATAAGCTGAAAAACTTTGTGTTTTTGAGGGAGAAAGAATAACGAGCATTTTACTGTTTTTTAATCAAATCGATTAAAAAAAGAACTATTTATTATATTCTTCAATCGGCGGACATGTGCAAAAAAGATTCCTATCGCCATGGGCATTATCAACTCTTCCTACGGTTGGCCAATATTTATGTTCTCTTAGCCATGGGGCTGGATAAGCGGCTTTTTGTCTTGAATATGGGTGATCCCATTCTTTGGATGTGACATCATAGGCTGTATGCGGTGCATTTTTTAGAGGATTGTTTTTCGCATCCATTTTTCCAGTAATTATATCATAAATTTCATTTTTAATTACAACCATGGCATGGCAAAAACGATCCATTTCTGTCATTGATTCACTTTCGGTTGGTTCAATCATAAGTGTCCCCGGTACAGGGAATGACATGGTAGGTGCGTGGTAACCAAAATCAATTAATCGTTTAGCCACATCTTCATCAGAAATACCAGACTCTTTTTTGATGGGACGCAAATCCAGGATGAATTCATGAGCAGAATATCCTTGAGTCCCACGATATAGTATGGGGAAATGATTCTGTAATTTATGGGCCATATAATTGGCATTTAAAATGGCGATTTCTGTAGATGCTTTGAGTCCATCATCCCCGAGCAAGGCAATATAGGCCCAGGAGATTGGCAGGATGCCGGCACTGCCCAATGGTGCGGCAGAAACAGCATGAATTGCTTTTTCACTATTACTTAAAATCGGATGTCCCGGCAGAAATGGAATTAAGTGATCGGCCACACAAATGGGCCCCATCCCCGGACCGCCTCCCCCATGGGGAATGGCAAATGTTTTGTGGAGATTAATATGACAAACATCTGCGCCAAATTCACCAATCCGCGCCAGCCCAACCATGGCATTCATATTGGCACCATCCAAATATACCTGTCCTCCATTTTCGTGAACAATATTACAAATATCTCCGATTGCTTCTTCAAATACACCATGGGTAGAAGGATAGGTAATCATAATCGCCGCAAGTGTTTCTTTATGCTGTTCTGCTTTGGCTTTTAAATCTTCTATATCAATATTGCCATTATCATCACATTGAACCACCACAACTTTCATACCGCACATAATGGCACTTGCAGGGTTTGTTCCATGAGCAGATGCAGGAATAAGACAAATATTTCTTTGATTATCCCCATTGTCTAAATGAAAAGCACGGATAACTAACAACCCTGCATATTCACCTTGTGCACCGGAATTGGGTTGGAGCGAACATCCCTGAAGTCCGGTTATATCCATGAGCCAGTCCGAGAGTGTTTTGGCTAATTCTGCATATCCCTTTGTTTGATTCGCCGGTGCATAAGGATGGATAAAGGCAAACTCCGGCCAGGTAATAGGCATCATCTCTACAGCAGCATTGAGCTTCATGGTGCATGAACCCAAAGAAATCATACTGGTATTCAGGGTTAAATCTTTGGTCTCCAGCCGATGGAGATATCGCATCATTTCGGTTTCGGTATGATAGTTGTTAAATGTTAAATGGGTCAGGTAATCTGTTGTCCGCTCAAGGTGTAAATCAAATCCATTAACCCTACTTGATTTTTTAGCATCGAAAACTGTAAGGATATTAGATATATCACCGGGAGAGACTGTTTCATCCAGAGAAATTCCCACATCTCCATTACCATAGTAACGGAAATTCATATTCATAACTTCCGCCTGTTTTTTTATTTCATCAGTGGATATATCATTCAGGCGTATTCTAATTGTATCAAAAAATTGGTTATGAATAATGTGATAACCACCAGCCGAGAGTGCTGTGGCTAAATCTTTTGTTTTACCATGAATTCGATTGGCGATCGCTCGAATGCCTTCTGCCCCATGATATACGGCATACATCCCAGCCATAACGGCCAATAAAACCTGGGACGTACATATATTGGATGTGGCCCGATCCCGGCGAATATGCTGTTCCCGGGTCTGGAGTGCCATGCGATAGGCAGGATTCCCATGACGATCTACCGACACACCAATGATTCGTCCAGGCATTTTGCGTTTATATTTTTCTTTTGCTGCCATGAAAGCAGCGTGGGGTCCTCCAAATCCCATGGGAACGCCAAATCGTTGGGAACTCCCAATAGCCACATCTGCGCCCAAATCTCCCGGTGAGGGGAGTATGGCTAAACTCAGTAAATCTGTGGCAATCGCAATCTTAACATCATGGTCCTGGGCTTTTTGGCATAGGGTAGAATAGTCAACTACTTTTCCATCCGTGGCAGGGTACTGAATTAAAGCACCAAAAATATCATCGCTAAATTCAAAATCGTCTGAAGGTTGGACTGATAGTTCTATGCCGATTGGATGGGCACGTGTTTTCAGGACATCAATGGTTTGGGGATGGCAATTATCTGCCACAAGAAATCGATTTCTTTTTCGGGCGGAATGAAAAAGCATAATCATGGCTTCTGCCGCAGCGGTGGCTTCATCCAGGAGTGAGGCATTGGAAATATCCATGCCGGTCATATCTATCACCATGGTTTGAAAATTAACAAGCGCCTCCAAACGCCCCTGGGATATTTCAGCCTGATAGGGAGTATAAGCCGTATACCAGCCAGGTTTCTCTAAAATATTGCGCTGAATGACCGGAGGTGTAATCGTGCCATAATACCCCAGCCCGATGTAAGATCGGGCGACTATATTTTTGGATGCAATACCTTTGATTCTTTTCAAGAGCGCAAATTCATCCAATCCTTCTCCGATATTGAGTTCGGATTTTACCTGAATTGCTTTAGGAAGTGTTTTGTCAATTAACGCTTGAATGGATTTAAATCCCAATTGGGAAAGCATTTCCTGCTGCTCTCTGGGATTGGGGCCAATATGCCGACGTGAAAAATCTTGAGTTATATCTTTTGACAATGGATTTTCTTTATGATTCTATTAACCTATATTATTCACCACTGAACACACGAAAAAGTTTATTCTCACTGAATCATGAATAAATTGATGAATCTTTTTATCATTTTTCCATTTTTTCCCGAGAATAAATTTTTTTGTGTATTTAGTGTTTTTATTGGGCTAGTGAATTAGTCAGGTTAAATAAATTGGATTAAAATATGATATTAAATTAAGGACGTATAAACGGTTGCATCCATAAATAATTTAGGGTGAGAAATATAATTTCAGTTTCTCAAGGAATACAATCACAGTTAAAATATAATTTGACAACCTGAATTTTACATTTTTATTTTCTATTGACAATGATCAAATGATGTAAGAACTTCCGGAGACTTTTGCGCTATATATATAGCGGTAAGTGAGGAAATCGCCTTTGTCGGGGAGAAGTAGCATACCGGCAGAGTGTTAAACAAAATCAAGGAGGGCATGATATGCGCTTAGTACGTATTCCCCTATTATTAATCTCTCTCATCGGATTTCTGTTTGCTGGTGTGACCGGTAAAATCGCAGGACGCGTAACAGATTCTGACGGACAGCCTCTCATTGGCTGTAACGTCTTGATTAAAGGCACCAACCTTGGTGCATCAACCGATGAAAATGGTGAATATTTCATCATTAATATCGATCCCGGATCCTATAACGTGGAATTTTCAATGATTGGCTATGCCAAGCATTCTGTTTCAGGTGTAGGTGTCAATGCGGATGTAACCACACCCCTGAGTGCAACACTTCAAACCGAAGCTGTTCAGATGTCAGGTGTTCAGGTGACCGCGGAGCGACCGGCGATAGAAAATACACTCACCTCATCCAAACATATTGTTGCTGGAAACTTGGCTACGGATTTAGCCGTTGCCACCATCAATGATGTAGTAAAAACATTACCAGGCGTTACGGAACAAGGGGGCGATATTCACCTCCGTGGTGGAAGAACCGGTGAAGAAATGTATTTAGTTGATGGTGCATCGGTGGTTAACCCCATTATGGGCGGGAATGCAATCCCGGTTAATCCCTCAATGATTAAAGAACTTCAGGTCATTACAGGTACGTTTAATGCTGAATACGGGCAGGCTATGTCCGGACTTTTCAACCAGATCATGAAAGATGCAGATGATGGTGTTCACGCCACTGTGTCATATCGGACATCTCTCGGACAACCCTATTTTAAGGGATCGATCGGATCAAAAGATGCAAGCAAGGTTGGCTTTGATGGCTGGGATGTTTATGGGGAATTGGATGAAAGCGTTTTTAAAAATGTAGAAGGTGAAAACCCGGTCGCTGCATCAGAAGGATCTGATTATACAAAAACCAGTTTTGGTGGTAATAAAACCATTACAGATATCAGTGCAGGATTTGGTGCAGAAAAAATGGGTATTGTGATAACAGCAAGAATGTACAATGACCCAGGCCGCCTCCCGGGACTTGCGGAAGATTATCAAAGTATTCAAGGAAAATTTAACTATCAGGCTATGGGAAATCTGAAGTTAGGTCTTGAATTTATGAATCATACAAAGAATTCTTTTTATGATCCTACTTATGACGGCATGAAAGTTCAAGGTGCTGCAGGAGAACAAATGATTTGGGATTGGAAATATGCCCTGGGTCAATATCCCAAGACAGAAGAATCCACTACTCAATTTGGTTTAACAGCCAATTATGTTGTTTCGCCAAATACAAATATTACAGTGCGTGTGGATAATCTTTCAAAATATCAAACCGATGGTGCCAAGACATCTGACGGTAAATTCATTGATTTTGTGAATGTAAAAACCGTAACGCCCGATGGGGGGCAATACAGTGGTGCAGATGGACCGAACCATACGAAAGTTCTCAGTGATACCCAGCATAGCAATGCCTGGTTTGGACTGTCGAATGTTTATGGTCATTATTTTGACGCAAAACAATCTCATATGACTTTCGGACTTTTCGGAACCAGCCAGATGAATTCTCGCAATTTATTAAAGGCAGGGGTTGAATACCGCAGCTATTCCATCGATCGCCAGGGGAGTGATGCATGGTTTGGCAGAACGGTAGGTTATTCCGACGAAAATCCACGAATTCAATCCCAGAATATTCAAAATGTAACTCCAACTGAAATTGTTGCCTTCGTTCAAGATCAAATGGAATTCAATGATATGATTGTGAATGTTGGTTTCCGTTTTGATGGTTTTAATGCGGGCACAGATAAAGGTGTTTGGGACATTGGTAAGGATGGCAAAAGGATGTGGGAAGATACCAATATTAATCCATTCGACCCCACCCAGCGTCGTGCCACCGAAATGAAAACCAAACTCAGCCCCCGTTTAGGACTATCATTCCCCGTGGGTGATAATATGGCTTTTCGTTATGCCTATGGCACATTTTTCCAACGGCCTACATTTTATGATCTGCTGGAAAATTATATGGTGCAGATGGATGGCGGAACTGAATCCGGATATTTTGTTTACATTGGTAATCCAAACCTGGATCCCATGGAAACGAATATTTATGAAATGGGACTCCAATATAGTCTTACACCTAGTCTCAAGCTGGATGTAGCCGGGTATTACAAGGATATTTCAAACTTGGTGGCGGCTCAGGAAGTCACCAATCTTCCCTATGTGGACGATGGAAAAGGCTATGATAATCCCGGTGGATGGACCACGGATGATGCCTATCAAGCCACCCATTATATTTACAAAACCAGTGATCACTTTGGGAATGTAAAAGGTTTGGAAATGAGCCTATCCAAAACGGGCGCTTCCGGGTTAACAGGCCGGGCTTCTTACACCTACTCAATTGCAAAAGGAACCGCATCGGATAAAATGAACCAGGGCGCAGGAAATGTAAACCAGGCAAGCGGAAGTAGAGGCGGTATCATGACTATGACTACGCTGGATTGGCATAGACCACACGTGATTAACGGATATGTGGACTACCATACGTCAGTGAGTGGAATGATTAATCGGATTGGCGGAAACTTTACCTTCAATGCTCAGAGCGGATTACCCTTATCTGCCAGAGCCGGTGCTGCCGGAGCGGCATTAAAGGAACGGGCACCCATGACGATTGATGTAAACGCCCGTATCGATGCAACACTAAATTTAGGAACCGTAAAACCAACGGTCTTTTTCTTAATTGAAAATGTACTGAATCGAACAAATGTAGTGGCCATTGCGGACCCAGCTTCCTATTTCGATACAGGTTCTGCTTATTATAATGTTGCAGGTGGTCCTCGAAATAACCTGCTGGCCTATGGCGTTCCCATGACGTTCCATTTTGGCGTTTCCATAAACTATTAAGTCAAGCAAATAGGAGAATTAATAATGAAAAAAATGATAAATCAAATCTCCCGAGTGGCTATAGCAGGCATATTGATGTTTGGCTTAGTAGCTGAATTGGGCGCAAAAGATAAATTGGATATTTTGAAACTCAAGCAAGGGATACTCTTTAAGGAGTTTTCACCTGTCTTGGATCAAACATATGTTTTCCATACAAACAATAACCTATGGATGGGATGGGATTCTTTCGGGAATACCGGCGATCAGACTTGTTCTGCCATTATCCCCGGCTGGGTTTATCCCGGTTGTTTTACCACGGAAGGCGGTAAAGGGTTCCTCAACTACAATTGTCGTGCAGGCTATTGGATTGTTGGGAAAGTCGGTGGTGAATTTGTAGAAGGAACCACAGGTGAATATGTTGTCACGAGAGGGACTGAACCGGGCGCAACCTCTATGGGCTGGGCCGGAACTGATAGTGACTATAACAAAGAACCCTGGGTAAGTACAACCGAATGGACCATTAAGGATATGAGCGTTACAGTCCAGGCAACGCGACGATCTTGGAGTTTTCCCGGAACCAAAAACCATTATTTTAAAGTGGGTGCTCCAACGACCGATTTTGATTTTAATGACTTTGTTTTGGAGGATGTTTTACTTATAAATACAGGGACTGCTGATGTGACAGAATTAATTTTGGGCGGTAAAGCAGATCACGATGCTGCATGGAACGTGCCCTTCCCCGATTGGGATTTTCCTTTCTGGACCGATGATCAGGTTGATTACGATGATGTATCTATGGCAACCCATTTTATAGATGGAGATCGGGAAGCATCAGCGGCAAACGATTTTGGTATTGACGATGACGGAAGAGATTATCGCAATGTACGAATCGGCCAGGTTGCGGTGAATCTGAATGGTAAAAACCATGATGCCCTCACCCCAACCGATGTGACCCATATGTGGTGGACGGGAGATGAAGATCCTCAGACAGCTTCTGCACGCCATGCCATGGCAAGCCTGGGCTTTTCCGGCGGTGATAAAAAGGCCGTGAATCCCAGTCCAATGGATATGCGTTATTTACAGGCCTATGGTCCATTTACCTTAGCCGCAGGGGATACAGTTAAACTGACCTTTGCAGTCATTGCTGGATCCGGAATGGATAATGTGCGTAATGCAGCTGCAGCAGCTAAACAGGCTTATGATTGGAATTACAATCTGCCGAAACCACCATCTGCGCCATCCGTGACTAAAGTATCCACAACCCCTGTAGGGGCAGTCCAGGTTGATTGGGCCTATACGGCAGCACAGTTGGCCGCAGTGGACCCAGATATTGGGTCAGCCGATTTCGCCGGGTTCCGGGTTTACCGGACGGTCGCAGCACCTGCCAGCAGCACAGCAGATCTTTTCGCAGCAGAAGGTGTAACGGCAGAAGATTCAGAAGCATTAGCGAATGGAACAGATTTTCCTGGCCATGCTGCGGGACCATATAAAATGCTTGCTGATATTCCATATACTGATGGAAGTTTCGCAATGGTTGACGGTTTCATGAAAATGGGCGATACCTATATGTATACGGATACAAAGGTAGCTATTGGATTGATGTATTGGTATTATGTCGCTGCGTATGATAAAGGTGGTTCCAGCGCAAACCACGGAACGGTTCCATCGTTGGAAAGTTATTACACAATGTGCTACCCAATGGTAGCCGCGCCGGATGGCAGTGGGAATATGATTTCCACCGCACCGCCGGCAACTGTGGTTTCACTGGAAACATTGACTTACAAAGATCTGGATGATAAAGAAACAACATCTATTTTTGTATCTCCAAATCCATGGAAATTATCCATCATGGCCAAATATCATGGTGCCGATAATCCATCAGGTTATTTCATGCGGTTTTACAACGTAAAATCAGGTGACATTGTTAAAATCTATGATGTAACCGGGAACCTGGTTTATGAGTCAGATGCAATCACTTCGAGTGGATCCTGGGATTGGAACTTATTGTCCCGAACCCGAAATCAGGTTTCCACAGGCGTTTATTTTTGGAAAGTCGGTGAAACCACCGGTAAACTTGCCGTGATACGGTAAAGGAGAGCAATAATGAGACAATTAAATAAAATGAAAAAAATCGCAGCGGCTCTTCTAATTTCATTGGTTCTGCCAGGAACATTGCTTGTTGCCCAAAAAGATGAGAACGCAAACGATAAGGCAGGATCCGTTGGATTCAAATTCCTGAATTTAAGCTATGGTGCCCGCGGGACTGCTTTGGGCGGATTGGCAGCTCAGGCTGAGGGTCCAGAAGCCATGTTCTGGAATCCTGCAGGTCTGACAAATGTCACAGGAATTGGCATTACGGCTGGGCAAACCCAATGGTTTGTTGAAACCAGTTATAATAATTTTGGTTTTGCCATGCCTCTTGCTGGCGGTGTAATCGGTGCATCAATTCTGAGTGTGGATTATGGTGATATGATGCGCTCTGGCTGGTCTGGTGATGACGAATTTATTTTTGATGCAAACCAAGGAAGTTTCACTGCATCAGATAGGGCACTCCAAGTGAGTTATGCCAAAAATCTGTCGGATAAATTTTCTATTGGTGGTACAGCAAAATCAGTATCCGAAACAATTGATGGCATCTCAATAGGCGGCATGGGATTTGATATTGGAACCCAGTTTAATGTTGGGTATAAAAATATCAGACTCGGTGCCGTCATCTCCAACTTTGGTGGCGATGTAACACCGGTTGAAGTGGAAGAAGAACCGGATGTCTCTCTGCCCATGACATTTCAATTTGGAATTGTGGGTCAGGCCTTTGGCGATGCCAATATGGGATTAATCGCTGGTTTGAATGTGACTAAGTTTGCTGATGCAGCCCAACGGTTTGCCTTTAATGGTGAAATGACTGTGGCCGGTATGGCTAAAATTCGCGGAAGCTATTCTCTGGGTAATACCCAAGCACCCCTCTCATTGGGTGGCGGTGTAAAAGTAGCTGGAATTTCAATTGATGCTGCATTCACTTCCACAAAGGACTTTGGTTCGGTAACGCAATTCTCATTGGGTTACAGCTTATAAGCATCTTTTAATGAATAATAAAAAACCCCGTTCCGATTATTTGGAATGGGGTTTTTTTTTGTACATTCCTGAGCAATGAATCGGTTTTTACTATCCATATCTCTCTGTGCAGCTTCATCTTTAGTCGGACAAGACTTATCGTTTATTGATGTGGCTAAGAATACGGGACTTCATTTTACTCATGACCATGGCGGTAATGGGGAAAAGTTTTATGTAGAAACCATGGGTTCTGGTGTGTGCCTTGTGGACTATGACAACGATGGAGATTTGGATATTTATTTTACCCAGGGCGCACCCTTACCAGGATGGGATGGTTCCAGGCAACTCACCAATAAATTATATCAAAATAATCATGGGAAATGGATTGACGTAACTGCTGAAGCAGGTGTGGGAGACCCAAGCTATAGTATTGGTTGTGCTTGCAGCGATGTGGATAATGATGGGGATACAGATTTATACGTGACGAATTTTGGTACGGATATTTTATACATTAATAATGGTGACGGCACTTTTCTAAATGGATCAAAATCAAGTGGAATCGCCAATCAATTCTGGAGTTCCAGTGCTGCCTTTTTTGATGGAGATAATGACGGATGGCTGGACCTGTATGTAACAAACTATGTGGAATATTCTATTGATAAGAATCCGTGGTGCGGTGAACAACGGAGCGGGCACCGTGCCTATTGCGATCCTGACATATTTAAGGGATTGCCGGATCAATATTTTCATAATAACGGTGACGGGACTTTTACCGATTGGACCCAGCGAGTGGGTATTGGAAACGACCAGGGAAAAGGATTGGGTGTTGTTCCGGGGGATTATGATAACGATGGTGATATGGATCTTTATGTGGCGAATGATAAGGTCATGAATTTATTATATGTCAATAATGGGAATGGAGAATTCCAGGAAGAAGCGCTATTCTCTGGTATTGGTTTTAATGAAAATGGCCGTGCCGAAGCGGGGATGGGGGTTGATTTTGGAGATATAAATGGTGACGGTTGGCTGGATTTATTCGTCACCAATTTCAGTGGTGAATCCAATACGCTTTACATGAATGATAAAAATGGATCCTTTACAGATAAAACTTTTTCCGCCGGGTTGGGCCAACCCAGTTTAGATTTGTTGGGGTTTGGTACCAAGTTTGTAGATTTAAATCTGGATGGCTGGCTGGACATCTTTATTGCAAACGGTCATGTCATTGACAATATAGCATTATTCAATAAAGATTATTCTCATGCACAACGAAAGCAAATATTTATCAATCAAACAGATGGGACTTTTAAGGAAAATAAAAGCGCCAAAGAATTAAATAAGAAGAGCGTTGCGAGGGGCGCTGCTTTCGGAGATATAGATAATGATGGTGACATTGATATTGTAATTTCGAACAATAATGGTGTTGCAAACTTATTAATCAATAAATCCAAACTGGGTAATAACTGGATTAATATTGAACTGGAAGGTGTCACCTGCAATCGAGATGCCATCGGTGCAAAGTTAGAATTAAAAACAAAAAGTGGTATTCAAACCGCTTGGTTGAATCCGGCAGCGAGCTATCTTTCTTCAAATGATAAACGGGTCGTTTTTGGGATAGGTAAAGATATTAAAATTAAATCTCTAATAATCTATTGGCCAGATGGGAGAAATGAAACCTACGATTCCTTGAAAATAAATTCATTTTATACCATTCGCCAGGGGGGTGACATATCTATTATAAATCAATAATATTGTTTTTTCCATTTATTCTTTGGGCCCAATCATCTGAAATAGTGAAAGGTGAAGAAGCCTTAGCCAATGGAAAGTTTTATGATTCTTATACCATATTTGATTCTGTTCTTAAATCGTATCCAAAAAATATACAGGCCCACAATGGATTGGCGAAATCATTGGACCGTAGTGGAGACCCTCAAGGTGCCCTCATGGCATATCACAATAGTTTAAGCATTGATGCAAATCAACCAGCCGTATGGTTAAATATTGGGAATCTATATTATAATGGTAAGGATTTAGTCAAGGCAGCGGATGCTTACAACAAAACAGTCGCTCTGAATCCTAAATTTGCAAAAGCTTACAATAACATGGGAACGATCTATCGGGATAAAGAACAATATCAATTAGCCATCGATATGTTTAAAAAAGCTGTTGCCGCTGACCCTATGTATGGGCGCGCATATAGAAACCTGGGAGATATGTACACCTTCGTCAAAGACTATGACCATGCCATTTTATGGTTAAAAAAAGCGACAGAAGCCGAACCTGATAATTTATATGGATGGTATTGGCTGGGCCGGGCCCAACTGCAGGGGAAACAGCCCGGTAATGCCATACTTAATTTAAATCGGGTCATTGATCTAAGGCCGGATTTGTTCCAGGTACAACACGACCTTGGAAAAGCATATTTGGCAAACTATCAGTACAAGGAAGCGCTTAGGCATATCAATATTGCAATTAGTTTAAATCCAAATGGAACAATATTTTATGTTACACTGAGTCAGTTATATCAAAAATTAGGTCAAAAGGAATTGGCTATTAATGTATTGAGTGAAGCAATAGATCGGAACCCAACTCGTGCGATGGTTTATATTGAAAGAGGAGATATCCACAAATCCCAGCAGCGGTTTGAAGAAGCATTAAAGGATTACAATGAGGCTGTTTTATATGCACCCAAATCCTGGGAGGGACATTATAAAAAGGGAGTGGCTCTATATTATTTGAATCGATTAAAACCTGCAAGAGAATCTTTAGAAGATGCCCTGAGATGGAATAGTGAATCTCCAAGTATTTATCACTTTTTAGGGTTGGTATCTTTAGCTGAGAATCAACCCATTGATGCGGAAAAATATTTAGATAAAAGTACCCAGACTGACCCCGATAATCCTCTTTCCTGGTTTCATCTTGGCCAATCTTATATGCGGCAGAAAAAATGGGAAGATGCGTTAAAAAGTTTTGATAAATCTCACAGGATAAATAGTCAAAATTCAGAAACCCTATATAATTTAGGGCAGGTGTATAAAAAGATAGGAGAAGATCAACTGTCGCAATTTTATTTAATTGAATTTAAAGCACAATCTGATTTTGAGAAGATTCGTGATAATCTATTATCCCGCTTACAAATGCGGCCGACAGATCTTGAAATCACACAAGATTTGGCAGAATTATTTGAGGAAAATGATCGGCGAGAAAAAGCAATAGTGGTTTGGCAAAAGGCACATTATTATGGAGATACAACTGCCATGAGTGAGATTACCAGAATTAAAAAGTCCCTGTTCCGCCCATGATTAGAGCCCTAATTGGGATTCAACTTGGGACGGCAATCTACCTTCAATTATTTCAGGCAGACGCCACATATACTCCATTCATTGTATTCCTGCATTTAGGCGCTGGGTTTTTTATCCCAATCCTGTATTATACAAATTCCGAACTTCGGTCATCCCGTAAACAGCCAGTCATTTTATCTTTTTCATTTTCTTTATTCACGGGTATGCTATTGATGGCTGTGGGCATTACAGGGGTTGGTCAGATTATTTTGGGTACCCACATTGTTGGTTCTATTCTTTTTATTGTATTGATTGTTTTACAATATGATATTGAAATCGGTAAAGCAACAGGAATAGTAATAGCCATAATTCTTCTATTATTTATAGGAAAATCATTTGATGTGTCCTTAAGTAATGCAAGCAATAATCCTGCTGATTTTTCACCATCTCCTGGTTCAACAGTCTCCGGGGGATATATAGCAATAGAATCCATCAATCGTTCCGCCCGCTGCGGTACTTCTGGTTGCCATCCGGATATTTATGAGCAATGGAATCAATCTGCCCATCGGAATTCGTCTTTTAACAATCCGTTTTATAAGGCTTCCGTAGAATACCTTTTAGAGACTGCAGATTCAACAACAGTCAGGTGGTGTGGTAGTTGTCACGATCCGGTCATGCTTTATTCAGGGCTCATGGAAACTGGCCCCCAAATGGATATTCCTGAAGCATCATCAGGCATTACCTGTGAAGTTTGTCATGGCATGGTTGATATCCCGGATATCACGGGAAATTCTAATTATATATTGGATTCACCGATAGAATATCCATTTTCCCATTCATCGGGTATATTGGGAACAGTGAATAAATTGCTTATCAAATTAAAGCCCCAAGCCCATAGCAAGGGGTTCCTAAACCCCATTCATACGGGTGAAAAATTTTGTGCAACCTGCCATAAAGTGAGTCTGGATGTAGAAATTAATAATTATAAATGGCTACGCGGTCAGGATGAATATGATGCCTGGCAGGCCAGTGGTGTCAGCTACAACGCTGTAGCATCTTTTTATAATCCCCCTGTTCCGCTAGATTGTAGGAATTGTCATATGTATAATGTTCCATCCCAGGATATGGGGAATAATAATGGAATAGTGAAGAGTCATTATTTCCCCGCAGCAAATACGGCCATGCCATCTTTGCCGTCATTAAAAAATATCGAATGGTTAAATCGAACAACACAATTTTTAAAGGGGGATCGAGTTTCAGTGGATATTTTTGGTGCAGTTGTAGATGGGGAATTAATCGCACCATTAAACAATACAATGCATGTAAAGCCCGGTCAAAAAATAAGATTTGAAGTCGTGGTCCGTACCAAAAATATTGGCCACACTTTTCCCGGAGGGACTATTGATTCAAACGAACCGTGGTTATCACTCCTTGGCAAAGATGATGAAGGCAAAACCATATTCAGTAGTGGTTTAATACAGCAAGATAAAACGGTGGATCCAAAAGCACATTTTTTCCGCGGTGCACTTTTAGATGGTAGAGGAGAATTTATACTTAAACGTAATCCACATGAATGGCGTACAACCTTGTATAATAATTCCATTCCACCAGGCTCGGCAGACGCGATTCATTTTACATGGACAGTTCCCGAGAATTTTACTGGCGCAATAAACCTGACAGCCAAGTTGAATTACCGCAAGTTCAATCGTTCTATTACAGTCCATTCATTAGATGATCCAGTAGATCTACCTATTATCACCATGGCAGAAGATTATATTTCATTATCCAGTTTCCAAAATACAGAATTAGCTGAAAATGCCGGCATGCGTTATAATGATTATGGTATCGCCATGCTACGGCAGAAAAACCTGGCAGCGTCCCGCCGTGCGTTTGAAAAAGTGACAGAACTCATTCCCGGATATGCCGATGGTTTTGTGAATGTGGCCCGGGTTTTGATTAAAGAAGGGAAATTTGAAAAAGCCAAAGATCAATTAAAAATAGCAACGGAACTGAATCCTGACTGGTCCAAAGCTAAATATTTTAAGGCACTTATAGCGAAGATAGAGGGTCGTTATAATGATGCCTTTACCCTTTTTGAAGATGTCAGGAAAACCAATCCCAATGACAGGGTCATGCTGAAGCAATTTGGACAAACGCACTATTTCTCCGAGAACTGGACCCAGGCCCATTCAATATATATTGATGTACTGCGAATTGATCCAGAAGATGCGGATGCTCATTATAATCTGATGCTGATCAATCGTAAACTTGGAGATTTGGGCCAAGCTAAATATCATAGCGAAAAATATTTAAAATATAAACCGGATGAACAGGCGAGAAGCATCAGCCAGATTGCCCGATTGAAATTTCCCCATGCAAATAATGAAGCGCAACCGGTTCATTCCCATGAACTACAACCCATCGAATTAGATTAAAACGGAACTTTAAATGGAATTAACCTGGATATCCGTCATCCCCCCGATGCTGGCAGTAACTTTAGCCTTTATCACCCGGGATGCTGTGGTGAGCCTATTAGTGGCCTGTTTTGTGGGTGTATTACTTTTGGGCGAAGGTATTTCCGGTTTCCCTGATTTTCTTATTCGGGCCTTGGCATCGAAAGATTTTATTTGGGTGACTTTATTGGAATTTAATATTGGCATTCTGGTGGCTTTTTTCCAGCGGTCCGGAGCCGTAAAACTTTTTACAGAAAAAGTAGGCAGTTGGGTTCAAACCCGACGGCAGGTGGGCGGTTTGGGCTGGGGTTTGGGCATTACCATATTTTTCAGCGATTATTTCAGTCCCCTATTTGTAGGGCCCGTCATGCGGACGCTCACGGATAAGTATAAAATTTCCCGGGAAAAGCTGGCCTACATTTGCGATTCCACGTCCGCACCAATGATTGCCCTGATCCCTTTTACAGGATGGGCTGTGTATATGGGAGGACTCACTATTGGCATGGGACCTGTAACAGATCAGACGGCAGCCATGGATCTTTATATTCACAGTGTTCCATTTAATTTTTATTCTTTCTTTGCCATTGGATTGGTGGGACTGCTAGCGGCTAATTTTATTCCTGATTTTGGTCCCATGAAAAAAGCGGAATATCGAGCAATGAATGAAGGGAAAGTGTTGCGGGATGGCGCCGTGCCCATGATGGGTAAAGAACTTACAAATCTGGAAGTGTCCACCACGGGGAACCCCAATATTTATTTGAATTTCATTATCCCTATTATACTGGTAGTGGGAATTAATCTGACCAGCTTCATCCTCTTTGGAAAAATTGCTATTTTACAAAGCTATCTTACGGTGTGTACTCTTTTTGCTATCATCATGATAATTCAAAAAATAGATAATCTGCAAGGGGTCATGAAAACGGTTATGGCCGGTATGAAAGGCGTCATGCCCGCGGTAACAATTTTAGCTCTGGCGTTTTGTATTAATACGATCAGTCGAGAATTAAAAACAGCTGAATATGTCGTGTCATTGACTCAAGCATGGTTGATACCAAATTTGCTTCCTATGATTACATTTTTGCTGGCAGGCTTTATCAGTTTTGCCACGGGAACTTCCTGGGGGACTTATGCCATTATTATTCCCATCGCCATGCCTCTGGCGTTTCAGTTTACCGGCGGAGAAGTCAATACACTCATTTTCAGCACCTTTGCAGCAGTGGCCGGTGGTGGCGTATTCGGGGATCATTGCTCGCCTTTATCGGACACAACCGTCCTTTCTTCTTTGGGAAGCGCCTGCGACCACATTGACCATGTAAAAACACAATTGCCCTACACCTTGATTGCCGGAGGAATTGCCATGGCATTTTATCTCGGATTAGGATTTTTGGGATGAAAGTACTGGTATTAGGCTGCGGTATGCAGGGCAGAGCCGTGATCTTTGACTTACTTAAAAGTGATATTGTTACAGAAATTGTTGGAGCTGATATGGTGGAACCCACATTGGATCCGGCCATTTTTACACATTTGGATAAATTTTCATTTGTAACCATAGACGGCAGCGACCGAGCAGATCTATCTGAAAAGATGAATTGTGAAGCTGATATTATTTTGGATATGTTGCCCCGAGAATTGACCCAAATTGTAACCGAGTTGGCTGTGGAGTATGGAATCCATTTGGTGAATGCCAATTACGCCAAAGGGTTAGATGATCTTCATGAAAAGGCTGTAGCTCAAGGAATTTCCATTATGCCGGAAATGGGCTTCGACCCGGGGATTGATTTGGTCATTGCCGGTGAAGCAGTACGCCAGTTTGATGAGATACATGAATTACATAGTTATGGTGGGGGACTTCCGGAAGCAACGGCTATTGATAATCCCCTGAAATACAAAATTACATGGACCTTCGCCGGCGTTTTAGATTCTACGAATCAACCGGCCCGAATAATGAAAGATGGAGAAGTAAGGGATATTTCTGCCCAAGATATTTATAGGGAAGAAAATCTTCATAAGGTTAATATCCCCGGCGTGGGGGAATTGGACGCCATTTATAACCGGGACGCTCTTGTGTTTGCTAAAAAATTCGGGATTGAAAATACCGTGAAATCTACGGGTCGCTACACCTTGCGCTGGCCCGGGTTCGCGCCCATCATTCAACCGTGGATGGAATTGGGTCTGCTCTCCAAAAAACCTTTGGACTGGCTACCTGATAACATGTCTCCCCAAGATTATTTATGCAAATTTCTGGGACCCCAATTGCAATTGGGTGAGCAGGAGCGGGATATGTGTATTCTCCGGGTGGATGTAAAAGGTATTCGAAACGGCAGACAAGAACGACAGCTTTATCACGTCATAGGTTACCGGGATCTGGAAACAGGATTTACAGCCATGAACCGTACTGTAGGTTTCCCGGCCAGTATTGCCGCCCAAATGATTTTAAAGGGTGAAATAACAGAAAAAGGACTTCTGTCACCCATTCATCATATGCCCTATGAAAGATTTAAAAGGGAATTAGAAAATCGTGGTATTGTAGTCAAAAAGATTAAAAGTTCAGTAAGGTGAATAATAACAAAAATAAACCAAACCCCATGTTCTATCTTTCTGGCGGGAGAAAGCCTATCGCGAAAAGTGCGAAAGGAATTTACATTACTGCAGATAATGGCAAGTCTTATATGGATGCTGCCAGTGGTGCCATTGTATGCCAGTTGGGTCATTCACACCCAAAAATTATTGATGCCATAAAAGATCAGGTCTCGGAATTACAATTTTCTTATCGGACCCAATTTGAAAATCAGCCCGCTAATGATCTTGCCAATATGATTGTTGAAAAAACAAATCCTGAATTGGATCGTGTCTTTTTTGTCTCCGGCGGATCGGAAGCGGTGGAGTCAGCCATGAAATTGATCCGGCAATACCACTTTGTAAATGGAGATGAAACCCGGTCTGTATTTATCAGTCGCGTTCCTTCTTATCACGGGTGCACAATGGGTGTTTTAGCTCTCACTGGCTATGAACCATTAAACAGACCTTTCGTGCCCATGATTAAACTTTACCCCAAAGTGAAATCTCCAACCCAATACCGAATTCCGGCAGGCATGACCCAAGAAGAATATGCGTTGGTTTGTGCCAATGAAGTGGAAACAGTTATCTTGGAAACAGGTGCAGAAAATGTGGCAGGATTTGTTGCAGAACCCATTGGCGGCGCCAGTACCGGTGCAGAAGTGCCCCACGATGTATATTTCCCAAGAGTCCAAGAAATATGCAAACGATACAATGTGCCGATTATTTTGGATGAAGTAATGACAGGGGTAGGGAGGACCGGAAAAATGTTCGGTTACAACCATTGGAATATTGATGCAGATGTAATCTGTCTGGCCAAAGGATTGGGCGCCGGGTACTATCCCGTTGCAGCCATTGTTGCAAAAGATAAATTTGTCCGGCCGGTTATGAAAAGCGGTGGTTTTATGCACGGGTTCACTTATGCCGGAAATCCGTTCGGATGTGCTGTTGGGTGCGCTGTACTCAAAACAATTGATGAAGAAGATCTGGTGGAAAATTCCCGAATCCAGGGTAAGTATCTAATTGCAGAAATAAAAACACTGGCTGAAAACTATGATTGGATTGGGGATGTCCGCGGTAGGGGATTGCTTATGGCAATTGAATATGCAAATAAAAAAACGAAAAAACCATTCCCCGATGAATGGCAAATAGGCGAAGCAGTCGCCCAGGTAGCATATGAATTGGGACTCATTATTTATCCCAAAAATAGTCATGACAGCTCAACCGGTGACCATACATTGGTCACGCCACCTTTGATTATCACCCGGGAAGAATCTGATAAATTATTGGATTTATTAACCCAAACATTTGAATCTTATGATAAGGTTATCAAAAACAAATAATGAAATTAAATTTTATAAATACAATTCATAAATATTCAACACCTACGGCGTTGGTTATTTTTTTAAATGGTTACTATAAATATTTGATTCCTATGGAATCACCATTACAAAAATTTTGAAGGGATTATTCATGAACCCATTAGGCAATTTCTATTGCACAACTCCAGGGTTGGCTAACCATTGGAGACTGTTTGTCATGAACCCCATAGGGGTTACATGTTTATAGAAATCAATAATAAATAAAGGAGAACCCTGTAGGGGTTCAATAATCAAGCAATCTATAATTATGAAAGATAAACGATGTGATATAGAAACAGCTATTGCCAAGATTCCTAATGGTGCATCTGTTATGGTGAGTGGCTTTGGGTCATCCGGGACACCCTTTTCTCTCATTGATGAGTTAATAAACCAGGGTCAGCAAGATTTAACTATCATTAAAAATGATGCTAATGAAGATGGAATCGGTATTGATAAACTGGTGAAATCGGGCCAGGTGAAAAAGATTTATGCCACCCATATTGGGCTCAATCCCACGGTTATGAAATTTGCAGAGAGTGGTGAAATGGATGTAGAGCTGATTCCCCAAGGTATTATGGCAGAAAGGATTCGCTGTGCAGGTGTTGGCCTACCCGGATTTTTAAGCACAATCGGATTTGATATTGATTATGGCAAGGACAAATCCATCGTTGAAGTGGAAGGTGAAAAATATATTTTTGAAAAAGCATTGAGCGCAGATTTTGCATTGGTTCGGGCTGAAATTGCAGATTCATTCGGGAATATGCGCTTCAACACAGCTGGCATCAATTTTGCGCCACTCATGTCTCAAGCTGCAGATGTGACCATCGTAGAAGCCAAGCAAGTCGTTAAAGTGGGCGAAATTAATCCGGAAGATGTTCATGCTTCTGGCATTTCCGTAGATATTGTTTCTCAAATTATTCATTACACTGAAGAGTATGACCCTATCCGCCGATAATACAAGGATTCTTGAACGGGCCGCTCAAGAAGTGAATAATGAGATGGTCATCAATCTGGGTATTGGTTTGCCACAGATCATCCCAAATTTTATTTCGGAAGATAACAGCCCCTTGATTCATTCTGAAAATGGAATTATAGGCGTGGGAAATATTTTGCCTTATGATGAATCAAACCCCGATTGTATGGACGCTGGAGGTGGCTATGTGGATGTGGTTCCCGGCGGATCATTTGTGGATTCTGCCGAATCTTTTGGCTTTGTGAGACGGGGTAAAATTGATGTTTCATTTCTTGGTGCTTTCCAGGTTTCATCTAAAGGCGATTTGGCCAATTGGCATTTTCCCGGTGCCAGAAAGCCAGGGATGGGCGGTGGACTTGAAATTGCATCATGTGCGAAAAAAATTATTATTTTAATGAAGCAGATGGACAAAGCTGGGAATACGAAAATCTTGCCTGAATGTACATTTCCATTGACTGCAAAAAATTGTGTTAAAATGATCATTACAGAAAAGGCAGTTTTTAATGTATCCGTAAATGGTCTTGAATTGATTGAAATGGCGATAGGAGAATCTCTTGATGAAATTAAAAATACGACGGGTGATGATTTTACGGTGATTGACAACTTAAAGGAATTTTAGGTATGACCGATTTAAAATTAGAACAACACGTAGATTTACTATTTGACAAACAGGTTGAATTCTTAAGTCAATTAGTGGCAGAAAAATCTACCCGGGGTAATGAAGCCGCAGCCCAGGAAATAATGAAAAATGAAATGGCTTCCGACAGCGCCCGGGTTGATGAATTAAAAATGGATGTGGATAAAATAAAACATCTACCTGGATTCTCACCTGTCCATTTTGATTATAATAATATGATTAATGTCATAGGTAATTACGGTAACGCAAATGGCACAGGCAGATCCTTAATTTTGAACGGGCATATTGATGTGGTACCGGAAGGTCCTTTGTCCGGATGGAAGAGCCATCCCTACAAACCGGAAGTGCGAAATAATAAATTATATGGTCGCGGTTCAAACGATATGAAAGCCGGATTGACAGCAAAAGTGTTTGCCTTGAAAGCAATCAGAGAAGCGGGATTTGTCCCCAACGCTCCCGTGTATCTACAATCGGTGGTGGAAGAAGAATGTACCGGGAATGGAGCTCTGGCATGTGTGGCCGCCGGATATAAGGCAGATGCTGCTCTCATCGGCGAACCCTTTGATGATGCATTGGTTACGGCCCAGGTAGGCGTCATCTGGTTTCAAATAAAATTGTCCGGAACGCCAGTCCATGCAGAAAGAGCAACAGAAGGGGTGAATGCTATCGAAGCCATGCTGCCGGTGATTGCAGCTTTCAAAGAAATGGAAGAAAACTGGAATCAGGAAAAAACGAATTATCCCGATTTTGCCCAGCATCACCATCCCATTAATTTGAATATTGCCGAATTCCATGGCGGCGACTGGACGTCCAGCGTCCCTGCATGGGCGGTGTTGAATCTTCGCATTGCTATCTATCCCGGTGACTCATTATCGGAAAGATCCAGGCAGATTGAAAAAACATTACAGAATCTTATAATGAATAATGAGTTGGTTAAAAAAGCAAAACCCGAATTGGTCTACCATGGTTTTTATGCAGAAGGATACACCTTACCGAAAAACACGGATGCAGAAAGTGAATTGGCCATTGCACACGAAGGGATTTTTAATTCTTCACTAATACGAAGTGCAATCACAGCTGCAACTGATTCCCGCTTTTTTGGAATTTATCAGGAAACACCCGCTTTGGTTTATGGCCCTGCTGGAGAACGGATCCATGCTTTTAACGAATATGTATGTTTGGATTCTCTGAAAAATATTACGAAAGTATATGCCCGGTTTATCCAAAACTGGTGCGGACTCACTGAACTATAAAGCCTTATACCAAATATTCATACTTTCAATATGCCCGGAAATATGGGTGTTATTAATGAGCCGCCCACCATATTGGTAAGCATTTTTAGTGAAAACAATATTTATCCCCGGTGATTCTGCTCTGGCAATTGTGTAGGCTATTTTAATTCCTTTTTGTTTTGCTTCTCTTTCCATACGAACCAGCAAATGTTTCGCCAAACTAAAACCTTGCCATTTTGGGAGTGTAGCGAAATCGGTCATTTCCGCATTGCTGTTTTCCGTATCTTTTTCTAAAGAGGAAAGTGCAATGAGTTTTCCGCCCATCTTAATTCCAAAATAATCCACATGAGATTCCATGGATTCCAACAAAAAGGATGGCTCATTAATGGGGAATGGATAAGATGGAAAAACGGTATTGTATAACGCAGCAATTTCCGGGATGTTGTCCTGTGTCAAATTGTGCATAGTATATTTATTGTCTAATGGGATATTTTGAATTGATTCAGACGACACCTGTTTTTCAATGGATAATTGGTAAACCTTTTCATTTTCGGGTATGTTATTTTCTACTTTCCGGTCTTTCGATAAATAATAGGCTAAAAATACAGCATCTTGATTTCCGGAATAAAGATTGGGGATTTCTGCTTCCTGGATATATCCCGAATCGAGAAAAGGTTGACCAGCTGTATTGGGAATTTTAACCAGTACTTTTGTATAATGATTAACTCGTGCTTTTTCCAAAAGTGCGGGTGCGAGGTCAAAGGGGTCTCCATCTTTGATTTTCATCAAATAAATACGGTTATTAATAGCACCATGTTGAATTAAAGCACCATGGAAGACTTCAATTAAATCGTGGTCTATTACGGGGATTGTCGCCTTATGATTGGTCACTTCTCACTGCTTATTATCAGGCACAAGTAATGAAACAGATAAAAATGTAATTGCAGATAACGCAATACCATAAATGGTCACATCCAACCCAATTGCTGCCAAAAATTCGGGAAGGGCCAAAACATTAGTCAACAATAAGAGTGATAAAGTTCCGCCGGATATCATACCCACCATAGTTCCTGTTGAACTGGATTTATCCCAAAAATATGCTCCCAAGGTGGGAACAAATAATCCTGAAACCATGAATGCATAGGCATATAGGATTGCGCTCAAAACATTGGTGAATTGGAGTGCAAGAATTACGGCCAAAGCACCAATGACGCCCGTGGCAATCATGGAAAGATGAATGGATTTTTTGGTATCTGTTTCTTTTAAAAAATGCCGTTCAATAATATCATTCACGAAATTCCCCGAGGATGCCATAAGGCAACTATCGGCAGTGGACATGATGGCTGAAAAATAGGATGCAATCACAATCCCCGTTACACCAATGGGCAGGACGTCCCGAATGAGCATGGGTAAAGCCATTTCTGAATCTGCTTCCGGGAACACCACTCGGGCGCACATGCCCAGAAATACACCGGTAAACGCCATGACGGGATACTCAAAAAATCCTGCAATATACCAGGCTTTCTTTGCCTGTTCTTCATTTTCGCAGGCATACATTCTTTGATACAAGGTCATGCCGATAAGCCAAATGGGAATAATAGTTACCATCCAATTAATAAACGTAATAAGATCAATATTGGTGAGGGAAAAGTGGGAAGCAGGCAATGCTTCTTTCAAGGCGGAAAATCCACCAATCTTGATAAGCGTCGCCGGAATCGTCACTAAAATAAGGCCGGTCAATAAAAGAATCCATTGGATTGTATCTGTATAGATTACGGCCTTTAGCCCGCCAATGACGGTGTAAAGAATGGTAACAACTGCGATAGCCAACAACGCAAATTTGATGGGATCCATGCCAAATGGATTTGTCTGAAGAATGGTTGCAGATGCCAATTTTGCGCCGGCGAGCATTTGTCCACCGGTGAATCCCAAATAGCCAATCCCCGAGATAACCGCAGCAACTAGTGCTACTTTATCATTGTAACGATAACGTAAAAAGTCAGGATAAGTCAAAAATTGTTCTTTTTCATCAATTCGTTTTATTTTTGGAATAAGGAAAACAGCTGTAAGCCATGCACCAATTAACCCTGTAAACAAAAGCCAGCTTCCGGCAATACCCATCATGAACCCTACACCACCCAATCCGATGGAAAACCCGCCCCCCACATCTGTGGCCACAATCGATAATCCTACATGGGATGCCTTGATGGAACGGCTGCCTACATAATAATCTTCTGTACTCTTGTTTTTATTGAAATAATAAAAACCGATGGAAAGCACACATGCCATGTACAATCCGAAAATCAGATAATCAATCCAGTTCATAATTTGCCTTTTATTTTCAATCCAATGATCAGTATTCAAGTTAATTTCTATCAATAAATTGGCTTAGGACTGACCCGGTACGCTGATTGCCCTTTAATAGAATATGAAAAGTACTTTAAGGGGACCTATTCCTTCAAGTCTTTAAAGGGTAAATAAGCAACATAATCATCTCGTGATTATGTTTGGAGTTAATATTTTTTAAATGATAGTATCAGTGTTGGGAAAGCCAAATTCTATTGGCATTTTAAATAGGACTCGTATTGGATAAATTACAAGCTGTAATTCAAAAGGAAACCCTCTATGAATGAAAGAAATTATTTGTCCCCAGTTTGGACACATTTAACAGATTTGACACCGGTTAAAGGTGAAGGCGCCTATCTCTATGATGCAGATGGAACCCAATATCTTGATTTTACCTGCGGAATCGGTGTCACGAATACAGGCCATTGTCATCCGAATGTAATTAGGGCCATTCAGGAGCAGGCAGACAAGCTTCTTTTTGGGCAAATTAATATTGTTAAGTCCCAGCCCACATTAGATCTGGCGGAAAAATTAAATGAACTGACGCCCAAAAATATAAATCAATTTTTCTTTTCAAATAGCGGTGCGGAGGCAGTAGAAGCCTCCATCAAATTGGCCAAGCAAACTACAGGAAAAAGTAATGTAATAGTATTTCAAGGCAGTTTTCACGGACGTACCCATTTAGCGATGTCCATGACCACATCCAAGACAGGTTTTCGACAAAATTACCAACCGCTTCCAAGCGGAATCTTTGTATCACCCTATCCATATGCTTATTTATTTGGATGGGATGAAAAGACAACTTCTGACTGGTGTATGGATCAGTTGGACCTTCTTGTGAAAAGTCAAACAGCGCCCAGCGAAACGGCAGCCATTATTATTGAGCCTTTATTGGGAGAAGGAGGATATGTCCCTGCACCACCCATTTTTATGCAAGCACTTCGAGCATTTTGTGACAAACATGAAATTCTTATGATCACCGATGAAGTACAATCGGGTTTTGGTCGTACAGGAAAAATGTTTTGTATAGAGCATTCAAATGTAGAACCGGATATTTTGATTATGGCAAAGGGGATGGGCAGTGGCTTACCCATTTCTGCCATTGGCGCATCATCAGAACTTATGGCTAAATGGATTCTTGGAACCCACGGTGGAACTTATGGGGGCGGCAGTGTTGTTCCTATAGCAGCTGCCAATGCGACCATTCAAACTATTTTGGATGAAAAATTAGTTGAAAATGCTGAAATACAAGGATACTATTTATTGAATCGATTATATGATTTGAAAAAAGATTACACGGCGATTGGAGATAACCGTGGACTTGGACTTATGGTGGGAACAGAATTCACTGGCACCGATGGAAAGCCTGATCCTGAAACAGCGAAAGCTGTTCACAAAGCATGTTTAGATCAAAATCTTTTACTGTTAACCTGCGGTACATATCTTAATGTAATTCGATGGATTCCACCTTTGATTGTTACCAAAAAACAAATTGACGATGCCGTTGATATTTTTCATGCTGCATTAAAAAAGACTTAATTTAAATTTGATTGGAGATATTTTATGGCCTTGAAATCAATTAATCCCGCAAATGGACAAGAAATTACTTCATACGAAGAAATGAATTTGGATGAAGTGGGGTGTATTGTTTCGGATGTTAATTCCGCTTACCACGAATGGCGACAAACATCTTTTTCTCACCGTGCCACTTTATTAAAAAAAGCGGGAAAAATTCTTCAAGACCGAAAAGAAGATCTGGGAAGGCTCATGACGTTGGAAATGGGGAAACCGATTTCTCAAGGAGTAGCTGAAGCAATCAAATGTGTGTCAGTTTGTGAATATTATGCGGATAATGCAGAAAGAATTTTGGCAGATCAGATTATAGAAACGGATGCATCAAAAAGCTATGTAGCTTACCGTCCTATCGGAATTGTATTTGCAGTTATGCCATGGAATTTCCCGTTTTGGCAAGTGCTTCGGTTCGCTGCTCCTGCGATCATGGCCGGGAATGTGGGAATTTTAAAACATGCATCCAATGTGCAGGGTTGCGCTTTGGAGATTGAAAAGATATTCCACGATGCAGGCTTTCCAAAGAATGTTTTCCGGACCTTGGTTATTGGTTCAAAATATGTGAAAGATGTCATTAACAATCCACTTGTGAAAGCAATAACCTTAACGGGGAGTACGCCAGCAGGAAAAGCGGTAGCATCCCAGGCAGGGAAAGTCTTGAAAAAAACTGTTTTAGAATTGGGCGGCAGCGATCCATATATTATTTTGGAAGATGCAGATCTTGATCAGGCGATTTCAGCCTGCATGATTGGGCGATTCTTGAATACAGGACAAAGCTGTATTGCTGCAAAGCGTTTTATTGTAATTGAATCTATTTTGGATCAATTCAGAAGCAAATTGTTGGAAGCCATGAAAACTCAAAAGTGGGGCGACCCATTTGATGAAGATGTCAATATTGGTCCTATGGTGAATATCTGGTCACGGGATGAAGTGCATGAACAAGTCGTAGCCAGTATTAAAAATGGCGCTGAATTATTGGTGGGTGGAGAAGTGCCGGATGTAAAAGGAGCATTTTATCCTGCAACATTGCTGGATAATGTGAAACCGGGAATGGCCGCTTTTGATGATGAAATTTTTGGACCTGTTGCTTCCATTATTCCAGTGAAGGATGAAGCAAAAGCCATTAAATTGGCGAATCAGACACCCTTTGGATTAGGCGGAGCGGTTTTCACAATGGATATAGAAAAAGGGGAAAGAATTGCAGCAAATGAGATTGAAGCAGGTTGCTGTTTTGTAAATGATTTTGTTCGGTCAGATCCACGGTTGCCTTTTGGTGGTATAAAAGAATCAGGTTATGGACGGGAACTTTCTGAAGCAGGAATTCGAGAGTTTACCAATATGAAGACTGTCTATATTCGGTAGATTAATTATAAAATAAATTAAGGAAATAGCGAAGCAATGGATTATCTTGAAAAACTGCATGATGCTGTATTAAACGGTGACCCACCAACAGCCATTGAAATTACAGAAAAAGGATTAGAGGAGAAAATTGACCCTCATATATTGATTAACAAATATATGATTCGGGCCATGGATGAAGTGGGCGCGCGATTCGAAAGGTTTGAATATTTTATTCCCCAGTTGCTAATGTCAGCCAAAGCTATGAAGGGTGCCATGGCTTTGATTCGCCCGCTACTTATAAGCGAAGGGGAGGAAGATACTTCGATCTGTGCAATAACGGGGACTGTGAAAGGCGATGTCCATGATATAGGGAAAAATCTATTGGGTGCTCTTTTGGAGGGAGGTGGATTCAATGTAGTTGATCTGGGTACAAATGTTTCCCCGGAACAATTTATTGAAGCAGCTGAAGAACACAAAGCAAAACTGGTGTGTATGTCTGCATTATTAACCACAACTATGCCCGGCATGCAAACAACCATTGATGCATTTAAGGATGCGGGTCTTCGGGATGATGTCATCGTGCTTGTGGGCGGTGCACCTGTAACGGATCATTTTGCAAAGGAAATTGGCGCTGATGGTTATAAAGATAATGCAAGTGCAGGAGTTGTATTGGCTAAAGATTTGCTTGGCATTGGAAAAAAATGAATTTTAAGCTGATTAGCTGCGAAGTGTTCAAGCATGAGCTACTGTATTGTATAAATAAAACCCATAATCATATTGATGCAGAATTTATTGCCAAGGGTATTCACGATTTAAATAGTGAAGGTATGCAGAATCGAATTGTTAAATCAATTCGAAATGCCGATGATAAAGGTTATGATGCAATTTTGTTAGGGTACGGCTTATGTAATACTTGGGTATTTGGTCTGTCGGCCAAAAAAACGCCACTAGTCATTCCCCGAAGCCACGACTGTATTGGAATTCTTTTAGGAAATAAACAAAAGTATCTGGATTATTATTTTGAAAATCCCGGAACCTATTATCAATCCATTGGGTGGATGGAAAATACTGAAAATGAACCATCAATAAAAAAAAGGTCTTTGCAAAAATTATACGGGATGGATATGTCGCAGGAGGAATTAAAATCAGAATATGGTGAAGAAAATTTAGATTATTTGAATAATGCTTTAGATCAAACAAAACATTATTCAAATATGGCATTTATTGATACGGGGTTGGTTTCCCAACATAATTATCAAAAGAAGGCGAAGTCAAAGGCAGAAAAAAAGAATTGGAGTTTTGATGTTTTGAAAGGAAGTATAAAGCTCTTGCAACAACTCATAGACGGAGACTGGCCAGAATCAGATTTTTTTATTATTCATCCAGATGAGGTCGTGAAGCAGTCTATTGATGATGATTTAATCCAGGCGCTACCTGTAACCTGATATAATGTTTCGTGTCAAATAAAGTCCGAGTAACCTTATTGCCTTTAAATCAAAGTTTTGAGGTAGAAAAAGAATCCCAACTCCACGATATACTTTTTAATTATGGTGTAGAATTTCCCTGTGGCGGACATGCAAGATGTAGAGGATGTCGCATTCGGATAAAAGAAGGCCATTTACCCATTACAGATCCCCAAAAAAACATTCTGGATGATAAGGAATTGAATGATGGATGGCGTCTTGCATGCCAGGGTTCAGTCCAGGATAATCTTATAATAGAACTGGATCAATGGAAATCCGATGTATTATCTGATGATTCAGATTTTCAATTTTTACCTATGGATGGATTGGGAGTCGCCATCGATTTGGGTACCACAACTTTGGCCGCCCAATTGGTAAATAGAGAAACGGGTGAAGTCCTCGCTGTAGAAACGGCCATCAATCCCCAGGCCAAGTATGGCGGTGATATAATGACACGGATAGATGCTGCATCCCGGTTAGAAAAACAAAATGAAATGCAACGGATCATTCGAGTCAAATTAAATGAAATGATTCTGGAATTGTTTCGAAGTTCAAACGAAAATATATCAAGATTAAAACGTATCATTATTGTTGGGAATGCAGTCATGCATAATATTTTTTGTGGGATTGATGTGGCGTCCATGGGATACCATCCATTTGAACCCATTTCCAATGAACTTGAAATTTATAAACCATCCGAATTGGGATGGGATTTTGGTGAAGATGTTTCTATCGAATTTCTACCGGGCGTGGGTAGCTTTATTGGGAGCGATATCTTAATTGGCGCCTGGGCGAAAAAGGTGATAGAAAGTAATGGCATAAAGGTATTGGTGGATTTGGGTACAAATGGCGAAATCATGGTAGGGAATAAAGAGAAAATTCTGGCTGCTTCTACTGCTGCAGGCCCTGCTTTTGAAGGGGCTGGGATTTCTATGGGGATGCGCGCAGCTACAGGTGCTATCTCCAGTGTTATAACAAGGAATGGTGAAATAATCCCCAAAGTATTGGGATCTGAAAAAGCCAGGGGAATATGTGGCAGTGGTCTTGTAGATGCGATTTCTGCTTATTTGGACGATGGCTCCATCAAAGCAGATGGCCGTTTTTTAACTGGTGAATCGATAATGGTTATGGATCCGGTGGTCATTACTCAAAAAGATATACGAGAACTCCAATTAGCCAAAGGAGCAATTGCAACAGGGATTCGATTATTATTAAAAGAATTAGATAAAAGAGAGAAAGATGTTGAAGAAGTGTATTTATCCGGTGCTTTTGGGAATTATATCAGTAAGCGTAGTTCAAGGCGGATTGGCTTGTTAAATTTTCCCCAGAAGAAAATAACTACGGCTGGAAACACGGCGTTACTCGGTGCAAAAATGGCATTGTTTAATAAAGATGAAATAAACAATTTTTATCAAATAAGAGAAAATACAACCCACCTTGATTTAAGTATGCATCCGGACTTTACGGATGTATTTGCAGAACTGGTGAACTTTCCAATAAAAGGGGAAATGGTTTAGAGCTTTTTTAATTCCTCGGATAATCGTTTGATATATGCGGGTGTTGATCCGCAACACCCACCCAATATATTAATTCCCATTTTATATATTTCAACCATACCATTTACAAATTGTTCTGCCGTTTGTCCATAATGAACTGTACTCCCATCTAAAATAGGCTGGCCTGCATTTGGCTTAATAGATACAGGATATTGGGTAAGGGTTAGTATCTCTTCGGCTAAACCCCGTAACTCAACACTGTCTAAATTGCAATTGGTCCCCATAATATCAGCACCGGCGTCTGTCAATTTATTCACACAATCTGACAAGGGGTTTCCCATAACAGTGAAGTACCCATTGTCTGTTTTTGCGTACGTCATATTTGCAACGATAGATTTATTGCTGACTTGCCGGATGGCTTCAACAGCAAGGACCGCCTCTTCTATATCTATCATGGTTTCTACACTAAAGAGATCAACTCCACTTTCTTCTAAAACTTCAGCTTGCCGGATAAATGCTTCTTTTAACTCAATGGGTTTCGCTGGCCCCAATGGTTCAATTAATAACCCTGATGGGCCAATGTCTCCAGATACCAAAGAATCCCCACCATATTCCCGGCAAATTTCAACCGCTTTTTGATTCACCAAATCATGGTGTTCTGCAATTCCGCATTCCTTCAGTCGATAATGAGAAGCACCAAAGGTATTTGTTTGTAAAATGTCACTCCCCGCTTTATGGTATAATTGGTGTGCTTTCCCAATGCGCTCCGGGTACTTTATGGACCATTCTTCCGGCGGTTGGCCGGAATGGAGTCCCATATCCATGAGCAAGGATCCCATGGCGCCGTCCAATAAAACCGGTCCTTCTTTCAGTCGATTTTTAAGTGATTTTGGTTGCATAAATATTAGAAATATTTATTTTAGCGATGGCAAGGATTCTGAATTTTTAATACCTTGCTTCATAATTGTGCGGAGTTCAGAATCTAAATTTTCGTCAATAGGGGGTTCATTGTATTGATCTAATAAAGATTGGATAGTTTCCCTTGCTCTGTCCTGTAAATTTTTACTTCCAAATTGTTTCCATTGATCCCAACTGGTTCGGTCAACCATGGGTCCTGGCAAATACAATTCTTTTGGCCAATATTCTAATGTGTGTTCCATGGTGCATATTTGCTGTTCGACCAGGACTTCATCAATAAATGGTTTTATAGGAAGATCATCTTTGATTTTAATATCACGCATAAAATGATTTACATGTCCGCAGATTTCATCATCAAATACCAATTTTTCTAAACTGAAGCAGTTGACAAAATCCAGCATCCCCGGCCCTGCAACCTGGTTCATTCGACTCATGGCTGCGATATATGCACCGCTGGCTGTTTCAGACCCTGCTTGAGGATCATTGAATTTTCCATCTCCTAAACCCATGTATCCTTGGGAAGGTATTTTTAAATGGCGGGCAATTTGAGCGTAACCACTATAAAGTTGTAATGCTTCAACACCAGACATGGGTGCACTCATGAGCTGCATATGAAAAGCCCCTGGAGCACCACCAAATATAACAGGAGCACCCGGTCGAATAAGTTGTGTAAACACAATCCCACTTAATACCTCCGCCGTTTGCATGACCAATGCACCAACAGTTGTGACGGGGACAGCCAAACCAATCATGAGGACAGGAACTATTTCTACGATAATACCATTTTCAACACAGTCAATCAAATTTTGGCTGGAATCTAAACCCCATCGTAATGGGCTGTTGGGGCAACAAGTAAATACAGCCATAGGCTTTTCAATTAAATCATTTTTATCTTTGCGAAAACAGGTCATCATTTCAGCCATTCTGTTCACACCATGGTGGGTAAATGCGCCAGTGACAACTGGTTTGCCACTATGTGCCAACATAAGGTAAAGCCGCCAGGCATCGGCAATATCTTGAGGAATATCATCTGTACTAAAAGCAGAAGCGGGATAAGAAATATGTTTAAGCTGGCCAGCAACTTTAATGTATTCGATAAAATCAGACGTTTGAGCTGTACGGCGTTCACCCGATTTCCAATCTAAAATATTTAACGCAGATGACCCCGGGACAAAATGTGTACTGTCTCCGCCAATTGTAGAGAATAATTCTCCGCTTCTATCATATAAATCAATAATTGATGGAAGAGATTTGATACTTTCCTCTACAATACGTTTTGGGAATGTAATGCGATTAGTATCTTTATCAACATTTAAACCACCTGATTCCATCCGTTCCATAAGGGCATCACATTGGACTTCCACCCCTGTATCCTGAAGCAGTGATAAAGCTTCATTAATAATTTTTTCAACAAGACTGTTTTCGAGTACTTTTAATTCAAGCATGAGCCCTATCTTTCTCCAAAAACTTCATAGTGAATTACATTTTTCTCAAACTCGAGTAGATATTTTTTATCCTCTGGATAATATTTTGCTTTTTCATAATCTTCACCAGAAAATTTTTTAATCACATCTATATTTTCCCAATAGGTAATTAATAAAAAATGTCCGGCATCTTCTTTAATATTTCTTATAAACGATAACTTTACAAAACCATCTGTTTTTTCATAGTCAGGTATCGCTCGTTCAATCATAAATCGAGTATATTCTTCATAATCATCTATTGTTGTACGTCCGTGCCACAATCGAGCTATCATAATTCCACCTTAATGATCATCACCATTGTAAATCCACATTGGTTCAGTTTTTCCGGCTCTTTCAAAACCAAGTTTTTCATAAAAGTCAATTGCTTTGCCATCTGCTGTGAGCATTTGTTGATGGAATTCGAAATATACAGTTTGTAGGGCATCCATCATTTTGCGGCCAATGCCTTGTCCTTGAAAATTCGGATGAACCAGTAAATGTGGATAATACACAACCAAATGGCTATCGGAGATTGCATTACCCAATCCTACAAGCTTTTCGGTAATACGAGCCGTCACTAAAGAATGGGAATTCCGCAATGCGGCCATGAGTTCAATGGGTTTTTCAGCAGACGACCAATCATTGGCACGATATAAAGCTAACACTTCGTCTTCCTGAATTTTGTCTTGTAGACTAATCTTAATTTTCATTCTTTATATGGAAATGGATTAAATGCGTACACCATTTTCCTTCGCCCATTTTTTAAAAGATTTAATATACGCATCCTTATCCGCTTGTTCCAACCAAGTTGCCTTGAAAGCATTTAACATAAATCGAGCCATATCCCTTTTTGAAAAATGACCGGCTTGCTGAAAATTGAAAAGTAGTTTCGTTAAATAACCGCTTTCAAATTCACCTGGATCATCAGAATGCAAACTAACATTCATACCATGATCCAACATAAACTTAATTCGACCAATGTCTTGGGGGACCGGGTCTCTTCGCCGTTGAACTGGAGATGCAGCTATATAGATTTCTCTATTATTTATCTCTTCAACCAATGATAAATCTTCGATGGCATTAATGCTATGGTCAAGTCTATCCACTTTTAATATATCAATTGCCTGCCAAATATGTTCTACCGAATTAGCCTCATCGACATCATTATGAATTGTTAAGTAATAGCCCTGTCGCTTTGCCTCTTGATAAAATGATGTAAACTTTACGGGAGGATTGCCATTCTCTGGTCCATTATCTAATCCTATACCAACTATGTAGTTTTTATATGGCTTTGCTTTTTCAAGAATTTCCATTGCACTTTCAATACTTTTTTCCCGATTAGCACACATAATTAAATTTGATTTTATATTAAAATTCTTTTCGCCTGCTTTTTTCCCCTTGAGTATTCCTTCTAAAACAGATTCAAATGCAATTCCTCTTTCTGAATGAATTTGTGGGTCAAAGAAAAATTCGACGTAAACAATATTGTTTTCAAAACAATTTTTTAAGAAATCATATGTTAAAGTATAAAAATCATTCTCCGTTTGGATAACACTTACTTGTTTATCGTGATGCTGTAAAAACCCACCAAGTCCTGGCGCTCTGTTTTCGAGAGATTCGAATACATCTTCCACATTATTAAAAAATGAATACCCATTCCGATTTGCTAATTTCACAATGGTTTGTGGGCTCATGGTACCCTCTAAATGGACATGAAGTTCAGCCTTTGGCATTTCAGAAATAAACTGAAACATTTCATCTCTACTTTGAGCAATAGGATATTGCGCTGTGGCAGTACCCAACAGTAGAACACATAAAATATTTTTTATTTTAATTGAATACGTCACTTCAATATCTCCCGCGCTGCATTAAATCCATTTGCTCCGTGGAGTCCGCCCCCGGGATGGGTGCCCGGACCACATAGATATAAATTCTCAATAGGTGATTTATATTGGGCTGTACTTATGGTGGGTCGCATAAATAGAAATTGATCCAAGGTCATTTCTCCATGATTCAAATTTCCTTCAGTGAGTCCAAACTGCCTTTCTAAATCAACAGGGGAAAGGACCAATGAGGATTCAATCAGAGATGAAATCTCGGGGATATAATTCCCCAAAACATTAACCACATTATTTTTCAATTTATTTTTTAGTTCTTCAGACCAATTCATTCCCCGTAAATGATAGGGCGCATATTGAATTGTGGCGGAAAGGACATGTTTCCCGTTTGGTGCAAAGGTTGGGTTAAGAATAGATGGTATGGAAAATTCTACAAAGGGGTTTTCTGAAAGCCGTCCATACTTTACGGAATCAGACGTTCTTTCTAAATATTCAATAGATGGGCTGGCAGAAAAAATAGTACCCATTTGATCTTCAGTAACACCCTTGATTTCCGGAAGTGCGTTCAATGCAAAATGGATTCTGGCCGTACTTCCACGATAGTTTATATTTCGAAGCTGGGTGGCAAAAGTTGGATTCAATTTTGGCGGCCCCACCAATTTGATAAATGTATTCTGTGGATCTAATCCGGATACCACTTGGTCTGCTTGAAATGTTTCGCCACTTTCCAAGGTAACGCCACTACAAACACCATTTTCTACATGGATAGCACTGACTTTTGAATTTGTCCGAATTTCAACATTAACAGATTCAGCGGCTAATTTTACCGCATTGGGCAATTCACTTGTGCCCCCCTTTATAAAATGAACATTATGAAATACGCCTTTACTATGGACATGCTGATGCAATAGATTTAGTCCGGTCGCAGCTGCAAATGGACCAAATGAAAGATGGTGAATTCCTGCAGTAGAAACGCCCGCCCGGAGTAATTCATTTTCGAACCACTCGTCCATAAGTTCTGGCATCATCATAGGTGCTACCCGCATAAAATCTACCAAGCCACGGGTGCCGTGTCTCCGGATAGGGGATAACATAGCACGCATGGAGAATGCTTCTTTTAATCCAATGTTGGGTAATTTGGGCGGTGTCAATTCATAGAGTTTTTCTAAAAAGTATGTCAGGTTATCAATGTATTCCGTGAACGCTTTCCACGCTTTTGCATCTTTTTCTGAATGGTTCGCAATGGAATCTGCCGTTTCATTCGGGTCACGATGAAATACAATATGCTGGCCTTGAGTGTCCAATGCAATTCGGACTAAATCAGGAGAGTGAAGTTCCAATCCATAAGACTCAAGATTTAATTGTTTCATAACTCTTGGATCAATCCATTTCACCACATCATTTATATCATTGCATTTAAATCCCGGGGCGAATTCTGAAGTGGAAGCCAATCCGCCAATTTGGTCTCGCGCTTCAAGAACAAGCACTTTCTTCCCGGCTTTGCCCAGCATGGATGCGGTAACAAGGCTATTTAATCCGCCGCCAACAACGATAATATCAAACCGGCTCATGACCAAATTCCTAATATCTTTTTAGCAGCCATTTCGCCGGGTGATCCGGTAATTCCGCCGCCGGGATGGGTTCCAGATCCGCATTGAAAATAATTTTTGATCGGTGTGGAATAGTCTGCCCATTTCACGGCTGGCCGCATGGAGAACAATTGTTGAAGTGTCAATTCACCATGAAAAATATTTCCTTCGGTAAGGCCAAAAGTTTTTTCCATATCAGCGGGAGTCAGCACTTGTCGATGCAAAATAATATCTTTTATATTGGGCGCATAGCGAGCAATTGTATTTATGACAGCATCACCGAAAGCCTCTCGTTTTGTGTCATCCCATCCGCCTTTAATATCATAAGGAGCATATTGAACGAAACAGGACATGACGTGCTTTCCTGGAGGTGCCATTTCTGGATCTAAAACAGATGGCAAAATCATATCCATAAAGGGTTCTTGGGAAAAATTGCCATACTTGGCATCATCGTAAGCCCGTTCCAAATGATCATAACTTGGACTAATTGAAATGGCACCCCGTAGATGATGGCCATCGCCAGGTAAGCAGGTAAAATTCGGAAGTGCATCTAATGCCAAATTTACTTTTCCGGATGAACCGCGAATACGGAAATTTTTAATATCGGTTACAAAATCTGATGGCAAATCACTTTCATCTACCATATTTAAAAAAGTTTGTTTAGGATCCAAACCGGAGATAACCATATCGGAACTATATTCATCTCCATTTTCTAATGCCACACCCACAGCGCGACCATTTTTAACAATGACTTTTTCAACAGGCGCTTCTGTTATAATATCAGCACCAAAGTGTTCAGCAGACCTGGCAATGGCCATACTAACAGCGCCTGTCCCACCGCGCTGAAAACCCCATGCGCGAAATGCGCCATCAATATCGCCCATATAATGGTGGAGCATCACATATGCAGAACCAGGAGATTTTGGCCCCATGAATGTGCCGATAATTCCACTGGCAGACATGGTGGCTTTCAGAGGCTCAAACTCAAACCATTCATCCAAGAAGTCTGCTGAACTCATGGTCATGAGTTTGGTCAAATATTCAAATTGTTCGCTACTCAAAGATTGAAAATGGTTCATGAGTTTTTTTAAAGCGCCTAAATCAGACAAACTCGGACGGATGGCATTGGGTGCGATGGTTTCTAAAATGGGTCGTACAGCCATACCAATTTGACCCATTGCAGGGCCGAATCTCATATATGTTTCCGCATCTTTTCGAGAATGGCGTGCAATTTCACGATAGGTTTGATCTGCATCAGCCGTTCGAAGTAAATAATCATTATCCAAGGGTGTGAGTGTACTTTCAAGTGGAAGCAGTTCAAGCCCAAACTTGGGAAGCATTAACTCACGCATAACATTGGGTTTCATTAGACTTACAACATAGGAGCAGACGGTAAATTTAAATCCGGGAAAAATTTCTTCCGTAACAGCGGCACCGCCCAGGATATATCGCCGTTCTAACACGAGCACCTTTTTCCCGGCGCGACCCAAATAAGCTGCGGCGGTCAGGCCATTATGTCCCCCGCCAATGACAATGGCATCATATTTTTTTACTGTGGACATGAGCGCTTCCTTTCCGGATCGAAAAAGGGCGTTTTTACGATTCGTGCCGGGGTGAGTTTTCTAAAATGTTCTACTTTCAATTCGAAATCCAATTCTGTGTTTTCTTTGGCATATTCAGTTTTTACATGGGCCAAAGCAATATATCTCTTTAAGATGGGTGACCATGTTCCACTGGTTGCGTAGCCCACTTGCTCATTTCCTTTATATAGTGGTGTACTCTTTCGCCATGCTGTGCAGGGAAGTCCCGGAGCCAGTCCAGCTTCTCTATGCAGTTTTTCAAAGGAGTCCCATTCAATTTCGATTCCCACAAACGCCCATTCAGAACCCCGATCGACTTCAGCTTTCAATGCCTTTTTACCGATAAAATCTTTCTTTTTCAATTTTACTGCCCACCCCAATCCTAATTCGTAAGGGGAGGATTTTCTCGATTCAATTATGGCGTGGCGCGTGGATATATAATCTACATCAAGCAGGATGAGCCCCGCTTCAATTCGGGCGATGTCTAACGCTTGAAGTCCTGTAGGTGTAATGCCGTAAGGTTTCCCTTTTTCTAAAAGCAGATCCCAAACAGCCAGAGCATCTTTCGGATTCATCCAAATTTCGTATCCCAAATCTCCTGTGTATCCCGTACGGGAAATGGAAACGGGAATATCACCAAATTGGGTATCCATCATCCAAAAAAATTTGAGAGAATCTAATAAATCACTGGCAACCGCATTCAAAATGGCTCTGGAATTGGGACCTTGCAATGCAAGACTGGCAGTCGTTTTGGAATCATCAGAAACGGATAAATCCATTCCCGCAGAATTGGTCTCAATCCATTCCAAATTGGGCTCGGCACTGGTAATACGGAATTTATTTTCGGATAATCTTTGAACCGTACCATCATCAATTTGTTTTCCATGTTCATCACACCAAGGGGTATACATGACTTGTCCCACTTTGCAGATTTGTATATTCCGTGTCACCAATCGATCCAAGAATCGTTGCGCATCTGGACCTTCAATAATATATTTATATAAGGGCGTAATATCTAAAAGAGCCGCCTTGGTACGGATAGCAAAATATTCATTATCATGAGTGAGTTCGTACTGGGTAGCGGCAAGATAGCCAGACCAACGTTTCCATTCCTGGGATTCATTCAGTTTAGATGTACGCTCGAAAAATGGAGATAATTTGAGTTGTGTTTCTGCTGTAAAGGGATTCTTAAAACTCACTTAGCTAACCTCAAAAATGGTCGTGTTAAGCAGGTGGGGCCGCCGGCACCTTTTAAGGAAATTTCGGTACCATCATAGGTATGGATGTCCACACCTTCCGCTTCCAATCGTTTTTGCGTAATAGGATTTCCTTTTAACATAATTACTTTTCGTGGTGCCACCGCTAATACATTGCATCCCATGGTTTCATATTCCTCATCTGGGACTTCAACAAGTTTAATTTGCCGATTGAGAAGATATTGCCGAAATGAAACGGGAAGCAAACGAGAATATACTAAATAGAGATTATGATCAATTGGAGATACATTGCTCATAAGATGGAGACAATCTGCAGGACCTGTCCAGTGGGGGAGCGGTACAGAAATTACTTCATCTTCATGGTGTCCTAATAATGCTTTGAATTGGCGAATACCTTCGGCATTGGTACGATATCCTTCGCCCACAGCCACGGTTCTTTCATCGACCCAAACCACATCACCACCCTCTAAAGTTCCGGGTGATTCAATATGCCCGAGAATGGGAACGCCAATAGATCTGAAATAAGATTCCATGGCTTTTGATTCAGGTACTCGCGCATCTTTTCCCATGGTGCAAAGAATCACGCCACCATTAGAAATAACACACGGATCATGGGTATAAATGGAATCTAATGAAGTAGAATCATTTTTGGGTAAATAATGAATTTCTATATCACATGATTCCAAGAATCCCACAAATGTATCATAATCGGAAATTGCTTTTTCAAAATTCGGTACACCAAAATAATGGAGTTGTGGTGATTGTTTATTTAATTTGTCTTGATTTTGATAGGCATCATTTGGATGCTTCAATAAAATACGGCGGATAGGATTCACCATATTCTGGCAGCCATAGTTATTCAAAATCACCTCCACACCAATTAACAATCATATTTGCAATTATTTTCACAGTAGTCATTACCTCATCAATTTCCACATATTCATTGGCTGCATGAGCCAAACGTACATCGCCAGGGCCAAAAAGAACGGCAGGAATATGAGCATGATTTGTAAACAGGCGCAAGTCAGATCCGTAGGTGACACCTTCAATTATCGGCGTATCTTTTGTTGTTTGAAGATAGCAGTCTGAAAGTGTTTGAATTAAAGGATGATTCACCTCGGTCTGGCCCGATTCAAATTGTCCTTCGAACCATTCCACTGTTGGCAAATTTTCTTTCAGCCAGCCGTCCGTTTCTGAAATAGCTTGAAGGTGGGTTTCGAATGCGTCTCGCGCATCCTGCGCTGACTCACCTGGAAAAACACCCAAACGTCCTTCTGCCACAACAGATTCGGGTACGGTGGAATGCCATTCTCCACCCTGAATAGTGCCAATATTTATGGGTGCCACCCGATCTTTAGATTCGTAGTAATCTACTTCAAATAGCTCGTGACGCTCTCTTTCAAAGTCTAAAATAGATTGGTGAATTAAATTAAATTTTTCAATTGCACTGACTCCATCCCAGCGCATAGCTGCATGAGTGGCCTTCCCTTGAACTTTTAAACGAAATGTAAGAGCACCCGATTGGATGGGGCACACTTTTAGCGATGTGGGCTCCAGGATAATTGCTGCATCAGCGGTATATCCATTCACAATATTCGTAAGCGTCCCACAACCGCCAGATTCTTCCCCAACTACGGATTGAATCATTATGTTCCCATTTGGTTTGAAGCCAACCTTCTGGAGAATCTGAATCGCAAAAATGGCGGAACTAAGTCCCGCTTTCATGTCGCAGGATCCACGTCCATAAATACGGTTACTTTTTACGGACCCAGACCAAGGTGATTCATCCCAAAGTTTTTCTGGGCCTGTTGGTACAACGTCCATATGGCCGTTCAATATGAGTGATTTCCCATTACTATTATTATTCCATTCACCGATTACATTTACTCTGGAATCTGGCGAAAAGCCATCACCACAAAAAGCAGGATGACTTATTAATTCATCAAAAAGGACCGGGACTTTCTCTACATCTAAATGAAGTGATTTGAGCTTTTCACTGACCAATTCTTGAATGGGCCCTTCATCATTTGCGAGACTGGGAGATTGAACCAATGTTTGGATAAAAGAAACAATCTCACCTTGCGTAGCATCTACCATGGAATCAATTTTTTTTTGTAAATCAGTCATTCTTTTTCCAATAATAATAAAGGGGTAATCCTGCCAGGATTATTCCCGTTCCAATGGCCGCATCTCTCGGTGCTTCTAAAATGGTATTAACCGTTAGAAAAATCGCAAACAGAATAAAAACGATGGGTATCCAAGGATAGAATGGTGTTTTATAAGGGCGATCCATGTCGGGCATTTTTTTTCGAAGAATAATGACTGCTCCCGCTGACATACCATAAAATATCCATGATGCAAAAATGATATATGTAATTAATTGATTAAAAGTCCCGGTGAATGTCAAAATGCTTGCCCACACGCATTGTATGATAAGTGCATTTGTCGGGGATTTAAATTTTGGATGAATGATTGCGGCATTTTTAAAAAATAATTTATCTTTTGCCATGGCATAGTTAATTCGAGCGCTGGTGAGGACAAAACCATTGTTTGCACCCATGAGTGAAATCAGAATAATAATTGTGACAATAGCAGCGCCGTTTTTTCCCAAAAAGATAGTTGCTGCATCAGAAACAACAAGGTCAGAATCGATCATACCGTTGAATCCCATAACATATAGTAGAACATAATTCAGCAGTAGATAGACTGACACAACAATGACCATACAGAAAATAAGGGATAGCGGAATGTTGCGTCCGGGATTTTTTACTTCACTCGCCACATAAGTAACAAATATCCAACCATCAAATGTCCATAAGACAGCAACCATCGCTAACCCTATAGGGCCAATAAGGCTTGTGAATGATTGATCAGAAAAAACGGGTTGAAGATTTTGTGTTGATCCCCCATCCATCAATAACCCCAATAATATTATGCCAACGATTGCACCCAATTTTGTAAATGTGAAAAAATTTTGAAAACGTGCCCCCGATTTTACATCTACAATATTAATTACTGTAAGCAACACAATTGTGATAATGGCAATGCCCTTAACCGTGAATGCTGAGATAGGAAAGAAATATCCCAAGTATTCAGAAAAGGCGACACCTACAGCAGCAATGGATGCTGTATTGATCACAGCCACCGCGGACCAGCCATAGAGGTAGCCCCAAACAGGACCATATGCTTTATTTAAATATACATATTGTCCTCCAGCCCGGGGCATGGCGGCGCCCAATTCTGCAACAGACAGAGAACCAAACAAACTCACAATTCCACCCAAAATCCAAACCATAAAAAAGAGGGAAGATGACATTGTATAAAGTGCAACGGTTGCGGGTACCATAAAAATACCCGATCCGATTATGCCGCCTGCATTGATCATTGTGGCATCCAACAAGGATAGTACTCGTTTTAGTTTTGGCTGATTAGACATGGATTGTTTTTTGTCCCAACATTCTTTCGGAATCTTTTGATAGCCCAATATAATGCAAGTCATACGGAATCTTGAAGGACTTATCTCATAAAAGAATTAGATTATTGATATGGAAAAGATTGTTGTACTCACTGGGGCAGGCATGAGTGCTGAAAGCGGCCTTAAAACATTTCGGGACAGTGATGGTTTATGGGAAAACCATAATGTATATGATGTGGCTACACCGGAAGCTTGGGGGCGAGATCCAGAATTGGTTCTCAAATTTTATAATAACAGGCGGAAGCAAATTCGTGAGGCGAAACCCAATAAAGCACATATATCCTTATCTAAACTGGAGGAAAAATATGATGTCCATATCATCACCCAGAATATCGACGATCTCCATGAGAGGGGTGGGTCCTCACAGGTGCTTCACCTCCATGGCGAAATCAATAAAGTGCGAAGTACGGTTGATCCCAGTTTAATCTACGATCTGGATCACTGGGAAATGAAAATGGGGGATTTCTGTGAAAAGGGAGCCCAACTTAGACCCCATATTGTATGGTTTGGAGAAGCAGTTCCAATAATTGAACACGCAATACCCATTGTAGAAATGGCTGATGTAGTCATTGTGATCGGTACGTCTCTTGCTGTTTACCCCGCAGCAGGATTGGTGAATTATGCTCCCTCAACTGCAAAAAAATATTATATCGACCCGAAAGGGTTAGATGGCAATAATCACTATCCATTTGAAATGATTAAAGAAACGGCCGGTATTGGGGTCCCCCGAGTAGTCGATCAATTATTACTGTAATTCATCTAAAGGGGACATTTTTTGATTTAGCCAGATTCGTTGTAATTTGGGATTCAATTTATTTTGGGAATGAATTATTATAAAAAATAAAGCCATAAAAATAGGATTATGTTTTACCTGCATTGGTGGTCTAATTAGCCAAACGCCGCCTCAAAACGAAGTTACATCCAACATAAATCTTTATCAACCGGATCCCAGGGCTCACTATTATTCCCTGGCAATTCAAGGAGGCATCATTATTGGCGGTGCAATTTTCTGGAATTATTCTGAACGATGGACCGGAGAGTTTGCCGTTGAGAATGAAGGCTGGTTTGGAAAAAATTCATATAATGGAGGTGCGGATAAATTAGGTCATGCATATACATGGAATTTATTAACCCGCGCCTTGATTCATAATTATGAACGCCATGGATTTTCAAAAAAAGCCTCTGCCTTCTGGGGGTTTACGATCCCCGCATTCAATGGTGTAATTATAGAATTATTAGACGGATATACAGACTATAATGCATCCACAGAAGATATTCTTTTTAACCTATTGGGTAGTGGGTTAGGTGCCTATTTATATCTTCATCCCACCTTGGATGAAATCATTCATTTGGATTGGTCCTATATTCCCTCTAGCGATTTTCGGGATAAGGTAAAAAGGGATTTTACCACGGATTATGCAGGGCAAATGATTACCCTGGAAGTGAATGGGAAAGGCCTGAGGAAATTGTTTCACCAAACCGAACCAAATCCGCTGGATTATTTGCAAGTGGGGCTGAGTTATTATTCCAGGGGGTATAGTGGTGAATTGGAGACAATTAAGCAGCGGGTTGTGGGGTTAACCATGGGTATCAATTTCCAACCGTTTTTTAAAAAGGGCAGCCGCGCGCGGACCTTTGTCAAATATTATAAAATCCCCTATAGTTTTGTGGGTGTTTTCCGAGATTTAAATACAAACACTGGTGACGTAAAATATGGGAATAGTATATTTAATTATTAAAAATATCTATAAAACAAAAAAGCCCCCTGTTGGGGAGCTTTTAATTGTTGTGATCCGGGTGAGACTCGAACTCACGACCAATGGCTTAAAAGGCCACTGCTCTACCAACTGAGCTACCGGATCTCCAAAGAGTTGGATTTGCTTAAAAAAGCGGTGGCAAAATTACAATATTTTTTAAACAACAATAGGAGAAAAATGTCTTCAAAAAGTTTTATTCTGTACCGAATAATCTATCCCCTGCATCACCCAGCCCGGGAAGAATATATTTATTTTCATTTAATTTCTCATCAAGCGACGCACAATAAACATCAATATCCGAATGAACACTGCAAAATGCTTCTACACCTTCCGGTGCAGCGATCAAGCACATAAATTTGATTCGAGTAATCCCAAGTTCTTTTAGACTGTTCGCTGTTGCAATAGCCGTGCCGCCAGTGGCCAGCATGGGATCAATGAGAATATAATCCCGCTTTTCGGGATGGGGCGGAATTTTAAAATAATAATGAACCGGTTGTAATGTTTTTTCGTCACGTTCCATCCCCACGTAACCAACCCGGGCGTTGGGGATTAAATTTAAAAGACCATCAACCATTCCCAAACCGGCCCTTAAAACAGGAACGAGCACAACATCCTTCCCGGAAACGATTTGCCCAGTTGTCGTTGTTAAAGGTGTTTCAATTTTTGTCGTGGTTGCTGCTAATCCTCGAGTGAGTTCAAAAGCAACAAGGGTAGCAACTTCCTTCACCAACTCCCGGAATACTTTTGGCCCGGTAGATTTATCTCGAATTAAAGTTATCTTATGCTGAATAAGCGGATGGTCAATGACATGAAAATTGCTGAATGTTTTCACAGGTTTACTTTTTTCATCCGATTTTAATCCAGGGTCCCTTCCATGCAGGTGGTATCAAAACCACCCCGGGTATTATAAATCGTGGTAATGCGGATTTTTTCTGTATCTAAAACATTTTTTAAATCATTGTAAATCCGCTTTGTAGCACCCTCTTGAAAAATGCCGACATTTCGAAAACTGATAAAATAATATTTCAGTGATTTCAACTCAATACATTTTCCACCCGTGGGGAAATATTCGATTTTGACATAGGCCAAATCCGGAAGTCCGCTGAAAGGGCAGACCGCACTGAATTCGTCTGTTTCCGTCATGATATATTGGTTTGGGCTGTCAAATGGAAACGTTTCCATGAGTTCAGGTTGGATGTGATCTTCACCTTCAAATGAAAATATTTTACCGTCTGCCTTAGCCATGGTTAACCTCGATTAAGAATTGTGTTTGTTGCATCAATAAGCTTATTTATTTGATCTTTGTTATTGAAAATATGGGTTGATACGCGAAGTGCATAGGTTTTTTGATTATGTCTTTCATCAGATTTCGTATTGAAAAATTCAATGTAACGAATTCTAATTCCAAATTCATCCGCCAGCACATCCGGTATGGAAGTAATGAAATTTAGGTTAAACCGCTTATTATATTTTGGAATGAAACTGGCCAAACCAGAGGATAATTCTTTGCGGCCGGTATGGGGTGAAATCAAACTCTTTTTACCCCAGGTTTCTACAATTCTTTTCTTCAAATAATCATTGAGTTCTAATATCCGTTTTTCAATTTTTTTCTTTCCAATGCTATTTTGATATTCCGCAGCAGCGACCATGGCAGAAAAAGCCGGTGTATTATTTTGCCCTCGGAGCTGCATCTGGGTTGCAATATCGTAAAGTTTCCCATCTTCATCCCGAAAATCATAAAATTCAGAAAGAACAGGCCAAAGGTTTTTACTATTTTTTTCTCCGTCTCTAATAAATAGAACACCCGTCCCAGGGAGGCCGTTTAACCATTTATGTCCTGAAGTAGAATAGAAATCACACCCCAATCGGCGCAAATTTAAAGGAAACATTCCCAAGGCATGGGCTCCATCTACAACAGAAACCATGTTATGTTTTCGAGCGAGCAAACATAATTCCTTCACCGGCATTCTTAGCCCGGTCGTATAGTTGATATTGCAGATTAATAAGATTTTCGGTTTGTGCTGGCTGTGATTAATGGCTTGCTTAAAAAGATCAATAATTTGTTTTTTACTTTTGGCCGGGGATGGAAGCGCAAGTTCTGTTAAATGGATTCCCCGTCGTTTAGCCAAAATATTTGCCGGGGATGATTCTGCAATATGATCGTGAAGTGTTGTGATTATTTCATCATCTTTTTCATAATCCAATCCAAAAAGAACGGTATTTAACCCCATGGTTGTGTTGCTTGTCAGGACAATTTCATCTTTTGATGCACCGACGAATCGTGCCATTTTCTCTCGATTCATTTCCTGGTAATAATTAAAATTTTCATCCAGAAAAGCAGCTTCCGTTGGTTTGGCGGTAAACGTTTTTAAATCTGAAACAAAACGATCAAAGACATGTTTTGGAATGGATCCTTCTGTTCCCGTATTGAAATAAATCAAATTTTTATGTAACTGAAATTGACTGCGAATATTTTCCCAGCTCATTTTAGACAAATTATTAGGAATTAGGGTGCTCGTTGCACTTTTGATGGTATTGGATTTACCAATGGATAAAAAATAAAACAACCCTGAAAAACCGAGACTGATTTTTTTTAAGAATGTTCGTTTGGATTGATCTGTTCTATGTTGGTTTTCTTTTTTGTCAGTCATTTTCACCTCGATATATGCATCCTGTTGTGCAGGTTTCTTTCACTTCAATTGCAGAAAGAAAATCCAGGTTTGGTTTTAATCGATTCCAAATCCATTTAACCAGAATTTCACTGGTTGGATTTTCAAGTCCTTCTATTTCATTCAAGTAATGGTGATCCAGTTGATGGTAGATCGGATCGAAGGCTGTTTTCACATCACCAAAATCTTCCACCCAGCCAATGGATGAATCTACAGGACCATCTAACGTGATACGCACTTTAAACGAATGGCCATGGAGCCGCCGGCATTTATGATTTTCTGGTACGTTGGGCAGGAGGTGGGCAGCCTCAAATGTAATATCTTTATAAATTTCCATTTTATCCTTTAGGGTATACCCAAAAATTTATGTGTTTGAAGGCTCACCCTCCAATGGGGATGTTTATGACAATACGTGACTGTTTTTTCTGTATTTTTTACCTGATGCGGGCCATCCATGGGCTGAAGGGAAAAATGTTCAAATTCCAAATGTTCAAATTGCATAGGGTCTCCATCTGGTTGAGGAAATACTAATTTTAACTCATCTCCATTTTTCAGCAATAGGGTGCTGCCCATTTTCGGACTGACACAAATCCAGTCAATTCCTTTTGGGGGCAGGATTGTGCCATTGGTTTCTATGGCAATTTCAAACCCCTTTTGATGAAATGCAGTTACAAAACCGTCGTCCATTTGCAGGAGGGGTTCTCCGCCGGTGCAAACAACAAATGGATTCATATGTGATTCTTTAGGCCAAAATTGACGGGCATGGATAGCCAGTTTATCAGCGGACATAAACTTCCCGCCGCCGGGCCCATTGGTTCCCACAAAGTTCGTGTCACAAAAATTACAGACTGCTTTGTCCCGATCTTTCTCTAATCCGGACCAAAGGTTGCAACCGGAAAAACGGATAAATACCGCTGGGCGGCCTGTGTGATATCCTTCTCCTTGGATGGTGTAATAGACTTCTTTAACTGAATACATCTTGTTATGATCCATTTGAATTTTCTCCCCAGCCCGTCCCGTACCGAAGGTCGGTGGGGAGAATTAAAGAGGGGTAAATAAAACCTGTTCTTATCATTATCAATAGGCATAATTCAATGGATCGTTAAGCCCCGCTTCTTCAAACCCTTTCAGGCGAAGTTGACATGCATCACAATGTCCACAGGGATTTCCGTTTTCAAAAGGATCATAACATGAACGAGTCAGACCATAATCCACACCCATTTTGATTCCCAATTGGATAATCTCAGCTTTGTTCATATTAATCAACGGGGTATGGATTATCAGGTTTCCGTCGCCTTCGACTCCGGATTTCGTTGCCAGGTTCGCCATGGTTTGAAACGATGCGATATATTCAGAGCGGCAATCAGGATATCCGCTGTAGTCCAACGCATTCACGCCGATAAATATATCATTGGCATCAAGTACTTCTGCATAGGCAAGGGCGAATGAAAGGAAAATGGTATTTCTTGCAGGAACATAAGTCACAGGTATTTTATCGGAAAGAATAGATGCATCCCGATCTTTGGGTACATCAATTTCATCGGTTAAAGCGGACCCGCCAAATGCACTTAAGTCTATTTCTGAAATGATGTGTTCCACTGCGCCCAGAGATTTCGCGATGGCGCGAGCTGCATCTATTTCAGAATTATGACGCTGGCCATAATGAAATGAAAGGGCATAGGTAGAAAAGCCTTCCTTTTTTGCCAGGGCTAAACATGTGGCGGAATCCAATCCGCCTGATAATAAAATAACTGCTTTTTTCATATTTATTTATATTATTTGAGGGATGAAATTACACATCATTACACTCTTGAATGCAGACTCAGAATCACTTATTTTCTCTTGGCGATAATTCAATAAGCGGAAAGCATTACTATATGAAAAAATGGATATTATTTATTACCCTTTTTTGCGGGTGTCAAGAAGATCAACCTGAGCCATTTGATGAAACATTACCCAAAATTGAATTTGACAAATTTACAATAGTAGAATTTGGGGGTGACTTTGGTGCTCCCACAACTTATGGTTTATCCTTTTTCGCAAATATAATTAATCAAACAGATAATGTGTTTAAATCCTATCGTCAGAATATTCGATTTACCGCCGCCAATGGGAATCAGGTGATGGGACAAATCACCTTACCCATGTTTCGATGGCTATGCCCATTTGACACGTTGCACAGTGGAGGGAAATCTGATATGTTTGAAGAAAGCTATATTGATTCAGTAGTGGATTGGGAAATGATTACAGATGGATTAATAGTAATCTATGGCGATGGAAACGAATGCGATAATTAGGGCCGCTGAGCCACCATCATAATTTCCACTAAGGCATCCCGGGGAATTCTGGCTGCTTCAACCACTGCCCTTGCTGGAGGGCTTTTATCAAAATATTTAGCATATACCGAATTCATAGCTTTATAGTGATTCAAATCCGATAGAAACACTTGCGTCTGGACCACATCATCGAACTGATACCCGGCCGCTTCTAAAACAGCATCTAAATTTTGCATCACACGATGGGTTTGTACTTCTATACCGCCTTCAACCATTTGTCCTGATGCGGGATCCAGGGCAATTTGTCCTGCGAGATAAAGGGTGCCATCCACTAATATTGCCTGAGAATAGGGCCCGATAACCTGGGGTGCCTGATCGGAGACAATCACTTTTTTTGTTTCATCGGACTCGCTGTTGCAGGCCGTGAAAAATATAATCGATAGGAAGAGGATTGTTTTTTTCATCAAACGCCGTTTTTTAATATAGTCTCCATGGCATCGGAAAATCGGTCAATTTCTTCAATGGTCGTATATACATGAGGCGTAATACGGCATCCTTCAAATTCTGCATGTTTGATGGCCACAACAAAAATTCGATAATTCTTCCATAATGCATTAGCCACATCTGATGTATCGATTCCTTCAACCTGAACCGTGGCAATTGCACAACCTTTTTTAGGCTTTAAACTGGTATGGAGTTTAATCCTATCGTGTTTTAACAATCTTTTGGCCCAGCGATCTCGCAAGTAGGTTAGGCGGGCCTCCTTATTTTTGCTACCGATTCCTTGGTGGAAAGTAAGAGCATCACCAATGGCGAGATAATTCGCCGCAGGATGAGTTCCAATTTCTTCAAATTTTCGGATATCATCCTTACCGCATTCATCCGATGCCTGAAGCGGCCATAATTCGGGAATTTTATTTTTCCGGATATAAAGCATGCCAGTACCGTGGGGAGCACATAACCATTTATGCAGGCTGGTTGCATAATAATCACATTCTAAATCTGCCATGTCAAAATCGAAATGTGCGAAGGCATGAGCACCATCTACGAGTACAGGGATATCATACTTTCTTGCCATTTTCACGACTTTTTGTACGGGGAGTATTTGTCCGGTAAGGTTTATCATGTGGCACATGAGGATCATTTTTGTTTTGGATGTAATATTATTTTCAAATAAACGAACAATTTCATTATCATTTTCTGCCGGAACGGGAATTTTAAATTGCTTCATTACAATACCATCTCGGCATTCCCGCTGCTTAAATGTATTGATCATTCGTCCGTAATCCTGGGTGGTGGTGAGGACTTCATCACTTGCAGATAAATCGAGTCCATTTTGCAATATTTGCAGTCCTTCTGATGCATTCCGTGTGAGAGCAATTTCCTCAGGACTGCATTTAAAAAACCGAGCCAGTCTTCGGCGGACCGGTTCCCGCTGGGGTTCCAGAATTCGCCACATGGAATAGGCGGGAGATGTGTTGGAAAAATCGAGATGCCTTTTCATGGCTTCCTGCACCACCGCAGGAGAGGGACTGACTCCACCATTATTCAAATTAATCATACTGCGGTCAGCCGTGTACCCTTGCTGGATTTCGCGCCAGTAGGATTCATCCCTGGCAATTTCTTTTGGATTTCCAGCGGTACTTCGAATTCCCGATAATGCTTTAGCCATCAATGTGGGATGAGTCATGACCACAGAAGCCACAGCGGCTGGTTTGGCGATTGAACCTAAAAATTGACGTCGATCGATATTCTGCATAAGACCTCCACTAAATATGTAATTAAGGCAGGGGTAAGTTTAACGCCTGTATGAATAAATAGCAAACTTGAGACGATTGAACGAAATTGTGCCCGCGGGAGGATTTGAACCCCCGGCCAAGTGATTAAGAGTCACCTGCTCTACCAACTGAGCTACACGGGCTAAAATTGGATCGAAAAATTATGGTTTTATCATTTATTCCCAAAGAAAATTCGTCACTTAAAGTTCTACTTTAGGTCTTACAGAAAAAAAGTTTAAAAAACAAAGAATCCCTATTGCGTTCAATTTTTCTATGCCATTATATTGGGGCACCTCATTAGAAGGATTCATGAAAGAATTCGGATAAAAGAGGTTGGTAAAAGAAAAAGTGATAGGGCTCTGGGTTGGCGTTTGGAGCCTTAATTTCGGAAAGTGGCCGCAGGATTTTCAGGAAACATTGAAGATTTTGCGGCATTTCCATTTTTAGGGGTAAATTCCCAATGTTATTTGAAAATGGGGGCGATCGGTTTCGACGGGATATGCATCGTCTTAAATGGCATATCGAGGCCCAGGCATCTCGTTAATCACCTGGAAAAACCATAAATGCCGATTACGGCTACATGGCCGCTGCTTAATTAAGCTGGCCCGTTCTGGATTTGGTGCGCCTATGGCCGGGTTCAAGAACGTCAATTTCATAGGCTGGTTCTGATTGTTGTCTGTGATATCAGAATAAGACATTAACAGACTTTGCTCATAATGGCTGTGTCAACGGAGCAGTTATGAGTAAGCCTAATCCGCTTGACTAAATATGTAGATGTTTATTGTGATTCTATTTCGGACGGGAGTTCGATTCTCCCCGCCTCCACTCGACTTCGCTCCTCATAGCGAAGTCGACCGCGCTGAAGTTCTTTTGATAAAAGAACGTAAGCGGGACCACACCTGAAATCAGAGAAGAGCTACGTCACAGCAGGCTCGGGGAGAATAT
>JACNKN010000005.1 GCA_014382015.1 Fidelibacterota bacterium | reverse complement strand
CCAAAACCATTGATACAGCGAATTTTGCCAAAAAGTTGATGGGGCAAATTGTATTCCTTTACTTTCTTCAGAAAAAAGGTTGGTTAGGTGTTGGTAAAGATGAATCGGGGAATTTCAAAGAATGGGGCAAAGGACCAAAAAACTTTCTGCGCCGTCTTTTTGATAAAGAGTTTATCAATTACGGCAATTTCTTTAATGATGTTTTAGAGCCACTCTTTTATGAAGCATTGGCTACGGAACGGACGAATGATGTTTTTACCCGTTTCAATTGTAAAATTCCCTTTTTAAATGGTGGATTGTTTGAACCCATCAACGATTACAATTGGGAAGAAACAGACATTCGTATTGATAATGATTTAATTGGTGAAGTATTCAAAACATTTGATCAATACAATTTCACGGTGCGGGAAGATGAACCATTAGAAAAAGAAGTCGCCGTTGACCCGGAAATGCTGGGGAAAGTTTTTGAAAATCTATTGCCTGAAAACCTACGCAAAGGTAAAGGTGCCTATTATACACCCAGAACGATTGTTCATTATATGTGCCAGGAATCGCTCATCAATTACTTGGATACGGAATGCGAACCGGCACCAAAAGAAGACATCGAAACACTCATCCGTGAAGGCGATATTATTCTGGAATTGGAAACTGCTATTGTAGAAGAAGGTAAAAAATACAAATCTGTTTTGATGGATTCCATTAAAGAAAATGCCCAAGCGTTGGATGATGCATTGGCAAATATCAAAGTCTGTGATCCTGCCATTGGTTCTGGGGCATTTCCGGTGGGAATGCTTACAGAAATTGTAAAAGCCCGGAATGTGTTGTCGTTGTATTTGGAGTCCATCGACTATGTCGATGGTGCATTGACACAGTCAATGCATTCCAAAGAAAGAACTACTTACAATCTAAAACGCCACTGCATTCAAAATTCGCTCTATGGTGTGGATATTGACCCCGGCGCTATCGAAATTGCAAAACTGCGCCTGTGGCTCTCTTTGGTGGTGGATGAAGACGATTATACCACCATCCAACCCTTGCCCAATTTGGACTATAAAATTATGCAGGGCAATTCACTCATTGAAGAATTTCACGGTATTTCGCTGGATATTGAAAAGAAAAATGAACAACAAGGATTGTTTAGTGGCGGTAGTGATTTAGATACACTCATTGACGACTTGCACCAAAAACAGGATGACTTTTTTAATGCGGAACACCCCAGAGAAAAGAAAGAAAAGCGGGAAGCAGTGGAAACGGCTATTTACAATATTTTTCATAATGAACTGGAAAAGAAAAAAAGCATTTCTGCATTAGAAGCCAAAGAGATTGAAACCGACCTGAAAGAAATGACACACGGCAATAAAGAACGCAACTTCTTCCCGTGGAAACTCTATTTTGCAGATGTCTTTCGGGAAAAAGGTGGCTTTGATGTAGTGATTGGAAACCCACCGTATGGTCTTTTAAACTAAAAACAAAATCAAAAACTTGGACACATTGTAACCAAAGAAGAAATTCAATTTTATAAAAACTCCATTGAATATAAACCATCAATGGGTGGTATGATAAATGCTTTTAGACTATTTATTGTAAGAAGTATGAATATTTCTAAACAAGATGGATTTTTTACTCAAATATTCCCGCTTGCTTTTGTGGGTGATGTTAGTGCGGGGAGTCTGCGAAAATACCTAATGAATAATTATAAGATAAAAGGTATTGACGCTTTTCCTGAACGAGACAATGAAAAGACAAGAGTTTTTGAAGGTGCGAAAATGTCAGTTTGCATTCTTTATATGCTAAACGAATTACCAAATAAAAACTTCTTTATGCGGACTCATTGGGATCGTTTTGTAGATGAATTAAATGAAAAAGTAAATATAGATATCGATGGGATTGAAAGTATAGATAAAAAGAATTATTCTTTTCCAATTACAACAGGTAATGAGTTAAAAATACTTAAAAAAGTTTATTCAATTCAATTGCGCTTGTTGGATATTGGACATTGCTATACAGGTGAAATTGATTTATCTATTGGAAAAAAATATTTAACTGAAAATAAAAATGATGAAATATTGATAAAGGGTGCAATTCTTGACAGATTTGAATTAAGAAAAAAAATGAGTCAAGGACAAATACAGTTTTTAGATAAAACACATTATTTGACTGAAAATAAAGGAAAAAAATCATCTCATCATTCTTCAAGAAGAATTGTTATGCAAGCAATTACAGGAGTAAACGAGAAAGTCAGATTAAAAATGACAATTGTTGATGAGAATATATTTTGTGCTAATTCAGTTAATTATTTATGGATAAGTAAAGAAAATATTTCATTGGAATATTTGCTTGGTTTGATGAACTCAAGGTTATTGAATTTTATTTTTTCTGTAAACAGCACAAATTCAAATGTAAATGGTTATGAAGTTGATAATCTTCCAATAGAAATTTCAAAGAACCAAAATTTAATTGGCAATTTAGCCGACCAAATTCTCACAGCCAAAAAAGTCAACCCGCAGGCAGATACAAGTAAATTAGAAAGAGAAATTGATGTATTGGTTTATGATTTGTATGGGCTGACGGAAGAAGAGATTGCAATTGTGGAAGAGAGTGTTGAATAATGGATTGGGTTTCATTAGTTGGTGCTGCTGGTATTGGGGCAATATTAATCAAAATTATAGATATTGTCTGGCTTCAAAAAGCCCTTGAGAAATCAGAACATAAGAAATGGTTAAGGAATCAAAAGTTAGCAGTATTTACTGAATTATCAGAATTACTGTTATCAATAGGATTATCAAATAAACACAATATTGATAATAATCCCTATGAATTTTATGCAGTCGCATCAAAATCGTTATTGTTAATTGAAAATGAAGAATTACAAAAACAGATTAATACTTTCATTGTTGATTGGGATAAATTGATAAATAAGAAACTGACTGAAACTAAATCAGATGAATTATACGACAAATTAACCGCAAAAAGTAAAGTGATAGTGAATGAATTGCAGAAAAACTTGGAAATATGATTGTAATTACCAACCCACAGGCAGGCACCACCGCCATTGAAGCCGAAATAGACCAATTGGTGTATGAATTATATGGATTGACGGAAGAAGAAATTGCAATTGTGGAAGCGAGTGGGGAATAGGACGCGATGCAATACAATCCTGATGTCCATCATCGTCGGTCGATAAGGTTGCAGGGATACGATTATTCACAGGCCGGGGCGTATTTTGTGACCATCTGCACGCAAAACAGGGAATGTTTGTTTGGTGATGTTTTGGACGGGAAAATGGTGTTGAATGATGCGGGACGAATGGTTCAAAAATGGTATATCGAATTGGAAAATAAATTTCCGGATATTTTATGCGATGAATATGTCATTATGCCCAATCATTTTCATACCATCATCATAAACGTAGGGGCAAACCTGCGTGTCTGCCCTGATAAAACACAACACGCCAAAATGGGCGAACACGCCAAAATGGGCGAACACGCCAAAATGGGCGAACACGCCAAAATGGGCGAACACGCCAAAATGGGCGAACACGCCAAAATGGGCGAACACGCCAAAATGGGCGA
>JACNKN010000053.1 GCA_014382015.1 Fidelibacterota bacterium | reverse complement strand
CGGGTATCGCTTGTTTAATCGGTTCCATCATTATGTATTTTATCAATCCACCAAATACACAAAAATTAAAAATAAAGAAATTAACTCTACAATCTACACATCTTATTTGATGAAAAATCAAAGTAGTAAATCTGAAGTGATGTTCTTATTATTACCTAATGAAGATTAGCAATTAAGGATCATTAAAAATGGAAATCAAACACCTTCCTCATGACAAATTGAATGACCTGTTTGATGCGATTATCATGAGCGATTACACTCTAGTAGGGCCCAAAGAAAAAGATGGTGTAATTTCCTATGATCCTATTGAATCAGTTGATGATTTGCCTCAAGGAATTATTGATCATCAAAATCCCGGAAACTATGCATTACAAAAAACTGAATCGAGTCGATTTTTTGCTTATACAATTTCCCCTTTTTCGTGGAAAAAATTTCTTTACCCACCAACTCACTCTCTTTTTAAAGCAACAAAAAATGAAAATGGAATTTCTTTTAAAGTAAATAAAGATGAACCGAAATATGCCTTCATCGGTGTGCGTGGATGTGAAATGACAGCCATCGCCATTCAAGATAAAGTATTCATGGGTGGCGACTATATTGATCCATCCTATAAAAAGCGTAGAGAACAAGCATTGATTGTTGGAGTTGAATGCTATAATACCTGTGAAACATGTTTTTGTGATTCGGTTGGATCCGGACCGGAAATTCCTGAAGGATCCGATATTGTTTTAACTGAAATTATTGAAAAAGAAAACCATTATTTCTTGGTTCGTTCAGAGACAGAAAAAGGTCAGAATATTTTAAATCAATTAAATCTTGAAAAAGCAGATGAAACCCAATCTATGATTAAGGATGCCCAGTTGGAAAGGGTTCGATCCCAATTAAAACGAAAAGTGAAGGTATCTGGTCTTCAATCCAAATTAAAAGAAAATCCGAACCATCCCCGGTGGGATGAAGTTGCAGAAAGATGTCTTGCCTGCACAAATTGTACTATGGTTTGTCCTACTTGTTTTTGCATGACTGTGGAAGATATCAATGATTTGGATGGAAATACCGAACGGCAGAGACGATGGGATTCATGCTTTTCATCGGAATTCACCTATATTCATGGTGGCAACACCCGATCGTCCACCAAAGCAAAATATCGCCAATGGTTGACCCATAAATTTGCAACCTGGCAGGATCAATTTGATTCACTGGGGTGTGTAGGGTGCGGTCGATGTATCACATGGTGTCCGCCGGGAATTGATATTACAGAAGAAGTTGCTGCCCTTTCGGAATCACCAGACACTTATCATAAAAAGGAGTCATCACATGGCTGATCAAATAACTCAACAACTTTTGGAGCACCCGATTTTCAAAGGAATGTCTTTCTCTGCAATTTCTGATATTATTAGGTGTGCATCGGAAAAAACTTTTTCACGATCTGAAACTATTTTTCTTGAAGGAGAAAACGCACAGCATTGTTATCTCATTTTAAGGGGCTCGGTTGACCTTTCCATTCATACCCATAATCGGGGACCTATCACCATTCAGTCATTACATGGGGGTGATGTTTTGGGTTGGTCATGGCTTTTTTCTCCCTTCATTTGGCACTTTGACGCCATTGCAAAAGAAAAAACCAATACAATTCGTCTGGATGGTCAAAGCATTCGAAAAATATGTCAGGAAGATTCCAAAATTGGTTATGAATTAATGAAACGGTTTTCTCGAGTGATGCAAGAACGGCTCATGGCAACAAGATTACAATTGGTAGATATGTATGGAAAATATTCTTAAGTCAGAAATGGGTTTTCAACCGACCCAACCTATGCTACCCACATTATTTACCGTGGATAGTAAGATACAAGAAACCCACGATACATGGTCTCTTTTTTTAAATAATTCCAATGGAAATTCACTGCAGGAATTTTCACCGGGACAGTTCAATATGCTTTATGCATATGGCGTGGGAGAAGTGCCTATTTCTATCAGTGGGAATTGCCAAAATCAAAATTCGTTGGTTCATACAATTCGGAATGTCGGCATGGTTTCAAACGCACTTTGCGGATTGAATCAAGGAGATCAGGTCGGTGTTCGCGGTCCTTTCGGCACAAGCTGGCCCATGGAAAAATTCAAAGGAAAAGATGTCATTATCGTCAGTGGTGGAATTGGTCTTGCACCCCTTCGTCCTGCTGTTTACCATATTTTGAATAATCGAGATGATTATAACCATGTTGCCCTTGCCTATGGCGCACGAGCACCGGAAGAAATTTTGTATCCAAAGCAAATTATGGAATGGCGGAGCCATTTGGATTTACAAGTCCGTGTTACCGTGGATTCTTCCGATCAGAAATGGCATGGTCAAGTTGGTGTTGTAACTACACTGATTCCAAGACTCAATATTGATCCAGACAATGCGGTAGCCCTTGTTTGCGGTCCGGAAGTGATGATTCGTTTTGGTGTAAGAGAATTGATTAAATATGGATTAGATACTGATCAAATTTGGGTTTCAATGGAAAGAAATATGAAATGCGGTATCGGTTTATGCGGGCATTGTCAGCTTGGACCGGATTTTATTTGTAAAGATGGCGCTGTTTATAATTATGTGAAAGCGGAACGCTTTTTCAAAACCAAGGAGTTGTGATGGCAAATGCAAAACCCAAATTAGCTGTTTGGAAATTCGCTTCTTGCGACGGTTGCCAATTATCTTTGTTAGATTGCGAAGACGAATTGCTGGCAGTAGCGGATGCAGTGCATATTGCCAACTTCCCCGAAGCAAGCCGAGAAGTGGTGCCAGGGCCCTATGATATTTCTCTTGTGGAAGGATCCGTAACTACACCGCATGATGCAGAACGGATTAAAGAAATTCGCGAAATTTCCAATCTTGTCATTACAATTGGCGCCTGCGCAACATCCGGTGGAATTCAGGCATTGCGGAATTTTTCTGATGTAAAGGAATTTACAAATATCGTTTATGCCCATCCGGAATACATTGATGCACTGGATAAATCGCATCCCATTTCCGATTACATTAAAGTGGATTTTGAACTGCGGGGTTGCCCCATTGATAAATTCCAACTCCTGGAAGTGATCATTTCACTTCTTGCTGGAAAAAGACCAAATATTCCCACTCATAGCGTCTGTATGGATTGCAAATTGAAAATGAACACGTGCGTTTTGGTGGCAGGGAATGAACCTTGTCTCGGACCCGTAACCCAAGCAGGATGCGGTGCAATTTGCCCATCCTATAATCGGGGCTGCTATGGCTGTTTTGGTCCACAGGATTCTGCCAATACATTTTCCATGACGGAAGTGTGGCAAAATCTCGGTGTGCAGGACGAAACAATCCTGAAAGCATTTCGGGGATTCAACGGATTTTTAGAACCATTTAAAGAAGCGAGCGAACGACTTGAGCAAAAATAGAACAATCAAAGTAGATTATCTTGCCCGCGTAGAAGGCGAAGGGGCTCTTTTCATCAAAGTAAAAGATGGAATTCTGGACGAGTGCCAATTAAAAATATTTGAACCGCCGCGATTTTTCGAAGCATTTCTTCAAGACCGGGAATACACGGAAGCGCCGGATATTACAGCTCGCATTTGCGGAATTTGCCCTATTGCTTACATCATGAGTTCCATCCATGCCATGGAAGATATTTTGAACATCAAAGTGGACGGGCAGCTTCGGGAACTTCGCCGATTAATTTATTGCGGTGAGTGGATCGAAAGCCATGTGCTTCATGTTTTTATGCTTCATGCACCGGATTTTCTCGGCTATCAGGACGCCATCCAACTCGCTGGCGACAAACCGGAATTAGTGAAAATGGCATTGCGTCTTAAAAAAGCTGGCAATGAAATCGTTCGCTTGTTGGGCGGACGGGAAATTCACCCCATTAATAATCGTGTGGGTGGGTTTTACAAAGTACCGGAGAAACAGGATTTCAACGTCTTACTGGAAGAATTAAAGTGGGCGCGGGACGCATCCATCGAAGCGGTAAAAGTAGCAAATTCATTACCATTTCCGGATTTTGATCAGGAATATGAATTTGTTGCGCTCCACCATCCGGACGAATATCCATTCAACGAAGGGCGACTTATTTCCAACCGTGGCTTGGACATTGCCATCAAAGATTATGAAAACCATTTTGAAGAGATTCATGTGGAACGATCTAACGCCCTCCATTCCGTTCATAAAGGTGCTGGGAATTATTTAGTTGGCCCCATGGCACGATACAATTTGAATTATAATCAATTGTCGGATTTAACTAAAGAAGTGGCGAAGGGAATTGGATTTGATCGTCAAATTGTTAATCCATTTCAAAGTATTGTTGTTCGCTCTTTAGAAACTGTTTATGCCATTGATGAAGCGATTCGAATCATTGAGAATTATGAAAAACCGGATAAACCTTTTATTGAACACAAAATAGATCCTGGCATTGGATATGGTTGTACGGAAGCACCACGGGGCATTTTGTATCATCGCTATGAAATTGATGAAAATGGGTTAATCAAAACAGCGAAGATTGTACCACCCACGGCACAGAATCAAAGTCGAATTGAAGAAGATTTATCTAATTTTATTCCCAAATTTATTGATTTAAGCGACGAAGATTTAACATGGAAATGTGAACAGGCTGTGCGGAATTATGATCCATGCATTTCCTGCGCCACTCACTTTTTAAAGCTCACCATAGAGCGGGAATAATGTGGCATCATCCATTTTAATTATTGGCGTCGGCAGCCCCTACCGGTGCGATGATAGCGTTGGTTTAATCATTGTAAAATCTTTGGAATATATTCAATCGAAACAAGTACGTCTTATAGAGCATTCCGGAGAAGGATCCGATTTAATGGATGTGTGGAAAAATTATAATTATATTTTTTTAATAGATGCGGTTCAGTCCGGGAAACCGCCGGGGACGATTCATCGCATTAATGCAAGGGAAGAAAAAGTGCCCACGGAATTTTTCCATTATTCCACCCATGCGTTTGGCGTTGCAGAAGCGGTGGAAATGGCTCGAGCCCTTGGTGAATTTCCGGAGAATCTTTTTATTTTTGGTATTGAAGGAAAAAACTTTAATATGGGTCATGATATGTCTCCGTCAGTTAAAATTTCAGCAAAAATAGTTGAGAAAATGCTCAAGGAAGAAATTCAGAAAATTATTAATCAGGAGATTATGAATGCATGAACTCACATTATTAAACGATTTATTAAAAAAAGTGCGGGAAATTGCCGTGCAAGAAAAAGCCAAAAAGGTGAAATCTGTATCAATTTGGTTAGGCGCCATGAGCCATATTTCTGCCAGCCATTTTAAAGAACATTTTGACTTGGCAACCAAAGATTCAGATTTAGAAGGCGTTCCTTTAAATATTGAAACTTCCGACGATGCCTTCCATCCCCAAGCTCAAGATATTTTATTGAGATCTGTGGATGTTGAATCCCAATAATTAAATATTGTGGGTAAAGTTATTCCTGAAAAAGCAATTATAATTTCTGTATCCGGAGCGGTACAAGGCGTTGGTTTTCGCCCTTTTATTTATAAACTTGCACAACAGAATCAGGTGTCTGGAAATGTAAAAAATACAAATGATGGTGTCACTATTTTCGTTCAAGGCACCCATGATTCCATCCAATCATTTTTATCTCTTTTACAATCGGAACCGCCACCATTGGCTCGGATTCAAGATGTGCAAATACAACCCACTACACCCAATGGTCATGTTGGATTTAAGATAGTCCACAGCAAAGTCTCCGGACAAAAATCCGCCATAATATTACCGGATATGTCCACTTGCAATGATTGTTTGAATGATATAGCTAATCCGAAAAATCGGCGCTATCAATATCCATTTACCAACTGTACCAATTGTGGTCCCCGATTTTCTATTATTCAAGATTTACCCTATGATCGACCCAATACATCCATGGGCGAGTTCACCATGTGTCGGAAGTGCCAAACAGAATATGCCGATCCTGAAAATCGACGATTTCATGCCCAGCCCAATGCCTGCCCTAACTGCGGTCCCCAAATTTCATTTATAAAAAAAGATGGAAAATTATTGTCTGAAAAACAGGATGCTTTGATAACTGTGTTAGATCAAATTTCCGCTGGAAAAATAATTGGACTCAAAGGATTGGGTGGATTTCAATTTGTATGCGACGCTCGAAATGAAAATGCAGTTGAAGCATTAAGACGGCGAAAAAACCGCCCGGCAAAACCTTTTGCAATTATGGTGAAAAATTTGGAGATGGCAAAAAAATTATGTCGTTTGAGCATGGAAGAAGCTGACTTGATTACGTCACCGGAAAAACCAATCGTTATTTTGAAATCAAAAAACTCAAAAACACTTTCATCAAATATTGCACCTGGGAATCCAACTCTCGGACTCATGCTTCCATACACGCCACTGCATTATTTATTGATGGACGGATTAGGCTTTCCCATTGTAGCCACCAGCGGAAATCTTGCGAATGAACCTATTTGCATAGATGAAAATGAAGCATTGACCCGACTTAAAAATATTGCCGATGGATTTCTCATTCACAACCGCCCAATCGTCAGGCCGGTAGATGATTCGGTGGCACGGATCATGGCAGGCAAACCCATGATAATCCGCCGCGCCCGGGGTTTTGCACCCTTGCCCATTTTACATTCTGATTGTAACACTTCGATTCTCGCTACAGGTGCCCATTTAAAAAACACCGTGACAATCACTCGAAAACACCAATATTTTATGAGTCAACATATTGGAAATCTGGAAACAGAGTTGTCTGCACTTACACAAAATTCGGTGAGTCATGATTTTATTAATATGTACAATTTAGATGTGAAGTCAATTGCGTGCGATTTTCATCCTGATTATCAGTCCACAACCTTTGCAAAATCATTTGATTTACCCATTAATCCCATCCAGCATCATGTTGCCCACATTTGGTCTGTCATTGGGGAGCACAAGTTGGATTTACCGGTTTTGGGTGTGGCTTGGGATGGCACCGGATTGGGAACAGACAATACTATTTGGGGCGGGGAATTTTTCAGGATTGATCATTCCGGTTGGAATCGCATTGGACATTGGAAATCTTTTCAACTTCCCGGTGGCGATTCTGCTGTAAAGGAACCGCGCCGCTCTGCATTGGGATTGTTGTATTCTCTAATGGGGAAAGATGCTTTCCATTTATCTATTATCAGGAATGCGTTTAAGAATCATGAATTGAATTTGTTGAAAACTATGTTTGAATCCCGGACAAATATCCATGAAACCACCAGCACCGGTCGGCTTTTTGATGCGGTGAGTTTTTTATCAGGGTTTAATTGCAAAACACAATTTGAAGGTCAAGCTGCCATGGATTTGGAATTTGCTATTGACGAATTTGAATCAAATGACGCATATTCCATTCAGATTAGAACTGAAAATAAAAAACATGTTTTAGATTGGTCGTCAATGGTTCTTTCAATCTTGGCTGATATTAAATCAGAAAAATCGCGTGCAGAAATTTCTCGTTTTTTTCATTCAGCCTTATCTCACGTAATTACAGAAGTATCAAAATTAGAAGGATTAGAAACAGTCTGTTTATCTGGTGGTTGTTTCCAAAATAAATCGTTGTTGGAACAATCAGTAAAAGAGCTCAAAGAGAATAATTTTCAGCCATTCTGGAATCAGGAAATACCCATTAATGATGGTGGAATTTCTCTCGGTCAGGCTGCGGTATTGAACCAGGGGGGACAAAAAGAATGTGTTTAGGAATCCCCGGTGAATTGACAGAAATGATTCTTGATGACGGACTTATCAAAACGGGAAAAATGAATTTTGGTGGCATCGTGAAAGAAGTAAATTTGTCCTACACACCGGAAGCGAAAGTGGGGGATTATTTGATCGTACATGTTGGCTTTGCCATCAGCATTATTGATGAAAAAGAAGCCATGAAAGTATTTGATTATTTAAAAGAAATAGATGGGCTTGAGTTAGGGTAATTAATGAAATATTTAGACGAATACCGCGATAGGGATACCGTTCTGAAATTGGTGGATGAAATTCATAAAATCACAAAACAAAAGTGGACGATTATGGAAATGTGCGGTGGACAAACCCATTCCATTATCCGATATGGAATTGATGAATTAATTCCGGATAAAATTCGATTGGTTCATGGTCCAGGCTGTCCTGTGTGCGTAACGCCAATTGAAATGATTGATAAAGCATTGGAAATTACCGCCCAGCCCAATGTGATTTTTACTTCGTTCGGTGATATGTTGCGTGTCCCGGGATCGAATGGAGATTTATTTTCTGTGAAGGCAAAAGGTGGCGATGTTCGTATTGTTTATTCCCCAATGGATGCAGTGGAATTGGCGAAGAATAATCCGGAAAATGATGTAGTCTTTTTTGGGGTAGGTTTCGAGACAACCGCACCGGCAAATGCAATGTCTGTTGTAGCAGCAAAAAGTCAGGAATTGAAAAATTTTAGTGTATTAATTTCTCATGTCTTGGTTCCGCCGGCGATTGAAGCGATCCTGCAATCAGAGAAAAATGAAGTCCAGGGATTTTTAGCAGCGGGACATGTGTGCACCATCATGGGATATGAAGAATATGTACCCCTTTGCGAGACCTATAAAGTGCCAATAGTTGTTACAGGATTTGAACCTGTAGATTTGCTTCAGGGAATTTTGATGACGATAAAACAATTAGAATCAGGACAATACAAGGTAGATAATCAATATACTCGGTCTGTATCACAACAGGGAAATGACCCTGCGCAAAAAGTGTTGCAAGATGTTTTTCGAGTGGTACCAAGAAAATGGCGGGGTATTGGCGAAATTCCCATGAGTGGCTGGACCTTGACCGATAAATACACCAATTTTGATGCGGAAAAGAAATTCGGTGTCATTCATACAACAGCAGATGAACCGGCAGATTGTATCAGCGGTGATATTCTGATGGGTCATAAACGCCCGAATGAATGTTCTGCTTTCGGTACTCGCTGCACACCGGAAAATCCATTCGGTGCAACAATGGTATCCGCAGAAGGTGCCTGTGCAGCCTATTATAAATATCATCGCTTTCAAACTGAATTGGCATGACCGAATTCACTTTAAACTGTCCAATCCCTTTCGATAATTCCGGGCATATTACTATGGCACATGGCGGTGGTGGTAAAATCATGAATCAACTGATTCAGAATCTCTTCCAATCCAATTTTTCAAACGATGTAATGGATCAACTTCATGACGGTGCCATATTAGATTTCAGTGGTTCCAAGTTGGCATTTTCAACCGATTCATTTGTCATTGATCCTTTATTTTTCCCCGGTGGCGATATTGGAAGTTTGGCTGTCCATGGAACGGTGAATGATGTTGCCATGTGCGGTGCAATTCCCAAGTATTTGAGTTTGTCTCTAATATTGGAAGAAGGATTTCCGGTGAAAGATTTAGAACGAATTATCCACTCCATAAAATCTGCTTCGGAAAAATCCGGCATTGATATTGTTACGGGAGATACCAAAGTTGTGGATAAAGGAAAAGGTGACGGCATTTATATCAATACAGCTGGGATTGGAGAAGTAATGCCGGGTGTGGAAATTAGTCCACTTAATGTAAGCCCCGGGGATGCCATTGTTATTTCCGGAGATATTGGCCGGCACAGTATTGCCATCATGGCTGTTCGGGAAGGGTTGACTTTTGAAACCACAGTGGAGAGCGACAGTATGGCGGTAAACCATCTAGTTAAGTCTATCATAGATTCTGGCGTTACCCCCCATTGTTTTCGTGATTTAACTCGAGGTGGATTAGCCAGTGCTTTAGTGGAAATCAGCCAAACAGCAAAAATACATATTCAAATTGAAGAATCAACTATTCCTGTTTTGCGGGAAGTTCGCGGTGCCTGTGAAATTTTGGGATTCGATCCAATTTATTTGGCGAATGAAGGACGATTTATTTCTTTTGTTAAGAAAAATGATGTAGAAAAAGTGTTAGATGCAATTCCAGGTTCAGTAAAAATCGGTGAAGTAATTTCTAATGAAAAAACCAGAGTAACGATGAAGCAGCCTTTTGGGCCTGAAAAAATTATTGATATGTTATCGGGGGAGCAATTGCCGCGAATTTGTTGAATAATTTAAGAGAGTTCAAAATGAATATCTGAATCCCGGACAGATAATACGGGGATCGATGATTTCCTCACAACTTTATCAACTGTTGATCCAAATAACAGTTGATTCATCGCCGAATGACCATGGCTGGCCATTACAATAAAGAATGCCTCTATTTTCTGTGCATATTGAATGATTTCTTTAAATGGCAATCCCTCCAATACATGACACCCACTATTCTTATAATTAGAAAAATATTCGTTTAATTCCTTCTTGAGTTTTTTCTGTAAGTTTAATCTAACTTCACCCAATTCAGTAGAGACAGCCAACTGCTGATAGTAAACAGGAGGCATAATATTTGGATTCAATACATGAATTAACTCAATCCTTGCATCCATCTTTTCTGCTATAGTTTTAGCGATTGTATATGCAACCCGAGCAGATTTTGAAAAATCCGTTGTAACAATTATGGTTATCATGATGTTGTGTTAATCAGATTTGAAAAGCCTGAAATTAACAGGGACAGAAATCCATACTCCCACTGCCATTTCTCTTTGTTTGGCTGGTACAAACCTCGTTTTCCGGATCGCATCACAGGCTGCTTCGTTTAAGCCACTATTGGGTACGCCTCGAAGTACAATCGTTTCTCGAACGCGGCCTTTTTTATCCACGAAGAATTGAACGACAATATCTCCCTCAATGCCTGCTTCCCGTGCTAAATCTGGATAAACAATATTTTTCTTAATCGCACCATAACCTCCAATCGGCATAGGTGGATCATCATACGGAATGAATTTTACTTGTGGACCATTATTCGGCGGCGGAGGCGGACTGTTCGCAAAATCGAACTCCTGAAAATTAAAGATGTCCAAAGTTAAATCATCTGCAATATCTTCTGATTCTGCCGCAATTGGGACTGACGGTCTCGTAGGAACAGGCAATTGGTCTAATTGCTGCTGTGTTTGGGGAATATCAATTTGTTCGATGCTTGTATAATCATACGTTTCAAGTTCAAACCTATTCATCATTGCCTTTGGATAAACAAGGAACATAATGGTAATGGTCGATATACTGGCAATGAATGCAAATCGTACAATGATAGATCCATTCATTGTCATGTTTAGGGAAGGTATATGCTTTGCTATCATGATTAAAAGACCTATTTATCTTGTTTGAATTTACATCAATTATTTTTTGATTTCAAATACTTTAATTGGTGAAATTATTAAATAAACTGGTGATGTATTTAGTGATAAAAATAATCACGAATACTTTTAAAAACGCTTTAATTTAGTTATAGACGACCATCGGACGAGAAATCATCATAAGTCCAATAATTTCAATAGGAATCGTATGTATAATTCTTTCGATTATAATTACTTTCCTATAGTGATCATGATAGGATTGTTTGAATAATTCTGATTCATTTTCTATTTTTAGTAATTTGTTTTCAGGAATTTTGATTGGGGTCATTAATGTGGATATTGGTACGCCAAACATAAGAAAACCAATAGTTTTGAAATAATAATTTTTATTGAATGGGATCAAATAATGAAACAGGGCCGGCGAGGTTCCAAGCGCTGTCCAGCCCAACCGTTTTGCAAATGTAAAATCTTCCATTGCATCTGTATATGCCAGTTTTTTAATTGTTGATATTTGATCTTTAGACAGTATATCTGATTGTGGGAACGCAATTGTAACTGAGAATATTGATATAATTATAAAACGTTTCATTCATCAATCTCCACAGCTAAGATTATACATTCGTCGGTTGGTACGCCTGAATAAATTCTGCCGGCATTACACTGGGCTTTCCCGTGTCAAGTCTAATGCATACCCAATCAGTGGACCCACGAAAAATTGTTTTGGCATCTTTCTCACGAATAATTTGATATTCCCGGCGGCTTCTGAATTTTCTATCAAGAGTGACTATCCAAGTGCCCACAATGAGTCGGTCATCTAAAAATGTGGGTGCCAAATAATTCAGTTCATGACGTCTGGCCACAAAGGCAAACCCCAACTGGGTATAATCTTCAATACGCAATCCCAATTCGCCGGAATGGGCCCAGGCTGCTTCCATAAGCCACTCCAGATATGCTTTATTATTCACATGACCTAATGCATCAATCGCCGAAGATTCTACACTGACTTTCCATGTAAATGGATTTGGATAATCCCAATTCATTATTTCTGGATAAGTGACAAGGCTTCATTAATCAAAATTAAATCATATCCTTGATCAGGTATATTTTTTTTGATTGATTTAATCAAATCCAGGTATTGATTTGGGTTGATGGCACCTTTCGCATAACCTATGAGTATATTCTGTAATCGTTCGTCCGGTTGGTATGGTTTGCCTACGCCCAGGTTTTCCGGCCATTCTTTACTGGCATTGATTGCAGTGATGGCTTCTTCAACTTTTCCCCCTTTGAGTAAATCGATGGACTGTCTAAGGAATGCCCATTCAAAAAGTTGGCGGCTTTCTTTTGCCATTTCTGATGGTAATACGTTTACAGATTCTAAAACCACAAAACATTCATCCACCCTGCCCATATATAAAAGGGAGCGGGCATGCATAATTTCTACATTAAAATTATTGCGAAAGTGCATGAATGCATTCAAGGATAATTGATAAGCCTTTTCCCATTTTTTATGATGTTGATAATAGCGCACTGCATTCAATTGAATTAACCAGGATTCCGGGTTTAATTGAATTGATTTTTCTAAATCTCCGTCAATGCCCCATTGCCCCAGTTTTTCTTTTATCGAAGCTCGGGCAACATAAAATGGACCATATTCAAGTCGTTCATCTAATGAATTCAGTAATACCAATGCTTCTGCATTTCGATCCTTTGCCCAGAGATTCAATGCCAGATAATATGTCCATTTCCAATCCTGGCTATTCTCTTTTGCCCAAGCCAACGCTTGAATCGTTTCTCGTCGATATGGAAAAACAAACTCTGGTGAAATCTCATTTGCCATATTGAGGTATTCCGCATCATTATTTAAATACGCACGCCATAAATGGATGATGGGGTTTTCACTGTTTTCAATCAATTTTCCCAGTAATGCTACTGCAGATTCATCTTGGCCACGATTATGGTAGCCAATGGCCAATTCCAAATGTGTTTGATCGGGATATTCATTTTGGATTAAACCAATATAATGGTTCCAGTTATTATTTGTCGGATTTAAAAAATACGTTTCCAAATTCGCAAAATGGTGTAGCGGGTCTATTTCTAATAATTGGTGGAGTGGTTTTTTCGCACCTTGATTATTCCCGGACTTTCTTTCCGCTATGGCTAATGTTTGAAGTGCATTGATATTGTATCGATTAAAATCCAATGCCTTGTGAGCATATTCTTTTGCCAATTCAAATTGACTTTGGATAAGGGATAATTCTGCCATTTGGGTAAAAGATGCGGAGCGGAATTCCATAGATCTGGCCGCCCATCCAAAAGCTTCTCTTGCATTGATGTAATCGCCCATGGCCCGATACAAATTCCCTGCTATAAAATTGGCCGCTTCATCATATCCATTCAGTTGAAGAACAATGTCAATGGCAGCGAGTCCATTTGGGTATTCTCCACTGCGGAAATAAAGATCGGCCATCCCTCTCAATGCACCATTATGATAAGGCTCCTCTTTTAATATAGTTTCAAATTTAGATTTTGCCTCTGGATAACGTCGTTCTTTGAGATATTCCATCCCGGCCGTTAATTGTTGATTTGTTTTTGATACGGCTGCCAATACATCCGGATTTGTTTTAAATGGCCGCTTCAATCGAAGGCCTTCCCGGTTGGATCGAAAATGAAGTCCCAATGCTTCAACAATCACCTCATAATCATCAGACCATGCATGAGAAACAGAAAGAGAATTCAAATCCATGGGTTTGAATTTTATACTCTGATCCAAAATAGTTTCTCCACCAACAATGACTTCAATAGACCCATTTTTATTCATAAATGAATGGACATTTATTTGAATTTCCCCATTCTGTTTTTCAACATACATCACCCCATCTTTGGAAGCCTCATTCATGCCACCCGTACCTTTTACCGGAAACCATGATTCATGCCATCGGTCGGTACCGTATGGATCAAAGTCCGCTTTTTTAATGGGCGTAAAATCATCACTGGGAGAATATTGCACCCATTGTCGCCCTGCCTGGAACTCTACATATTGTCCATCTGTATCCGTGAGAAATTCTTCCCAAATGCCTCCTTGCTGTGATAAAGCCCAAAGCCAAAGTTTTTGGCCCGGCATTTCGTCATATTGAGCCCAATGACCAAAACCATATCCTTTATTATGATAATATCCACCAAAAAAGTTTTTCCACTCTCCCACCACATGATAGGACTTATGCCCTTCAAATCGATTATTATCATAAAAAGTGAGGTTTCTCCCCTTTTCATTAATGGGCCAAGGTTTCACGACACCGCTATGTTTTAAATATTGATTCCCCGGAAAAACCAATTCTAAATCATCTTGGGCAAAAGCAGCACCGGTCATCCAATTATAATAGGCCTGAGTGGATGGGGTTGGATTATAAAAAAGGGTATTGGTTTCAAAGTTTGCACGATCTTTTTCAAGCTTAATCTCCACACGCCATTGGGTTCTTGAGGGCAAATCCATCCCACCCACGAAAGTGGACAAACTTCCGTCATTATTCGTCCTTGTTACATAATCTACCGGTGTTGCTGTGGCCGGTGTATGACCGATGACACCAAAGTTAAATTCAATTCCACCGGAAGTCCATGGCCCTCTTAATGAAATATTTCTGAATTTCATTACCTCGTTTCGATAGATAAACTCTTCACCGTTGGATTTATCAATTGCGCCCCATATTTTTCCGCCGACTTCCGGCAGTACATACACTTCTATATGCTCATTTTCCATTTTCACCACTTTCCAATCCTGGGGGAATCCTTCGTGGCTATATCCATTAAAAGAATGATAGGGGTACAACCGACTGTCTTTCGTCAAAATTGGAATGGGATTCGGAACGGAAAAAGGGTATGTTTTTAGGCTTCGTTTTTCTTCGGTGATTTGGGCAGAATCCTGTGAACAACCCTGGATTAAAATAAATAATCCTCCCCAGGTGAAAATGGATTTTAATTTATTAATAATTACGAACTTCAATCTAACCTCCTAATTGCTGCAACATTCACTCGTTCCCATAATGGCAATACAACCATTTTACGATTGGGGTTTCTTTCCTCTACCATTTCGAATGCTTTTTTTACATCCATCCCCTGAAGCACTTTTTCTAATAAACTCCGGGATTTAATACCATCTTCCAGAGGAACAAAAAAATCATCCCAATGAATGGGAACAATCACATCGGGATTCAATGCCTCTACCACATGCGTCTGATAATTATTGTTATATTCATCATCCATAGTTTCTAACCCGGCCATGCCCAAGAAAAGAATATCTACATCAAAGTTATCCAGAATATTCGGGATAAACCCTGCACTTCCATGAACAGCCAGGGTCGCCTCAGGATGTTCAATAATGATAGTATAACTGTCGCCCTCATAATATTCGAATACGCTTACGGGTGGTTTCACTGGATTAATAATTTCTCGATCCAACAATTTAGCTCTCATCTCCGGATTGGGATAGGGCCAATGACGTCCTTTCACCAACGAAATTTTGAACGCACCCAATTGGATGGTTTCTCCAGGATTCGGGATAACCATTTGATTCTCAGGAAAATCCAATCCTCTCCCAATATTGGCTGTAGATCCAGAACCGATTAATTTTGCACCTGTCAATTCAGCGACCATGGGAGAATCCATTGCATGATCAAAATGGGAATGAACCGGAATCACTGCATCCAGCTTTTGGATTCCTGCCTGTTCCAGGCAATATTTGATCACAGTTTCATCCGGCTCTACTTCACCCCAAAGGACTTTAGCAACGCCGGGCCGTGTAAAAAATCCATCCGTCAAAATTGACGTTTGCCCATCTGTAATCAGTATATTCGTATTGCCAGTAAATTGAACAACCATTCCATTGCCGGAATGTGGTAAAGATGAATCTATCCTATATTTTTCTAACTGAGGAACTTGAGGGCGATAATTCAGAAGCACCGTGAGTAAAACAACAATAAAACCCAAAACACCTATAAATGAATAAAGGGCAATTTTTTTCATATTAATCTTAGTCAATAAGATTTTTATTCACCAAAATGTTCGATGGATAATGATGGAATTCCTTTTTGCCAACGAATTATATATAAATCGCCATATTGATTATCTTCTATGGCGATTTCTTCTTGAATGCCAAAAAGTGAGATTAAATTTGGGATTGTATTTGAATGACCTGCTATCACTACATTCTGATCGCAATGGGACAAGGCGGCTTCAATTTGCAGTTGAGGCTCCCGGGCGGTTTTAATAGAAATCTCCCTACCCCACACTTTGGATAATGGCGCCACCGTTTGTTGGGTCCGTGTATATTCACTGGAATAGATGAAACCCGTTTCTATATCCGCCAATGCTCCAGGTAATGCTTCTGCCCGAGTGATCCCTGCACGGGTGAGCTCTGGGTTCTTCTCTCCTTCTATAATCATCTTTTCTGCATGACGAATAAGATAGACTGCTTTGGGATAACATTGAAAATCTTCCACGGTATAAGTGGGCTTTGACGATGAACACCCCGTTATAAACAATAATATGCTGAGGAGTAATATTTTTAATTTATTCATCCTCTAATTTAGGAGTTACAATCCTTGAAAAGAAATATATCATATTGGGAGCAATTCTTAATATATTGCCTGTCATGGAAATCAAGAAAAATATTCAATCATTGTCCTTTACTGCTTTCATGCTAGGCGCATTTATACTTTCTAGCTGCAGCACATCATCCGCGACGGATGCAGATTATGAGAAAGAACTCCGCACTTTTAAGAATGATCGTATCACCTCTTTAAAATCCAGAAGTGGCTATTTAAATCTCGTAGGACTTTTTTGGATTGAAGAAGGCAAAAGTCAATTTGGTTCGTATCCGGATAATGATTTTATTTTTCCCGAAGCATTCCCTGAACATTTTGGGTCTGTAACTAAAAATGGAGATGTGGTCTTATTTAAGTATAACGAGCCTGTTTTATTGGATAGTTCAAAAAAAGTGACAGAATTTGAAATTTCATTGGGGGATATTGATCATACATTTTCCTGGAAAACATTTCAATGGTTTATCCATGATACGGGGAATCATCAGGCGATTCGGTTGCGGGATTTTGAGAGTCCTATTTTAAACCAACCTTTTATTATACCCTACTTCCCCATGGATAAAAAATGGATCGTCTACGGTAAATTTGAACCGTATCCAGAAATGAGACCGCGGGAAATTTCAAATATTTTTGGTCAGCAAATTGAAATGAAATCCACCGGAATGGTGACCTTTATCTATAATAATAATGAGTATCGTCTGGAAACTTCCGGTGAAGGTGAAAAACTATATTGTATTTTTATGGATGGAACTACCAGCAAAGAAACCTATGGTGGTGGTAGAATTATAAAGGTTAAAGGATTGGATGAAATTGGCAATGTATATATGGATTTTAACCAGGCTTACAATTTCCCATGTGCCTTTAATGTATTTACCACCTGCCCTGTTCCACCCCCAATCAATCAATTGAAGATCAGAATTACTGCCGGCGAAAAAGCATTTAAATAATATTATTCCTATTATTAAACCAAATATTTCTCAATGTTTATTTAAACATTAATAAGATAACTTTATCTTCATTGTCCTTTCAATCAATAATTCAATGTATGTAAATTCCAAATTATTAAAAAGGAATTAACCATGGTAAAACGATTATTATTTTTCATTACGCTCTTATCATTTATTTTCGCTGACGAAATAAAGCTTGGTAAGGAACTTCACCTTGATTCCACCACAACCGTTTCAGCCTTGTTTGACAATCCAAAAGCATATTTAGGTAAACCTGTGAAAATCACCGGAACAATTGTGGATGTATGCGCCCATAAAGGCTGCTGGATAGAAGTGTCCAGCGATCGTCCTTATGAAACCATCCAGGTTAAAGTAGATGATGGCGTTATCGTTTTCCCCCTTACATCCAAAGGGAAAAATGTCGTGGTTGAAGGAAAATTGGAAAAATTGAGTTTAACAGATGAGCAAGCATTAAGCATGAAAAAACATGAAGCGGAAGAAAAGGGCAAGGAATTTCATGAAGAGAATTGCAACCTCACTGAATCGGATAAGACCATTTATCGTCTACGCGGACTGGGTGCTTTGATTAAATAGATATGAAGTGGCGGAAATGGAATAACATCCTTCACCGCGATATTGGTTATCTTGCTGTAGGTCTCACCATCATTTATTCGGTGTCTGGATTAGCGGTGAACCATGTAGCCGACTGGAACCCCAGTTACATTATTGAAAAAACATCGTTTCAAATTGATGTTTCATCTTTTCAATCACCTCCAAGTGAATCGGATATTAGTCAGATAATATCAGCCTCCAATTTGGACGGATCCGTAAAATCCACATTTATGGCTGACCCGGACCAAATCCGAATTTTCCTGGAGAATCAATCGTTAGATTTGAATCTAAAAACGGGTAATGCAGAATTGGAATCAATTAAAAAACGAGCATTTCTTCAAGAATTCAATGCTATGCACCTCAATCATCCTAAAAAATTATGGACATGGATGGCGGATATCTATGCTGTTGTGCTGATTGTTCTGGCCATTACCGGCCTATTCGTCCTTAAAGGGAAAAAAGGAATTACTGGCAGGGGAGCATGGCTCACAAGTTTGGGCATTCTCATACCCCTACTCTTTTATTTTTTGTATTTTTAGCGTTTCAACAATACGAGTGACAGGAAATCTTGGTTGTCGAATATAAACCATATAGTTTGAATGCTGATTGTTCACCACGACTATGGATGGTCATCGCACTTTAAGGCTTATTCTGCAATATTGTAATCGTAATACTTTCTAATGAAATGATCGAATCGGGCCGGATTGTAAAGCTTATGATCATTTTCCTTAAACCG
>JACNKN010000088.1 GCA_014382015.1 Fidelibacterota bacterium | reverse complement strand
TTCACTTGAATTTGAGAACCCTGAACCCTTTTTACAGAAAGAATTTTACACTACCCGAATTCCATAGGAATTTATACGACATACGGAGATACTGATAGTCTCTATTTAAATACTTTTAATGGAACTTCGGCAGCAGCTCCCATGGTAACCGGAACTATTGCATTGATGTTGAGCGCAAATCCATGTTTAGGTTTTAACGACATAAAGACTATTTTTAAAAACACAGCTGTAAAGATTGGGCCATATCCATATACTCATGCTGGTGGCCGTTCCTGGCAAACAGGATATGGCCGCATAGATGCTGCCGCTGCTGTACAATCGGCTATGGACCAGTCGTCTTTTACTGTAACAATCAACGGAAATACTTTATTACAACGTGGTGAATCAGATACATATTCAGCTATTTAAACTGGCGAAAGCGGTGCATCAAGTACATACCAATGGTATAGAAGAGAAAACGGGAGTAGTACATGGTCCCCTTATGGCACAGCCTCAACCCAAGTATTTACAATGATAAATGATTTATTTGATATAAAAGTTGTAGTTGAAAATTGCAATAATACCGAGGAAAAAATAAAAACTATATACTTAGCTGGTGGTGGAGCAAAAATGTTAATGTTACCTGAATCATATGCATTGCAACAAAACCATCCAAACCCGTTCAACCCAACTACAACAATTAAATATGAGTTACCGGAATCCAGCTCAATTTCTCTTGTGATCTATGACCTTAGAGGAAGTGAAATATTCAACTGGTCAAATAATAGAGAAAATGCAGGCTACAAACGGATTACCTGGAATGGAAAAGATCAAAACGGGTATTCCATACCTGCAGGAGTTTACATTTACAAACTCACAGCAAAGTCGCATGAGAGTGATCAGGTTTTCACTCAAAGTCGTAAGATGGTGTTGATGAAATAATAAATAGCAGATGAATGTTGTAATTAAAAGGGCATTTCGAAATGGATCCCCTTTTAATTTTTAAACAGATGCATACCGCTACAACCGACGAAGAACAGGCCGGTGGAATTACCTTCTGGAAAATGACCGATTAATTATCTTTATATGTAACTATTAATTTATTCCCTTTTAATGGCTCGGTGGTTTTAGAACCATCGGGCCATTGTATATTAAGATAGTCCGCTTCACTTTTTAGCCCCAAAATTTGCACCGGCGAATTCTGAGACCAGTATCCTGAGCCGGATTGAATTTCCCGCATGGGCCCCAGCGTGCCATCCGTATATCCAATTTGGATTTTGGAGCCAAAAGACCAGGGGTTGGTTTTCGGCCCGCGAAGCCTGACGCGCAATCCCGGTTTCGAATTGATATTCTGATACAGTTTTGTTTGAGCCCCATTCTGGGTAACCAGCAAATCAATTCTTCCATCCATATTAAAATCGGCAAATGCAGCGCCCCGCTGTTCCCCATAAACTTTAATGCCGCTTAAGTGTCCCGGGAGAGATCTGAAATTCCCCGTTCCATCACCCAGGATGACTAATCCTCGTCCTGAGTCATTTCTGTCTGTTTCTTTTTGCACAGCGAAAAAGTTTTGGCTCAGGAAAATATCTTCATGTCCGTCCCCATTCATATCAGCCACGCCGGCGTGCATGGCGGTGGTGATTTGTGCTTCAAAAGGAAGCACAACAGGATTAAATCCATTCCCATTATTTATAAAGACGATACTTTCCAGTGTGTTCGCTTCCAGATAAGGAGCGATGTATAATGAAGCACCAAATATTTCTCCAAGACTGGATTTGGCATAATTTAGATAAGTTTGTTTTTCATCCCGGACAAATGGCATGGCATTCGAAATACATGAAAACCCACGCTCTGGGACCAGATCCTGAAAATCATCATCATAATGGGCTTCCACAATATCCAGGATATTATTATGGTCAAAATCGTCGAAATAAACCTTCCGGGGGTGGTCAGGTGAAAAATGGTATTTTGTATTTACACCCCAGTTGGTTGCCACAATATCTAAAAGTCCATCCTCGTTAAAATCTCCCGTGGCCACACCATTCCACCAACCGGTAAAATTGGATAAACCCGTGGAGGATGTTATATTTTTGAAGCGTCCATCATTATTTTGAAGTATTGTTATGGGCCCCCACTCCAAAGCCAAGATGAGATCTGGATCCCCATCGTTATCTATATCGCTGAAAACAGAACCGGAAACGAGGCCAATATCTGTAAATACAATTGAATTATTCTCATCTGGCTTGTGTTGCCCACCATGATTAATATATAAAATGGAGGTAGCAGGTTTTGGATATTGGTTTGGAATAACGCGGCCACCGACAAACAGATCTAAATCTCCATCGCCATCTACATCAGCCTGAGACATAGGTCCAGCCATATGGTTTAAGCTGTTAAATTCGTTTTGATCTTTTTTTGAATAGGTAGCAAGAACACTCATATCGTCAGAAGCTGATTCAAAATTCGACGTTGAAACCACAATTCCTTGATTTCCATATAGGTCCACGTGGCTCAGAATAGATGTTGCATCTTGATCTAAATTTTTAACCACAGAAAAAGGAGTAAACGAATGTCCATCTATATTTTCAAAATGATCAATTGAGCCCCCCCTTCCACCTGAAATAAAAATATCTTCATCTCCATCCTGATCTGCATCCACCCACATAACACCGGGGCCAAGCTGGCTGAATCGGTTTGGGAGCAGACTTTGTTTAGAGAAATCATCAAAGGGGTCTTCATGGTGGGTATGATCTAAGAGATGGGTCACATCCTGAAATATAGGTTCAATATTTTTATTAACAGTCTCAGGTTGGGATCCATTTAGTTGTCGTATTGTATAAAGGTAATTGGATTTTAGTGAGTCTAAGGTTGTGACTGTCCCGTCCCGCCACCGGATTTCAGCTGACATGTATTGATCGCCGGAAGCAAACACCTGAAGAGGATCCCCGCCAGAAAGATATCGTCCACCGGCAATGACTTCCCGAGATTGAATTTCCGGACCGCCTTTTACAATAATTTTTGCACCGATCGCCTGTGTGTTTTTTTTATCACCCACCAATCGAATGGCCAACCGGGGATGATTGGAATTATTTTGGTAGAGGGCAAGGGGTTGATTTAAACGATTTATCACAATATCTAAATCCCCATCATTATCTAAATCAGCAGAAGCCATTCCGTGAGAAATATCCTTTTCGGTACCCAACCCCCATCCATCAGAAACAGTTTCAAATTTGAGGTTTCCCTTATTCCGAAAAGCGATATTGTTCAATTCTAAGGTGGGATATTCAAAAAGCATTCGTTTGTATTCATCAAAGGAAGTCACGGTCGGCAATGCTTCTTTTTGCTTTTCATTTGAATCAGAATCCTGGACATCATACATATGGCCAGTGGTTACGAGGATATCTTCAAACCCATCTAAATCCACGTCCATAAACATACTGGCCCAAGACCACTCGGAAGCCTGGGTATGGCTGAATTGAGAAATTTCGCTAAAGGTATGATCCCCGCGATTCAAAAATAGTGTATTATGCATATACTGGGGACGGTCACCTATTTCACCGATAGAAAGGGGTGTTGGTGCCATGGTCCCCATTTGGGTTTTCTTTAAAATATGGGATTGGCTCATCATGTCTGTCACGAAAAAATCCTGATTTCCATCATTATTTAAATCTGAGAAATCCACCGCCATTGAAGAATTACTCGTATGACGAATAGCCAGTTTATTCATGGCATGAAATGTGCCATCACCATTATTGATCCACACCCGATCCGGGCTTTCAAAATCATTGCAAATATATATATCAGGATGGGAATCATTGTTGAGGTCTCGAAACTGGGCCATGAGCCCCCAATCCCTTAAATGATTTTGAATTGGCTGTCCGTCTTCATCGGTGAAGTCACCTTGGGTTATATCAACAAATTGGAATTCCCCTTTCCCATTGTTCAGATAAAACTGATCCACTTCGGCCATTTCGAATCGTAAAAGAATATTATCCCGAACTTCCGTTTTGTAGTGCTGATTAAATGGGGGCATCACAATCCAGCGATTGTTGGTGATTTCCATCAAGGTGTTTTCAAAACTTATGACTGGAGGCGGAAGGGAATCGCGCATGGCCAATCGTTTATAATTTGTAATGTATAAATCCAGATCACCATCGTTATCCACGTCGGCCAAAGCAGAGGATGTACTGCCGGGATTATTCAGTTGAGAAGGCAATATTGATTCTGTAAATATGCCATCACCATTATTAATAAATAGACTATTTGGACCGCCCAATGCTGTTACAATTAAGTCCAAATCGCGATCTCCATCTACGTCAGCGAAAACAGAACCGGTTGAATAACGATTTTCACATGCAACACCGGCAGAAATGGTACCATCTTCAAATGTCCAATTCCCCTTGTTGATATATAAAACATTTGATTCCCGAATTCTGGCCATATAAATATCAATCCAGCCATCCCCATTTATATCCCCAAGTGCCACACCGGAACCATGCATCAAATGCTGGTTTTCTAAAATTTCTTTTTCACCAATTTGATTGGAAGCCGTAATACCTGTTTGGGATGGTTTCATTTCGGTAAATCCAGATTGTCCACTGCCCATTGGCGCGATCAATTTTTCAGATTTATAAACCTCACCCCTTTTCCATTCCGGGTCAGTTTGTGTGCACCCCATAAAGAAAATGATGAGTATGAAAGAAGAAATAATGTTTTTCATAGCAGTATGTAAGTTACTGCATTATGAGGGATGGTTTCTTCAGGAATCGGCGTTGTGGGCGCCCGTCATTTCCAAAACTATACCTGTGCTTTCTTTGAATGAATGATGTTGCACAATGGTTGCTTTAAAATAATAATAAAGAGTCAAAATATATAAAATATGAAACCACAATTCGGAAACTTTTCCGATATAAAAAGCACCATCAATAATCACCATAGCCATAAATAAAATTGTCACCATCATGGTGGGAGGATAAAGTTTTCTTTTAATTGCAAACATTTGCTTATAAAGTTCTTTACCCAAGGCGGGGTGGGACTCAAGATATTCCCGTATATTTACACCCGTTCCCACAAAAAAGAACATGACTAATGTTTGTCCAGCAATAAATACGATGCTGACTAACAAATCTAACGTAATATGATTTTGTGCCCAAAAGTCAAAATAATGGTTTAAGCCTATCATGAATAAACCGACTCCGGAAAGAGCCACCATTATATAAGAAAGAATCATAAAGAACCACATAAGCTACCTATACATTAAAATGAAAGTAAATGCAGTCACCATCCTGCACAATATATTCTTTGCCTTGCAGTTGAGCAAGGCCAGCATCTTTTACATTTTTCTCAGAACCCAATCGAATCAGGTCATCGTATTTGATTACCTCTGCTTTAATAAAGCCTCTTTGAAAATCTGTATGAATTTCGCCGGCCGCTTCCGGAGCAGTGGCCCCTTGTTTGATGGTCCAGGCCCGAACTTCTATGGGGCCGCCTGTAAAATATGTTTCTAATTCAAGGAGACGAAACCCAGCATGAATGAGTTTATTCAGTCCAGGCTCGGGGAGGTTGAATTCATCCAGAAACATGGCTTTACCTTCATCATCCAGGACAGCAATTTCCTGTTCTATTTTTCCACATAAACGAATTGCCAGGTTATTTTCTTTTTTTGCGAAATCAAAAAGGGCCTGAACATGGGGATTCCTTTTATCATGAGTAATTTCATCTTCATCCACATTAGCCACATAAAGAATCGGTTTTCTGGTTAATAAGAAAAGGCGTCTGATGGCAGGCAGATCATCCTCTTCCGCTTCAAAGGTTCGTGCCATATTCCCTGAATTACAATGAGCCTGCAGCCGAAGAATTACATCCAATTCTTTCTGGGCACTTTTTTCTTTTTTAGCCAGTTTGGTTAAGCGATATACACTTTTTTCAAGCGTTTCCATATCCGCTAATAGCAATTCTGTTTCAATTAATTCTGCATCCCGAACAGGGTCCACATTGCCTTCCACATGGGTGACATTATCATCTTCGAAACAGCGAATTACATGGATGATAACAGCCACTTGACGAATTTGCCCTAAAAATTGATTTCCCAGCCCCTCTCCTTTACTCGCACCCCGAACGAGCCCGGCAATATCCGTGAATTCAATCGTGGCAGGGGTTACTTTTTCAGGTTTGAATATTTTAGTGAGTTTTTCCAGGCGATCATCGGGAAGCGGCACAATTCCTGTGTGAGGTTCAATTGTACAAAAAGGGTAATTCTCCGCAGGAACGGAAGATGCTGTAAGGGCATTAAAAATGGTTGATTTCCCTACATTGGGCAATCCAACAATACCACACCGGAGTGCCATATAATATCCTGATAAATCTTGAGTTTAATTAAAATAAATTTGTTTAAAAAGAATCCAATGCCGGGTCGCCACCAAAATCATAGGTGAGGTTATCAAACAGCCCAACTTGTAGATTTTTTGCAAAATAAATTATGCGATCTAAACCGGTGCTTAATTCACCATCTGCCCAGACCATAGATTTTCCACTGCGACTCAGAAGTTTTTTAATATCAATCTTATAGGTGACTTTCTCATGATAGGGGCGTACTTGTCCTTTAAATTTTAAATCACTCACACCCAGCGCACGGCCACGCCCTTTTCCGCCAATCCAAGTTAAAAAGAACCCCACCAATTGCCACATGCCATCCAAACCGAGGCAGCCCGGCATCACTGGGTCACCTTTAAAATGGCAATCAAAAAACCATAAATCATCTGTTACGTCTAATTCGGCAACAATTTCACCATTTCCATATTTACCGCCCTTATCTGAAATATGAAGAATTCGGTCCATCATCAGCATGGGCGGTGTGGGAAGTTTCCCTTTTTCTTTACCGAATAATTTACCAAGTCCGCTTTCAATCAAATCTTTTTTAGAATAACTGTTTTTTTGGGTCATTTATATCTCCTATACAAGCAATAAATTTACCCAGAATTTTGGAAAAATCAGGATTAAGTTTTCTATCTCATTTTTTTCATGAATCTATTTGTCTAAATTCACTCTTTAATTATGGAGACTTATGATGACTGAATGGGTGTTAATACTGGGTGGTTCTACCGGCCACGGTGCAGCCACTGCAAAACGATTAGCCAAAGATGGATATGGCATTATTGCTTTTCATTTTGATCGTGGTGAAGCAAAAAAGATTGCCGAAGAAACAATTGCTGAGGTCAATGAAACGACAAATGGCCGCTGCCATTATTTCAACACTAACGCCGCCTCTGTAGAAACAATGGAGGCATATATTCCGCAAATTAAAGAGATCACCGGAGGGCAACAGGTAAAGCTGCTTCTTCATTCCATCGCTTTTGGAACTACAACCAATTTTTTTGGTGAAAAACCGGTCACCCAAAAACAGATGGATATGACTGTTCATGTTATGGGGAATTCACTTCTTTATTGGACACAAAAATTGTTTGTGGCTGATTTATTAGGAAAGGGATCTCGGGTGATGGGCCTTACCAGTGAAGGAAACTATTTAGCCATGGAAGGGTATGGCCCTGTGAGTGTGGCTAAGTTAGCCATGGAATCAATCATTCGCCAGATTGGTTGGGAGTTGGGTCAGTATGGTATAACTGCGAATTCCGTTCAAGCGGGTGTAACACCCACACGCGCTTTGACTAAAATCACCGACCGATGGGAAGAATGGGTGGAGAGCACTAAAAAACGGAATCCAATGAAACGGACTACCACACCGGAAGATATCGCCGGAACCATTTCTATGCTGTTAAAGCCGGAAGCTGATTTTATCAATTGTTCCATCATTTATTGTGATGGAGGAGAGCATCGCTCCGGTACTATTTAGATTGGTTATTTAAAACCGAAATGACTATGAGCCGGATTCTTCGAGTTCGGCTCTTTGTTTTATGAGGGTGACCAATTCATAATGTTCTTTGGTCGGCTGCATTTGAAAACAGGTTTCCGCTTCCTGCAGGGCATAATTCCACCACCCTTTTTTAGTATACATCAACGATAGATTATAATGTGCTTTACTCAGCGCTTGAAAATCTTCTCTTTTTAATTCCTTATATGAATCAGGATAAAGACGGGTAACCTCCCTGAATTCCAGGATAGCTTCTTCAACCAATCCCTTTTGGGCATACCATTTTCCCAGTTTTAAATGGCGTTGGGGATCTTCTTTGCACCCACTTACTATAAAAGCAATGGATAGGATTAGGACGGATTTTGTTAGACTAAACTTCATATAGTATCCGTAAAATTGCGGTGGGTTCCCTCAGAATTCCAAGGGAAACATTTATCAATTTACAGGTAGTTTTGATTCATGGTGAGGTTCCCGAACCAGGAAAATAATTGTAAATAATCCAGCCAGCATTAAAGCGCCTAAAATACGAAATAAGATTACAAAACCAACCGATTCACTTAGAATACCACCGGCAATAATTGCCATAAGTATAAAAGGGCTCAAAATTGTATCGATTAAAGCCATGATCATTTTATTATCTCCCTTTTCGCCAGCAAAATCAAAAACGATGGACATTGCCGCGGGGAAAAAGGCACCCTGTGCCATTCCCAAAAAGACAAATATTCCATAGACCCAAACCATGGATTGAACTGAAAGCGCCGTGGCGATGGCTAACACATGGCTTGCAAAACAAAATGACATGGCAGCCTTATGTCCGATTTTATCTCCAATGCGTCCGGCGACAATACTTCCAAAGCCAAAAGCAACCAAGCGCGCAGCGGTTAGAAATCCCGCCTCACTTACATCGAAATGAAATATATCTCTGGAATAAACGGCATAGAGTCCAATGGCAGGAAATTGTGCTGTAAGAAATATTCGGCTATAAATATATCTTCGAAAATTTCTGTTTGTTTTAAGGATGGTCTTTGTTTCATGTATAAAATCTTGAATGGTTCGTTGTTTTTGAGTTTGGTCAATTTCTTTCACTCGAAATCCAAAATATGTAAGGATGCCTATTGATAAAGCCACAAACAGTACAAGAAACCCCCACCCAAAATTGGATGGGAATGGAATGGAACTGGCCAGGAGTTGTTTTACCATTATACCGCCGATGAATCCGCCAACGCTATTTCCAATAAAAGAAATCCCCAAAAATGTGCCCCGGTTATTTCGCTTGGTCACATGTTTTAAAAAATTGGACCAAATTGGAATAATGAGCCCAATAGCCAATGAATAAAAAATGAAACAGATATAATAAAAAATCCATGCTTTTGGGCCTGTGGGGGCAAAAAATGCGAAAACAAATCCAGCCAAAAATATGGGTGGCAATACCGTAAGATGTACTTTAACGGTGGCCATTTTTATATTGCGAATATTTCGCGCCATTAGAGCAGATATTAATTGGGGTGCCGCCATCAAAATTGCAAAGACGCCTGCGATGGAGCCCACAATACTTAGAGGTGCACCAAGCAAGGTTAAAAATAAGGGCAGAATTGTGGACACATCATTGAAAGCAAATCCAATTCCCCAACAAAATTCATGAACAATATTTAAGCCAAGATTATGGCGATGGTCACTAAGACTGAGCCTGGCCATTATTTGTTTCTCTCGTTAATAGAATAATGGACCCCAAAAGTAAAATAGCCCCCAACCATTGGGGTAGTGACAAAATATTCCCGCGAATAAACCAATCCAACCCTACGGCGGAGAGGGGCCAGAATAATTCATAAAGCGTTACATGGGTGGCGGGCAATTGGTTTAACCCGTAATAGTAAAAAAACAATGCCAATGAACCAGTACTCAAAACGATTAAAACAATATACCCCCAATGAGATAAAGTCATAGTATTGACGGCATCATATTGTCCAGTTGAGAGCAGGACAAATGCGGTGACCGATGCGGTAATGGCTAACCTTAAAGAAGCAACGGTTGTGAAAGACAAGCGGTTGAGTGCATGTTTCCCCAACACGGTGGAGCTTCCCCAACTGAATGCTGCAAGGAGGGCAAGTAGTGCCGCTATGATTGTTTTATCATCCCAATCATTGATGGAACTGGACCCAAAGGTAACCAAATATCCACCTGCAATTGCAGCGAAGGCTAAAATGATAAATCGTTTGGTTATTTTTTCTTTCAGGATGACACCGGCCAGGGCAATGGCAAAAATGGGCTGAAGTTTTTGAAGTAAAACCACCACAGAAAGATCAATATAATTTACATAGCTTAGTGCTTTCGTATAGAAAAAAGTGCCGAGAACGCCACCGAAAATACTGATCCATAAAACGGATATCCATCCACGTTGGCCGAGAGAAGAAACTTCCTTCCATCCCTTGATGAGTAATGGTAAAAATAATATTGCGCCAATGATGTGTTCTAACGAAACAATCAAAAAGGAAGGAAGGGCAAACAAGTTTTGGCGGATAAATCCATCAAAGCTCCAGAGGAATGCAGCAAAAATGACAGCAAGGGCAGGAAGGTACTTTTTCATTAGACAAAGTTACAAACTATATGGAGATGGAAAAAAACCGTTAAAATGGTTTTCCGGTGTGTCAAGCTTCCCCCGCCTGAACGATTCAGTCGGGCAGGGTGCTTGAGGATTGCAACAATGAGGTAACGAATTGTGGCACCACACTATTGTTTAGAAAAATATTCAGCAACCGGAGATGGTTGTCGGACTGTTTACTTATAGTTTAAGAATCTTCCCCAAGAATAAAATTGTGCCCGCATGGTTTTCCCGAATGGCAAAGACAAAAGGATGGTCAATTACAATACGGGGTGATCCAGATGTTATGCCGATACCAACACTTGTAACAGCCGCAGCTTCCGTCCCCTCTTCATCTACTTTAATATAAGTTTTATGCTTCACTTCACTGATGTAAAGGTTGCCAGATATATCAAGGGGCATAATTCGAGAAAAATCTGCATTTTCCCCGTCAAAGGCAATCGCCATGCCTAAATCAGATAAAATTTCATTCAGCTTTTTTTCATATTCCAATTCAAAGCGAGGCATGGTTAAATCAAAACTGGCAGGGGCCAGTTGATCAATCCAATTGGATAACTTTTGTGGAGATAAATCAGATACAAATTGATCAATATCTCCACTGGGAAGAAAAATGGTCATGGTGAATAATGAATCACCATAGGGCAGATCCACAATTGTAGTTTCATCATTCCACCCCATGGGTGCTGACAATTTTTGGGTCATCATGGGGAGTGTTGATTCAGAGTCGTCATCATTAAAAAAAGTCCCATTTTTTGTATCTTTCAAATCAAATTGAAACCGCCAATCGCCTTTAAAATAAATAGCATTAATCAGATACATAACCATATCGGCAGGAATTTCAGCAATTATTTTTTGTATTAATTCATTGGTGTTTTCACTGACCCAATCATTGATCCTATCCACCGCTTTCGGATCGCTAAAATCCAGCGCCGCAACTTCCGCATCGAAATAGGTTTTATTTGTTTGGATGAATCCCTCATAGACCGGAAGGCCCTCTTTATACCAAATAGAATTGGCAATTTTAAATGCCACCTTTGGATCCATATTAATCAGCAGCTCTATGAGGCTTTGGTAAGATTCATTGATTTCTGTTTCGGAAAGACCCGCCAGCTCCAAAGTGCTTTTCATAGCTTCGTAGGTAGAATCAGCGGCGCCATTTAATGTCATACCCAAGGCCATTGAAATAGATAAGGGAGAAATAAATAAATTGCTGTCCGGGTCCCCTTGGCTTAATGCTTTGAATACATTCAGCCCAAAGGCATTATCGGAGGAAACGAGTGATTTTTCTGCGGCGGTCAAATCACGGGGCGGGGGTCGGTTTTCTTCTTTGGGGTCGTCGCAGGCAATAAGTACCAAGAACGAAATGAGCGTTAGTTTAAATATAGAATTATTCATTTTAATTTTCCCAGCTTTGAATTCTGTAATATTATATGGGTTAAGAAGATTTTCACAACAATGAGCGCCTTAGCGGGAAATATTCGGTATTGGATCACCCGAACTTCCCATAAATTTGGTTTCCCCTTTTTCATTTACCTGAAATGTCCATAAATGATGATTTATACATCCGGAAGGACAATCGCCCCACCCCAATTTAAATTTATATTCGATATATTTAGTATGAATCTGACCTGAAATTCCATTGCTTTCACCGATTCCACCATTTGGTTCGGCATAAGTTACACCTTGGACAAGTTTAAATTTTGACCCAAGTGCAATTACATTTAATGCGATATCCGAATATAATAAAGCCGCTCCCCCGGAAGTAAATGAAATAAAATCAATCAGTTTTAAATTATACTTGTTGATGATTTCGTCAGCTCGGGAATAACCAGTCAAAGTTTTTCCATTACTCCAGGCATCCCATAGTGGCCCCCTATTTCCAATACCAATCATTATTTCGTGATTAAATCTTGATGACCAGTTATGAATTTGATACATTTCTATGACAGAATCTCTTGCACTCATTGAATTAGTATTATAAAGGTGAAGCAAACCATTATAGTACAACTCAATTAATTCAGGCGGAATTTCAACAAGTGAATATTTAGAACCGGGATCTTCGTGAACATCTCGCAGAGCTAAATGAGTTGCGTCTTCTCTATATATCATTTTTAATGTATCCGGTATATATGTGTCAGTTGCGATCTGCATCTCCAAGCCCTTGGTCCAGTCGTGTGGACCGGGATTGTTTTCTTCACAACCGAATTGAAGTAAAAATAAAATTCCTAAACAAAGAGTTATTATTCTTTTCATTTTAATTTCCCTTAAATAAAACACCTTTATAGGAGTCTTCCATTTATCAAATTGACAAAAACAACTTCACCGCCATCTTTCAACTCATCGTAGATAAAAATATTATCATGGCGAATGGCTCCGTCTTTTTTCAAATAGTTTTGAAATTGGATAAATAAATTTCCTTCCAAGACCAGCCCTTTTTCCGGAATAGCAGAAAGCACAATTCCTAATGTATCTTCAGGCCAGGGTCGAACAGGAATTCGTTTGGAAGGGAAATAATAATTTCCAATATTTTCCTCAAACGAAAGCCCCGCCCCGCTAAATGAAATTTGGTACAAATAGTCCTTTTCCCAATAGTATCCCCGATGAAGATCCCCACGATATATTTTAACAAAATAATTATATATGGCTTTGGAGTCACCCGAGTCCGTGAAATAAACTTTTTTCTGGAAATTTTCATTTAAAGGGTTATGATCTGAAAAGAGCCATTTATTAATGTTAAATCGTTGAGTGATTTTTAGAGTACCCGCATCTGGATTTACGAAGATTAAAGAATATGTTTTGTATAATTTCTGTAGCAGTTCCTTCAATTCATCTGGGAGATTTACGTACCCTTCAATATAAACAGTTTTCATGTGACTACCAGTTTTATAGGAAAATTTATATGTGAATGCATCTATTAAAGAACTAGAAGAAAGGTATTCATCTTTTAATGTGAAAAATTTTGCATCTTTAAAAGAAGTTTTGACGCTATCCATTTGATCCATATTTAGTTGGTATCGGATAATATATCCGCCACCATAAGTTAATTTGGCAAAAGCAGTTTCATTAATCTCCAATTTATCAGATATCCCTGTAAATCCACCTGAAACAGTAAACTCAATAAATGCAGCCGCTGAATAATCTATAGGCTCTGGGTCGTCGCACCCCAAAAGAAATAAAATCGTAAAAAGAGATAAGACTTTAGTATTCATTATTCACAATTATCGTTTAACCAAAGTGAAGGAAATCCTGTTCATGCCATTATCTAAACAGCCATTATCACTATAGTCCAGCTTTCGGGCCAGCCCCACATAAAGATTCCAATCTTTGAATTGGGCTGATTCATTTTGGCCCAGCACAACAGAATCATTTCCATCCATGAACTTTAAAGTGATATTGGTGTGTTTTACGCCGCACATATCCGTTTTGTTTTGTTTTTTTAGTGTTTTGTTAAGTGCCACGGAAATATTTGTACTATCAATAATTGAAATGCGGTTTCCTAATTCAACATCAGTTATTCCTTCAAAAATGAGGTCACCGTTTTTTTGAATAATTAAACCGTAAGAAGATGGCCAGCCATGCATAATCTGGCGAGAGATTTTATAGGTTTCCCCCTTTATCAAGGGGATGGCTTTCTTAATTTCGGATATAATAAACGATACTGTATCATTATTCCCCAGATCAAGAAAATCAAAATTATTATTTTCACTTTTTAAAAGGAATCCATTAAATGTGTAGGGGATGTGAAGCCACAATCCTGTCTCTCTGGGGGTGGAAGAGCTATTTACAGTATAGGTAAAATGTTCACCCCCGCTAACATAATCCGGCCCGAATAAATCTCCGCACCCAAATATGAGAAACAACCAAATGGCCAAAGCAGGGAATAGTGTATTTTTTCTCATTTTACATTGATTGTTTCTGCTATGACTAATGGAAATGTTCGTAGACCAGATTCTACACCACCTCCAGTAATTGTGCTTAATTCACCTTTAATTTCTACTTCTTTAAATAAATATGATGAATCAGCTTTTCCTGATATATATATTCTGGAGTGTGGATAATCTGGCTCCCCGGAAAACCATTTATAATTTGTTAAAATAAAACTGGAAGGGTCACATTCTCCACCTAACCAGAGAAGAGAGTCTATATAGTATTCGGCTTTTCCGCTGATATGAACTTCATATTCTTCGGCATCTTTGTTGAAATCCTTATTGCAAGAACTATATAATATCATTAGTCCTGATATTAAAATTGCTGTTTTTGTCTTCATCTTCTTTTCGCCATTATTATTAATGCGAGCCCTAACGAATCGGCATAGTAATGGTTAATTGATGGGTCATTAAAAATATTTCGTTCAAGGTTAAATCTCCTCTGGGAGCCACCATGAAATCAGTATAACCATCACTTAAAAGAGCACCAGTATTCGGGCTGTTAAAGTTTATTGTGCCAGGTGCACCAGTCCCGAGAGTAAGGCTACCGTTATAATGTAAATTGAATTTTTTATAATGTTTAATAGCCCCCCAGGTAAACTTTTTTTCTACCCATGATTCATTTTGGGTTCGTTCTGAATTAAGGATAAAATCAAATTGTTCCAGAGTATAATTGACATTGTATAATGACACTCCAAAAGACGCCTCTGAATTCTTGCTGGTTTTTTCCCTGAAGCCAAGATTTAAACGATAATTTCCAAATTTAAATTTGTTATCAATCGTTTTGGATCCTTTAAAAAGGGTTTTGTCATTCCGCAGAAAAATGTTTTCCGCTGCTTCTGCCCAGGTATGACTTCTGGCCGGTTCATAAATAAAATCCAAGCCAAACGTGGCATCTTTGATATTTCGTGAAAACCCAAAACCAATATTTACAATATCCGTTTCTCCCGGGTCCCGGGGAATATTCATAATATCGTAGTTGGGAATTTTCGGGTGTTCTTTTCTATTATACGTAAAGATTAAACCAACGGCGTTATTTTTTTGGAAAGGTTTTTTATACTTAAAATGGAATCCTTTCGTAATGGTTTGGTCTTTATTGTCTTCAACCCTAAACCCTGAAGGCCTTCCCCATATCCAGTCATTATATGTAACCTTATGTTCCATTGAAACTTCATGAATCAGAAAAACAGTCTCAAGGGATTCGCCGCTTTTCAGTGTTTTGATTGTCCCAAGGCGAATTTCTTTTAAATATCCGGATTGATCCACACCCGTACTTCTTGGATACAAAAGATTCACACCCTGCATACCATCCAAACCGGCCCAGAGGACACTCAACCCCACATAATCACTTGGGCGGATTGATTTTCCCATAGAGGCAAAAGCAAATAAATTATTATGATCATTCAATGATGTATTTGAAACTGAATTATTTTGCCAACTGTTTGTGACGCCAAAATCTTCTATGCTCTGGATGGCAGTGGAAAAAGTGCCATGCCAGTTTTCACCAATATAGCGATACCCAAGGGGAATTGTGCTTGTTTGACCCTCATCAAAACCGGGCTTAGAAATAACGGGAGTGGTATAAATAAATGATTTTTTGATCTGGCTCTTTATGGCCGGATTTTGAAAAGGATTCCCCAAAGGATCATCTACAGCGATGGAGACAAAACCCATGCCGGCATTTTGAGAGGGAAATATGAGAAATTGTCCCCCCGTGACCACAGGAACCGTCTTCAATGCCAGAAACTGGGCCGAAATAAAAGTTGCGCTTAAAGAGAGTAAAAAACCGATTCGAATTACTGTTTGTTTCATAAAGACCTCCGAATGAAAGAATTGCGTAAAATTACTGCATTTATACCGTTGATTCATCCAAAATCTATCATTAGCGAATCGGTATTGTAATTGTTAATTGATGCGTTATCAAATATATTTCATCCAGCATTAGATCTCCACCGGGCGCAACCATAAAATCAGTAAAACCGGCAAAGGCTGTTTCCATGCCAAATGTGGTGATCCTATCGTCAATCCATTGGGTACTTGGCAAACCGGTCCCCAGGGAAATATTACCGTTATAATATAGATTGAATTTTTTATAATGTTTAATGATCCCCCAGGTAATCATTTTTTCGGTCCATGACTCATCCTGGTAACGGATTGTGTTGGTAATAAAGTCAATTTGCTTCAAGGTATAACTCACATTATAAAAGGACAGACCAAACAGCAATTCTGAATTATTGTTCGTTTTATTTCTCGCCCCAAAATTAACGAGATAATTATCAAACCTGAATTGATTATCGATCGTTTTTTCCCCTTGGTAAATTGGCGGGTCACTGCCCCTGTTGATATTCTGGTCTGCTTCTGCCCAGGTATGGCTCCAGGCCGGTTCATATATAAAATCTATTCCAATGGTTGCCTCCTCATGAATTTCTGCCAAGCCAAACCCAATGTTGACAATATCTGTTTCACCGGGATCCCTGGGAATATTCATAATATCGTAGTTGGGAATTTTCGGATGTTCTTTCCGGTTATAATTGAAAAGAAATCCCATTGTATAATTATTTTGGAGCGGTTTTTTCAATTTATAATGAAAACCATTTGTAATCGTGCGATCTTTATTAATTTCAACCCGGGTGATTGGCTGCCCCCACCAACGCCCGCCATTATAGTTCACATTATGTGTCATTGAAACTTCATGGCGCAGGAAAACGGTTTCAATGGTATCACCGTTTTTCAGGTTTTTCACTGTTCCGATACGAATTTCCCTTAAATAGCCGGATTGATCCACCTTAGAACTCCTGGGATATAAAAGGCTCACACCCTGCATACCGCCTAGGTCGGCCCATAGGGCGCTAATCCCCACAAAACCATCTGAAAGATATGATTTACCAAAAGATCCATAAACGAACACGTTGTTATGTGCGCCGGAAGATGTATTGGTAAACGAATTGTTTCGCGAATTATCTGAAACACCAAAATCTTTTATATGCTGAATGGCAGTGGAAAAAGTACCATACCAATTTTCACCTATATAGCGATACCCGAGCGGAATGGTGTTGGTTTGTCCATCATCCGTGCTGGGATTCGCAACCACTGGTGTCCCGTAAATAAATGATGTTTCATTTTCACCTTTTTTAGCAGGATTCCGAAACGGATCGGCCAGAGGATCATCCACAGCAATGGAGACAAAACCCATGCCGGAATTTTGTGAGGGGAAAATCAAAAATTGATTTCCCGTTGCGACCGGGACAGTCTTTAATGCAAGGTATTGTGCCGGGGTCAGACCCGTCATTAAAATGAAAACAGACATTATTTTTTGTATTTTATGTTTCATAATTTTAATTATCCTTTTTCCATTATTCAATTGTTTGTGCCTTGCGGATCAATTCAAGGAATTCCACATCGCGATCATCACTGCCGCTGACAGCACCCATCATAATTTCCTCAACCATATTCAGTGTTGTATTTACGTAGGGGCTGCCGCGTAAAATTTCTGCATATTCAGCTATACCAATCGTAAAGCGAAGCCGTTTAGAACCTTCGGAGAAAGTATTGGCGATTGCACTTGCTGAGATGTTCACATCCAAGGGAATGTCAGCATCTCCATTTGGTGCTTTATACCGCAGGTGTACGGTCCCCAAATTACCGGAGCCCAGGTCTGTCAGTTCAAGTTCGTACAAAGCGGTGACGCGGTGGCCGGCTCCGATTTCACCTGCATCTGTTGTATCATTTTCGAAATCCTGATCTGCAATATTTCGATTTTCATACCCGATCAGGCGATAGCGGATCACCGCTACAGGATTGAATTCAACCTGGATTTTCACATCCTTTGCAATCACCTCCATAACGGAAACCAACTCCTCTGTGAAAAGCCGTTCCGCTTCTTTTAGTGAATCAATGTAATAGTAATTCCCGTTTCCTCTGTCAGCCAGCCTTTCCATGAGGTAATCATTATAATTTCCCTGACCAAAGCCGAGGGTTGACAGAGTGATACCTTTCTCAACATAGGTAGATATCATGGTCAGGATTTCCTCATGACTGGTAGAGCCTACATTTGCATCGCCGTCAGAACAAACGATTACCCTGTTTACACCATCGTTGATGAAGCCGGATAGATTTACGGTATATGCATTATAAAGGCCAGAGGCCATGGCTGTGGTGCCGCCGGCGGTCAAATCTGCAATAATGCCTTTAATGCCTTCCGCATCATTTTGGGATAGGGTGGTGGGCATAAGGACTGTTCCCACACCCCCGGCGTAAGTGCAAATGGATATTTTATCTCCCGCCTGCATTTGGTCCACCAGGATATAGAGGCTTTTTTTAACCAAATCTAAACGCGAGGTCATGGAGCCTGAGATATCTACCAAAAAGGTCAGATTCCAGGCTTTCCGTTCACTATCGGTCAAATCACGGCCCTGAAGTCCAATACGCAATATATGCAGACTGTCCCCTCGAAAGGGAGAGGGCGCCCCATCCACCGAAACAGAAAAAGGGGTTGTTATTGGCTGGGGATAATCTTGTTTAAAATAATTGATATATTCTTCAATCCGAACAGATTCTTTGGGAGGCAAGTGTCCTTCATTAATTTTTTTTCGACCAAAGGTATATGATCCTGCATCTACATCAACGCCGAAGGTGGATAAATTATCATCGACGGTAAACACAAAAGGGTTAAATGTAAGACTGTCAAACTTCTCCGTACCGGGGTAATAATCACTTCCGCTACGATCGTAAAGAGATTTTTCACCCCCATAACTGTCTGCGGAGTAATTATCAATTTTAATATCATCGCAATTGCCAAATATGAATATAGCAGCTAAAAGAAACAGTGTAGGGTTTTTTGTAAATAATGAGGTGAGTTGATTCATAACGGATTCCTTTTATTTTTTTATGCGTTTGCATTTATTTATTGAATTAAAATAGTATCCATATTATTTATGGCAAAAACCATGCCAATAGCCTGTATAAACCGTAATTAATTTTGGTTCATCGGTCATCCC
>JACNKN010000055.1 GCA_014382015.1 Fidelibacterota bacterium | reverse complement strand
GGCCCCAAAAGGTTATCTTCTTATAATATTGTGGAATATTCATTTACACTTTGTCAGTTATATCTAAGAAAGAATTATGATAAATTTGCCCCATACATCCGGAAATATATAACCATCTGACCGGCTGACCAATAATTGATTTATTTTCTATAAAATAGGAAATGAACTGGAAAAAGTGTTCAACTCACAAAGTTATTGTCATTCATTTTGTTTTACGAATTTGCACTGCCCCTGTAAGACAATCATTCTTGACTGTCTGCGTACAGACAGGCATGTCTGTACTACAGGGAAACTTCACCAAAGGCTCAGGATGACAGTTGGGTTGGGACTGTAAACTTCACTCGCTGCGCTCATTCAGTGTAACAATTAACAAGGGTCATGTTGCCATGACCCTTGTTAAAAATATTATTGCATAAAAGTGGCGAGAGAATCTTTCTCGTACAAAACCCACGATCAGGGATGATCGTGGCACACTTTATATCAATTGTCTAGTTCAAGTGTCATGTACCTGGCCACGCCATCTCGTTTTAAATGGAGCATAACCATATTTCGTTTTTGCGTTTCCTTTAGCAGAGCTTGGAAATCTTTGGGTGAATTGCATCTTTTGGTTCCGACTCTTGTAATAATATCGCCCAAACGAATTCCCGCTTCTTCTGCAATACTCCCTTGAGAGACCGCAGTTACAATGACACCTTCTTCACTGGTACTGATATTGTATTCCCTCATGAGTGTCCGCGTCACTTCTGAAACCTGAATGCCCAATTCATTTGTTTGGGTTGGTTGACTCGTGGCTGCGAGAACTTCCTCTCCGGGCATTTCTTCTAATGTTACTTTGAGTGTCTTTTTCTTTCCGTCTCGAATCACAACCAAATCATATCTTTTATTGGGCTTCGATGCGGATACTGTATTTCTGAGATGATCTACATTTTTCACCAGTACACGATTGAATTCTACAATTACATCACCTGTTTTTACACCTGCCTTTTTAGCGGGGCCATCTTTAACCACGTCGGATACCAATGCACCATCCGGGGATTTTAATCCCATGGCACGAGCAGATGAATCATTCAATGGCTGAATCTGTACGCCAATCCAGGACCTTAAAACTTTACCATGTTGAATTAAATCAGCCATGACCCGTTTAACCATATTCGATGGAATGGCAAAGCCCACCCCTTTATTACTTCGGTCAAAACTGTTGGTATAAATGGCAGTGTTAATCCCAATTAAATCGCCGGTGGAATTCAACAGGGCTCCTCCGCTGTTTCCCGGATTAATAGCTGCATCGGTCTGGATAAAATCTTCATACACATCCCCCTGGATGATATTACCACGGCCTTTTGCAGAAACAATCCCTGCTGTCACTGTATGACTTAAATTAGCCGAGAATGGACTCCCCACTGCCACAACCCATTCACCGACACGGAGTTTATCCGAATTTCCAAAACCCAAATCCGTGAGGCCCCGTGCTTCAATTTGCAACACGGCTAAATCTGATTTGGGATCACGTCCAACAACTGTAGCTTTATACTCGGTCTTATCCAGTAATCGAACGGTGATTTCATCCATATCGTCCACCACATGATTATTGGTAATCACATATCCTTTCCGAGAATTAACAATCACACCTGAGCCAAGGGCTGTTGATTTATATTCACGTTGTCTGGGCATACGTGGAGCAAAAAACTTAAAAAAATCATTATCCTGAGGCAACTGACCGTGGAGTTGGTTGAGATCCACTTTTTTCTCAGTTAAAATGGTCACAACGGCTGGGTTTGCTTTTTCCGCAATATCGGCAAACGCATCACTAAATTGTTTTAAAATTGAATTTTGGGCGGAAAGCGTTCCAACCAAAAAAATCATAAATAATATTTTTTTCATTTTTTTCCTTTGTTTCATAATGCTCCCTTGAATGCAATCAATTGTTGAAGGTTCCTTAGAAAGGGATTTTATTAAATGCTCTTTTGAAAACTGAAAACCCAATCATTCATTCCTTCAATTGATTCTCCGTCAATGGTTGCCTTCACGGGTTTATCAATCCGAAAATATAGCGGTTGACCGAATACAGTTTTGGACAATCGGATTCCCACTCCATAATCTAGGAGAGATGTATTGCTGAATCCATAATCACCAACCGTAAACTTTGACCCTGAGAGTGTCCCCGCATCCAGGAATGCGGCCAGTTCGAATTTAACCCCAAAAAGGGATTTCGTTAAATAGCCTTCCAAAGTCGTTGTAAATATATTTTCGGTCCCTATAAATCCCTGATTTGCAAAAGCTCTAAGATTGGCATCACCGGCTAAATGGTATTTATTCCTAAAGTTTGTATTACCATAAAAACTGGATTCATCCCTCAAATATGGTTTTTCATAATGCGTACCTGATCCTGCACCTTCTACCGTGTATCTCTCCTGACTCGGGACACCTTTATCATCGGCCCACACTCTTCCATAGATACCTCTAAACCTTGCACCGAACAATCCAAAACTTTGATCAAATGATTCTGTAATGGTTAATCGGCTGAAAGTCCAATCGGATATACCGCCGGGGGCAAAATCAAATACGACTAAATTAGAAATAGGTCCTAAGTAAGCGTTTAGCTTGGTGAAGAAAATGACCGTTTTTCCTTCATCGTATAAATTGTTTCTACTTGGATCCACCGCATGAGTCACATAAAATCCTGATTCAACCCTATTAATACCATAAATCGGATTGATGGCATTCAGCCTTTTTTCAGAATTCAAACCATATCCACTCACACCACCCAAATTATATGCGTGGAAATAATTTTTGTCCATCCCCTTAAATAAGTCTCGATTCCACCCGGATACTTTCCAAAATAGGTTTCCTGTTTCTACACCTACATTTAAATCGGTTTCCACATAAGTCTGTAACCCATATGATTTCCTTAACCGAACCCCGGGCATATAGCCATCTGCTTCTAAATAATGAACGGTTGGGTGCCATTGCTTTAGAGCACGGTTTCTGGGAATGTACCGCATACCAGGGCGATAAAACATTTTTTCTGATGGCATCCGACCAGTAAAATTATTGCGATAGTCAATATCCATGGATTGAGCATCGGGGTCCAGCGTGGCTGATTTAGGTTCGTTGGGTACATTATATGTAAAAGAATCGCTTGTCCGGAATTTATGGTTCGTCCACCAAATTCGATGTTTAGTCCCATTATTAAGCGTGGTTTCCACCAATTGAGGCATATCTCGATTCCCTTTTCGGACGATGTTCAGAGTCACATCCCAGGTGCCGTTTGATTTCTTCCTTTTCTCCCATCCTTTGATGCCGTAATCCAATAGACGCGTATCATGGAGCCATGGACGAAAAAACCAGTCCAAGTCCTGGCCACTCACATCTTCCATAGCATCAATAAATCTTTTTTCATTTGTATGTTTCAATTTCCATCGGCGGAAATATTCCTGCATTCCTTTTGTGTACGTTTCTTCGCCTAAAATATATTTCAACTCATCCAGCAAAAGTGATGGTTTCGTGTAGGCATTGGCACCGGCAGCCCGACTGCCTTTAAACATATAGGTCGATCGACTGATGGGTTCATCCTGACCGCTGGCCATAAATCCAATCATCCCCCATTGGGAACTACTGAGAGAACGATTAAATCGCCAATATTTTTTCTGCCAATCTTTATATCGCTTACTCTCCTCCAGATCAAAACCGTGGTCACCGTACCGATCCATCATATACCATCGTGTTTGGAAGGATGTAAATCCCTCGTCCATCCAGGCTTCACGCACTTCATTATTGGCAAGGATGCCGTAAAACCAAATGTGTCCAACTTCATGTAGAATAAGACCCTCTGATTCGCTGCTGTCCATAACCAGCATAGGATATTCCATACCTCCCCCAGCAAGGCGATCTGTATTGGTTACTTGAGGATAAGGGTACATGCCAAATTTTGTACTGAGCCATTGGATGGCACGTTCAGTTCGTGCCACTGCTTTCTTCGTCCACTTTTTTCCATTCTTCTGGTTGAACAAGGCATGGACTGTAACCCCATTCCATTCGCCACTTTCATATAAAAAGTTGGGTGTGGTTACCCAGGCAAAGTCATGCACCTGTTCTGCATGAAAAGATACGACACGTCTTTCTGTAGTATCATATTCAATGCGATTCTTTTTGAATTCTTTTAGCCAATCTGAAAATTTTTGACTGGTATCCACTTTCACTTCTTCCCACCCTGGATCTCCATTTGAAACCTCACCTGTGGCACCAATGATATATCCTTTGGGTACATCCATGGTCACATCGTAAGTACCAAATTCACCATAGAATTCACCCTCCGCGTGGAATGGTTCATTGAACCAGCCATTTTCATCATATACAACCATTTTTGGATACCAATGGGCAAAATTATATTGTTCACCGATTCTACCCGCCCGTTCTGAGAATTCACCCACATGATGCACCCATTTCAATTCGATGATTAATGAATCTTCGGGTGCCAATGGTATTATTAGTTCAGATGTGAGAATCGTATCGTCAATTTTAAATGTATCTGATAAAGCAGTACTTGATTGGTTAATACTGAAATGGGTGATATCATAATTACTGAGATATTTATCCATCCCCTTTTTAAACCGTTTACCTCGACTTCCACGTCCTAAACCAGCTAAATATTCACGGTGTTTAACTGTCCCCTCCTGGAACGCATTGGCATAGAGATTAATATAAATATGATTCAATGAATCAGGAGAATTATTAATGTATTTGATTGTTGAATGGCCACCGATTGTGTGAGCTGTCGTATCCAATTTTACATCCATTTGATAATGGACAAACTGCTGCCAGTAATCACCTGAAAATACAGAAGAAAAATTCAGTGCAAAAAGTAGAAAAAAGAATTTCATTTATTCATTCCTAAAATTGTGGGGGATTCAGGGGGTTAAATATTGTGGTTAACGCTGTCATAATCTCAATTGTATTCTAATCGGATACGAACATTATTAATTACATCCCCATCGCCGCCTGCCCTTCGGTGTGGCCAAGTATATCTTCTTCATAATTGGGAAAGACGAATAAGGGAATAGTATAATTCTTATTCACTATGAAATGTGAAAATTGTGGATCGAAGGATTGAAAAATGGTTCAATGTAAGAATTCACAAGAAAAATACTTACGGATTTTTAAGAAGAAAGGAGTGGCTCTAAATCCTTGAAAAATATTTCTTCAGTCCTGGGACCGATATACCCCTTCACTATATATCCAAATTGATCAATAATTAATGTTGTAGGAATTCCAGTAATCGGTTTACCGATTGCGCGGCCATAAATGCTGGTCACCTCTTGCGTTTCATTATTATCAATATCTGTGAGTACCGTGTATTCCATGTCCCAGTCTTTCATAAAGTCGAGGATATTTTCAGGTGAACCGGACGTGAGTGTCACACCCACAATTTCCAGACCATCTTTTTGATATTTCGCGTGCAATTTATTAAAATCAGGAATTTCTCTACGGCAAGGGCCACACCATGTTCCCCAGAAGTTTAGCATGATTACTTTACCCCGGTTTTCACTCAATTTGAATAAATCACCTTGAACCGTGCGAAGTGTAAAATCTGGTGCTTTGATGGCGTAATCCGGACGCTTTTCTTTATTCCCTCCAACCATTTTGTTTACAATTTCGCTTGGCCGGGTGGCTTCCTTCATTTTTTCTTTTTGACCGCAACCCAATGCAATCAAAATCGTCATCAATAAAACTATTCTCATTTTAATCATCTTTCTATCCTGCTAATCCTTTATCCAAAAAATCCAAAAAATCATCGAGGCTTCGAGTCATTCCTGGGAATGTGGTTATGACTTCATCGTCGGGACTTAAAATGACATAATAAGGCAATGCTGCCGTCCCGAATCGATCGATTTCATATTGCTGGTTTTCCCGATGGTTCGGACCTCCATCTGTATAAAGCTGTACCAAAATCATTTCACCAAATCGATGTTTTACTTCAGTCTTCGTAAATGTATTGGCTTCCATCCATCGGCAATTTGTGCAGGTATATCCTGTAAAATCAATAAATACTGATTTACCTGTTGCCCTCGCTTCCGCAAGTCCTTCATCCAAATTTCGATACCAATTGAATTCCTCCGCCATAGATGCACCGTTTGTCCGCACTGCGCCTGATTCACTCTCAACTATTGGCGGTAAATAGGAATATATTAAGCCATGAATTCTTTGCCCAAATAATCCGGATGTAAGATACAACCCGAATGTCAAAAATGCTGTACTTAACATAAGCCTAGGCACACTGATGGAGGTCATGGGCGAATCATGAGGTAATTGAATTTTTCCCAGAAGATAAATACCTGTCATAAGCATCAATACTGCCCAAACAGCCAATACCGTATTATGAGAGAAAAATCCCCAACCCCAAACTAAATCTGTATTGCTAATGAATTTGAACGCAGCTGCTAATTCCAAAAAGCCCATAACAACCTTAACCGAATTTAACCAACCACCGGATTTGGGCATTTTAGCTAAATATTGAGGGAAAAGAGCCAAAAAGAAAAATGGCAATGCAAATGCAGCACTAAAAACAACCATGCCGATCATGGGCCAAAACCATTGGCCTTGAGCAGCGGCGACCAAAAGAAGTCCTACAAATTGAACCGTACACGTAAAGCTAGTGAGCGTAAATGTTACTGCCATGAATAAAGTACCCATGACACCGCCACGTCCCTCTTGTTTCAAGGAATATTGGCGCAATGATGATGGAAGTTCAATTTCGTACATCCCGAAAAGAGACAAAGCAAAATACGTAAATAAGGCTGCTATAAATATATTCACCCATGGATTCGCAGCTAACTGGTTCGCGCCCGATGCGCCAAGCGTCAATGCCAAAATAAAGCCCAAGATAGAAAATGTAGCAATAATCCCTAAGGTATAAATGATTGCATTCGTAATGGGTTTACCCTCGCCTTTTTCCCCTTGATGCGTAAAAAAGGAAACGGTAATTGGAATCATGGGAAATACACAAGGTGTAAGCAGAGCCAACAGACCCATAGAGAATGCCAGTATAATAAAAGAGAAAAATCCTTCATCAATGGCCGCATCCAGATTGATGTTTCCATAATCGTCTAGCACGTCTGAAACTAAAACAATATTAGTATGGTCATCTCTGGTTTCCCCTGCTTCAACAATTATGGACACAGATAAAACGTCTTCTTTGGGTGGATAACACAGGGATGCATTGCAAACTTGGAAAAGGACATTTACAGATAAATCATAAGTACCGGGGGCCAGATCAGATTTTAATAAAACAGGCGCTGTAAAAACGGCACCGCCTTGATGGGTGCGGGTATTGGTTAAAAATCCTTCATCATACTTTTCAATCGGTTCATCTTCTAAAACTAAACCTGACTCATGAATCGGATCACCCGTAACCACAACTTGAGTTGCAATTGGCCCTTCACCTTGGTCACGTAGTGCATACACTTTCCACTCCGCATCCATTTCTGCTGTAACGATAATATTCACAACTTCTCCAGCACGAACAGAAGATTCTGCGTGAGCTGAAAGAGTGACTGGGTTTTCAAATTGTCCCCAGAGATTGGCAGTAGAAAAAATGCCAATTAGGATTATTGTCTTCAAGTATGTAATCATTTGTCTATTTTGCTCTCACAAATCGGGTCGAAAATAAGTGTATTAACTCTGGTGACCAAACCATTGTTTGAGGCGAAAACTAAGTCCACTTTTTTGATTAATTTGTCGTTGAATTGTCAAAATTGCATTTTCACAAGATTGGATACCTTCGTCAAAAAAATAATCAAATCGATCAAATTCTGACCATTGATAATTTTTCACATCCGGGCTGATAATAATATCTGCTTCTTCGGCATAAAGTCTGATCAAGTTTTGGTAAGTGGTCATATCTGAACGCATCATAATTTCGTATATGTTTGCTTCAGCCAAAGGTTTCACCCCACGACGGCGTATGTCAATCCCTATTAATATATCTGCATCATTTCTGATAATCGTTGTGGGTAAGGGCATACTTGCACCTCCATCTACAAGAAGCTGACCATCAATTTCAGTGGGTTCAACATAGCCTGGGATGGTGCCACTTCGGGTTGCCGCTTCGACCAAATCACCAGAATCGTAAACCACCGGCTGACATGTATTTAGATCTGTAGCAATGATTTTTAAAGGAATTTGTAATTCATCAAATGTTTTAACAGGAATTAAAAAATCGAATGCATCTTTCAAACGTTTTTTCTTTATAATAGAATTTCGATGCAAAGACATGGCCAGAACCATTTGATTCTTAAACTTTTTTGCAATTTGATTAAAAGCTGAACTTGATGCTTCTGGTTTACTTCTTAGACGATCGGTTCCCAAAGCATGAAACGGATCACTCTTTATAAATTCCCTAAACCTATTTTCTACCCAATCCGGATCAAGGGTGGCTGCATACATTGCTCCCACCACACTACCGGCGCTTGTCCCCGCAATGTGGTGAATGGGAATATTATATTTTTTAAGGATATTGAGAACGCCTATATGCGCTGCACCTCTTGCGCCTCCTCCCCCCAAAGCAAGACCAATTATTGGCCTTCGCATTTAGTCTTTCAACGCCTCGCTTTGTTTCATAATCTTCACAGACATCTCCACTTTTTCGAATGGATTATCACCGTCGGGACCTTGATACATGCGGTTTTCTCGTTTTGGTGTATTGACGCTTGCGATATGGTCAATAACTTCCAATCCTGAAATGACTTTGCCAAAAACAGTATATTGGTGATCCAATGCAGGTTGGGCCGCATGACAGATAAAAAACTGACTGGACGCACTATTTGGATTTCGAGTCCTTGCCATGGATAACGTACCCCTCACATGGAGAGAATCATTGAATTCAGCAGGCACTAACCATGAATCCGGATCATCTTCTCGCCCAATTCCAAAATATTTACCTGCTCGGCCCCCCGTTCCATCATTCATTCGATCATTATCTTTAGAATTCGGATCACCCCCCTGAATCATAAAACCAGGAATAACTCGATGAAATGTGGTTCCATCGAAATATCCTTCTTTGGCTAATACTTGAAAATTTTCAACATGATAGGGAGCAATCTCTGAATATAGTTCTACAACCATATCACCAAACTGTGTGGATATTACTGCTACATCATTATCTTTTGCACAACTCATGAATAGTACTCCAATGCTAATTAAACTGATTATTTTTTTCACTATTTCAAACTCCTACTTCCTGGTTTTGTCGTCGGAATTGCTGCCAATTCCGCCGGTATTTCATTTTCTTCATAACTTAAAACTTCTAAAGGCACTATCGAATATTGGTTATTGTGTAAAACGATAGTTCCATTGCTGCGGTCAACTATTACCCCCACACCCACAACAATACCATCAAATTCTTCCACAAGATTCATCACTTCTTTGACGGATCCACCTGTGGTGATGACATCTTCCACAACTAACACTTTTTCACCGGACTCAATATGAAATCCGCGACGAAGAGTCATCTTTCCCTTTTCCCTTTCCGCAAAAATGGTCCGTTTCTCCATGGCTCTACCTACATCTGTACCAATGACAATGCCACCAACTGCTGGAGAGATTACTATATCAATGTCTAAACTTTCAAAATGATCCGATATTTTTTGAGAGAACATGGATAAATACTGTGGGTGCTGCAACATCTTTGCACATTGGAAATAAGATGGACTGTGGCGTCCGGAGGTGAGAACGAAATGGCCCTCGAGTAAAGCGCCGGTTTTCCTAAATATATCTAAATAATTTGACATGATTGGTGTGATTTTTGATTTGTGAAATGTGTTATTTGATATTTGATTTATTTATTTTTACCAATCTTCAAATTTTTATCAGCTGTTTTTGTGCTTGAAACAAAAATAGAAACCAATTCATTACATTCAGATTTTAGCGTTTCACAATTATCCAGATTGATTGGAAATTGTTTTTTTATTATGATTTTAAGTGAAATCAAAGTTTCCCGTAATTCCTTCAGTGCAATTTTCATTTTATGAATAAAATCTTTTTTTGATTCTGCACCTCTAACTTCGCCATAAAGTAATGCTGGTGCAGTCCCCGATCGAATTATTTGACCCCCAATATAATTTCCAGATCTTAAATTAGGTAATGTTTCAGCCATATTCATAACATCTACAGCAAAATCAATCAGTCTATCCTCGAGTTTTTTAGATTCATTCATTTTTATTTGCTTACTTTTTAGTGGTTCAAATTCATCTATCAAAAATCAAATTTCAAGAATCAGCTCTCATCAATCGTTATTTCTCTCATTTGGTTTACATAATCTTGCGCCGCATTTCGAATAGCTTTTTCACTCAAATCACCAGCAAAACTAATTCCTCTTGAAACGTTAATCAATGCGATACCGTCAACATTTCCATCTTTCATACTTTGTTCCAAGTCACCACCCTGTGCACCAATACCGGGAATTAAAAATGGAAGCCCAGGTGCCTGCTGTCGAATGCGTCTAATCTCTTCTGGTGCCGTGGCGCCAACGACTAATCCCACATTGTCATTGCGATTCCACTGGACGGCCATTTGCGCAACTTTATCGAACAACAATTCATTCCCAATCGGTTGATTTTGAAAATCGGTGGCTGAAGGATTGGATGTTCGGCACAGAATAAAGACGCCCTTTTCAGAATCTTTCGTAAAAGGCGCGATAGAATCCTTTCCCAAAAAAGGATTCAACGTTACCGCATCAAATCCAAAATGAGTAAATAAACTATGAGCATATTGTTTCGCCGTATTTCCGATATCCCCTCTTTTCGCATCTCCAATAATGATTGCATCATCACCAAAATAATCCATGGTCTCTTCTAACCATTTAAAACCAGCGCTCCCCCATCTTTCAAAAAAGGCTAAATTTGGCTTAAATGCCGCAGCTAAATCTTGAGTTGCATCAATGACCTTATAAGCATGTGCCTTTAATGTATCTAAGGACGAATCTGTCGAGCCTAACCCTTCTGGACTCATATCCAGCCCCACGCAGAGATGGCTTACTTTTTCACTTATTACGTCTGAAAGTCGCGAATTAAATGATTTCATTAGCCAAGAATTTACTTTGGGTTGACCTGAACCTGAAAAAGGATTGTATGATTTATTTACCTGAAATTTTCGCCACTAAGACGCTTATATACTAATGGATTAGTGAAGCGATGGATGAATGGATTAATGAGAAAGGATCTTCTGAAAAAAGAGTGGAAAAAAAATATTATTCTAAATGCAATTTGATTGTTATCAAATATTATCAAAGATTAAAACGCCTGATTAATTGTCATTCAAATCGTTGCCATGTTTGTGTAAAACAATTCAATTCTGTTAGATTTCGAAATAATATTCAACTCCTAATGGAGTTGATACATTTTCGATTTTAGTTCTATAAATATGTGACTCCTAATGGAGTCTAACCACCATAATCGGGAAACCCTATTGGGGTTTAATATTTATAGAACTTATAATAAATGAGTGGAGAACTCCGTTAGGCGTTCAATAACCTGCTTCAATTTTTCATGAATCAACCATGGTTTTACCTTCCTCCATATTTTTTTATAATAATGGATGGCGGGCGGGCATGAAACTCGGAATTCTTCGTGGCTAAATTTCCAGGGTATAAAATCGATTTCATCGATTAAATTCACACGCTATGGATCAACTTTCTATTTCAAACTTACCCAATTCAAATTCCAAAATCATCGCTTCCAGTGGTGTTTTCCAAATTGAATTAATAAAACATACTGGGAAAGATGACTTCCCTCAACTCATTGAAATTTCCAAATCATTAGCAAAGGATTATGGAGACAAAGCTATTCTTACTGAAGCGACGATTCACAAATATTTCAATAAATCTGGTTCTCTACCATTCATTGCCAGATACAGAAATGAAATTATTGGCTATATTATTGGTGTCCCTTTAGAAACACTTAGTAACGAACCCTGGGCAAGGTTGGATGAAAATTTCGGGAAGGGAAATACACTTTATACATATGCTTTTGTAATTCAATCCGAGTATAAAGGAAACGGTTACGCGAAAATGTTGAAACGGGTATTTCTAAGTTGGGCAAAGAAAAAAGATGGAATTGATTTTATCACTGGTCATGTGGCCAATGGTATTTCTGCACGATTTACGGGTGATATTCGGATTGTAGATCGCATAGATAACTGGCAAGGAACCGGCAAAACATTTGAATACTATCGACGAGAAATAGAACCAAGCCAAGCTTCCCCTCTGAAAAATAATCCCCCTTTAATTACGCGAACTTAATCTTTATTGGTGTTATCCAAAGATTATTCTTACAAAAATGTTAATCCAATTCTTCGGTTGAATCCCTGCTCAAAAATCCTAATTAAAGTTGAGAGTTGAATATTCCCTTTTCCGTTTTCCAACTTTGATATATAACTTTTTTTCGTTCCCGTTTTATCAGCAAGTTGTTCTTGGGTTAATTTTGCATCTTTTCGAGCCTCTTTTAGCATTTCGCTTACAATGAACAACTGAACTTTCGCATCATACTTATTTCTGCTTTTACTCCCGACTTTACCGTGCTCAACTTCAATTAATTCTTCAAATGTCGTAATTGTATTTTTATTATTCATGATTTTTATCCTTTTGTGTAAAATATTTTTTCATGAGTCTCAATCCTTTTTCAATTTCCTTTTTGGGTGTTTTTTGTGTTTTTTTCTGAAATCCATTAAACAAGATGACCAAATTCCCTTTATCAAAACAGCAAAATATTCTGTAAATATTTGACTGATATTCTATCCTGACTTCGTAAAATCCATTTGTTCCTGCCAAATGGGTTAAAAACTTTTTGGGAACTCTTTCCACCTGTTTTATTAATTCAAGTACATATTTTATTTTTTCTTTTACTTTTCCATTTTGCTTGTCATAGAAATTTATAAAATGATTTTCATAGAAAATAATCCTTCTAATCATACTGCGAAGTTATCATATAAGATAACATTTCTCAAGTGTTTTTAAAATCGAGTTGATAAATAAATAAAATATATTGGTAGGATTGGGAATGCCCGAATGAATATTGCCGTCCGATCATGTGGCCAATGGTATTTCTTCACGATTTACGGGTGATATTCGGATTGTAGATCGCATAGACTCTACAGATCAAATGTTTGTTAAAATCAATAAATACCGTATATTTTCACCTGTTAATTCAATTTAGGAAGCATATATGGAATTATTAAGTCGATTATTTCGGAATCCAACGGGGAGCTTTTTTCTTTTCGGCCCCCGCGGCACGGGTAAATCTACTTGGCTGCGCAACCACCGGTCCCATGCAGTTTGGCTTGATCTCTTAGACCCTGAATCACAACGAATGTATCAAGCTCGCCCGGAGCGACTAAAAGAATTAATTGCCGGCCAACCTCAATTGAAGGATGTGGTCATCGATGAAATACAAAAGGTCCCGGCACTACTGGATGTGGTGCACGAATTGGTAGAGTCCGATAAAAACCTCCGATTCGTATTGACCGGTTCAAGTGTACGTAAGTTACGTCGGGGAAGTTGGAATTTACTGGCTGGCCGGTTAGGGATTGCAAATATGCATCCTTTTATGGCCATAGAGTTAGGAGAGTCATTTGATCTTCAGAAATCGTTGGAAATGGGGTTGGTACCTCTGATTTGGAATTCAGACAATCCGGAGCAAACAAAACGTGCCTATGCATCATTATACCTCCATGAAGAAGTACAGGCAGAAGCACTCGTACGCAATGTGGGTGCATTCGCCCGTTTTATGGAAGCGATTAGCTTTTCTCATGGATCTCTGTTGAATCTTTCCCAAGTGGCGCGAGAGTGTCACGTAGGTCGAAAAACAGTTGAAGGATATCTAAATATAGTTTATGACCTATTATTAGCGTTTCATATTCCGGTTTTTACCTGTCGGGCTAAGCGACATCTCGTGGCTCATGATAAGTTTTACTATTTTGATACAGGCGTTTTTCGTTCATTGCGTCCGGCGGGTCCCTTAGACAGACTGGAAGAAATAGAAGGCGCAGCACTTGAGGGTCTTGTTGCGCAACATTTACGTGCGTGGATTGACTATCATCCCAGTGATGTCAAACTTTATTATTGGCGTACAAAATCCGGCAGTGAGGTTGATTTTGTAGTGTATGGTAAGGACGTATTTTTTGCGATTGAGGTTAAGCGTTCCGCCACTGTGTACAAAAAAGACCTTCGCGCACTTCGTACATTCAAGGATGACTATCCCGAAGCATCGGTTTCTTTACTTTATATGGGAAAAGAACGCTTAATGATACATGGAATTCCATGCATTCCATGCGAAGAATTCTTAAAAGAACTAAACCCGAAAGAACAAAAAGTACCAATTTAAAAAATGGATGAAATATATGGGTAACGGTTTTCGGTGAGGACGCCCGTATGGGTTACGGCATTCGGAGTTTGGTTACGGCTACCGTATTACGAAGCACGAATACCGATACGGGCTTCGCCACCGTTAAACGGAACCGATTAAAACTATTTCTTTTTCGTCGCCAAACTCACCACAACCAGTGATACCACTGAAAGAGTTATGGCTGGCAACACTTCATCCATATTATTATAAATATTCGCAGGAATAATTTTCTGAATAAAAGTCGCCTCTTTCCATAATAAAGTTGTGACCGTCCCCGTTATGATGGATGCCACAGCCCCTGCTTTTGTGGCTCCCTTCCAGAATAATGCTGCCACCAAACTAGGTGTAATGGCTGCGCCGTAAATAGTATAGGCATAGAGTGCACGCTCAAAAAATCCAGCAGACTTTGCAAATCCCAATGATACGATATAGGCGATAATGCCTAGCCCAAGGACAAGCATACGACTTAAGAATACAATCTTTTTTTCATTTGCCTTTGGATTAATATAATTCAAATAAACATCCCGCATGAGGGTTGTGGCAGGCACAAGGAGAAAACTATCAGCAGTGGATATAATAATACCCACAATCGTTGTCATCATAATGGCACCCAGGAATGTGGGCAATAGTTTATGAGCCGCATAAATCAAAACATACTTTCCCACTTCCGCATCAGGAATCATACTGGAGGCTACCCATGCGGAAAAAATAATCATCAATTCCGCAAGAAGGACTGCAAAAATTAATACTTTTGTTGCGGACTTGGCTCCTTCGGCACTTTTACTGGCGAAAAACCGTTGATACATATTTGCATCGCCCATGATGAGCAGAAAAGGCGGCAGACAAAAATTGATGATATCCATGGTAGAATACACACCAAAAAAGTTCATATGCTCCGGTTTACCCATGGCTTCGAATGACACTGCCATTCCTGAAAAACCACCGGCCTTTATCATAAATATTGGAATCGCAATAAAAAACGAAACTAAAATAATAATGCCGTTGGCAACATCCGTGTAAGCCACACTGACCAATCCGGCTAACATTGTATAAGCGATGATAAAAATGGCAGCTATAATCGTACCCATTTCCACACTGATCAGAGAATGTCCACTATTATCGGTTAAAATCGTATTGAGTACAGCGCCGCCTGCATTGAATTGGTAACTGACGATTACCATATATGCCATAACCAAGGCTAAAACAGAAAGCAGCCTTGCGCCCGGTCCGAACCGATCTCCTAATATTTCCGGGACAGTAAATTTTTCAAAAGCTCTTACTTTTCCCGCAATTTTAGTAAGCAAGACAATACCTAAAATACTGCCCAGAGGAAGAATGAGAGCGGCCATACCTGTATCGTATGTTTTTCCCGCATTACCCAGAATAGATCCTGTACCCATCCATGTGGCTAACATAGTACCCACCAGGACCCACGGTGTTAAGGATCGACCTGCCACAGCAAAATCAGATTGGGTCTTAATTTTACCGGCTTTGTACATTCCAATACCGATTAATGTGAACAAATATAAGAGAATGGTGACTAAATGAATCATATGTTGCTTCTGACTTGGTTAACTTGGAGCAATGAAATTAATTTTACACCATGCGAAATACAAGCATCAGCATCAATTTAAAACATTTAATTTCCATTACGATTTTATTTGGACTGATTCCACATCTATGGGGTCAACCCAATCATAACGAATCCAACCAAAAGGAAAAGTACGTGAATCGATTGGCAGAATCGTCGAGTCCCTATTTACTTCAACATAAAAATAATCCGGTAGATTGGTATCCCTGGGGAGATGAAGCATTTCAAAAAGCGGCGGAATTAGACAGGCCTATCTTTCTTTCCATTGGATATTCCACCTGTCATTGGTGCCATGTGATGGCCCACGAATCGTTTGAAGATGAACAAGTGGCCCAACTGTTGAATGAAAATTTTATTTCCATCAAAGTGGATCGGGAAGAGCTGCCTGAGATTGATCACGTTTATATGTCTGTCTGCCAAGCTATGACCGGTCGTGGCGGGTGGCCTCTTACCATTATCATGACACCGGATAAAGAGCCATTTTTTGCCGGAACGTATTTTCCCAAAAATGGTCGCTTCGGTCGTCCTGGGATGACAGACCTCCTTCCTTCTATTGCGGATGCATGGAAAAACAAACGGGCAGAGTTAGTCCAATCGGCTGAAAGGATTAATGAATACCTGTTGAATTCGAATACAAAAAAATTGGGAAACCCGCTAGCAGAAGCCATATTGAAAGAAACTTATTCCCAATTTGTAAATCGTTATGATAAAAGCCATGGCGGTTTTGGCACACAACCAAAATTTCCCTCTCCTCATAACTTAGTATATCTACTTCGATATCATCATATGACGGAAGATAAAACGGCACTAAAAATGGTTGAAAAAACATTGCAAGAAATGCGGTTGGGCGGAATTTTTGATCATGTGGGATATGGGTTTCACCGCTATTCTACTGATAAAGAATGGCTAGTCCCTCATTTTGAAAAAATGCTATATGACCAAGCCATGCTGGTCATGGCATATATCGAGGCATTTCAGATCACAGGGAACTCCGTATATCAAAAAACAGCTGAAGAAATTTTAACTTATGTCAAACGTGATATGACGGATACGGATGGTGGATTCTACTCGGCTGAAGATGCGGACAGCGAAGGAGAAGAAGGCCTTTTTTACGTATGGACCACCCAAGAATTAAAATCTATTTTAGGTGAGGAAGATACCAAATTTATCCAAAGTACATTTAATTTAACATCCGATGGAAATTTTAAGGATGAAGTATCCCGTCAATCAACTGGGAAAAATATCTTCCATTTGAAGTCACCCATCTCAAATTTAAAAGATCTCGAAAAAATATCTAAGATACGTGAAAAACTATTTACTGTGAGAGAAAAACGAATTCACCCGTTAAAAGATGATAAAATTCTTACAGATTGGAATGGGTTAATGATTGCATCTATGGCCAAAGCAGGTGTGGCTTTCCAAGATAAAGTACTTATTGAATCCGCCGAAAAAAGTGCCAAGTTCATTTTTAATAACCTAATGGATAAAAAAGGCCGATTGCAAAAGCGTTATCGCAATGGGAAATCAGGGCTGGACGCCCATTTGGACGATTATGCATTTTTCATCTGGGGATTATTAGAACTCTACGAGGCAACATTTAAAATTGAATACCTCAAAAATGCCATTCAACTGAGCGAAACTATGGTTTCGGAATTTTGGAATGAATCCAGCGGAGGCTTTTATTTAGGCAGTAATCAAGCAGAAAAATTAATTGTTCGCGCCATGACCGGTTATGACGGAGCTATACCATCCGGCAATTCCATCGCTGCCATGAACCTGCTTAAATTGACACGGATCACCGGAGAAGTAAAATGGGCGGAGATGGCCGATAAAACATTTAAAGTATTCTCAAATGAAATAAAAAGAACGCCAACAGGATATACTTCCATGGTGACGGCATTCTTATTTGAATTGGATCATCCAAAAGAAATTGTCGTTGTGGGTTCAGGAAGTGATTCGGACACCCAGGCTGCGCTTGACAGGATCAGATCTGAATATATTCCAGGAAAAGTTCTTCTTTTTAAGGATTTGGATCATCAAAATTCTGAGCTTTCCACTTTAGCGAGGTGGACCGATTCACAAGAAACGATAGATGATAAGACTACATTTTATGTTTGTCAGGATTTTGCCTGTAAAATACCAACAACCGATATTGAACAAGCATTAAGATTTATCCATGAATAAGCCATTATCACGCCGAGTAGGTGAATTATTCGCTCATATTCAGGATTTGATTGATTCAGCAGCCCATTCGGCCATTCAGCGGGTAGATGAAAAGGGTGGAAAGAAAAATAGACTATTGGGCTTTTTTTCTTCAGTCGGGGATGCTTACTTTAACAAATACAATGAAATCAAAAAACAGAAAGAATCAAATCAAAAATCCTGAATTGAGAAATGCATGAGGAGGCCACACGAAATATTTATATGAATTTTAGAGTCATCTATGAATCAAAATATTGCTTCCTTTATTTTTTCTGTAAACCCTTCGTGCCTTTGAGTCTTGGTGGCTGGTACATTAACATAAACAAATAAGAGAAATCATGAAACTTGAATTACACTGGAAAATTATTATCGGACTTGTCCTTGGACTCATTTATGGCGTCTTCGCCGCAGCAAATGGTTGGGGCGGATTTACCACAAACTGGATAGCACCCTTCGGTATAATATTTATAAACTTATTAAAATTAATTGCCGTACCACTGGTATTATCATCTTTAATTACTGGAGTGGCGTCCCTTTCAGACCTGAAAAAGTTGTCTCGAATTGGTGGAAAAACAATTACAATATATATTGCGACTACTGCCATTTCTGTTACTATTGGTTTAGTTTCTGTAAACCTATTAAAGCCTGGGGACACCGTACCTGAAAATATGAAGGTTAAACTTCAGAATACTTATCAATCAGCTGCATCGGGTAAAATGGAAGCGGCAGACCAAGTGAAAGAAAGAAGGCCTCTCCAGCCAGTCGTTGATATGGTACCCAGTAATTTCTTTAGTTCTGCATCCAATAATCGGAATATGCTTCAAGTTGTTTTTGTTGCCATTCTCATGGGGATTGCTCTCATTCAAATCCCCAAAGAAAAGGCAAGGCCAGTGTTAGATTTTATGGAAGGAATTAACGACCTTGTTATCAAACTTGTTGATAATATTATGTTGATGGCACCTATGGGCGTGTTTGCACTCATTGCCGATACAATTACATCCGTGGCAGGGGATAATCTCAGTAATGTTTTGGAATTACTTAGTGCCCTTGGGTTTTATATGATGGCAGTGATAATCGGGTTGGTCATTCAAATGTTGTTCACCTATACCGCCGTGTTAAAAATATTTTCAAAGATGTCATTAAAAAAGTTTTACAAGGGCATCGCACCAGCCCAACTTCTGGCATTTTCCACCAGTTCCAGTGGAGCTACGCTCCCAGTTACTATGGAAAGATGTGAAGATGAGTTAGGCGTTTCCGAAGAGGTCTCTTCATTTGTACTTCCTCTAGGGGCGACGATTAACATGGATGGTACCGCTCTTTATCAGGCGGTTGCCGCCGTATTTATCGCTCAAACGTTGGGAATGGATCTGACCCTAGGCGCACAACTTACTATTGTGCTCACAGCCGTACTCGCGTCAATCGGAACGGCGGCTGTACCTGGCGCTGGAATTATTATGCTGATTATTATCCTCGAAGCTATTGGTGTCCCAAGCGCGGGGATTGCCTTAATTTTAGGCGTAGATCGAATCTTAGATATGATGCGAACCGTAACCAATGTCACCGGTGATGCGAGCGTGGCGGTGGCGGTGGCTTCTACTGAAGGTCAAATTTCCGAATAAAATAGATCCCGACTCTTCTTGAAACATATAAAATAATATGTGTAAACTTAGGTAGCTATTTAAGAATTCTTACTTCAGTCTTTGAATTTCAGGATCTTCAAGAAATGATCCTTGAGATAACCTTCTGAAGTCAAAAAACAGGCCTTTTCTGTCCCGATTTATCGAGATGGGATAAAGGAAGTTTGCTGAAAGCAGAGGCCTCTACCGTGTTAAACGGATCCTTGAAATCGGGTCTGAAGTAAGATCATTAAAAAAACCCTCGAATCTTGCCATTCTTTTTAAAATAAAGATGGATCGGGGGTTTTTTATTTCACCATGGCAGCTTGAATTTGGTTAATCCGCCAACGAGCCCCTTTTATCTTTAACCGGACACAATCATCGTCGTAATTCCGTTCTAACACATCCACCCCCTCTTGAGCCAAAGCTATTTCTTTAGAATCTTTGTAGGAAAACTGAAGGTCAACGATTTGAAAATTTTCATCCATAACTTCAATGATTCTCTCAGAGAGTTTATCCATTCGTAAGGTTTTTAATGCAGATATATAGATTCCATCGGAAAATTTTCTCTTTAAATAGTTATGATTTTCTTCAGCCCCATACCGGTCAATTTTATTGAATACGATTTGCATTTGTTGCCGATCAGCACCCAGTTCTTTTAATACCTCCATAATTGTAATAAAATGATCTTCAACCTGACTACTGGATGAATCTAAAACCAGTAAAATCAAATCTGCATCAACGACCTCCTTTAATGTACTCCGAAAACTTGCCACCAAATGATGAGGCAGTTTCCGAACAAATCCCACCGTATCACTCAACAATATTGAATGTGAACTATCCAACTCAACAGAGCGTACCGTCGTATCCAACGTGGCAAATAACTGATCCTGAATAAATACATCTGCACCTGATATCGCTTTCATTAATGTTGATTTCCCTGCATTGGTGTATCCCACCAATGCGACCTTAAATTGATTCCCACGCCGTTTACTTTGCGTATTTCTTTCCCGCTCTATTTTCTCCAATTCTCTTTTTAATTTTGATATGCGCGTTCGGATTAGGCGGCGATCTACCTCAATTTGAGTTTCACCGGCACCGGCACGAGTTCCAATACCACCCATTTGCCTTTCTAAATGCGTCCATGCCCGAGTGAGTCGCGGCAACATATATTCTAATTGTGCCAATTCAACCTGGGTTTTTGCTTCTTTTGTCTGAGCGTGCTGCCTAAAAATATCCAGAATCAAACCGCTGCGATCAATCACTTTTACTTCTTCAGTGAGATTGGTATAATTCTTAATCTGCCCCGGACTGAGTTCATCATCAAAAATAATGAGCGATACACCTAATTCTTTTGCCTGGACAATAATCTGCTCTGCCTTTCCAGACCCGATAAAATATGATGGATTAATCCGTGATAATTTTTGGGTAACATTCCCCACCACTTCTGCCCCAGCCGTTTCTGCCAATAGTTTTAATTCTTCCAAATGTTCATCCACTGTATTCTGATCTAATTCGCCATGAATTACCCCCACCAACAGCGATTTTTCTTTCTGTTTTATTTTTGGACTATCCATTATGATTTCAATTTTTTTGCTTCCGGCTTCATGCGGCTTAAATAGGATTCCAATAACATACAGGCAATGGCTATAATCAAGAAAGATCGCCATAACGCCCTTCCCTGCCTTTGAGTAGATATAACCTCTTTTATATTTACACCGGGACGTATCCAGACAGATCGCCTTTTCCCCAGGATAGAAATAACTTGATCCTCCCGAGCACGCAAACTTGGTTTTTCAAATGGGGATAATTTTGATGAAAATGCTGTATAGAATTCGTCTCCTGCAAATACTTCGTATGAACCCAATTCCTGGATTTTACTGATAATAAGTGCTTCCCGATTATAGTCGGGAACCACAAGAATCTTATTTCCGGAAGGTGTGCGTAAAGACCATTTTTTATTGATGAGTTCTTTTTTAATCTTAATATATTTTTCCTGTCCAACCTCAACCATTGACGTATTGATTTCGTTCGTTGCAGACAAAATAAGCAGCCGATGAATTAATGGAATGAGGAGTCCCTTCATACCAAAATCATTCCACCTAAGATCTAACGGTGATGTGAAATAATAAATTTGGCTACCTGAATGTGGAATTTCAATAAAATATGGATCATTATTATTTATAGTTAAAATATTTTTCTGGCCCGTTTGATTTTCAATTTTATTATATTGATAAACCTGAGGGAGAGCCGACGAAACATCTCTCAAGTTTAATTCCTGCAAAATAGGGTTTTCCCTATCGGTTACATCAACAGAAAAATAAGACTCGCCTGTTACCCGAACTGTTTCTATAAATTTAGGTAACTTTAAATTCGATTGGGTTATAGAATTTAATTCCGAATAATTTTCACCCGAGAACCAAAGGATACTGCCGCCTCGGCCTAAAAATCTTTTCAAGGATTCAATCGCTGATGCAGTTAAATGCTTCGGATCTTGAAGAATCAACACATCTGTTTCATCCAGATAAACACGATGAATATTATCCATTACTTTTAATTCAATATCTAAAAACCGATCCTTGCCGCTTATAGCTTCTAATACCGTTTTCAGCATAAATAAATTATCCTGAGAATTCGCAATCACTTTGCATGAAATTTGCTCCGGAATGGTCAATTCAAATGTCTGGATATCGTCAAAAGAATAATCATCTTTGGATATGACTAATTTTCCCCGGATAACGCCGCTTTTCCCTGGATAAACCTGAAATAAAAAATCTTTACTTTTTTTGGGTTGAAAATGAGATACAATTTGTCCAACTCGTTCATCATTGATGTATAATTCCACAGGAATATTGCGCCGTTCAATCGGTCCCATATTTTCAATTTTAGTATTGAGTTTTAATAAATGATTGGGAAGTTTAATTTGGCTGACAGCTGATATATTAGAAATAGACACATTGTCCGACAATGGTTCCTGACCGATGAAGTAAAATTGCCAATCCTTAAAATCTGTACTGAAATTGGATGGTGGTGTAATGGGAAAGTCACTTAAAATATAACACTCTTTATTAACCGAGGCATTGGTTACAGATTTCAATACTGAATCCACAACAAACCATATTTTATCTCTCCCAACAGTTTGGGGAATATTCCAATTTGCCGGATTAATAGCCATGCCCTCTTCTATAATATCATCATAAATTAGTTTAACAGGCGTTGTTTGATACACTTGAAGATTCACTAATCCATCAAAACTGGCAACTAATTTGGGTAGTTCAGATTTTACTTTATCTAGATAGGATTGTCTATCCCTTGTTACTGCCATACTCGCCGAATTATCAATGATGATGACAATAGTAGATTCATTCTCACTGGGAATCCAAGGTGAATCGTTATTCAGAATTGGTCCAGAAACCATTAGAACCAGTGCGGTTATGATTCCCATTCGTAGTACGATTAATATCCATTGTCGGATTTTTAATTTCCGAATGGTTTCATTTTCTAATGCCTTGATATGGCGAATGGAAGAAAAGTCAACTATTTTTGTATGCCTAAGACTAATGAGGTGTATAATTAGTGGAATGGATACGGCAGCCAATCCCCATAACATCGACGGAAATAAAAAAGACATTAGATGGGCGTCGAGAGCATCATCATAATTGCACCTGCTCCCAATGGAATTTTAAAATTATCATCCAATGGAATCGGCACAATTTCCATAACCATTGCCGCAAAGGCGCCTCCCAATGAAACGGTCAGAGGCAACGATGAATAATTCAAAGCAATAATTACACAAACGATTAAACCACCGAAAAATCCCTCCCAGGATTTATCCCATATTTTATGTTTTCCAAACCGCTGACCTATTAAACCTGCAGCCGTATCCCCAAGGCTCATAAAAATAAGTGCAATGATGGCCACGGGTTTCGAGAATATCATGATAGATATAACGGCACCAATCATGACCCACGTTGCACCGGTTAGTTTTCCTTCCTCTTCATGACTCCTGAGCATGAATCCAAAATATTGATTAAAAAAGGACTTGATCCAGCTTACCTTATGCCGTAAAACATCCATCAGAATTGCTAAGACCGTTAGGACCGATAGTAAGGCGACAAATACCCATTTTTCAGGAAAAACATAAAGATAAGAAAAGGGAATTGCCAGATTCAATAAGTGGATTAATTTTCGAATATATTCGTTAAATGGAATCATTTTTGAATGGAAAGATTGTCAAAAATATCCTGCAAATCTAAAATACTCACAACGATGTCAACTTGAATCGTTTGATCCAGAACAGTACCGGGTGAGATGGATTGATCCAATACAGTATATGGGACCAAATCTTCATTTTGTTGGTAGGATATTTTACCCACTTTTAATCGCGCATTCATTAATGATTCTTTTGCTTTTTTCAAACTCAAACCGAATAATTGGGGGACTTGAAAAAAGTCTGGTGGTAATCCCTGGCTGACAGTTATTTGAAGGCCAAGGCCTTTTTTAATATGATCTCCTGATTTAGGAAACTGCCAGGCAACCGTTCCTTTCGGATAATCAGGATTGAATTCAGTATATACCGTATCGATTCTAAGCCCAATTTGCTGAAGAGATATTTCTGCACTCCTTCGGGATTGACCGACTAAATTTGGAACTATGATCAATTTTTCCGGTCTGGCAATTTTCAATCGAATTGTCCGCCCCGGCTTTACTTTAGCTCCGGCGACGGGATATTGATCTACCACAGTTTGAGGGTCAACCGCAGCTGTATAAACCGTATCATATACGACACCTTTATATCCTTCCGTTTCCAATTCAACCAGGGCTCTATTTAGACTTTTTCCCATGATATCTGTCACAATTAAAGTTTTGTCCTGACGGACATAGGATGGCATCACAAACCAATCAAATAATAAAATTAATGAAAGGGAGACGATACCGAAAGCAAGTAAAAATTGTATAATTTTATTCATCATTTTTTTTAATTCGAGCAGCAAACAACCCATCGACTTTATCCCGAGGTGGAAATGTTTCTAAACATTTTTGCACATTCAGCCAGCCATTTGGCACGAAATCTTTTCCAGATTCAATACAGAAATTGTCGTTCAATTTAAGGAACCACTTTACCACATTCCAATTCTCTTCCACTTCCAATGAACAGGTGGCATAAACCATGACGCCTCCCGGCTTTAAATATTTGGCCATGTGACTAATGATAGCTTTTTGAATTGTGGCCATAGATTCCATATCATCTTTATTCCTCCGCCACCGGATATCTGTACGTCTGGCCATCACTCCAGTGCCAGTGCAGGGTGCATCAATTAAAATTCGATCGGCCATGGGAAAATCATCTTTACTTGCATCTTTTCTTTTCCATTGAATGGGCCATTTTAATTCATCTGCCCTTTTTTCTCCAATCACCAATCGGGCTTGGCTAATATCGGATGCTAAAATTTTGCCATCATTTTTTATTTTTTCAACGATATAACCGGATTTTGTTCCCGGTGCCGCACAAACATCTAAAACAATATGACCCGGTTGTGGATCTAATAATTCGACCACCGCACCGGAAGCGCGATCCTGGACATGGATTAAACCTTTTGTAAATAATTCACTTTTGACCGCATTTCGAAGACCGGACGCCACACGGATAAAACAATCAGATTCGGGGCTTTGGGAGAATTTAACTTCTAAATGTCCTAATTGACTTATAATCGAATCTTTAGACTCATTCACGCAATTCAGTCGGATATCAACGTAAGAGGGCTTATTAAAATATTCACATAGCTGATTGGTTTGTTCACCACCGAATTGATCTGTCCATTTTTCGATAATCCAATCGGGAAATGAAACCCACTTTGATTGTGATTGGTTTTCATCTTTCTGATTAGGATCGATAGCACTGGTCTTTCTCAAGAGCGCATTCACCAACCCACCGAACTTTTTACCTAACTCCTTTTTGGTGAATTCTACCCATGAATGCACGGCTGCATGTTGGGGAATTAATTCATCCATGACTGCTTCATAAAACCCAAGTCGCAAAATGAGATGTATAGATGGATGTAACTTATGTAATGGTTTATCTAAGAATAATTCGATCCAGTAATCCAATCGACCCTGCCATCGAACAACCTCGTTTGTCAACACCAAAGATCTCGAAATATCCTGTTGCTGTAATTTATTATTTTTAAAATATTGATCACGCACTGACTTTAACCGATCATTGGACCGGTAATATTTTTTTAAAATATGAAATGCATGATAGCGAGCGTCTTTCATCTTTAACCGATGGGGTCCCCAATGGTGACATGCATCCCTTTTAGGCAATCTGCCATATCCATTTTGCGTTTTCCCTCAAGATGAACTACCAGTATTTCCAATTGACCGTCACTACAAGAAATAGCCATTCTGTTCTTCTCTAACAATGAAATTTGACCCGGAAAATACGTACTGTTTTCATTCATTATTTTTGTTCGAAATATCTTCAACCTTTTACCCATCATCATTGTGTACGCTCCTGGAAATGGCGATAATGCTCGGACTTTATTATGGATGATTTTTGACGAAACAGACCAATCAATTTTACACATTTCTTTGGATATTTTTGGTGCAGCAGTTGCCAAATCATTGTCTTGAGATTTTAGTTCAACCTCTCCTTTTTCCAAATAATCCAAAGTTTTTAGGATGAGTGCCGCCCCATTTACTGCCATTTTATCTGTAAGAGATCCACAATCATCTTCATTATCAATCTTAATTTTTTCCTGTAATAGTATTGATCCTGTATCCACCTTTGATTCAATCATAAAAGTTGTGATGCCTGTTTTCTTTTCCCCATTTAATAATGCATGTTGGATGGGTGCTGCCCCTCTATATGCTGGCAATAATGATGTATGAATATTTACGGATCCGATGGTTGGAATATTTAGAATTTCCTTTGGCAAAATCCTAAAAGCAACCACGACAAATAAATCCGGGTTTAATGACTTTAATTTGGTCTGGAATGATTTGTCGTTTAGAGAATCTGCAGGAATAAAATTAAGGTTCAATTCTGTGGCTAATTCACCCACAGCCGTATGTTTTAATGTACGCCCCCGCCCCATGGGTTTTGGTGCATTGCTCACCACTCCCAAAATGTGATGATTTGATTCATGGAGTGCAATCAGTATTGGATTGGCAATCATGGGATTGCCCATAAATACGATATTCATTATTCGGCTCCTTTAGAATAAATCAGGAAGAGTAAAGCCTTCTATTAAAGAATAAAAGCCTTTCGGGTTTTCGCACGGGTAGCAGCCCCTTCTGCTATCATTTTTAAATCTTTCTCAACAGTCATTTTTACTGTTTTGGTTACGCGATCAGTAATAAACACACCTTTCAAATGATCAATTTCATGTTGAATTGCCCTAGCTAACAGACCACTCATTTCTTCAATATGTTCATTTCCGGATTCATCTTGGTACTTAAATTGAATAAACTCGGGCCGTTTCACTTCTAATCGAACTTCAGGAATGGACAGACACCCTTCTTCAAACCAGGATTCCCCGCTACTGTTCAAAATCTCACCATTGATGAAAATATGAACACTTTCTACTTCATCCTCTATATCAGAAATATCAATAATGAACAAATTTAAATCAACACCAATTTGATTCGCCGCCAAGCCGATCCCACTTTCTTCATACATGGTATGGAACATATCATCAATTAAAGGTGGAAGGTTTTTAAAATCTTTTACCGGCTTGCAGACTTTTCGAAGAATGGGATCTCCATAATGAACGACTTCCCTTACAGCCATTAATTCTGAGCCTCAATCGTTTCTGTCTCAGAATCATCTACGGAACCAACCTGTCCGGCAATCGCAGACCTGTTGATAGTCATGTTTGTATTTTTATCTACTTTCAGAATAACTGATTTTTTTTCCTTACCTTTAAATCCGGCAATCGTGCCATGGATACCACCAATCGTCACAATGTGACTTCCCTTTTTCAGGTCTTCCAACATTTTTTGTTTTTCTTTCTGACGTTTCGCCTGTGGGCGAATCATCAATAAGTAAATAATAGCCAAAATGATGACCATAGGTAAAAAAGTTAAAAAGCCACCACCTTGGCCACCTTGGCCGCCAGCAAATAATTGTATGAAATTCAATTGTTTCTCCTATTTCTTGAGCCGTGAAATTACCGAGGAAATACGAATTTATTAAAAGAAGACTTTAAAAAATAAATAATATTTTAGCCGGACTTGAGTTAAAAATGCCTGCCTGTCTAAACGACAGTGCAGACTGCAGATATGACTTAAGGGCGGTGTGGGAATCATTCTTAACTCCTTGCCCATCACATAAAATATTTCTCAATAGAGGCAGGCGGGAACCCTCCCCCAGTTAAGTTTAATTTGCACCAGAGTAATATATGATTCCCTTCAACATCATTTGGGTATAATAAGGGGAATAACACTTCTCTTTTCTTTACGATAAGTTCGAAAATCGCTGTCCAAAGTACAAATAATGCTATTTGACATTTGCTCAGACATTCTGACCAAACAGCCATCAGCAAGAGACATGGGTATATCACTATATTTTTTTATTAAAGTTGTAACCGAACTCATCTCATTTTCTAATCGAAATCTAATTTTTATCAATTCTCTTCCAAATAGTTCTAAAATGCTATCGGTTCCATTTTGCACATTCTGCATTAAAAATATGGATTCAGAAATAACAGATTCACAGGTATAAAATGGCGGTTTTAATTGGGAAAATTGATTCTTCGCCCAATGGTGGTGGTAATCAGATTTATTCAAAAAAGCCACGATGGGGCCGGAATCTATGATAACTTTTTTATTGTCCATATTCTTCTAAATAGCGTTTATTTGTGGATAAATCAGATGGACCTTCAACACATCCGGCTAAATCTCCAGCTAAATCTAAAAATGACCCCACTTGATTAAAATCGTCATGTGATAAATATTCTAATAGAGAATTCCGCACGATTTCTGAACGGGTGAAGCCTTTTTCCTCAGCAACTGTTTTTAATTTTTTTAAAATATTATCTGATACTTTTAACGTTAATGTCTTCATAATGAAATCCTTTATTGTATTACGTTATTGGCAATATAGTAATACCCGTTGTTAAATATCAATATATATTTATCTTTAGGGGACTGTCACCTTTACAAGGTGGTACAAAAAGAAAAATGATTGCCCCATAACCCCGTCATTCCCACCTTGTAAAGGTGAAGCGATTCCCAATATGGATTTGAGAATATTTATTTGAAATCCCCTAAAAATGTTGGGTGATCATCCACGATCTGAACAAAACATCCGGTGGGGATAAATACCCAGTGGGCAAATCAGACATTTCTTCCCCGTGCTGCAGGACGACACGTCCTGCGGGAGTTTATTTATGTATCTTTGGATTGAAATGATGAACACTTGTTGCAGGACGACACGTTCTGCCTGAGTTTATATTTGTATCTTTGGATTTAAAATGATGCACACTTGTTGCAGGACGACACGTCCTTCCTGAGTTTATGACGATGTTACCTTTACACTGCGGTATGAAAAGAAAAATGATTGACTCTTACCCCGCCTTCCCACTTTGTAAAGGTGAAGCGATTCCGCAAAATTGTGTTGAGAGTGTTTATGCAAGTTTTTCCAATAATTGAATGGCGACTTATCTCCACAATCTTCTCTTGAGTGGGATATTGTAATATCGTTATATTTCGATAGTATAATATCAATTAATTATGGAGATATCATGACTGCATCCACCACCACGTTGCGTTTACCAGAGAAAAAGCTCCGTGCCCTCCGGGTTGCCGCCGGGCTCCTGAATCGGCCCATGAGCCGGATCGTTGAAGACCTCTTGGATGAGTATCTTGACGATATTGTTGACGGTTTCGAAATTGAAAAAGCCCTGAAAGAAACAGATGAAATTTCATGGGAGGACATAAAAAAGGAATGGGATATTGTCGGTTAGATATTCCATTTTTTTTAAACCATCCGCCAAAAAAGCCTTTGACAAACTTCCCAATGAAATAAAATCTCAACTGGGAGTTAAAATTGAATCTCTTAAAATATATCCTTACCAAAAAGGGGCGAGAAAAATAATCACTACGACGAAAAATGTGTTCAGGATTCGATCCGGGAAATATCGAATAATTTATCAAATCCAAGATGGCGAACTGGTGGTATTGATATTGAGAGTTGCCCATCGAAGTAAAGCTTACTAAGTGGATTAATCGGCCTTTTATCCGCAAAAGAAGGTGTAAAATGATGAATAAAGTGAATCATTTCTAAAGCTTAAAGTAAACCAATTTTAATAATCACCTCTTGAATCCTTATAACGAATAATATTTATTTCATGCCTTAGGCAGGACGATACGTCCTGCCTGAGTTTATTTATATATCTTTGGATTGAAATCATGAATACTTGCTGCAGGACGACACGTCCTGCGGGAGTTTGTTTAAGGATTTTATAAAAAGAGTGCTAAAAATGGGATGATGGGTTAATCAGACTTTTTCAGACAAATCTCAATTGTGGTCCCTTTACCGATTTCACTTTGAATGACTCTGATTTCTCCATGATGGATTTCATCTATAATACGATTGACCAATGAGAGACCAAGTCCCCACCCTCTTTCTTTCGTACTAAATCCAGGACGAAAAATATTTTTCCAATCCTTTTTCAGTATTCCTGATCCATTGTCTTTTAAATGAATAATTCCATTTCTATCATTGGAAAACATTAAGATTTCTACTGTTCCCTGCTCGCCTTTAATGGAGTCAATACCATTTCGAATGACATTTTCTATAGCCCAGCCAAGGAGAACTTCATTTCCTTCAATATAAATATCTTCCGACGAGGAGACAGTTAGCTCTATTTCTTTTCCCAAAGATGGCATTCGTTTTTTTAAATATCCAGTTTGCCGATTGACCAAATCTTTTAGCGATATACTTTTTAGAATGGTTTGACTACCCATTTTACTAAATCGACTCCCAATTTGACTTAATCGTTTTAAATCAGATTCCATTTCTTGGACAACATGAGATGATTCTTCAGGATGGTGCTTTAATCGATCCACCCACCCCATCAATGCGGAAACAGGTGTACCCAATTGATGAGCCGTTTCTCTGGCCATTCCGACCCAAATGTTACGTTTCTCGCTATTTCGAATGGAGTTAAATCCCATGAATCCAATGAAAATAAACAGGGATACCACACCAATTTCCAGATAAGGCAGCCATTGCAGCTTCCGAATGAGATCGGAATCGCCATAATGCAGAAACCCTAAGGGAATAGACTGCCCTGATATTTGGTCATGATATGAGATAGGAATGGGCTCATTCTGCCTATCCATAGATCCCATTGGTTTCCGGAGTTGGTCCGGGGATTCAATACGCGCTATATTCCTCGAATATAAAGGTACATTTTTATCATCAGAGTAAATAATAGGAAATTGGACCTTTTTAATAATCTCATCAAATACAAAATTCAAATTTGCATCCGAATCCTCATTAACTGTTTTGGCTATAATTTCCGAATAAAGTTTTACAATATCCCGATTGTCATCCTTCAAACGATTTACAATTGAATTTGAATATCCGAGTAACCCAATAATTAAAATCAATCCAACAAAAAATAGCCCGACTTTTATATTACTGTTGTTCCGGTAACTATTCATCTTTCTTTCGTCTAAAATATCCAAACCCAATCAAACCAAGGGAGAGGCCAAAGGATGCAAAAGAAATCGTCAAGCCTTTGTTAAATGATGATTTATCATAAATAAATTCAATAGTATGATTCCCTGCCGGCACTTCAACACCACGCAGAATTCCATTTACTTTAACCGTTAGAACTTCTTGACCATCAATCATGGATTTCCACCGAAGAGGATAATACACTTCACTTAAGACCAGAAATTGATTTCCTTCAGATTCTGTGGAAATCGAAATTTTATGAGCGGTTCGATTAAATTGAGTAATAGTCGCCTTTGAGTCAAAGGAAATATCGATAATTTCAGGGGTATATGCCGTTTTGCTCGGATCAAATTCCGGTTGCATAATCTTTGCCCATATATCATCCACCTCCTTTTTTACCTCATCTACAAACCAGGCACGTGGAAATGAATTTTCAACTGAAAATACAGCCACAGGCGAATCTCCTCTTGAAGATCTAAGTTTACCCTCTTTAACGAGTTTAAGGGATGGATGGGTAATCTTTTGCTGACTAATAAGATATTTTACATTTAACATCTGCAGGACAGGAATCGCACCAGCATTCCCTGTTTTTGACAGAAATGTATTATAATCCCTTAACTTTGCGGGATGATAACCGCCAACCGATTCTAATCCGAAGGCAGCAAAACGACTGTCACCAAACAAACTTCCAATGGGATAAATCCGAAAAATGCTTTCATCTTCTTTTAAAAAATCTATCACTTCGTCAGATTTAAAAAAGCGATCTACAACGCGTTTAGACATAAGTTGTGATCCACGCCCACTTGAGCGCTTGGGCTGAATAATCTTAAAATTGACAATCCCAATATCAACGATCGCCAAGGAAACAGTGACCGCCATCAGCATCGCTTGAGACACTTTACGATTGATCCAAAGCCAAATAAGCACCATGAGTGAGCCTGAAAATAGAATCATTAACCAGGCATCATTTAACCACAAATTCCACCGAAGATTGTTTAAAGCTTGGGCTGCACGTGGATCCTGTATCCGAGGTGGAGAAAAACTGCCCCTTACGGCAGATCCTATAACAGTCCCACCCAAAACCATGGCGATAAGAAACAACCCAATTAAACCGGCAATTCCCCAAAACCATTTCGGGATTTTTCCTTCTTTTAATTTTAACAATTCATCCAATCCAAAAGCGGCTAAAACAGCCACATTAAATTGAAGTAAAATGAGTATCATATGGGGAACACGAAACTTATTAAAGTATGGAAATATGTTAAAAAATAGGTCGTAAACCAAACTGAAATGTTTCCCGAATGATATAAATAAAGCAAATACCGACGTGATCACTAAAAATTGATGAATCATTCCCCATTTTCGAAAAAGACCTATTATTGCTAACAATAGTATAATAATACCCATATAATTTGGATAATCTGTGAATGGCATGAATCCCCAATAAGGTTGGCCGCCGAATCCAAATGCAGAAGGAATAAAAAATGTCAACATTTCTTTCGGATGGAATGACCATCCAGTTGCATAATTATAGTCTGCACCGCCACCTGCTGAACCACCTCGAACAGAAAATGGTGTGTACTCCATTGCCGGTAAATAAATCAAAAGTGATAAACCAACGCCAAGTAAGCAAGCAATTAAAAAGAGTCCAAATCCTTTCCCCAAATGTGCACGTTTATCCTTATTGCGAATTTGATTAATCAATTGAAGTAAACTATATGCACCAATCAGCATCCATGTATAATAGGCGATTTGAGCATGGGCTCGCTGAAGTTGAAACCCCAACAATAATGCCAACCATCCCACATTCCACATATTCGGTTTTTCCCATAATCGAACCGTAAACCAAAGAACCCACGGAATGTATGCTGCCGTCATCATTTGGCTACCATGACCAAAGACAACCATGGTTACCATGTAAGGAGTAATCATAAAGGCCGTTGCACCCAACCCCGCTGCCCATTCTGAACATTTGAAATGACGAAGTAATAGGAATCCACCGATACCGGCAAATAATAAATGAAGGAGTTGAATCATCATCCCCGGCAGAAAAAACAATTTTGACAAATAATCAGGGAAATAAAGATTGGATATGTTAGTAAATGCTTCTGCCGTCGGCATACCGCTGAATACCCATGGCTGCCATAAGGGATATTCTCCGGTTTTTTCAAGGACATTATTAAGTGCTAATCCAATAGCTTTCGGAGCTAAACTATCGGAAGAGCCAAATGTTTTTCCACCAAAAATAATGGGATTGAATAAAACAGAAATTAGGACCAGTAATAGAAATCCGGTAACAACAACAGGATTTTTCAATAATGATTTCATTTCATTCCTTTTTTAAATGCGTTTTTCAATACTCCCAGCCCGGCTAAAAAGTCCTTGTCTTCCGGCTCAAATTTCAGGATCCACAGCATGGCACCAAACGTAATGATAGAAATGAAACATACAACCGAAAGGGTCAACAAGGTATGATATCCCATTATAAAAGGCTGCACACCCATCAATGCTCCCAATGTCACTATTCCTGCAAGAATTGGTTTTAATAATTTTTTGCTTAAAAATGATATTTTCAGAATCCAACGAACTTCAATTACACGAGTAAATCCAATTGCTGTAAGAGAAATCATAGTTGCCCAAGCAGCACCGTAAATCCCGTAGCGCGGTATCAGGATCACATTCATTATGATATTTAAAATAAAGGCCCCCAATGAATTCCATAACGCAAGGCGCGTATAACCCGCCATAGTCAGCACGGCACCCGGAGCACCTAAAACAGCCTGGATGAATGCAGCGCCCGTAAGTATGACCAGCACAGGAGCGCTTACCATATAATCCGGGCCAAAGAGCAACATCACCTTGACAGGATATAGAACAAAAATGAGTGAAATAGGAATAGCCAAGGTCAGGATCCAACGACTCACAAGTTTACACAACCTTGACATTTCATTCACTGCCCCCTTACTATGCAGTTGGGATAATATTGGGGCATAAATACTAATAAAAGAAAATAACAGTACTTGCAATAAACCTGCTGTGCGGGCAGCTGGATGATATAGTCCTACTGTCGAAGTATCCGTAAAAAACCCCAGCATGAGAATATCCATCCAATGCATAAACGTTTGCAGAATGGTTACAAACATGAGGGGAATAGAGAAGATAAGCAATGGTTTACTAAACGGGGCGGATAAAACACTTTTAATTGTTACCCCCGAAAGAGTTTGCAAAAATTTAAATATTAAGATGCAACCAATGACACCTGTTATGGCCATGGGTAGTATAAGGGCTGCTTCTTTAGATATGTACCAGAAACTCATCACCATCATCCCAAACAGGACCGTAGGATTCACAATCTGAGTGGCAAATACCTTGTACTTCATCAGTTTAAATCCTTGGGTGGCAAAAGCAGATACAAGAGTAAATGTGTTGAAAGGCATAGTAAAAGCAAATACAATCAGGACAATATGCAACAAAGGCGGCCCATCCAAAACACTTTTTACCAACCACCCCGATCCTAAAATAATGACAGCCAACACCAGTACTGAAAAAATACCCGTCATTTTCAAAGCTGAGCTAATCATACTCCGAATTTTTGCTCTATCCTGTTGAGGATCCAATCGACTCACGAAACGCATTATACCCGATTCCAATCCCATCTTAGCAAGAACTTCACAAATCAGAATAATAGAGTTAGCCAGAGAATAGATTCCTAAGTATTCAACTCCCACCCAACGTGCCAATAAGGCTGTATAGAGGTATCGGTTTACATTCCCATACAAAAGACCCGAAAAAGTGATCGTGGATTCTTTAGCTATCTTTTGGGCAATATTCATTTTAAAATACCCAATTCATAGATTTGGACTTTCTCAAATATTCCTCTTATAAAAGGTCGAAAACCCGTGAAATAAAAGTAAGTTGGGTGTATGCGAAATATATTTTGCCTGATAATACGAAATTGAGCACGTTTAAAAAGAGAATGCAGTCTCTCCTGGTGCATTTCGTGAAAATGACCCGGGGCCCATAAAAAATAAGGTTTACCTAACGGAGTGGATAAATATAAACGACCGTTTTCTGATAATCCCTGCCGTATTTGTTCCAAGCACCAGAGTGGATTATATAAATGTTCAATTATTTCAAATGCCGTAATGACATCATATTTACCTTTAATTTTTCCAGTATCCAAATCAATGTTTGTATTTTTAAATGTGCACCCAAATACATTTTCCAATTCAATTGTAAAAGACGTTCTGTCTCCAATATCTAACCCCGATTTTGTTTTATCACATATTCCTATAAACTCAAGCGTTTTTGACCATCGAATCTTATTGGTATCCAATTCAGAATATTCGGAATTTATTTTTTTTCTATAAGGGTTTATCATTTATCAGATTCTTAATATTCATCACAATTTCAAGTTGATATTTGAGAATGTCTGAACTTATCAGGAGATAATATAATCATTAGATCAATGTTCCGTAAAGCGTATTCAATTTTTCATTTACACTCTGCGGCGAAAAGAAGCGGTTCACCTCCTTTTTTCCCCTAATCCCGGTCTGTTCAAGCTCCACTTCATTTTTCACTAACTCAAAACATTTTTCTGAAAGGGCATCCGGGGTTTTCTCAATCCACAGACCATTTTCGGGACCAATATTGATTCCTTCAGCTCCTATAGGCGTAGTTAAAACAGGTGTGCCGCAGGCCAATGAATGCGTTAATTTCATTTTCAAACCGGCTCCGATAAAAATGGGAGCAACAAACAAGGTTGATGACGCAACAAAGGTATCTATATCCTGTACAAACCCAAAATAATTGGCACCATCTGTTGTATCCACTTTATTAATCAATTTTTCCGGTAAATATTTTCCGGCAATTTTCAAAAGAATTTCAGGATTATTGTTTTTAACTCGGGGAATAATTTCATCTAATAGAATTTCCAGTGCTTGCAAATTTGGTTCCCGATTGAAGGAGCCGATAAAACAAATTTCATTCCTATTTTTCTCTACCTTAAAGTCATTAACATGTACTTGGGGAGGGATTACCTCAATCGCAGGGAGATTTTGCCAATTGGATATACAGAATTGTTTATCCTCTTCAGTTACAGTAATAATTTTATCAAATTTTTTCATCCAGCCGAATTCTAATCTTTTTGCAATTTTAAACAGCCGCGCATTTCTTCGACGGCTCCTCCCTGTTCCGGCATTTAAAGAACCGCGAAAATATACTTTTGTAGAAATATCATGTTGAGATAAAACTTTAGGAATGTTTGGCAAAAAACCTGCAAAATGGTGCATCACATTATACTCAATCTGGATAAGGTCGGGTTTAAAATTTGCACAGGATTTAATAACCGCCTGTTTCATTTTTCGTCTATTATATTTAGCAATAAAAAATATATCCAATCCGAGGATAGATTTTATAAGTGGAAAAAAGTTTTGGATGATCCCCTTTATTATTCCACCCAACCCTCTTCTATTTCTCTCATATAAAACCGGGATAACGGTGACACCTAATTTCTCTAAATCGTGTATTTCAGCCATATCTACGGAATTTACAAAAGTTGACAAAATGATGGTATGCTGAGAAGCCAACATCTTAATATTACGGAAAATCAACTGAGCACCGGCATGACCACTGGTTTCAGAGGGTAGGTAAGGTGTAATAAATAATATTTTCATGAATTAGGCTTCTTAACTACATAAGCGATACTGGATGAGAATATTGCTTTTGAAATCAATTCTGATAAAAATGATAATATTTTTCCAATAATATTGAGCCCATAGGGCGGATTGTTTTTATTTTTAGTAAAAGGAAATTCGAGACAAATCCCGATTCGTTGATTTTTTGTATGATATTGATCATAATAAAACCAATCTAAAATTTCAAATCCTGAATTAAGTATAAATTTCTTTAAATCTTTTTTACTATAATAATACTGATAGAAAACCCGATGACTATTTCGAAAGGATGGGTTAAGTAATTTCAATATTGGCATAGTAACCCATTTTCGAAAAGTCCCTCTATACACATTCTGATAGGGTACGGCCACAATGAGTGTCCCATTGATTTTTACAACTCTATATGCTTCATTTAGGGCGTTTTGTGGCCCATCTTCAAAATGTTCTATCACCCCCATCGATAAATATAAATCAACTGAATTATCCTCTAAGGGTAGTTTATTAACGTCACCCACTCTAACATCAATAATCGGGTCTCGTTTTTTTATAATGTCTAATGGCTTTTCGTTAAAATCTACACCAATTAAATTTGTATATTTTTTTTCACGAAGAAAAAATAGGAACTTCCCCAATCCACAGCCACCCTCCAATACAACGCTGTTTGCATTTGTATTACCTATAATTGCATTGAGCATTAAAGGATAATCATTTTTCGCCTCTGTTATTTCATCGTCAATTGAAATATCATTCCAGAAAGAATGCCAACTGGCATCATCTTTTTTTAAATACCATTTTACTGCCAATTGAGTGCCATATATTTAGTAATCTGAACTTGAAAATTGAAAGACTCTCTTGATTAGTAAGAAAGCTTGAATCGTGGGTAAAACAATAAATAATAAATCTATTCTATTTGATAATATGAAAATAAAATAGAATAAATATATATTATTAAACAGTTTGATTATTACATCAAGTTTCTTTGTGCCCTTGCCCTTCGACGATTGATGAACCTCAACCCCTTTTAAAATATAATCTCTGATAATATGCTCAACTTGCGTCATTGCATAGATCATCACTCCCCCAAATGCATAGTATAATCCATACTCATCTTGCTGAACCAAATGAATGCCTAAAGAGGTTAATACACCCAATCTAAGAATATGGTCTGACACGGCATCCCAATAATACCCTTTTAAAGATGGATTCGTCGAATGATAAAATCCAATTTTTTTAAAACGGGCCAACATTCCGTCCATTAGATCAAAGATCCACCCCAATTGTAGTAACAATACAATTAATATCTTGTATTCTACTAAATTAATCGAGATTAACCATATGGCACTTAACTCTGATACAATCGCGAGTAAAGTAACCATATTCGGTGTTATAAATGATGGTGAAATAACTGCACATACAAAACTTGCAATCGGATAATGAATAATATTGGTGACAATATCAAGATCTTTACGATATAAAGATATTTCTTTGTAACGATTTAAAAGTGCCACTTTATTCTACCTATATTTTTTGACCAAAAACCATAAAGTGTTTAATATCCACGAGTATATCATTATCATTTTCAATAAAATTTGCCAATTTTTGATAAGAATCAGATGTATTCTTATGTCTATCAATCGCTTCTTGTTTTTGAGATTCATCCCTACATGTATTATTCAGCCAATTCATTATACTTTGATTTTTAAGAATAAAATGGCCTGAGTCAACGCTTAAATATTTAGAAAATAATTGGACAATCTCTCCTTGGGTAGGATAGTGAATATTTCGACCAATTAACCAATCATATTCTTCAGAAATTGAATCCTCTGGAGGTACAACTTGAGAAAATAAAAAACACCCATTTGGTTTTAAACATCGATAAATTTCTGAAAATGCCAATACGGGATCATCAATATAATGAATGACATTTCGCATATAAATTAATTCAAAAGAAGCATCCTCAAATGGTAAATCATGAGCATTCGCCACAATCGGTGTAATATCCGGATGTTTAATTTTCGCAATCATTTCTTTACTTATATCTATACCGGTTAAAGGACCAATTCTTTCAGATACTTTGTTTGCCACCGCCCCTGTTCCAATGCCAACTTCAAGAATTGTTTCAAAATTATTTCTTGGAAGCATATTTAGAAATGAATCGATAAAATCCTCATTTTTAACCCAATTGGTTTTATTGTATTGACCGGCTCTTTTTGCCCAATAATTCTCTGAATATCCCTTCATTTTTTCTTCCTACTCACAATTTTGAAGATTAATAATTTTAATTCTATAATTCCTATTATCATAGCGATGGGAAAAGCTATTATGCCTTGAATGGGATTTACATATTTTGCCAATAATCTAAATTTAGCATTTTGTTTTCTTTTCCATTTTTCTATGGAAAACTGCCCTCCCATAGAAGCCGATACTTTATGCCATACTTTCGATTCGGGAATAAAAACAATGTTTCCACCCTTTTGATTAAACCTCAAAGATAAATCTACATCCTCAGAATACATAGGAAAGGATTCATCAAATAACCCAATGGATTCAAAATCTTCAGTTCGCATACAAACGCAACATCCAGTTGCATAATCAATTGTTCGCTTTTTTGAATAAAATGCTGAATCCTTTTTCCGGATACCAAGATGACGAATCAACCCCGTCCATAAATTAACCTTCCCACCAGCAAACCAAATAGTTTCCGGTTTATCCGCATAATATATTTTGGGCGCTGTTTGTTTTGTGTTTGGTTTGGATTCTAATTCAGCAATGAGTGGTTCCACAAAATGTGTGTCAACTATCGTGTCATTATTCAGGAAGATGGCATAATCAGACTTGTTTGTGACAGATTGAAACCCGGCGTTATTACCACTGGCAAACCCGATATTTTCGGACAACTCAATTATATCTATTTCTGGATAATGTTCTTTTATCTTTATTACAGAATCATCTGTTGAACCATTATCGATTACAGTCACTTTTGCCTTGGGGTACGTGACTTTTGCAAGGGACGCCAAACAATCTAGAGTCAAATCCCTTCCATTCCAATTGAGGACAAATATATTTACTGATTTAGGCATTATGATTCCGCTAACTCCAAAACTACTTCTGCAAAATTATCCCAGGAAAATTGTTTTTTGTATTCCTCAATAAATGGAGGAAACTCTTCCCTATCTGATTCGAAATATTTTAAAACACCCTTAGAAATACTATCTGAATTTGGTTCACAGATAAATCCGGATTTACCATCCTCCACAATTTCTGGAAGTCCACCCACATTGGACACGACTACAGGTTTATTAAAATGGTATGCAATTGGGACAACACCACTTTGGGTCGCTGATTTATAAGGTAACACAACCAAATCGGAAGCACAAAAATATTGATTCACCTTTTCATTTTGCACAAAATTAAATCGAAAATCAATCACATCAAAAACATCATTTTCTTCTGCCAGTTGAATATATTTATTTTCGTCACCATAGCATTCACCCACCACCAGGATCTTAAAATTATCAATCTTTTCTTTGAATGATTTTGCTGAGGTAATTAAAATATCCAACCCTTTATAATCTCGAATTAACCCGAAATTGAGAATAATTTTTTCTTCAGAAACACCGATTAATTCTTTCGCTTTTTGCTTTTCTATGGGTTCACCGAAAATATCATAAATCGGATGAGGTGTTTTCCGGTATTTTGTGTTGGGCTCAATTTTCAATAAATCTTCTTCAACCGTATTGGACATAACAATAAACCCATCACAAAGACTAAAAAACCTTGCAGTCATTGCGGAATCTAAGGGTCTGGATTCATGAGGAGTGATATTATTACAGTTTACGATGAGTTTCGCACCACATCCTTTTTTGACCCCTTTAGCAATAGAGGCAAACGCCGGAGCAAAAAATGGCATCCAATATTGAAAAATGACTGTCTCTGGTTTAAGTCTGTTTATATACTTTACAGACTTCTTCCATGAAAACGGGTTAATCGAATTGATGATGGTTTTTGCCTGTTCACCTTGGAACTCAAAAAATTGTGTTTTACCCGGGAATAATCCCTTGGGATATTGTAAGGAAAATGAAACGCGATGAACTTCATGATTTTTGGATAGCGTTTCTGCTAAAGAATGATTAAACATGGATATTCCTCCCCGTAAGGGTGGAAATGGCCCAACAAGTACAATTCGCATAGTAGAGAGATTAACCGGTTAGGATTTTAAAAATCCCTTGACCCGGGATTCCTTATCCTGATTTGAATTGGCGATCATTTCGCCAACCAATCCAATAGAAAAGAATTGAATCCCAACAACAATGATTAACACACCCAGCATGAGTAAAGCTATATGTTTCGCGAAGGGTTCTCCTACAAAATATTTTAAATATAAAACGTAACACTCGATTGCGAAACCAAATAAAAATGTAAAAAGCCCAATTTGACCAAAAAAGTATATGGGACTTTGAATGTATTTTGATAAAAATAAAATAGTAAGTAAATCAAAAAAACCATGAAATAACCGTGCACCGCCGTATTTTGTTTCACCGTGTATCCTCGGTCGATGATGGACAACAATTTCAGTTACCTTAAATTTTTTCTGTCCAGCAAGGGCAGGAATATAACGGTGCCTTCCTCCATAAATATCTATCGTTTTAACCACAGCTTTTCGATATATCTTTAAACCACAATTAAAATCATGAATTTTAACACCTGTAAATAATCGCGTCACAAAATTAAATAATTTAGACGGCAATGTTTTTGAGATTGGGTCTTTACGGTCTTTTTTCCATCCAGACACAAGATCGTATCCTTCCTCAAGTTTGCTGACTAAATTGGGAATTTCTGCAGGGTCATCCTGCAAATCCCCATCCATGGTAACAATATAATCTCCTTCCGCATATTTAAATCCTTCTGCCAATGCTGCAGATTTGCCATAATTACGGTGAAACTGTATGAAGTTTATATGCCTGTCTGTTTCACCCATTTCCGTCACAAGATTCACAGAACCATCCGTAGAACCATCATCTATAAAAAGGATTTCATATGATTCGAATATTGATAATGATTCAGTCAATTGATGGTGAAGTTCCCTCAAGGAATCCACTTCATTGTATACAGGAATTACAACTGAAATTTTCATGAATTTACCTTTATTGTGGGGATAGAATTGGGAATTTTTCGAATAAGATGAGGATATTGTACATCATATTCCCGATCCATCATAATTAATTCAATTTTTTGATTTTCATCCTTCATATTAAAGGTGACATGCTCAACCAAAGGGCCATATTCCGTCTGATTAGATCTAAATTGAATTCCCCCCAAAATTTGTTCTGATTGATTTTTTATTCTTTCTGGATCGGAAAACATGGATGGAATTTCTCCCCAGAGAAACGTTCGCATATCATTGGGTCGAATCATTTCAAAAAATGGTAATGAAATGAGAATAGACGCTTGATCGTATCTTCGATTGTGAAGCATATCCCATGCATCAATTGTTTCATCCCCTAAAATGAGAAATAATGTTTTCCGACCAATTAAATCTTTAAATTGAATGTAAGCTGTATCCCGGGATGCTGTAAACGTAAAATTCAACCGTCCCTGAATATCACCTTCAGAAAGAATATATCCTTTCCCCCGACAAAAATTCTTGTCACCTAATTTTGGGAAAACTATCCCTTGGTCAATGGATTCACCGGGTTCCATAATGGGTGCTTGTGCGCATCCAATGATAAGTGTAAACAAAATGAAATGGAATTTATTCAGGAGAAGCCTTATTGATTAATCGAACATTATTTTTATCCAAACTAAGCGCACGTTTATAATAATCCATTGCATCATCTGTTTTTTGAATTTTCATGAGTACATCTCCAAGATGTTCAAGAACGATTGCATTCTCCCCATTAATCTTTACTGATAATTCAATATATGCTTGTGCTTTTTCATGATTATCTAATTTGAAATATATCCATCCAATCGTATCCAGATAAGATGCATTCTCAGGCTCTAAGGCTATTGCTTTTTTAGCCAAGGTGAGGGCCTTTTTTAATTCTTGATTTCTTTCCACGAGACTATAGGCATAATTATTAAACGCTTGTGCATCGGTACTGTCTGTCTTTATCAGCCGAAGATAAATTTTATCTGACTTATCCCATTCTTTCACTTCATCATATAGGATGGCCATGGAATGAAGTACATTAGGTGAATCTGGTCGAATTGTGAGTGCTTTCGAAAAATATTTTTGAGCATCCTCAAATTGTTTCAATTGGTTATGGCTCAGTCCCAGCAAATACTGAATTGAATAAATTTTATTAAATGTATCTGAAACAGGTTCAAGAAGCGTAATAACATTCCCAGGATTTTTATCTTCTAAATAGACCAATGAGCGGCTATAATATCCACGCCAATCTTCTGGAAAATTAGATACTAGCTTATCCGCCACTTTCGAGGCTTTTTCATAATTATTATTATCCATATATAAATCAAATAGTGGAAAATAGTAGTTGGGATTTTCGGGTGTAGCTTCGATGGCAGTTTCAAGTAAACCCAATGCTTCTTCTTTTTGACCCGCACGATACATTAGCAATCCCATTTGGGCAGTACGGTCGGGAGAGTCTCCATATTCAGCATTCATAGATTTTAATGCATCAATTCCTTCTTTATAATTTTTCGAATTCATAATTAAATCAATATACATCCCCATATATTTAGGTTGGTCTGGATCTAAAAAAGTCAGTCTCTTGAAAATGGATTGTGCCTGGATAAAATCTTTATTTTGAAGTGCCAACCGCCCGCCCGTTTCCAACAGTTCCAAACGGGAAGGATCCAAGTCAAATGCTTCTAAATAAAGTTGGATCGCCCCAGAAATGTTTTGTTTCACTTTTTCAAGTTCTGCCAATGCAATGATATATTTTGCGTCATCCGGTTTTAATTTATGCAATTGATTGAATGGTTGTTGTGCCGCTTCATATTTTTTCTGAAGAATATACTGATCTGCCAACATCTGGAGTGCCTGTTCATCGGATGGATCTAAGCCAATTGCAATATTTAGATGTTTTTCAGCCATATCTGGTTTACCCAAATTCCAATAAGATTCCGCAATAGATGTATGGATGGCTCCCACACCTGGATCCAATTCCAGGGCTTGTTGAAACTCTAAAATAGCCATGGCAAAATCACCTTGATTCATCATCATTTGGCCATCCATAAAATGGCGGAGACCTTCCGGGTTAGGGGTCTTCTCACCTATTGATTCAAGTTTTACCTGATTCTGGGGGCTTGGCGTTTTTGACGAAGTTGTCCCACATCCGAATAGGATCAGGGTTAACAAGAAAATTGGGTTTAACTTAATTATTTTCATGTGGTTTTCTTCTCGTGAATCTAAACATTAAACAGGCTTAAATGTTCCGAAAATGAAGAAGGTTTTTACAATTCCGGAGCAATGGTAACATCATTCCCACCATTGGATTTTGTATCATACATTGCTTTGTCCGCTTTAGAAATCAAACTTCGTACTTTTTCTGCGTGGTGGGGAAATCCTGCCATTCCGGCACTAATCGTTATGTTTACTGCAATCCCACCCTCTAAAAACGTTTTCTCAGCAATGGACTGTACAATTCTTTGGGCGAGAGGTAAACATTGTTTAATATCCGTATTGACGAGTAAAACTGCAAATTCTTCACCGCCATATCGTCCCACAACATCAATTGCACGCACATTCTCAGAAATGACCTGAGCCACTTCCCGAAGGACATAATCTCCATATAAATGACCGTAATTATCATTGACCAATTTAAATTTATCCAAATCCAGGACGACCAACCCTAACATTTGGTTAAATCGCCCGGCTCGACTTATTTCCTCTTCGAACCTGTCTAAAAATGCCTTATGATTTAGTAGCCCGGTCAAACCATCGTGAATCGAAGTAAGATGTACTTTTTTATACTCTTGCTGCCAATTGAGAATTGAACTCACCGTGCCGCACAATAATTGAAGCAGCCGTACATCTGAATCAGAATAAATCCTTGATTTCAACCGCTCCAGGGTTATTGCGCCTATGGCTTCATCGTTTGATTTGAGTGGAATGCTTAAAACGGACATAAAATTAAAATCACGATTATCACCCGGTTTAAATCGATTCATTTCCGGGTATTCCTCATACCACGCATTTGAACATATGTTTTTACCATCCTGAATAGCCAAGCCATGCAGTGTATTTTGAAAAAGGAATTCCTCCCCTTCATCAATATCATCATGAAGGCCATCTACCAGCTTAATCAATCCTTTTTTCTTGTCCTCAGTAGATAATACAATCGTCAATTTATCATATTGGAAAAAAGCGCGGCATAACCCTCGAATGGATTGAAATAGTTCTGATTCGTCCGATTTAACTTCTAATTGATCAAATAAATTAGCAATTCTGGAATTGAAATAATTATCAGCCATAAGTGATTCCATTTGCTCTAAATCTTCCATCCCATGCGTAATAAATTGACTGAGTTTTTCAATTACATCCTGATCCCGATCTTGAATCGATGAAAAGTGATCTGTATATACAAGTAAAAATCCGACGACATTGCCTGAATATAAAATGGGGAATCCAATTAAAGTTTCACTCCCGCGCCAAGTTTTGGTTCCAAGAATATCCTCCCAGCCCTCATTCTTTTTATTTTTCTTGAGAATCAATGGATCGCTCGTTTTTACTATAGAAGAAATAATTTCATTTTTTGTTAAAATAAAATCTGAAAAATCTGTGGAAGTGTTTTCCTGACATTTGAATCCTTTATTTTCAGTGTCTATCATATATATGGCCGCCGAATAATCCGGATTAACAATTTTGACTAAATTGAGTACTTGGCTTAAAAGTCGATTGTAATGGGATTTAATCGCAGATGAAAAGGACGGATCAATACCATTATCTTGGGGAAGTTCAAATTCATCATCCTGAGAATCATCTCGTTTAAAATATTGCGGGAATGCGTATGAAATAAGTGTAACCACAAGCCCACCCATGGCAGCACCCTTTAGGATTAAAAAAACCAAACCATCCTGCGTCGGAAAGATAAATAGAAACAAAATTAAGAAAAAGAGGACAATGACGGCGATTTGTCGGTAAAATGTCATACCACAAAATAAAAATCCCTGCGTTGAAATACACCAACTACAGGGATTTTTTTAAAAATACTTTTTAAGCGATAATTAACGCTGATCTTTTACGAATTTCACTTGATCACCCAGCTTGAATATTTTCTTTTTTTGAAGGGTTGTGTCCGATGAATCTGATTCAGATGCAGCCAGAACAGCATCTTGCTCGAAATCAATAGCAGGATTTTCCGGTGCCGGGTTTGGTGCATCTGTAATATTTCCTGTATAGGCCGGGAGGGTGTTGACGGGAGAATTGGATTCCGGCCATAGGTTAATACCAACTGTGATAAAGGTTGCGATCAGAACGGTCATTATTCCTGCATATAAGGGTGTAAATCCAAATAAAGTTTTTGACGGTCGATTTACAAATTTTTTGGATGGTCGACTTTTTTCAAATTCGATCATTTTGTGTAAGCTGGACATAAAACTGCCTGATGTTTTTATCTGCGATAACGATTTAACCGATGTCATATTCGAGCGAATGGAATCCACAAGGATTTTGGCATCTGAGTTTGCCTTCATAAAATCCTCGAAGGCCTTCCGGTCGGAAAGAGGTAATTCATTGTCTAAATATGCTGAAATGGCATCTTCAAATTGGTAACGATCCATCAAATTCTTTTCTCCTATTTTAAATCTTTTAATTCTTTTTGCAACTGTAGCCTTGCCCGATTAATCCGGGATTTAACTGTTCCAAGTGGAACTTCGACTATCTTACTGATCTCTTCATAAGAAAGTTCCTGAATATCTCTTAAAATTGTAACTGTTCTAAAATGAAGGGGTAAATTTTGAATCGCAGCCTGAATTTTCTTTTCAATATATTCACCCTGAACAATTTCATCGGTCTCGGGAGCCACAGAAGGTAATTCGTAATCTCGATCTTCCGGGCCCATTTGACTAATATTGGTTACTTTGTGGTGTTTTTTCTTCCGCAATTCTGTTTTAGCTAAATTTCCAGCGATCGTATAAATCCATGTAGAGAACTTGGCAATATTTCGATAATAATGTTTATGCGTATACAATTTTAACATCGTGTCTTGAATAATATCTTCTGCTTGTTCCATATCATTCACAAATCGATAAACAAACGTCATGAGTTTATCCCTGTACCTGATGACCAATTCTGTATATGCCTGCTCATCACCCTCTTGAAAACGGGCGATTAATTCCTCATCTGTATAGCGGAACTGATTATCCATTAAAAACGGTGGCATAGACAAATTCGGTGATGGCTGATTCATCTTTTATCCGCGATGATTTCAGTTGTTGGTCGATTTGCGCCAATTGCTTGAGCGCAAGGGTGATTTCTTTACTTGAATACTGGTTTGCATAATTACCTAAATTTTTATTCACACTGGGTGATAAACGAGTATAACCCATTTTAATTCTATTTGTTCCACGGGAAATTTTGTGAAACAATAACTCTTGGAAAAACTCTGTTAATGGGTACAGCAAACTAATCATAGATATATCCTGCAAAACCAAGGACCTTCCTAATTCCAAAGATTCCTTGAGTTTTCTTTGTCCCAAATAATTGAAAAACTCATATTGCCGAAATTTTCTTTTCCAACCTGAAAATTGTTTAATATCATCTTGATATATTTCACCATCTGCAGAAATGGCTATTTTATCAATTTCATTTTTCAAATGATTGAGTGAATCTCCTGCAATGTCTATGAGTGTTTTAATAATGTCTGGCGACACATTTTGAATATCATTTTCTTTAAAGAAATCATTCGCCCATTGAACCATGCCGCGCTCAAAAGGTGTAGAACAGGAAATTGGTTTGATTCCTTTAACCAATGATTCCAAGAATTTGTTTTTTGCCCCATACTCATCCTGCATCATGATCAAGGTATGACCTTCCACTGGATTATTAATATAATCGAGAAATTCGTCTCTGGCTTTTCCTTTGAGCGCATTTGGGTTCCGAAGTAAAAATACTTTCTTTGAACTGAATAAATCAGCAGCAGTCAGGTGATCCAAAATATCTTTAGAACTCATTTCATCAGGAATCAACATTGTTTTATGAATCGATTCTCCATTAAACAATCTTTTGATGAGTTTTTCTGAAAATAATTGTTGAAGATATTGATCTTCTCCCATTAGGTAATATACCGAATCAAATTTTCCTTTTTCCAAAGATTGGATTGCATTATTAATTGGGATTGTATCGATTTTGAATCGTGCCATGTTAAATTGATAAATAAGTAATGAGGCCAACCATTAGGCAATAGTAGCCAAAAAGATGAAATTTTCCACTTTCTAATAATCCTAATAACCATTTTAAAGATATAGTACCAACGATAAATGCACTGAAAAATGCCAGTGATAATTGGAAAAATGGAATGGAGATACTCCCGGGCTCCACATCCAATGCGGTGAGCAATCCCGCACCGGCAATGGCGGGGATGGCCAGCAGAAAGGAAAATTTAGCTGCATCTTTCCCCGATAATCCTAATGCAAGCCCTGTACTGATGGTCATCCCCGACCGGGATATTCCCGGTATCATTGCAAATGCTTGAGTCAGACCAATCATTAGACCTTTTTTCCAATTTAACTGTTTACTTTTTTCATTCAATCTTTGAGTCAATAATAAAATAATTCCTGTGAAAATTAATGATCCGGCGACCATAGAGATCGATTCAAATAAATCTGTGATCATATCCTTAGCTGCCAATCCAATAATGACTGCGGGTAGTGTTCCCACAATCAAAAATAAAATATATTTTTGCGTATCCTGTTTTTGAAGTGAATGAATCATGGATGATAGTTCTTTCCAAAAGACATATAAAACGCTTAGAAGGGTTCCCAAATGGGTCACCACTTCAAAAACATTTCCAGGCGTATTGACACCCAAAAGCGTCTGCCCAAGAACCAGATGTCCAGAACTGCTAATGGGTAAAAATTCAGTAATTCCCTGGATTATGCCGAGTATTATTGCGTCTGTAAGCGTCATATGGATGAAAAACCGTGAATGAATTTATCAGGAAGAATATAGAATAAAAAGAAAAGCTATCGCCATCCAGCAATTGCAATCATTCTTCCGGATTTTTTTCCATCGCGACGGTAAGAATAGTATAAATCCTCTCTACAGTTGGTGCAGTCATCGTCAATCATTATATTTTCTGATTTTATTCCCGATGCAATAAGTTGATGCCATAATGCACTTTTTAAATCCAGCATCTGACGATCATCTTTTCCTGTAATTGAAAAAGTATCATCAAATTGGCTACTGACTTCAGGGCCAACCTCAAAACAACATTGATGAATGGCAGGTCCAATAATTGCTCGAGTACTATTAACATTGCTACCGACATCCTCCATTCGGTCAATTGCCCGCTTTGAGATATCATTTGCAGTCCCACGCCATCCTGAATGAACTAACCCAAAATTCCCTGATTGTTTATCTGCCAGAAATAAGGGGATACAATCTGCAACCTGGATACTCAGAATAAATTCTTTATTATTGGATATGACACCATCCGTTTCCTCTATAATTCCAGGTTTTTCTACCAATCGTACCCTATTTGAATGCACCTGTTTCGGATAGGCCAATTTATCTGCATCGAACGGGAAGGATTCCACAATAGCTTTTCGGTTATCTGCCTTAGAAAAGATTTCCTGCCTTTGAGTCATGAAGGCGTGAAACCCCTGCATACCGAACCAATCTGAATAATCTTTATAATTCAATTTTTCCCTATGGATATTGGGATGGAACCAATCGAAGTGAGTCACCAATAAATACGCCCTGTGGAACCAATTCTTTTCCGTTAAACTCCAATATTTGGAATGCAGCATTCACATGAGGATTCGATGGGTCTGGTGAATAGTAAAATCCCTGGCCCGAGTATATATCTACCCATTGCAATGATTGGCTCATGGATTTACGGGAACGGGAATCCAAAGGTAATTGTGTCAGCAAATGAGCTGTATTTAACCCATCGTAATACGCTTCCAATAAATCACCATAAAAACCTGTTGAATCATTTGATGGCGGATTAAAGTTGGTGATTATAGACAAATCTTTCAAATGGGGACCAATATTATCTTTTCTTAAAATCTTTTTATCCTGCCAATTTTCATTTCCAATTATTTTCGCATTTAAATTATACATGGGTAATTGGGGACCAATATATTCTAAATCGTCTATATTGATCGGCAAATAGATCCCCTGGATTGTATTCAATACAATTTTTGTCGAATCTAAAGAAGTTATTCTTTTTTGTTTCGGTTTCGGTAGGTCAAAAAAGTCCTCTGCAGAAATGTCAAATAAGGCATCCAGACTGTCAATTTCCATCCCCAATGCTTCATCAAAAGATTCCTCTTTTGGTAAAAGGCTGAAGGCGACCCTTCTAAAATTTTTAAATTGTCTTTTCAGGTTTTTCGGTGGTCCAGAATACCATTCCGTTGCCACAACAGTTCCCCCAAGTCGATCAACTTCCTTAATAAAAGCATCTGTTTGGGTTTCACCATAAAAGTCCGCTGGGGCAATGACTGCCAAACTATCCAGTTCCAAGACCTTCATGGCATATTGAGCAGCTGCCTTCCCCTGCATAGAAACAGTGGAATTAATTTGAAAAACAAGCGGGTTGATTTCACTCAGGTCGTTTTGTTGAAGGGTGGTGAGAATAATGGGAATATCAGTTGATGTCAACGCACTGGCGACGACCAGCGATGTCTGAGGATCTAAGGGACAAATAAGGGCTAATAATTGATCCTGCTGTACAAGTTTTTTAGCAACTTTTATCGATTCAAGCGAATGACTCCGGTTATCCTGGATGAGGATTGACAATCTTTGGTTTGATATATTATTTGGTTTTTCTCCGTCGTAAAACCCGGATAAAAACGCTTGACCTATTTCCGATTGATCCCCAGACAAAGGGAGTATAATGCCAACCATCGTTACAGGATTCGGAGGTTCATAAGATGCACGCAAAAGATTCTCATAAAAAGGAAAATAGGTATCCTGAAATTGCCCCATATTCACTTGATTCAGGGTAAGTGCTGCATCATCTGGGTGACCACTTGAAATTTGGAAATTGGCCTTCGCCATGAGGTGAATATTTCTTATTTCAGGATCAACTTCCAGGGTAAGTAACTCATCCAAAAGATGTTTGGGTAATTGAATCTGAATTAATCGAAGTATTTTTGAATCAATTTTTCCACTGAATGTATCTTCATTTGAAAGCTTTTTCGCCCGATGGTACATTCGGTATGCCGATGAATAATTTCCTTCATTCACATATAAATCACCCAGGCTTTCCATGACATTCTTCATGAAGGCACTTTCCGGAAATTGGGTAAAAAATGTTCGAGATGTCTCCCTGGCCGATTCAACTCGGTTCAATCCAATTTGGGATTTGATCAATAACAACAAAGATGCTTCGTTATAACTACCGGGTTCTCCCGCCAATATTTTATTCAAAATAGATTCGCTTGTGGCAAAACGGCCTTCATTATACTGGGCCACAGCCTGATTAAACTGACGCTCGATCAACTGGGATTGAAACCAATTCTGCCCAAAGCAGGGATAACACAAAAGTACGAATAATATGGATTTAAACTTGTTCATTTAGAATTCGAGTTACCTTTCAACACATAAAATATACTGAAGCATATGTTAAATGGTGTCTGGTTCTTTGGAAAATAATATGGTGTGTAATATAAAAAGGAGTAAATCTGAAAATATTATTCGACGGTAACGCTCTTAGCAAGATTACGAGGTCTGTCAACATCGCATCCCCGAAGCACAGCTAAATGGTAGGCCAACAATTGAAGCGGAATGGATGCCAGTAAAGGGAAAGTCCGCGGATGTGTTGACGGAACATCAATAATATAATCAGAAATTTTTTCTAAATCTTTTGTACGCTTATCCGTCACAGTGATGATCACACCTTTCCTGGCTTTCACTTCCTGAATATTAGATAGTACTTTGTCAAATGTACGGTCGTGAGGTGCCAAGAAAACAACGGGCATATTTTCATCAATCAAAGCAATGGGGCCATGCTTCATCTCTGCTGCGGGATATCCTTCTGCATGAATATAGGAAATCTCTTTCAGTTTTAAGGCCCCTTCCAAAGCCACAGGGAAATTCATCCCCCGACCCAAATAGAGAAAATTATCAGCCTTTAGCGTTTCCCAGGCTATACTCTCAATTTCATCTGTATTGGCCATCACTTCCTCAACTTGCTTATTCATATCCCACATGGCTTTCGCCAGTTTTTGACCTGCACTTTTGGACATGCCATTTTTCCGGCCGAAATAAAGAGCCAGTAAATATAAAACGGATAATTGTGCAGTAAATGCCTTCGTTGATGCAACACCAATTTCAGGGCCTGCATGAGTATAAATACCACAATCTGTTTCCCTTGCGATGGACGAACCCACCACATTGCATATTCCCACCGTGAGCGCACCATATTCTTTTGCCATTCGTATGGCTGAAAGCGTATCGGCTGTTTCACCGGACTGAGAAATGGCGATAATGACCGTATGACTATCAATGATGGGTGTACTATAGCGAAATTCTGAAGCATATTCTACATGGACTGGAATTCCGGCAAATTCTTCCAATAGATATTTCCCCATAAGACCGGCATGCCAGGATGTGCCGCAAGCAGTAATATATATTCGATTCGCTTTTTGAATGCGATCTATATATTCACTCACACCACCCAGAAAGGCCGTACCTTCATCAAGGTTTAACCTGCCGCGCATTGTATCGGTGATTGTTTTTGTCTGTTCGTGAATTTCTTTCAACATATAATGGGGGAAATCCCCTTTTTCAATTTCTTCAATTGAAAATTCAATTTCAGTCGCTGTTTTATTAATGATGGAATTATCAGAAATTGATCTAATTCCATGGCCGTTATTTGTAATCGTAACCATTTCGCCCTCATCTAAATAAACAACATTCCGGGTGTGATCAACAATGGGAGATGCGTCACTGGCGATGAAATATTCATTGTCACCTATGCCAAGAACAAGGGGACTGCCTAATCGTGCTGCAACCAATTTCTCCGGTTCATCATTGCAAAAGGTTACAATTCCGTATGCACCAACAACTTCATTCAAGGCAACCTGGACAGCCTGGTCAAACTCAAGACCATCCGAATAATAAATATCAGAAATAAGCTGAACAAGAACTTCCGTATCTGTGTCGCTTTTGAATTGAATTCCTTTTTCTTCCAGCACTTTTTTCAACACAGAATAATTTTCAATAATGCCATTATGAATGATGGCAATGTTCCCCGTGTGATCCCAATGAGGGTGTGCATTGATATCGTTCGGTTCGCCGTGGGTGGCCCAACGTGTATGACCAATACCTATAGATCCTTTCAGGATAGTATCATCAATAACTTTATCGAGTTCGGAGACTTTACCCGCTTTTTTGAACGAATGACTCCCATCGCCATTCAAAACGGCTATACCTGCTGAATCATACCCCCTGTATTCAAGGCGCTTCAGCCCCTTCATAAGGATGGGGACAGCATCTTGCTTACCAAAATATCCTACGATTCCACACATATTGTTTTGAATTTAATTAATTATTGTTTTATTGAGGTGTGAACTAAATCACCATTGGGACCATAAAGTGAATATAAGACTGATTCTAAAATTATTCCCACTCAATTGTTCCAGGTGGTTTTGATGTAATATCATACACAACACGGTTAACACCTTTCACTGAATTTACAATTTTATTGGAGATTTTGGTCAATGTTTCATCGGGCATCCTGAACCAATCTGCCGTCATTCCGTCGCTGCTTGTCACGGCTCTAAGTCCCAATAAATGCTCATAGGTTCTTTGATCACCCATAACCCCAACGGTCTTCACTGGAATCAAAACAGCAAATGCCTGCCAAATTTCATCATATAGACCATCTTCGTGGAGCGTATTCATAAAAATATCGTCTGCTTCTCTTAAAATATCTAAACGGGATTTTGTAATTTCCCCAATCACCCGCACTGCCAACCCGGGACCGGGAAAAGGGTGGCGATTAATAAGTGAATTCGGCAAACCTAATTCACGTCCCACATTACGTACCTCATCTTTAAAAAGTTCCCGAAGTGGTTCAATTAATTTAAAAGTCATATCTTCCGGTAATCCCCCCACATTATGATGACTTTTAATGACATGAGCCGAATTTCCAACGCTGGCACCGCTCTCAATTACATCGGGGTAAAGGGTTCCCTGGGCAAGAAAAGAAACATCCCCAACTTTTGATGCCGCCTTTTCAAATGACCGGATGAACTGTTCACCAATTATTTTTCGTTTTTTCTCCGGCTCCACAATACCCGAAAGTTTTGACAAGAATATGTCAGTTTCATTAATGGATGTGATATTGACACCCAATCCATCCTTCAAAGCAGAAACACAATGTTCTGCTTCATTTTTCCTTAATAGGCCGTGGTCAATTAAAACGGATGTACATTGACCTCCAACAGCTTTGTGCATTAATGCACCAACAACGGAAGAATCTACACCGCCGCTGACACCACAAATAACCTGCCCATCCCCAACTTGATTTCGAATGAAATCCACTTGTTCATGAATAAAATTTCCTGCAGTCCAATTAGGTTCACAATGGGCAATCTTAAATAAAAAGTTATTTATAATTGTATCCCCTTGTACAGTGTGAACCACTTCCGGGTGAAATTGAGTGGCAAATCTATTAATTTCTTTATTCGCAATTGCGGCGACTACACCATTTGTTGATTCGGCTAAAACGGTCCAACCACCCGGCACACTTCGAACTTTATCCATATGGCTCATCCAAACCTGGGTGCCATCTGAAATGCCATTCAGGATTGATTCAGGTTTCATCATTTTTATATTGGCAAACCCATATTCACCTTTGGACCCCGGTTCGACTTGCCCTCCAAAGTGATGCGCCATCAATTGCAGCCCATAACATATTCCTAATATGGGGAATTTTAAGTCAAATATACTCGGATCATATTGAGGCGCTGAATTGTCGAATACACTATTGGGTCCACCGGAAAGGATCACCGCTTTGGGCTTTCTTTTTATGATGGACTCAGCTGATGTTTCAGAAGATAATATTTCTGAAAAAACATGCTGTTCCCGTATTCTTCGTGCAATTAATTGGGTGTACTGTGATCCAAAATCAAGAATAATAACCCCTCCATCGTGTAATGGATTCATTGAATTTTCCAATCAGTTAGCTTATCCACATAATCAAAATGTGTCAATTGAGGATGTAAAGGTGTAATACTCACATATCCCTCTTTAATGGCAACCCCATCACTTTGAATGTTTGTATCGGGGTTAATTAGTTTTCCCGTCATCCAATAATATAATCTACCTCGAGGATCCTCCCGTTTTTCAAATCGATCCTTAAAATAAATAGACCCTTGGTAGGTAACTTGGTACCCTTTGATTTCCGCTTCCGGTAAATTGGGTACATTCACATTCAACAACGTACCATGGGGTAAATTATTTTCCATCACTGCTTTCACAATCTTTTTAGCTACAATTTTCGCGCCGGTCCAGTCTCCCCCCCGAATAGAGTCTAAACTAATTGCAATGGAGGGAATCCCTAAAAATGTTCCTTCCGTCGCTGCCGAAATCGTACCAGAATACAATAAACTTTGACCAACGTTCGCACCTGCATTTATTCCGGATATAATTATATCCGGCTTTTGTTCCATAATAGCCTTTACACCAATCTTAACAGAATCTGCTGGTGTCCCATTCACCGCATATCCAAGAAATCCACCTGATCTTTTCACCTTTTCAATTCGAATCGGATCTGAAATCGTAATGGCGTGACCTACGGCACTTTTTTCTGTATTTGGTGCCACAACAGTTGGTTCCCCGATTTCTGACATAGCCTCCCATAAGGCATGAATACCATCGGCGAAAATACCATCATCATTTGCAATTAATATAGATGGACGTTTCATGATGTGAGTACCTCAATTAAATTTGAAACTGTATCTTTCATCTTTTCTCGGGGAACAATATGATCCACAAATCCCTTATCCTGTAAAAATTCTGCACGTTGGAATCCTTCCGGTAAATTTTCTCCAATAGTCTGTTTAATGACTCTGGGACCGGCAAAACCAATGAGTGCTCCAGGCTCAGCTAATATAATGTCCCCCAACATACCAAAACTTGCTGTGACGCCACCTGTTGTTGGATCAGTTAGGATTGGAATGAACAATCCTCCTTCATCCTGAAAACGCGCCAATTTTGAACTGGTTTTGGCCAATTGCATGAGTGATAATGCCGATTCCTGCATTCGAGCTCCTCCTGAAGCACATATGAGTATAAATGGTATTTTTTTCTCTCGAGCAAGTTCGACAGAACGGGAAAACAACTCTCCCACCACAGATCCCATACTTCCCCCAATAAACGCAAAATTCATCACCCCGAGAATTATTGACTTTTCATTGATCTTCCCTGAATAACAATTAATGGCATCATTTTGACTTGTTTTAGAAATGGCAGTTTCCAATTGATTTGAATATTTTTTCTTCGCTTTAAATTTTAATGGGTCAGCCGATTTTACTTTCGGAAATAATTCTTCTATATCGCTGTGATCCAAAAGAAGATCTCGGTACACCGTTGGTGATACACGAAAATGATGACCACAGTGCCTGCAAACAGAATGATTTTTATCTAATTCAGGTTTATACTGAATTTCTGTACAGGATGGACACTTTGTCCATAATCCACTGGGAATATCTTTTTTCCCAAGTTCTGCAATATTTTTATCTTTTCGACGAAACCAAGCCATGTGTTTTTACTTTTTTTACCATGATTACTGCATCTTCTCCGTCTGAATAATATTCATTTCGAATATCAATCTCTTCAAAACCGAAGTTTAGATACAAATTTATTGCGGGGAAATTAGATCGTTTCACCTCTAAATACACGTCTGCATATTGCAGATAATTTTCTAATATTTGATCTAAAAATTGGTTACCTCTTCCCTGATGCTGAAAAGGGATATCAATCGCAATATTTAAAATATGTGCTTCCCCTTCTACCAAGTGAGCAAAAAAATATCCAATGATTATTCCATTTACCTCAGCGATGAGGTTTAACGAATGACGTTTTCGCTTTAATTCATCCTCTATGGCTTCTTTTGTCCACGAATCGTTAAATATCCTTTTTTCCATTTCATATATGAGTTCCAAATCATTTAATGCTGCTTTTCGAATAATCACTTTTTTGAACCTATTGTGAATGAGGAAATATAATTGGGTACCAAATCATAGGGAGTTTTCTTCACCCAACGATCAAAGTTTTTTTCAGCCAATATTCCGGTCATTTCTGCTGTAGGCGGAACCGATAAAATTATTTCGTCACCTAAGAGTTTATCACATCCATATTGGGCTGATTCACCTGTAATTTCAATATCATTCCATATACAAGCTTTTTCTTCGCTGACTGCCCTTATGCATTCCTGGATAATTGAAAATTGCTGATAGAAAACAATATCACTATGAGAATACAATAATACTGTAAATCCATCTGAAGTTAATCCACTATTGGCGGCCATAGTCTGTAATGTGGGTACAGCTACAATGGGCAATTCTTTTGCATAGGCAATACCCTTTGCAAAACTTAATCCCACTCGCAATCCCGTAAAAGATCCTGGCCCGATTGAAACGGCAATCGCATCTAAATTGATATCATCCAATTCAATTTTATCCTTGAGAGAAGCATAAAACTCCGGCAGTTTTTCTGCATGTTTTCTTGGAATTTGTTTATCGATCTTATATTGGCATTTTTCATTTTGGATAAATGCAATACCGCACCAATCAGTTGATGTTTCAATCGCGAGAATATTCAATTTGGTAATCCTGAAATTTTGATTGACCTGGCGTTGGCATTTTCTGCTAACCGGTTAAAATAAATAAAAATCCAACGATCTGTCCAATAGGGTTCAATCCGCTCAGCCCATTCAATTAGTGTGATGCCATGCTCCGGATTTAAATAATTTTCGCCGCCAATATTTAAAAAATCCTCCGGTGCATCTAACCGATAACAATCAATATGATAAAGGGGACAACGTGTCCCTTCGTATTCACTCACCAGTTTAAAGGTGGGGGAAATGACAGAATCCTGGATATCTAATCCAAGAGCGAATCCCTGGGCAAAAGTGGTTTTTCCTGAACCGAGATTCCCAATGAGCGCAATAATCGACCCTTCGGGAATGGTTTGGGCTAAATCTTTTGCAAAGGATTGCGTTTCCTGAACGGAATGAAAAACATGTTCTCTCATTTTGGGTCCATGATAAAAATGGGAACCATCATTTCTTCCATTGAAATACCCCCATGTTGAAAACTACCTTTTAACATGTTTTTGTACTTATGCTGTTCATTAGGGTACAAGAAAAAATAATCATCCTTAGCCAGCAAATAGTTATGCTGATGCCCGAGAGATGGAAGTTTATAAGCATCAAGATTTCGGATGTCTAAGGCACTTTTGTCGTCGGCATTGATGTTGCGCCCGTGTTTATGACGGACACCGGAGGAAGAATCTTTATCTGCTGCCACCATAGAACTACGGTTGACCATAATGCTCCCATGATCACTGGTCAGAACGACCTTATAACCGGCAGATCCTAAATCCGTCAGTACAGATCGAATCCATGAATTTTCGTACCAAACTCTCACCGCATGTCGGTATCCTGATTCATCCGGAACCATTTCTTTTAATACATCTGATTCTGATCTCCGATGGGCCAGTTGATCTACAAAGTTTATGACAATAGCCAGCAAATCCAAATCCAGGTATTCCCCTACCCTGGATTGGAATTTTTGCCCTTCTTCTGCCATCCATATTTTATGATAATGAAGCGATTTATCTGCCAAGCCGTTTCGGGCTAATTGATCTTTTAAATATATTTCTTCATATTGATTTAAGCTGCCACGATCCTCAGACATTGCCCTTAATTGTTCTGGATATTTTCGACAAAATTCTCCAGGGAATAAGCCAGAGAAAATAGCGTTTCGACTAAAGGGTGTCGCCGACGGGAGGATTGATGATGATAGTTCAATTCGAATGGAATAATTTTCAGCCAATAACGGATACAAAGCCATAAACTGATCCAAGCGCATTGCATCCATTACCAAGAGACAAACTTTTTCATTTTTCTCTAAAATTGGCTGCACATATTTTGGGAAAACGTCTGTAGAAAGAGTCGGGTTGTTTGTGCCTGCTACCCAATTCTCATAATTGTCCTGAACAAAATGCGTGAATTTTCGATTAGATGTTTGAATTTGTTCATTTAATATTTGATTTAAATTCCCTTCCTTTTGTTCATCAAAATCCAATTGCCATTTCACAAGCCGACTATAGATTTGCCACCAATCATTAAAAGAAATCGCATTTTCTATATCTAATTCAATTTTTTGGAATTCCTGTAAATATCCACTGGTGGTCTTTTCACTACGAATTTTTATGTTTTCAAGTACCTGTTTACAGGCCATAAAAATCTGGTTTGGATTGACAGGCTTAATTAAAAAATGAGCAATCTTTTCAGAGATCGCTTCATCCATGAGCCATTCTTCCTCGCTCTTTGTGATCATTATAATCGGTAATGCAGGATTATTTTCCTTTATTTCTCTCAGGGTTTCCATACCGTCCAATCCGGGCATGAACTGATCTAAAAGAACCAAATCAAATACAGTATCCTTGGACAACGAAATGCCATCCCTGCCATTTGCACATGTGGCAATTGTATAGCCTTTTTCTTCCAAGAAAAGTATATGGGGTTTTAGGTGGTCGATTTCATCATCGACCCAAAGGATTTTACCGCGGGATTTTTCCATCATAATTAGATTGGGAAATTACAGATTAATGTGTTCGAGCAGAAAGTGTTAAAGGCTGATAAATTATCAATTGGATTTTATTGGAATAATTAATAAATCTAAAGAATAAAAAATTCTCTTAATTCAGCCTGTCTTTCCGCCGCTTAATATATCCTGGCACTTCTCCTGTAAATTCTACTCCGGCATCTTCCAATCCATCAGAAAAGGCAGCCATCATTTTATTATATCGCTCATACACTTTCAGCAAGGCTGAGACATCACGAGTTTCCCAATATTCTCCTTCGTCAAAGACTTCGGTGGCTATGCCATTCTTTCTCAGAAGAGATAACCATTCCACAACAAGACAATGGGTTTCAATAAATTTTACGGCATATTGTGTTTTACAAAATCCACTACCCTCCCAATGATCTTCATCCCCATACCTCCCAAGGTAAATGAGGACTTTTTCAGACATTTCACCGGGATCACCTAATAAATAAAAAATCTCTTTTGGATATTCTGGAATATCCCCGCCAATATTCTTATCGGAATGCCTCCAGGCCCAATCGAATAAATCTTTTTTCTCTGGCTCATCTCGGGATTCATGATAATAATGGACTTCCATCACCGCATTTACCCCCGGTGATTTATTGATTTCATCACAAACTGGCTTCAGCGCTTTTTTAACAGATTCATGTGATCCATTTAAGGATAATTTCCAGTGAATTGTCAGTCCCATATTATTTTGTCTTCATCGTCCATACCCAATCCCAGTCCTTCCCCGGCGGGTCCTTCTTATAATAATCACAACGATCTAAATAAACTGCAGATGGTGTGGTGGGTCTATCGGGGAATTTTTCCTCTAATTTTAAAGCGTCCTTAAACCGTTTTTTGGCTTTCACCCAATTTTGGTCGTGATATAATTCCATTCCTTCATCGAAGGCTTGAACTAATTGAGAATTCTGTTCTGATAATTCATCCTTTAACGATAATAATTCGTATGCTTTTACCGGTTTTTTCTTTCCTTTCACCCTAAGATAATCCAGGAAGCGCCATTCGAATTGATCAGCCACAACTTTGTAGGTGTTGTCTGCAACAAAAATGTAAACGCCATATTGTTTCGCAGCCGGCTCTAACCGTGCCGCCAGATTTACCGTATCACCCATCATGGTATAATTCATTCGCATGGCCGATCCCATGTTGCCTGTTACCATTTCACCGGAATTCAACCCGACTCGATGGCGAATATTGTAGACTAAATCCGGCCAATCACCTTCTTCCTTCCATCTTTGTCTCATATTCACCAGTTTCTTTTCCATTTCTAATGCGGTTAAACAGGCATGATATTCATGATTTTCTAATGGAACAGGTGCACCATAAAAAGCCACAATCGCATCACCGATATATTTATCCAGGGTGCCTTTATGTTCCAACAAAGTGTCTGTCATTTCAGTCAAGTATTGATTCATTAAACTCACCATCCGTGTGGGCTCTAATACTTCTGAAAAAGAAGAAAAACTCTGAATGTCAGAAAAGAAAGCTGTATGGTATCCAGCGACACCACCCAATTTTGGTTCCTGTTTATCTTCATACATTTGGTCAATCAAATCCGGAGATATATATGCTCCGAAAGTGTCTTTCAGAAAATTCTTATCTTTTTGTTCAACGATAAATTTATATATCACATTAGCTGTATATGTGACAACTAAACTGACAATGGGTGCCACAATTGGAATCACAAGGGATTGCCCAATATCCGGAAGAGCTGTTTCAAAATAATCAGGATAATCCGCTACAGTCGCATTGGGGAGAAGGGGTGCCAGCGAACTTTTAATCATCCAGAACAAATCATCAACAAAGAGACCGCATGCGATTCCAAAATAAATAACGCCCTCAAATATAATCAAAATACCCGCAATGACGGGGTTCAGAAAAGACAAAATCAAAAATGCAATTAAACTTAAAAGTGCGATTAATAATGTATGGCTTATGGGATATCCATAAACCAATTCAGTAAGCTGACCTCCCAATACTTGGATATAATTATTATCCAATAGTGTTTGGATGGCATTGCCATGTGTCTCCATTCCCGGCGTTAATTGCTGAATGCCCCAAAAATTATAAAAAGGCGTTTGTTTATAATCGTGATGCACTTCTACAGAGGTCCCAATCACAACAATTTTATCATAAAAAGGAGAATTGGTAAAATCAAATTCACCACCAATGCCCATGGCATCCATCATTTCACTTCGTTCTTGAGGATCTTCGATGGCCTGAATCCATTCGGGTATTTCTCCTGGAAGGAATTGACTCATCCAATCCAAATCTTCCATGGGATCACGAAGGGTGACATCTTCTGTATCAATCACATATGCTAATGAATACTTTGGGAAAGTTCCCCAAGCTGGCAAATCTTTTTCTCCCGGATACTTATAACCGGACGGAGGGCCATAATAATTCACCAGGAATGAATTACCAGCCCCATAAGCCCTTATTTTATTATCCCCATAGGTCCACGTTAAGTTATCCCGATCAAAATAGGGTTTAGCCGTATCGGGTACATTGTGGAACGCTTTAAATGCCTTTACAGCCAAGGTTAAATAGTATTTTCCAGGTTCATGGGCCATTTCTCCAAAAATGGCGTATCGTCGAGAAAATCCGTCGATATCCATCTGATCATTTATTAATCCCATTTCTGGCTTAGCTTTGGTGACCGGTTCCACCGGATAAGAGATATATTGAGGCGGAACTAACGTGGGTTCTGTTACCATTTTCACATTCATCACAACCGTCGTCCCAAACATTTGGGCTTCGGTAATCGCTTCTCCAAGTAATATATCTCCATGGCGTGGAATTAAATAAGGAATAGCATTCCAAATATTTTTCGCCTGTGTCGTATCCCGAATGTTTGGCACTTGGTCTATAATATATTCAGGAGAAGTGGATTCGATTAAATCCTGATATATTTCAGATCGGTTTTCAGGTGCATCAAACTGAATATCAAAAACAATTACTTTGGCCCCTGCTTTATATAAATTCCGCACGACCCTTCCCCAAACACTGCCTCTTGGATAGGGCCATTCCTCCGGCATGAGGCGCCATGCTTCATCATCCACTTCGAGCAAAACCACATCCGTACCACGGTTGATATATGTTGAATCAGATATGGTCCATCCTGTCAGCGGACCGCGGACAGAACTAAATCGATAATCATAAGTTTTAAGTTCAATGGTGTCGAAAGCGCCAATCCAATGAAAAAGAGACACAACAATGATCGCACCAATGGTGATGAGCCAACCCACCCAGTTATCCTGAACGTACTTTTGGATGATTTTAGGGGGTGTGGTCATAGTCAAAAGTTATATTGAAGCGTGAGTATAATCCCTGTTGAATTTATTTCCAGCACTTCATTGGCATTATCCACTTTACCATCACCATCATTATCCAAAGTATCCTTTTTAAAACTGGGAATATAATTCAATCTGATTTGACTCATAAATGATGCAGAAAGGGTTTTATTGATTCGATAATCCGCCCCTGCTCTAAAACCAAGTAACTGGGATTTTATCTGGCTTTGACTATTTAAGAGAGAAACCGATCCTTTCGCCAGCATTTTATCCTGAAATAGTCGATAATTAGCCGATACAGAAATATTTGTCCAGGTATATGGCGTTTTAACCAGGGTATTTCCATTCATGGTTGGTATCTCAAGTTTAGTCTGACTGAATTGGGTAATTGTTTTCAATTGGCTTGGGAATGTTGAAGATAAATTGATGGATATCGTTTTTGAATCTGTTTTGGGGAACAAATACCCTGCACTTCGTTTTTTAATTAAGTTATCTAAATTGGTCACATTTCCGATATTAAGGGTCAGATTTTGTTTGACATCTCCACTGATAAATGGCACTGTTATCGCCATCATATTGGAAGCTGCTTTTGAATCTTCTCGAAGATCTATAACGGTACTTCCAACTGAATCCAGTTTAGTCTTTTCATTGTTTTTACCAATGGATTGATAATTAACAATGATGGACGGCATTCCGGGACCAGGCAAAAAAGTCATATTCATAAAAAAGGTATTTGTATTGAGAGGATTAATTGTTGTTCTGAGGATTTTATTATCCAAATGCTTGAATCCAAAATTAAGAAACAATGACCGATTCATTAAGGAAACTCTATCCGAAATAGTAAACTGGCGCGCATTACTCCTGAGAAATGGATTGGCCAGGGAAACATATTCCGGGCCAACTTGGCGATATTCTACCAGAAAACTATTCCGGGCATAGTGGCCCCGAAGCCGAATATTAAATGCAGATGAGGGCATGTTAATGATGGATGAAATTGGATGAGCCTTTAGGGCATTAATATCAATGGGGACCAAGGGAGACATATTTGTATTAATAATGAATATTTCTTGAAATTTTATTGGGTTTATTAATATTAAGGCTGTATCAATTTTTGATGATCCTTCTAGTTCTTTTCCATTCTCATCATACTGAACGCCAATCCACCCATCCAAGGAATCGTCCAATGCTGTATCTAAATCAGCCCGTGACATGGCACCATCCCAAATATCCCGATTGTACAAACTCATATTCCAATTGAAATCCAGAGTCAGTTTCTTTTTGTCAAAAGATGTACCGAGATTAAAACCGAAAACCAGATTATCCAACGGTTTCTGACCTTTCCAATTCGAAGTTGGCGATTCAAGGGAATGACCGACGGAAGTTAACGCTTCTCTAAATGAATCAATCGTATAGTTGCCGGGTGTGACACCGATGACCAATGAATCTGATGAAAATTCTGCCTTGTTTAGAATACGATTTACAGATGTGGTATCATCGCGAATTTTAATAAAGTGAACGCCGGCCCGTAATTTTGAAAATAAATCTAAAGACAACCTTAACCCGGATATTTTTCTTTTAAACGCAAAACCGGTACGGTCTAAATAATAAGTTTTTGAGCCATCTTCTTTTCTCTCAGTTAAATCTGTCAGGATTTGATAACCCCCATTGATATAGTTTTGCTCATGGACTTCCCTGTTCAATTCTCCCTGGATATATTGAAGTCTCACCCATTTTAAATCTGCATCCACTCCAATACCCCGTACACGTTTCCCGTCAATCGTAAAAGGATTAAATCGAGGATAAAAATCACCAATATCCAGGTCCATTATTGACCCAAAAGAAAACCGTGTACCCAAACGGTTTTGCGGTTGGAGATATTGGGATTCCCGTGAAGTCAAACGTATATTTGTGGTCAATTTTGCCCATTGGGCATTCAGAAAAATATCTCCCATAATTTCAGCAATATTTAATGGTGTTCCCGCAACAGTTTCAGCAGAAACCCGACTGCTGAAACCACCTTTAAATTCAATGAATTCTTTAATATCTTTTTGGTTTGTTCCAAAAGTAAAAGACCAAGATACGGGGGCTAAATCTTGTTGGGCTAAATCTTTCATGTGAATTTCAATTGTATGATTGCCCGTTTCCATCTTACCGGGATCATAACTTAGAATACCATCTTCCAACATCATTTTAGAAGATATATCCACTCCGTCTATTAAAAGGCGGACTGTTGACGCATCCACATTATTTGCATTAAAAAAGGATGCAGCCACAAGCAGGGAATTTTGATCCACAATTGCATTCGGTTCTGGTGATAGTATCAGAATATCTACATTAGGAAGTTCCCCAAACACGCCATTATCATCAGAATCCTCCGGTGGAATTACAGTGATAAAATGGGGTCTGTTAAATGGATCTTCCACGGGGAAGGAAGCGATTCGACCATCCTGAAATTGAAAAGCAATTACATATTCCAAACCATTTTCTGTGAGACTAAATCCTGGTAAAAGAACTTCCCAGTTAAATCCTGTTTTATGAAATTGGATTTCCTGATAGAATTCTCCACCTGGTAAGCGGTAATAGAGTGTTGCATCTATGGGATCTGTGATTTCCAGAATAGCGGAATGAAGAATTAAATCCTGACCGATTATCCCATGAGGGGGCGGTGTATGATGGAGAATTTGAGTTTGAGAAAATCCAATCTGGATCAGAAAGAGAAAAGGGATAATTCTTATCCCATTACAAAAAAGCGACTTTTGATATTTCACAAACTTATTTATATTTTATAATCAAGGTCTTCTTTTTACCTGAAGCATCCTTGAATTCAATTTCTAATTTTTTGTCATCTCCTTCTGTAGCTGTTGGATCTTCTGGAATAGTTTTCGGATCGGTTGTGAATGATTGAATTCCACCATCTTGGGAAGAGAAACCGGTTATTCCACTTGTGATATCTATCGATTCACCCGATAACTGATTCATAAGCGTGACCACCCCATCTATTCCAATAACGGAGTCCCCAGTTTTTTTATCGGAAATAAGCCAAAAGTCTGTTCCTTTCACGGACGCAACAGAAACGGAAGTCCGAATAATAAAATCACCCCTCTGCTGTTTATTCACCTGGGCACGAATGATACCCCCATCTAAATTTATTTCTTTTGCAATAGCTTTTGCTGAACGCTTACCGGCGATAACTAATTCTGTATTTTCCTTTATTTTTAAAGCAGATTTATCATCAATAAATATGAGGGCGGCAAAACTGCCCTTATCAGTTTTTAGAAAATCCCCACTTTCAAAGATATGTCCCTTTTTCAGTATTTTTGGTCCAGCTTTTCCACGGGTATAACTGACAGACCCAATGACTTTTGTTGCCACAGCAATTTTATCTCCACCCAATACCAATGATAGGAAGAATAGGCATAAACTGATTTTTCTAATTAATTGCATCCTACTTCTCAATTTCCACAGAATTAATCATGACTTTATTTTGGGCCATCTGATTAAATATTCCTAAAAGGGTTGTTTCATCAATCGTCTTTTTATTCAATGATATCTTTCCGGTGGGTTTAAATCCTTCCAGAGGGCTGTCTGGGCCAAAAATTGCGTTAAACTGATCTTCACCCATTACCTGCCTTAATTTTTGATTAATCATCGTATTCGAAGTTGAACTAGAAGATTGAGATGGGTTTGAAATCTTAAATGCATAAATAGGGGAGACTTGATCTTCTAAACCGTTTGTAGTGGGAACACTAGTTTTCACCTGCCAAAGATAAATCTTTCCATAATCTAACGATCGTGCTCCCGAAATTGGATATTGAAAGGTACTCACATCATCAAGTTTTACCCAGGATTCTGATTGGTTGAACGGCAGCATACGTTCATCACGCATGGCTTCTTCCGGTGAAGAATGATATCCCACTTTGAATTCAGCCACACGTAAATATGTTTCGCAATTACGGCAAAATCCTTTATTCCAATTAAATATTGGATAGGTTGTATACACCATATTAAAAGAAGTATCTGCCAATTCACCTCCTGGAGACTCAAGATTTATCCCCGATGGAGATTCTACAAATATAGTTTTTGATTGCTGGTCAGACATAGAAATATCTGATTTTGTTGATCCAGAATAAATAATCAATTCAAATTTGTATTCACCATCTGCTAATTGTCCTGTTGTTAAGACTGCGCTGATCATAGATTCAAATTCAGACGGATTGATCGATTCTTTTACACGGATATAAATTGGGACCACATTCGGCGGGTTTCCCTCGTCTATGAGTGAGGTAGTGGTGCTCGTAAAATTTCGATTATCCAAAACAACATCCGCTTTCATTTGAAATTCATTTGTCTCCAATTCAATTAAAGTTGTCCATGAATTAATCCCAAGCGATGGAGATAAAACTGACGCTTTAAACCAGGCTTTTGCATAAATTGGATATGAGTTTGAATAAATACGAAAACGAAAAAATGGAACATCTGACTTACCCGTTTGAACATCAATATTACTCATGTAATAAGTGGCATATTCGTAGAATTGACCATCTAGTTTTGCCTGCGTAAAAGCAAAGTTCGAGCAAAAGAAAAGTGGCATTAATAATGATTTATATATATTTTTCACCATGACAGATATCAATTCAGATTTCAAAGGTTAATTTACCGAAACAAATTAGGTCTCTTCAAGGATTTTTGGTGGACATGTGTTTCCACGCACATATCTAAAAATACAGGTATTATCCATTAAATTATATGTAAAAATAAAAAAGCCCCGATTTATCAGGGCTTTTTTAAAGTTCCCGGCGACGACCTACTCTCCCACGCTAGTTACCCGCGCAGTACCATCGGCGCTGTAGGGCTTAACTTCCGAGTTCGAGATGGGTTCGGGTGTAACTCCTACGCTATGATCACCGGAGAAATTTCAGGGAATTGATGCGGATCTTCAATTGATCAAGAAAGATTGATAAAGCCATTCGGCCAATTAGTACCACTCAGCTGAATGCATTACTGCACTTACACTTGTGGCCTATCAACGTCGTAGTCTACAACGAGCCTTATTATCAATATGATAGGGAGAACTAATCTCAGGTCAGGTTTCGCACTTATATGCTTTCAGCGCTTATCCTTTCCGAACATAGCTACCCAGCGATGCTTCTGATGAAACAACTGGTGCACCAGAGGTTCGTCCACTTCGGTCCTCTCGTACTAGAAGCAGATTCCTTCAATTCTCCTGCGCCCACGGCGGATAGAGACCGAACTGTCTCACGACGTTCTAAACCCA
>JACNKN010000006.1 GCA_014382015.1 Fidelibacterota bacterium | reverse complement strand
GTCCCGACATATACAATGTCGGGAAAGTCGGGGGTTCGACTCCCTCATCGCCCACCATGTTTTATGTATATGTTGTAGAGAGTGAAACTACAAGTAGCTTCTATATAGGATTTACCAGCCGTTTGGATGAAAGAATTAAAGAACATAATCGTGGGCAGTCTAAGTCCACCAAAAATCGAGGTCCCTGGAAATTGATTGGATATTTGATGACTGAAACTCGTTCAGAAGCAATGCGTTTAGAACGGAAGCTCAAAAGCTTTAAACGGAAGGACCGCGTGTATAATTATATCAGGAAACATGGGCATTTATTATAGTTAGTCAGAGTGTCCCGACATATACAATGTCGGGAAAGTCGGGGGTTCGACTCCCTCATCGCCCACATCTCGGTAGGATAAAAAAGCCCTCGTTTTATAACGGGGGCTTTTTACTTATATTGAACTTATATAATCTAAAGCTTGATTGAGTGAGGACTCCTGTCCTCACGAGAATAAATAGCAGGAATTATATTCTCCTTGGATTTTAATTGGGTTTGGGCCTTTTTACGTCAATTTCGCCAAATATAAAATTTTATAGAAAAAGCGCATAATTGAATAATAATGAGTAAATTCCCAGCGTTGCTAAGGATATAAATAATCTTTATGGTTGAGTTTTACATATCTCCACTTTCGAAGAAAAAATAATATCAAGGTGATATAATGCAGTGATGCATTATTCGTATTAACAAGATTCAGGTATAAATAGCCCTGAAAAGGATAAATAAATGAACATATATGTAGGGAATATTTCCTTTCAATTAGAAGAAAGCGGTTTAGAAGCTGCTTTTGCTGAATTCGGTCAAGTGGATAGTGCGCGCATTATCACGGATCGTGCAACCGGACGTTCCAAAGGTTTTGGTTTTGTCGAAATGGCTGACCAAGCTGAAGGTGAAACTGCTGTTCAAGAACTGAACGGTAAAGAACTTGAAGGACGCCAATTGAAAGTAAACGAAGCCCGTCCAAGGGAAGAGAGACCTTCTCGTCCCAGATACTAAATTAGATTTGGTATTCGATTTCTAATTTAGATTTATTTGAATTGGAAAATATTAAAAGCCTCCCGAGCAATCGGGGGGCTTTTTTGTTTATGTTATACTTATCTGCTAAATTTCAGGTAATCACCTGAAAATTAACTATGAAATTTCATGGTAAAGCCTTATTATATAATATTAATAATCATGGTATAACCTTATGTTAAAGATAAAAAACCAGTTAGATACTAAGCTAAAAATATTTAGTGATTTGGCGGAAATGTCCTCCCCACCGAGGGGATGGATTTTCTCTATCCGGAAAGCGTTAAACATGTCATTACGGCAATTGGGAGAAAAAATGGGAATTAAACCCCAAAGCGTTCATGAAATCGAAGACCGGGAAAAAAATGGCACTATTTCTATCAATGTGCTCAGACAGGCGGGCCGGGCCCTCAATATGCAATTTGTCTATGGCTATATTCCGGAAGGCGGATCCTTGGACAATATGATTGAAAAAAGAGCCCATGAATTGGCGATAGAAATCGTGCAAAGAACATCGGTGAGTATGGGGTTGGAAGATCAGCAGACTTCGGAAGAAAATATTGCCCAAGCCATTGAAGAAAAAAAAGATGAATTAATTCGAAAAATGCCGCGGCATCTATGGAATTAGGTTTTACATATTCCTTTGGGCAAACCCCCATATCCCATGAAGAAAGAGAAGGATTGTGCATTCAAACCATATCCACCCGGGGAGAGTTGGATGAATTTGAACAGGAGAATATTCAATCGGCGGTGGAATGGACTTTGAAACAAAAGTTCACCAAAGAGAAAATTCTGACGATTGATTTTATAAAAACAGTGCATAAACAAATGTTCAACCAAGTGTGGAAGTGGGCCGGAACATTTCGTACGAGCAATAAAAATCTCGGCGTAGATAAGTCCCGGATCATAGAGGAACTCAAAATATTATTAGACGATTGTCAGTATTGGATTGAGCACAGGACCTATCCACCGGATGAAATTGCCATTCGATTTAAGCACCGAATGGTCTCCATTCATCCATTTCCCAATGGGAATGGCCGTCATTCACGTTTATGTAGTGATATTGTTATTTCACATGTATTTAATGAAAGAGTATTCTCATGGGGCGCCCTTCATTTGGCATCCACTGTGGAATCCAGGCAGCATTATTTGAATACCATACGTAAAGCAGATGAAGGTGACATTGAACCCTTGCTTCGCTTTGCAAGGTCATAAAAAGACTTAGTAAACCTCTCCGGTTCCGCCCCGCCTGGGATCGCCAACAGCTTCGACCGCTGTCACTGCATTGACGCCGCCAAAAAACAAATTTTGCTCATCCCATTGATGAATGTGAAACCTATTGGATAACTTATTTTCTTCGGGCAAAGTGATTCCTGGCTCACAGTGGAGTGTATTTCCTTCCAGATGAATTCGGGGAGATTGAATGGCAGTTTTAAGATTCATCCCTTTGGACAAATTCAAAATCACTTGAATAATGGCAGATCGGATTCGGTTACTGCCCCCACTACCAATCACTAATTCTGGCCCTGTATTACCTACGACTATTGTGGGAGACATCATGGTCGGTAGGCGCTGTTGCCGAACAAACTTATGAAAGCCCGATTGATTTAGATCTTCTTCCCCCAGCATATTATTTAACATGATACCTAATTCAGGAATCAGATAACCGCACCCTTCGCCATTGGTCGTAGTTACACCGGCCGCATTTCCTGCCTTATCAATGATACTCACTTGTGTTGTGGCTCCCCGTGAAGGTGGATTTTGTGGCATATTTTCTGATTCGAGATAATTATACTGTTTCAAGTAGGGTTCAAAATGTTTCTCATCCAAAATTTGAGAAATTAAATAGTTATCATTTGGGTCATTACAAACATCCTGTCTTACTTTTGTAGTGACTTCCATGGCATGAATTAGATTTATTAATTTGAACGGAGAAACGGTATTTAATCGTTCCATAAGTTGAAGCGTGAAAGTGATAAGTGTTCCACCTACAGATGGTGCAGGATTTGTATATATAGTTTTTCCATTAAAATGACTACGTAATGGTCCTCGTTCTTCAACAGAATAGTTTGCCAAGCAATCGGCGGTGAGTAAACCGCGTTCGCCCACCGTATTGAGAATATATTCCTGACCAAGTCCTTTGTAAAAGTAATCGGCTCCTTGTGTAATCAATTCTTCCAGAAAGTCCGCGAAGGCAGGGTTTTTGAATCGATCTCCCACATGGAGAATATTTCCATCCGGTGTATATAAAATTTTGCCACTTTTTGAATGGGTTAGAATTGGCACCAGGATTTTCATTAAATATCCTTGTGCATCATTTAGAATGACCCCTTTACGTGCAGTTTCAATTGCAGGGGCGAGTACTGTTTTTAGGGGTAAGGTACCCAGTCGCTCATGGACTTTGAGGAGTCCTGCCGTATTCCCGGGGACAGCCACGGAACCCTGACCAATATGAAATTCCTGTTGGCTGGGACCAAAATTGACGGAAATACTAAAAAAGTCTAATGCTTTATTGGGTTGAGGTGGAGGTGTATCTACAAAAAAATCAAATAAGATGGGGTCCTTGCCTAAAGGGCATGCCAAGAAGGCACCGCCACCGCCGGGCCCCGTAAGGTTACATTCTGCAATCATTGACGTAAAGACTGCCCCCACAGCGGCATCAAAGGCATTGCCGCCATTCTCCAGTATTTCTGCGGCAGATTGGACTGTGGTTTTTTCTC
>JACNKN010000087.1 GCA_014382015.1 Fidelibacterota bacterium | reverse complement strand
GGACCACACCTGAAATCAGAGAAGAGCTACGTCACAGCAGGCTCGGGGAGAATATTTTATGTATCACGTTTATATAATCCAATCACTGAAATTTCCAGACCGATTTTATACAGGATATTCAGAGGATGTTAAGAAAAGACTTCAATCCCATAATTATGGTCAGGACGCCTATACGATTAAATATAAACCTTGGAAAATAAAAACAATTATTTCATTTAATGATCGACAACGGACACTGGATTTTGAACGATATCTTAAATCACCATCAGGTCGAGCCTTTGCGAAAAAACGGCTTTGATTACAAATCGAAGACAGACCATCGGCGAAAAAGCCCTTCACCACTTTTCCCTCAGTCATTGTAGTTTTGATATATGACAGTAAGTAACTTTTCTCACTCTATCAGCATATGAATAATAAAATACCTGACTTTGATCGAATCATTGACCGATCCAACTCACCAGCGGAAAAATGGAATAAACCAGCCATGCTGCGACTTTTTGGTCGTGATGATCTGCTTCCTTTTTGGGTCGCGGATATGGAATTCCAAGTGCCCAACACGGTTCAAAAAAATCTGGTATCCCGTGCTAAAAATGGTATATTTGGTTATGAGTACAAACAAGACAGTCTTTACCAATCCATAATACAATGGTATGCCATACGCCATCACTGGAAAATTGATCGATCGCATTTATGTTTCAGTCGGGGTATATTGAATGCAATAGCCACATTAATCAATATACACACAGAAGAAGGCGACGGTATCATCATCCAGCCGCCTGTGTTCTTTGAATTCCGTTTAATCATTCGTGACAATAATAGGAATATCATTCGTAATCCCCTTAAAATTGTTGATGGCAAATATGGAATTGATTATGATGACTTAGAAGAAAAAGCGTCTGATTCAAAAACAAAAATGTTAATTTTATGTAATCCCCATAATCCAGTGAGCAGGGTTTGGACAAAAGATGAGTTAAAACGTGTTGGGGAGATCTGCCTCAGGCATAACGTTTTCATAGTTACCGATGAGATACACGGAGATTTTGTTTTTAATGGGCATCATTATACACCCTTTGCTTCAATTTCGATTGAAATAGCACAAAACTCAGTTACCTGTATTTCGCCAGCAAAGACTTTTAATATTGCTGCAGTCACGGATGGTTTTGTCATCATTCCAAATGAAAAATACCGTGAGCAATATAATGTTTTTACAAAACGCTTAATTATCCATAAAACAAATGCATTTTCTGTAGTAGCTATTGAAACAGCTTATCGTTCAGGTAGTGAATGGTTAGACCATCTCCTTGATTATTTGCAGGACAACATTAATTATATTAGAACATATCTAGGCGAAAGAATACCAAAAGTAAAGTTAGTCAATCCGGAAGGGACCTTTCTCATATGGTTGGATTTTCGCCAGTTGGGTATGGATGTAAAGGAACTCGAATCGTTTTTGGCCCAAAAGGCAGGAATTGCACTGAATTCGGGGTATTGGTTTGGGCGACAGGGTGCTGGCTATGCGAGAATGACAATTGCTTGTCCAAAATCTATGATAGTTGAGGGCCTTGATAAATTAGCAAATGCAATAAAAAATATTTAATGATAAAGATTATTGATACTAAAAAAACAATAGGAAACTAAAAATGACAGCAAAGATCACTTCAAAACCATCTCGAAATTCTACCAGAAGACATTTTATAAAAACCATTGGTATGGTCAGCACTGCATTAGCTGGAGGAATGAGTTTCGGAAAAAATATTTCGCGTAAATCCATAGAGTTAGACTCTTTAAAAGATAATTGCAGTTTTTCAGGATTGCCCCCTAATTATACATATTTAAATAGTGGTACAGAGGGTACAATGCCTGAATGTGTATTATCTACATTACAAGAAAACTTGATTAAATGGGCAAGAAACCCAACCAACTCCTACGAACTAGATCCAATTTTGGGGAAAAGGCAGGAGTTTAACCGAAATAAAGTTGCAGATTTTTTAAATGTGGGATTAAATAATATATGTCTCACAGATAACACGACGATGGGGTTAAGTATGACGATTATGGGATTAGCATTTGGTCCCAACGATAAAGTTGTTACCACAAATCAAGAGCATACAGCGATTAGGTCCCCATTACAATTATTAAACCAAAGACAAGGCTTGAAAATAGAAACGAGATCTTTTCCTTCTGCCAATAGACTCAGTAAAATGAAAGCGACTGAAATTGTAGATTTTTTATTTCCTAATATTCCTGCATTAAGAAATGCAAAAGCATTATGTGTTTCCCATGTTTATCCAACCACAGGTGTGCGCTTGCCTCTGTATGCGCTTCGAGAGAAAGCAGATGAACTTAATATTAAATACTTAGTTATTGATGGCGCTCAGGCATTAGGAATGATTGATTTAACTCAAAAAGATGATCGATTGGAACACAGTGATTTTTATGCTTGTCCGGGTCATAAATTTTTAAATGGCCCCCCAAGCACAGGCGTCCTTTATATTAAAAATGCCCATATTCGTCCACCGGAATTTTATCCCACACTTTCCCAAAGAATGATTAGATATGCAGATGGCGAATCAATGAGCTATCCTATAGCAAAAGCACTCCAAGTGAGGGGGTGTAGTAATGCACCGGGATTTACTGCAATGGTTCGAGCAATGGATTATATTAATGATGAAGGTGGTGCAGAATATATTGAGAAACATATTTTATCTTTATCGAAAGATGTCAAAAACTTTATTCTTTCCCAGGCGCCGAACTGTATTGTTTCACCCTACTTAGATAAAAAGCTATTGTCAGGGCTTACAACCTTTTATCCATTTAAATGGACAAAACCACAAATCCCACTTAAAGATAAAGAATCGGTCAATTGGGTGGTTGATAAGCTGTTAGAAAAAAATATTCGGGTGCGGTCTATTGGAATTCCAACACCTGGGAATCCAAATAAATTGTCAACAAAGACCTATGCAATAAGGGTTTCGACAGGATATTTCAATACCCCTGAGGATGTAGATTCTTTTAAATTTGCCCTAAGAGACGTATTGAATAGAATAAATTGAGGAGATTATACGAAGAACCACATTTATTGTAATTTACAGTTATAAAAATAATTCAATCTACCATTGATAGCGGGTGACTGGTATTTCACATGAATAACTCAGCAAATGCGAAGAATTCGCATAATAGCAGGGCACCGTATTGGGCCCTTGCTCTGTTTATTCTTTGCATAACTGGTCTGACTAGTACTTGGATAAATATTGGGACGTTTTGGAACGGATACGTGTTAGATATGACAGGTCCTGCTTGGAACTATATTTTATTTCGTGTTCTTTTCACATACAAAATAGACAATATTTGGACGCGATTTTTTACCCCCCAAAAGACCCTCATTATTTTTTTGCTAACTTGCTTCACCATCGAAGGGGCTCAGTTTTTTAATTTATATAAATCTACGTTCGATCCCTGGGATTTTTTAGCCTACGTTTCGATTTTAATCCCCTTGTATCTTTTAGATTCTCATCTGTCGAAATAAGTTAATTACATTTGAGATATGACAGTTAAAACACCGTTAATTACAAACTGAACGGCAATAACCATAAGCATGAGTCCCATAATTCGTTGAATAACACGCATACCGGTTAACCCAATTTTTTTGCTTAAACGATCTCCTGTTCTCAGGATATAATAAAATGTAACCATGGTAATTAATACGGCAAACAACAATGTTCCAATACTATAATATTCTGGCGTTTTGGCTGATAAAAGCATGACTCCCGTAATCGCACCGGGACCCGTAATCAATGGAATACCAATTGGACTGATGGCAATTTCATCTACATCCCCTGTTTCCTTGAATTCTTCCTGCTCAGAATCGGTTGTTCTTGTGCGCCCAACTTTTGCTTCCAACATTCGAATGCCGCTTCGAAAGAATAAAATGCCGCCCATAATCTGGAATGCTTCAACCGTAATACCGTAAAGCTTGAAAATAATAGATCCAAGGATGGTAAAAATAAGGAGTGTGATTGTTCCTGTGCTGACACCTTTTCTCGCGATTATTAATCGATCCTCAGGTGAAAATCGCTCCGTCATCACCACGAAAATCGGTGTGATTCCCAAAGGGTTGACCACCGTAAAAAGGGTCGTAAAACATAGGATGAGAAATTGTAGTTCCGTTTCGATAAAACCAGGCATTTACATTTTTTCCGGCGATGAAATTCCCAACAACCCCAATCCATTGGCGAGGATGATTCGGGTAGCGCTCACTAAGGCGATGCGCGCGTTTGTTAAGTCAGTATCATCTGTAATCACGCGACATTCAGCATAAAATTTATGGAAGAAATTAGCTGTATCATGCAAATAAGTTGCGATGGCCTGGGGTTCCAGAGTTTGGAGGATATTCTCAACTACGGATGGAAACTGTTCCAACTTTTTCAATAATCGAATTTCTGCAGGATTATCTAATAATGTTGGGTTATACTCACTGTTTGTAGAGATACCCACGGCTTTACCGTGTTTAATAATGTTGCAAATTCTCGCATGGGCATATTGTAAATAAAAAACCGGGTTTTTTTCAGACTGGTCCGCGGCCAAATCTAAATCAAAATTGAGATGGGTATTCATTCCGCGCATAATAAAAAAGTAACGGACTACATCGGCACCGACTTCATCCACCAAATCATCCATGGTGACAAAATTGGCTTTTCGAGTGGACATTTTCACTTTTTCACCACTACGCAGTAAGGTAACAAATTGGTAAATAAGGACGCGAATATTATCTGTTTTTTCGCCCAACGCTTCTAGTGCCAGCAAAACATCGGGATATGCATCCGTGTGGTCAGAACCGAAAACATCAATGATTAAGTCAAATCCTCGGTTAATTTTATCTCTGTGATAGGCTGTGTCCGGTACACGATAGGTAGGTTCCCCGGAACTTTTGATATAAACACGATCTTGATCTTTGCCTAAAGCAGTGGCTCGAAACCACGTGGCACCCTCTTTTTCATAAATCAGATTTTTGGCATTGAGTTCTTCAAGAAAACGGTCAATATCTCCATTTTCATAAAATGTTTTTTCATTGGTGAACTGATCGAAATGGATACCAAGATTAATTAAACTTTTTTTAATATCAGCAAAAATGGTTTTTTCAGCCTGTTCTTTAAATATGGGGTCAGATGTCCGTAGGCTTTCCCCTTTTTCTTTCAAAATAGTCTGAGCAATATCTTTAATATAACTTCCTTGATATCCATCTTCCGGGAATGCAGAATCTTTTTTCAAAATCTCAAAATATCGGGCTTCAACTGATTCACCCAGTATTCGCATTTGGCGTCCCGCATCATTAAAATAATATTCACGGGTAACTTCATATCCATTCCATTCGAGAATATTTGAAACGGTATCTCCCAAAACAGCATTCCGACCATGACCCACAGTAAGGGGTCCCGTAGGGTTTGCACTCACAAATTCTACATTTGCTTTTTTCCCTTTACCGGATGACCCACGCCCAAAATATTTATCTGTTAGTATTTGAGATAAAATTTGATAATAATAGGCAGGCGCTATTTTGAAATTGAGAAACCCCGGTGGTGTAACAGTTACTTCTTCAATAAACGAAGTTGGAATATCAAGATTATCCTTGATATCATTTGCAATTTGAATGGGCGGTGTTCCTGCATCCTTCGCAAGTGTGAGCGCCACATTGGTTGCAAAATCGCCAAAATCAGGATTATTGGGAGGAGATAATTTGATATCCCGCCTTGGAAGCCCGAGAGCGGAAAGGGAATCAGCCAGCGATTGAATTAACTGTGCTAAAATCGTCATCTGAATATTCGGTGGTAGGTGCATCTGCCCAGAGTTTTTCAATCTGGTAATAATTTCGTTCGGTGGTTCGGAAAATATGGACTATTACATCAATATAATCGAGTAACACCCAATTTAATTGTTCATACCCTTCGACTCGGACTGGCTTATGATCTGTATTTTTGCGAACGGAATCCGCAATCGCTTTTACCTGGATATCAGTATCGGCAGAACAAATAATAAAGTAATCTGTAATACTTGTCAGATTTTTTACATCAAGACTGAGGATTTGATCCCCTTTCATATCCAATGCTAATTGTGCAATTTGTCCGGCCAAATCACTGGAAGTGACTGTGGCGGCAGATGAAGTATTTGTCAACGGTTTAAGTTTAATAATTTAAGTAGGATTGTATCGACGAAATCGTTTGGTAATCTTTACCAATAATCAAAGTGAGATCAACATCTATATTTGGATCAACGGATGTGACAATATGTTCATTATTTTCAATATCAAACCCCAATGCAGCTGCAACATATTTCATGCCTTCTACATTTTCGTTTCTTTGAATGAGAATGGTTTTTTCGTATTCAAAATGATCTGCATTCTCAGAACGGACAACATCCACTTGTTTTTTTCTTAATAAATCTGAAAATTTCGCCGCAAGTCCCGGTTCTCCGCAGCCATTTAATATTTCAATTTCAATCTCAAATACCGGATTCTCTTCATAGATATCTATTGCCAGTTGAGGTGTATCCGGCAGGGAGGGGAATTTAACTTCTATTGGGATACCCCTTTGGGTTTGTCTCCCGGAAAAAGAAAATATAAATGCAACCAATAGGAGGGATAATACGGCAATTCCAGTATTGACTAAGCCCATTCGTTGTTTTCCTCCCCGGGATTTTTTACGGGAACGTGAAAATAATTTGGATGATTTACGGCGTTTTAACTTGGCCACTATCGCGTATGATATAGGCTAGAGTATGGTCTGGCATAGCCATATCGGGGATAATTATTCATGCTGAATTTTACGAATAAATTTTCTGTGGGTTGATAATCCAAGCTGGCGCCATAGTAAATCTGGGATCCACCGAATCCATTATTCGCATAAGGATTAACACCGCCCATGGGTGAAGCTAAGCTAAACTGGGTAGACAACCTCAAATTATCCTTAAACATATAATTCATTTGATTGGTATAAGCACCAACAGACATAGATTGTCCACCAACACTCATCATACTCATTCCAAAATTATGATTCATGGAAAAACGACTGGGATCAAGTAAAGACAATCCCTGGGCATGGGATAACCCGCGGGTGTTTACCGGCATGCTTTGGTTTGGCAATTGGGAACGAAATTGTCCGAATGCCAGAGCAGAAAGTAAGGCGAGTGATGTTATTCCTTTAATGATTGGCTTCATACGTATGGATAAAATACAAAGAAAAGACTGTATTTGTTCCAGTGAATTTTGAATTATTTTCGGCTATCTATCATAGCCCCGCCGAGACATTCATTCCCGCGATAAAAGACAACGGACTGTCCCGGTGTGATTGCGAATTGAGGTTTATCAAATTTTACTGTGCATTGTTCTGTAGATAATTCAGTAATCTCACACTTTTGATCAGCTTGACGGTACCTAATTTTTGCGGATATTCCCGACAAATTATCGGGAACGGATCCATTAATCCAGTGTACCTCGTCTGCCATTAACTGCCCATGATACAGGGAAGAATGATCGTGCCCCTGGGCCACGATAAGGACATTTCGGTCTAAATCTTTTTCAGCCACAAACCAGGGTGCTTCAAGGGATCCATGACCGCCGCCAATACCCAACCCTTTTCGCTGCCCCATTGTATAATACATGAAACCGTCATGTTCTCCGCAAACCTGTCCATCAATTGTTTCAATTATTCCTGGATTTGCCGGAATATATTTTTTCAGAAATTCTTTGAAGAATTTCTGCTCTCCGATAAAACATACACCAGTGCTATCCTTTTTAGCATGATTAACCAAACCCGATTCTTCTGCCAGTTTACGAACGTCTTTTTTCTTAATTTCACCAATAGGAAACATACTTTTGGACAGGGCATCTTGATCCAGTAAATAAAGGAAATAACTTTGATCCTTTCCTGGGTCCAATCCTTTGAGAAGTCTAAAATATCCGTTCGAATCATCTATAATTGAATAATGTCCCGTCCCAATCTTTTTTGCCCCTAATTCCAAAGCATAATCCATGAAAGCCTTGAATTTCACTTCACGGTTGCATAATACATCCGGATTCGGTGTACGCCCTTTTTTATATTCATCAATAAAATATTGGAATACCTTATCCCAGTATTCCTGTGAAAAATTCACACTGCGAAGGGGTAATCCTAAATGATCGCAAACTGCCAGGGCGTCTTTATAATCTTCCTCAGCCGTGCAATATTCATCATCATTCCCCTCCCAATTTTTCATAAAAACACATTCTACGTCGAAGCCTTGTTTTTGAAGGAGGAGGGCTGTGACTGAACTGTCTACACCCCCGCTGATTCCAACGATGATATGATCAGCCATTGGCGAATTGACTCAAAGCCTTTGCAAGTTGAATCACTTCTTCTTCCGTATTTTCACGGCCGAAACTGAATCGAAGTGTAGAAATGTTTTGTGCTTCAGGAATACCCATTGCTTCCAGGACAGGAGAGGGTTTGATGGATCCTGATCCGCAAGCAGAGCCACTGGATACTTCCATGTCCAGGCGGTCTAATTTTGCAAGGAGAATATCACTTCTATTCTGAGGGAAGGACACACTGATTACACCGGGCAAATGGTGATTTGGGTCACCGTTAATAATGACGCCGGAGCATTCCCGATTCAAATAGGTGATGAAAACTAATTCTAATTCTTCCAGATGTTTCATGCGTTTGGCCAGATTTTTTGAAGCGAGCCGAACCGCTTCTCCCATACCGGCAATTCCAGGAACATTTTCCGTCCCTGCACGGTGTTTGCCTTCCTGACCGCCCCCAATAATGAGAGGATTGAGAGACAACCCCTTTCTTTTATACAAAAACCCAACACCTTTTGGGCCGTAAAGTTTATGGGCTGAAAAACTCATAAAGTCTGCCTGAATATCTTGAACCGAAAGAGGAATTTTTCCAAGTGTTTGAACTGTATCTGAATGAAATGGAATTCCGTGGTTTTGGGCAATATTTATGAGTTCAGTGATGGGTTGTATGGTCCCAACTTCATTATTGGCCATCATGATCGATATTAATCCTGTATCGGCTTGAATTGATTTTTCTAACCTTTTCGGATCCACCCGTCCATGGTGATTTACGGGGAGAACCGTATGGAAAATTCCCATAGGCTCCAGTTTATTTAGAACGGTAAGAATAGCTGGATGCTCAATAGCAGAGGTGACCACATGTTTTTTATCCGATTGAATTAAAGTCCACAGCACCATATTATTTGCTTCGGAACCGCCGCCGGTAAAAATAATTTCTGATGGGGATGCATGAATGGCAGTGGCAATTGTTCTACGTGATTCTTCTATGATGGCTTTGGATTTTCTCCCGGACGCATGAACACTGGATGGATTCCCAAAATTATGTTGGGCCACATCCATCATTTTATTCAAAACATTTGGATGAATCGGTGTGGTGGCACTATGATCAAAATATGGCATGATTTTATGTCTAATGAGAAAAAGAAATTACATGGAAAGGGGGCTGACCTTAAAGGTCGTTTCGAATGGAAGCGTATCGGACTGTATTCTGTAAATTTTGAAAAAATGGCGGTTGGCGTTTTTCCAGCAAATCAATAGTCCCTGATTTGTTATAATCATATCGAATGACATCCCATTGAAAGGATTCCCCCACTGAAAGAAATGCAACGGCTCCCCGGGGGTCTTCATCAAAGGGTAATCCGGTAGCTCCCTGGCAAAGGATCGTTAAATTATCTTTTGTTTCATTTCGAGGTATATGTACATGGCCATGTATAAAAATATATTGTTCAATTTCCGGATGAGCTGCTGCCACATGATTTCGCCAGGCTAACGCTTCGTCCATTGATGGCGGTTGGTCATCTCGTTGATACCAGGCGTGGGTGAATTCAACTAATGTATTTCCAATGATTTCACGATGGGCGATGTGCATGGCAGAACAAAATTCAACACCGGCATCTCCCAGTTCGTTTGCTGTCCACTCTTCGTTGGCTACAATGGCTTGACAAATCGGATCATCGGGAGACATACCTTCAAGATTTGGCCGTTCTTGAGTCCACAATTTTTCCAGCAAATAGCGGTCATGGTTCCCGCGAATAAATATGCAGTCGGGAAGTGTTTTTAAAATTTTTAATGTGTTGATTGGATCTGGACCCAGGGCGAAGCAATCACCCAGACAGATGATTTGATCAATATCATCCCGATCATTGATAATTGAAATTGAGTGCTTCAAAGATTCAACATTAGAATGAACATCGGTGATTATAGCAAAGGTTTTGGAGCCCATTATATCACAATATACCGTTTATGCCCTTCACTAGGCAAGAAAATATAAATCATACGTCGTATTAAATTAAAAATAATCAAGAACTCAAAAATCTAGCTTGAAGTCAATTATCCAACCCATGTAAACTAATTAGAATAGAAAATAGGATTCTGGGATAAGTGCAGTAACCATTTCCTAATTTATAGAAGGCTTTGCAAAGCCTTCTATAATAAATCTTTTTTTAAATTAACATAAGCATAATAAATGAAATTAAGTACGGTAGCCATTTTCGGGATAGGAAACCCATTGATAGATGTTGTTATTAATGTTGAGGACCACGATTTAAAAGATCTTGGCGTAAAAAAGGGAATTATGCACCTTGTGGATGAAAATCGTCAAAAAGAATTGATGAATTATTTTAATAACAGATTGCCCATTTTTCATCCGGGAGGATCTGCGCCAAATACACTTCTCGCTTGCGCCGGATTAGGAATCCAGGGCGTTATCTCCGGTAAAATTGGGAATGATGCATTTGGTGAAATTTATCAAGCTCAGGTTGAAAAATACGGAATTAATTCACGATTGGTTATAAGTGATGGGCCGACTGGCTCCAGTATAATTCTTGTGACACCGGATGGCGAAAGAACCATGAATACTCATTTGGGTATGTGTCAGGATTTTTCAATTGCGGATATTGATGAATCATTATTGGCAAAGGCAGATATTTTTTATTTTACAGGATACATGTGGGATACAGAATCCCAAAAATCTGCCATTACGCATGCGCTGTCAATCGCAAAAGATAATAGAATAAAGGTAATCTTTGATGTAGCCGATCCATTTGCAGTCCATAGATATAGAGATGCATTTTTAACCTTAATAGAAGAGGAAGTAGATGTCGTTTTTGCCAATCAGGCAGAATTATCTATTTTATTTGATACAGAGAATATAGAAAAAGCAACGAAATCGTTGGGACGAATTGCGAATATGGCTGCTGTCAAACTAGGGAAAAAAGGATGTTATGTTATTGAGAAAGGTGACCTATACAAAATTTCTTCCCGCCCAATCATTGCAAAAGATTCAACTGGTGCAGGTGATATGTTTGCAGCTGGATTTATGGCTGCCTTATCTAAAGGGTACCGTGGAAAGACGGCAGGTGAAATTGGCGGATATTTAGCTGAAGAAATAATTCAGATTCCGGGAGCGCAATTTGAAAAATCTGTTATTAAACAAATAAATAAAGAACTTCCCTGGCCAATAGAAAGTCCGAATTAAATAAAAAGTAAATTTTAATTATGATGGTTTAGTCTTGAAAAAAGATATGATCAACCCTAATTTTATAGGAGTAATAATTGATAAAAAACGAGAGGAATCTATGTTCTTAAATTTTCGCAAACAGATTTTATTATTGCCTGTATTGAGCTTGGCATTTTGGGGGTGTCCAACACAGGAATACACATCTGCAAAGCTATACATCCAGAATGAAGATTGGGAGAAAGCGGAAGAGTTTCTCCACAAAGCGTTAGAAGTTGAACCGGATAATCCTGAAGTAATGGTCCAAATTGGGTATCATGTTCATGCTAAAAAAGGGGAATGGGATCAAATGAATGAAATGTTTGATCGGGCAATTGCAACAGATCCTGATAAAAAAATTCTTGACGTGAGTCGACCCGTAAAAGAGATGGTAAAAAACTATCGATCCATGTTTTGGGCTGATAACTACAATAATGCTGTCCGCCTATTCAATGATTACAAAGGTACCAAAGAAAAATTAACCTTAGAAAAAGCGGCTCAAAAGTTCGAAGAGACTGCCAATATAGATGCGTCTGAAGGGCAAACTTATTCAATACTTGCCACGTGTTATTTTGAATTGGGGAATGAAGAATTGGCAGTAAAAAATGCCAGGAAAGCGGCGGATATGATGCCAGACGACTTTCAGGCCAATTTAGCTTTAGGGCAAATTCTTTCTCGAGTGGGAGAAAAGGAAGAATCAGTAATATATGTAAAAAAAGCAGTTGAATTGGACCCATCCAACACACTCGCTATTCGCCAATTAGCGACACTTTATTATGATTTAGGTGACAAAGAAAAATCGGTGGAGACCTTTGAAGCAGCGATTAAGACCGAAACAGATAAAATGAGGAAATCTGATCTCTATTTCAATCTGGGTGTATTGAATATGCAATTGGATAATTTTCAGGATGCAGAAGATGCCTTTATGTATGCATATGATTTAAACCCGGATGATACGGAAGCTTTGGTGGGGATGGCCCAAACATTTGAAAATGCGGAGAAATGGCGCAGGGCATCCAAGTTTTATCGTGAACTCATTGCCCTGGAACCGGATAACCCGGAACATTACAAAGGCATGGCTCGTGTTTTAATTAAACAAGGTGATATGGATGGGGCAACACGCTATTTTGAAAAATCGAAAAAGCTAGGTGGATGATTTATTAACCAACACCATTTGAAATTAAAATCCCCTTAATATTTATATTCAGGGGATTTTTTTATCCGGTTCGTTTCCGTTTATTTAAATATTCATTCAGGGCAATATCCAGGGGCTGATCTGTAAAAAGGGGGACGTAATCTATTCGCTGATTTCGGCATCCCAATTGATATTTTTGTTGAAAGGATTCAATGACATTCTGGTACGCCGATCGAATATGCCAGGGTTCGGTTGTAATTGTTTTGCCTGTTTCCATATCCCGGAATTTTGTACGATCACCAAATTGAAAATCCTGTTCCTGGCGATCTAATAGATGAAAAACGATCATTTCCTGTTTATGATGTCTAAAATGGTTCAATCCCATCAAAACTTGTTCCGGATCATCCAGTAAATCAGAAATCAATATAACTAAACCGCGTTTTTTAATTCGTTCTGCCATATGATCCAATGTAGGGCGAATTTGGGTATCATGACCGGATTGTATATTGTCTAATGCTCCCATAATTATATTGGCATGGGATGGGGCGGCACGAGGGGGGATAAACTTTCGTATTTTTTCATCAAATAAAACCAGACCCATTCCATCTCTTTGGTTTAGCATTAAATGAGTGAGAGCCGCAGATAAATAACTGGCGTATTCAAGTTTGGAAATAGGCCCACTTCCGTAAGTCATGGATTGACTGGTATCGAGTAAAATATAAGATCGGAGATTGGTTTCTTCTTCATATCGCTTTACGTAATACCGATCTGTTTTTCCGTACAACTTCCAATCAATATGACGAATTTCATCCCCGTGTCCGTAAGCGCGGTGCTCTGCAAATTCTACGCTGAACCCATGATAGGGGCTTTTATGCTGACCAATCAAATATCCTTCAACAACTAACCGTGCGCGGAGGGCCATATTATCGATTTTGGCGACAATTGTCGGGTCGAGGTATTTTCGTTTATCCATAACGTTTGGTGCTACACGCGCGATGTTAGATGTTTTTTGGTCGGTCATTTATGGAGGTTTGTATTTACACAGATGTAATTATTTAAAACGTAAAACGTAATCAAGCATTGATTGACGAGATCTTTTAAATAATTACGTTTTAAATATTTATGATTTAACATCAAACGATTATTCAATTAATCGATTAATAATATCATCTACACTCACACCTTCGGCTTCAGCATTAAAATTTGGTAATACGCGATGACGTAAAACAGGCAAGGCAAGTGACTTAATATCATCAATATCTGCAGTAGGGCGGCCATCCAGTATTGCTATCGCTTTTGCACCGAGAATTAAAAATTGGGATGCCCGGGGACCTGCTCCCCAATCAATCCATTCGTTTATAAAATCTTTCGCATTCTCACCGGGACGTGTGGCGCTGACTAAATTCACCGCATATTCAATAACATTATCTGCCACAGGGACGCGCCGGACCAAATCCTGAAATTCCAGGATTTCTTCCCGAGAAATAACTTTATTTAATTTAGGTCCCTTATCCGCCGTTGTGACTTTCACGATGGATACTTCGTCTTCATGGGTTGGATAATCAATTAATATATTAAACATAAAGCGATCTAGCTGTGCTTCCGGGAGTGGGTAGGTCCCCTCTTGCTCAATCGGATTTTGAGTCGCCAGAACGAAGAAAGGTTCTTCTAAATCATAGGTGTTTCCTGCTGCAGTAACTTTATGTTCCTGCATCGCTTCGAGTAGCGCCGCCTGTGTTTTAGGCGGTGTTCGGTTGATTTCATCGGCCAAAATAATATTGCCAAAAACAGGTCCTTTAAAAAAACGAAAATTTCGTTTACCTGTTGATTGATCTTCCTCAATCACCTCAGTTCCGGTAATATCACTGGGCATTAAATCGGGTGTAAACTGAATCCGGCTAAAATTTAGGTCCAGCAAATCAGCCATGGATTTGATCATGAGCGTTTTTGCTAATCCCGGTACGCCAACAATTAATGTATGACCTTTACACAGGAGTGCAATCAAGATATGATTCAATACATCTGTTTGGCCAATGATAGATTTAGCTATTTCGCTGAAGAAGCGGTTTTTAACATCATCTAATTTTTCAAGTAATTGTAAATCGGTTTGGTTTTCCATCTGAATCCTTGTTTAAATAAAATGGGGCGAAAAATTACTAGACGTCTCTGGATGAAACAACACGAATGTCTTGTGAGACCAATATGGAAGATAGAAATTCAAACCCATGTCTCGGCCAAAAAATGCCATAAAAAAATCCTATTTAGACCTGAATGAAAATGAAGTAGAATCCATTTTAACAGAGTTAGGTGAATCTCCATTCCGCGCAGAACAAATCGAAAATTGGATTTATAATCAAGGAGTCGTCACTTGGAGTGAAATGGAAAACCTTCCCCAGTTGCTTAGGGAAAAACTTGAAAATATTATTCCGCTTCATCCATTGAGAATCACCAAAATAAGTGGATCAGATACGGAATTCACTCGAAAGTTTTTATTTGAAACTTTAGATGGGCAAAAAATTGAATCGGTGTTGATGAAGGATGGAAAGCGAACGACGATATGTATTTCAAGTCAGGTTGGCTGTGCTGTCGATTGCAAATTCTGCGCCACAGCATCCATGGGGTTTATCAAGAACCTCAGTTCCGGTGAAATTGTGGATCAGGTTATTCATTTACAAGCACAGTCAAATTCAAAGATCACAAATGTTGTTTTTATGGGGATGGGAGAACCCTTTTTAAATTATAGAAATGTTATGGAAGCGGCAAAAATATTAAACCAAAAAATGGGATATGGCGCCAGAAGAATTACGATTTCTACGGCTGGAATTGTGCCAAAAATTCGGCAAATGGCCAATGAGGGTCATAAATATAAATTGGCGATCAGTTTAAATGGGTCGAATGAAAAAAGTAGAAATACAATCATGCCCCTGACGAAGACACATTCATTAAAATCTCTCATTGATTCGGCCCATTATTATTACAAAAAAATACATCGGTTTATTACTTTTGAATATGTGCTTCTTGAAGGGGTGAATGATTCTCCGGAAGACGGTGAAAGACTCATTGATTTACTTCGATCACTTCCATGTAAAGTGAATGTGATTCCTTATAATGAAATTGGGGGAGAGTATAACCGGCCAAACGAAGATAACATTCATGGATTTCTACATTCACTCAAGGATGCTCCATTTACCGTGACTGTTCGTTGGAGTAAGGGGACTGACATTGATGCAGGATGCGGCCAGCTTGCCGTAAGGGATTTAGCTTAAAATATTAATAGCCAATCGCAATATTTTCTCCACGAGAATCGGCGCCACCCCAATATCCTTTTTCGTCAATCATAATGCCATTTGCTTCCCCGATATTTCCGCGGAGTTTCATGTCATGACCCCGTGCATTCAAATCCTCAATAATATCACTGGCGAGTCCAAATTTTTCATAAAACACCATATCCGGCATCCATTGATGGTGAAATCGCGGTGAAGAAACAGCTTCTTTTATGTCCATTTCGTGAAGGGTTACATTTAAAATATTTTGAAGAACAGTAGTAATAATGGTTGATCCACCAGGTGTACCCAGGACTAAAAAGGGTTTATCATCTTTTAATACTATTGTAGGTGTCATAGAACTAAGTGGTCTTTTTTTTGCTTCAATTTTATTTGCCTCATTACCCAATAATCCAAATACATTGGGGACACCAGGTTTAATGGAAAAATCATCCATTTCATTGTTGAGTAAAAATCCGGCTCCTGTGACAGTAACACCATTTCCATATCCCCAATTAATGGTGGTGGTGACTGAAACAGCATTCCCCTCTTTATCCACCACAGAATAATGGGTGGTTTCTTCACTTTCTTTGGTTGAATTATCACCATGCTTTACCAATTGAGAAGACGTGGCCTTGGATAGATTAATTTGGTTGGCCCTTTGCTCGGCATAAGACTTCGAAAGAAGCATTTCAGTAGGAACATCCCAGAAGTCAACATCGCCTAAGTGTTCCGCCCGGTCAGCATAAGCCCTGCGCTCAATTTCGATAATTGCATGAATATAATCTGAGGAATTCCAGGTAAAATCGATGGGAAACTCTTTGGATTGTTTTTGAATCTCATTCACCATATTGAGCATTTGAACCAATAAGATTCCCCCAGAGCTTGGCGGTCCCATAGAAATGATATCTACCCCTTCAAAAGATCCGGTTATTGGGTCTCGATATTTAGATTCATAATTTTTCAAATCCTCATGGGTAATCCAGCCGCCACCTGATTCCATTTCTGCCACAATAAAATCAGCTGTTTTTCCAGAATAAAAGCCGTCTCGACCTTTTTTTGCAATACGCTTTAAGGTTTTGGCTAAATCTTTTTGAAGAAAAATATCGCCCATTTCCCACGTGCGATCGTCCCGGGTAAAAATTCTTTTTGTCTCAGAGTGTTGACTTAACCGTTCTTTGCTTCGGTTAAATCGATTTGCTTCATAATAGGATAAGTCAAATCCCCTATCCGCCAACTTGATTGCAGGGCCCAATAATTCTTTTAGGGAGATATTCCCCGATCCGTGATCTCGCCAAGCTTTGAGTAAACCATCTACAGATCCAGGAATGCCAGAAGCTAAATGTCCAAATAGAGATTTTCCTTTCGTTGGATTTCCATCTTCATCCAAAAACATATCCCGATGTGCTTTGGCAGGTGCCATTTCCCGGTAATCTAAGGTAAAGGTTTTTCCATTGGCGAATCGAGCCACCATAAATCCACCGCCGCCAATATTTCCATTAGAAGAGGAAGTAACGGCTAAAGCAAATCCCACAGCCACAGCTGCATCCACGGCATTCCCCCCATTTTTAAGGATATCAATGCCCACTTGCGACGCATGGCGGCTGGTGGAAACCACCATGCCATTTTTCCCATAAACAGGGCGGGGGTGAGACCCATAACTAGCCGTTATTAACAAGGGCATGATCATAATGAGTCTAATCATTTGTTTTTTATTCATGTCTTTTCAATACCTTTCCAGATAAAATATTTGTCCATTCTCCATGATCAATAGCGACTTTACCATTCACAATCACCCAGGAAATTCCCGATGGATATTGATGGGGTTTATCCCAGGTTGCCATATCCATAATTGTTTTTGGATTAAAGACAACCAAATCAGCCCAAAAATCATTTTTAATTTTCCCCCGATTTGATAAACCAAGGATTGAGGCCGGAAAACTGGTCATTTTTCGGATCGCTTCTTCAAGAGAAATTACATTTAAATCTCGAACATATTTTCCTAATACTCGGGGAAAGGTTCCATAATTTCTCGGATGAGGTAGTGCATGGTTAAATTGGATGGTACTTCCATCTGAGGCGTGCATCACTTGGGGATGGGCCATAATTCGCCGGACATCATCTTCATTTAAACAATGATAAATCCCCGATCCATTGCCAGCATATACCATATCCATCAAAACTTCAGCTGCATTTTCCGCTGTCGGTTTAAATCCTTTGGATTGGGTAATCTCAGCCAGATTCAATCCATTCAGACTGGGTTCGGTTGGATAACTTGCGACCACAATACTGGCAGGGTCGCCGCCGCCTCGATCATAAACGATATTCCACACAATACCATCTTTTATTTTTTGCCGTTGCTTTGGATCATCCAATCGTTCTTTTAATTTTTCATGACCGCCGGCTAAAGACCAAGCCGGGAAAACAACTTTAAGGGTCGTACTTGTGGCCGTATAAGGGTATTGATCCAGGGTGATTTCCAATCCTTTTTTTCGCGCATTATCCACCATTTCAAGTGTTTTAATACTTTGGCCCCACATAGATTTCCCTACTGCTTTGTGGTGGGAAATTTGAACGGGTAGATTGGATTGCCTTCCGATATTTATAGCTTCTTCCACCGATTCAAGTAAACCAATGCCTTCTTCCCGCATATGGGTTGCATAAAATCCATCATTCTTAGATACGACTGAAGCAAGAGCCACAACCTCATCCAAATTGGAATAGGCCCCGGGGATATACTTTAATCCCGTGGACATCCCAAAAGCACCATCCTCCATGGCGGAATGAACCAACGATTGCATCTCCTTTATTTCTGTTTCTGTAGCCAAACGGTTTTCAGTGCCCATAACTTTACGGCGTATGGTATTATGCCCAACAAGGAGTGCTAAATTGGGACCAATACCGGTAGAATCTGTTTTGGCAAAAAAATCACCGATTGGGAAAGGAGAGGAACCGCAATTACCACCGACCATGGTTGTGACTCCCTGCTGAAGATAATTTTCAACAGGAGAAAAATCCAAACTTTTTCGCTCAGAATGAGTATGCATATCGATAAACCCTGGAGCGATAACTAATCCGGTGGCATCAATTATTTGGGGTGCCACGGCTTTAGGTTGGTTCCCCACATAAGCGATTTTCCCATCCCTGATATAAATATTGGAAATAAAAAACGCACTTCCGGACCCATCGAAGACTTTTCCATTTTTGATAATAATATCATATGTGGGTGTGGCACATGAAATCATGAAACAAAGAAAAAATGGAATGATATATTTCATGATTTTCTGTTTCGTTTCCATTTGACTGTATAGGGTAAAACAACCATATAAACGCCCGTGAGCCATAAGATAAGGAGAATAAGACCTGTTGGGAGAAAAATCCATAGTTTAGCTTTATCATGGAACCATGACCCGTCATGAATGGACTCAATGATATCAGACCGGCGATAGGCAACTTGAAGCACTTTACCTGTTTGGGTATCAATTTGAACTTCCCAATTATTTTTGCTCCGAACCTTCACCAACCCTTTATTTATTCGCACATCCAATCGATCAATATCCGCCCAACTATTAATTTTTATTTCTGAGACTGTTTTTGCAATGCTCAAAATTTCATCAAAAGAAATAGAGGGGTTATTCTTTATTATACCCTTTAATGTCGGCGGTTGAATCCAATCGATTTCTTTTTTGACTTGCAGTAAAATTCCAGATCCGATAATAATCATAATTGGGATTAAAATGACAATGGCACCCCAATGGTGTGTTTTGCGTGTCCACTTATTCCAGTGAAATCCGTTGTTCATTTGATTATTCCCATAAAACAGTCGGGGAAATTATATTTTAAATAGAAGAAAAAAAACATCTCGCTGGATTCATTTATTGAAGGCTTTGCAAAACCCGATACACAAATTAAAAAGTTTAAATTTTCCCTGCCCCGCAATACTGACGGGATTTCCATTGCATTCTAACTTTTCGTTTCCCGACCTAAGGTACGGGACAGGGGAAACATTATCCATAATACCAGTATTGACTGCATTTCCCGCCTTCCCGCCTGCCACAATTGAAATAAATAGAAGGTGGCGGGCAGGAATCAG
>JACNKN010000082.1 GCA_014382015.1 Fidelibacterota bacterium | reverse complement strand
TATCCCAACCAAACATATTCAAAATACCACCGGCTAAATTCACACCGGATAGACTAAGGAATGCATCCAGTCGGCCATCTGGAAGTAAATAATAATCATAAATTAAATACCATATAATATAGATGGCCCCCGCTTTCATTAAAAAACGTGTTAAAGGGGAAAAGCTGTTTAGAAATTTAAATTTCATGATTATTATTGGCACAAGTTACATGGAATTTATGCACAGTAATGTTTGTTTTTTGAAATGATCTAAAAAGAAATTATTCGAATCCTTTTATTCGGATTTCTTTACAATTGACATAAACCATATCAAAAATCAGTTCTGCTTTTTTCTGATTGAGATTGCACAATTTTGCCACTTCCAGAATATCATTTTTAGCGGCCCGACCTTTCCCTAAAATTGTGGTGGAATGGTTTCCGTTATATCCATCACTGGGGACTAAATCATAAGCGGGAGACACCAACCATTGCCCCTTTTTGAAAATGAAGGAAAAGTTTTTTGCATGATCATCCTTATTGCCCGTTAAAATATTAAAAGCCATGAGCCGAAATAATTTATACGCTTCTTCAATATTTTTAGTTAATACAAAAGCGGCTTTAATGAGATCCACATAATCCAGGGATGGGAATCGATGATCTGCATAGAGCAACCCAGATGCGGAATGAATATGGATTTTTTGTTCGTCTTCCCTATCAAATCGTTTTACGCCAAAATACTTTCCCTCTAATAATTTTGTTTCCGGCATTTCTATTCCACATTTTTTCGCAACGATAGAGTATTGATATTCCACCTCACCCATATTATCCGGATCATGGGTTGACTTGAATTTAACAATCCATGGTTCTCCATTGATGTTGAGCATGACTTTGGGTCTCGCACCACCGGATGATCCACCCATTTCTACCAATTCAGATAAAATGCCACTTTCGTATTGGGTTTCAGCCAATATTTTTTCCACTTCGGCTGCGAGGATATTTAAATCATTAATTTCTGTTATTGAGTCGAATTTATATACCGGTTCATAGGTTAAAACGCCCATGCCGGATTGACCGACAATACTTAACCGATCTAAAATGGATAAGGAATTTGGGCGAATATTTTGACTGATTAAGAATCGGTCAATGAGAAGGTTTCCCCAACCATCGGGGAGACTGTCATTGAATACACCAAAACAGCCATTAAATGGATCTCGCCGCGCTGTAATGGCCCCAGGTCTAATGGGGAGATGAAATGGAGAAAGAGATTTGCCAGTACTTAAATAATCCGAATCATATTCAAAAACGCACACATTTTCATTCGTAATGACCATGCGCCCCATGGGTTGATCCCAGGCAAATATGTTTAGTATATTTACTTTTTCAACCATTTCTGGCGCGTTTTCTTTCTTTCACTTTATCGATCTGTAAAATATCATCAACCGTCTGATAAGTGTTTGTGGGAAAAAGTGAATGAAATTCGTCTAGACTTTCCAATACCAATGCTATTCTTAAAAGATGCTTTAATGATATTTCATTATGAATCTCAAATCGCTTCACACTCCCATAACTTACGCCCGATCGGTCGGCCAAGTCTTTTTGAGTCATATTAAAGAATAGCCGTTTAATCTTCATTTTTTTCGAAAGCTTCTCCGCAATACCTTGTGGATTAAAATCATCTAATTGAAAGTTTATTTCGTCTATCATTTTATCTTTTATCTTTATTATAATGGTTTATTGATAATATTTTATCTATTATAATTTACTATATTTATCTCTTTCTATCAATTAATTTTAAGGAAAAATAAAATGTTACCGAAAAGGAAAAAACGCCAGGAGACCAAACCTTCCTAACAATATGTTCCCCGACCAACAGGCATTCCCAAAAACGATCCCTGTACTACGGGGAGTTTTTTTGTTACACACCAGAAAATGTCTGTACTACGGGGAGGTTTGTTTGTCTCCACCGCAATAAATACAGGTGTCCCCTGCCTGAACATGAAACCCGCATTCGGGGCAATCCCATTCTTCCGTTTCGAGATCGTTGTATGTATCTTCTCCTCGATTGGAGCGGGCGATTAAAACGGCGAAACCAATGAACATAGTGATGATTAAAAAGATTAGATAAAGTGATGCACCCATGGAAGAATTTACTTCAGTCTCATTAAGGGGTTCACTTTAGAATTCCAGAATAATGCCGCCCACAGGAAATGTTTTATACTGCCATGCCATACCTGTTGAGCCATCTTCTTTATATACAGTTGCCCAAGGATTATCCCGGTTAAATACATTCATAATATCCCAAAAGGCTACCATATTCATCCGCTTAAAAAAGAAGCGCTGCTGCAGCAAAATATCAAACCGAATATAATCATCATATCGAGACGTATTCCATGGGTCTTTTGCATTTATACCCCACTCGCGAATTTGTGGGTCATAGGTATGGGGGGTATAGGGCCGCCCACCCATATATCTAAGTTTGAGTCCAATTTCAAATTCATCTGCCGGAGCGAAGGGCAACCAGGAGGTAGCTTTGGCCACCCACGTTTCTTTATACCTATTATACCAAGGGTAATCCATAAATCGGATTTTATATCCTCCCACGGCGGTGACCACATCTCCATAATCAAATTCGCTGGGGTACCCATCGCCAGACCTTGGATCAATTCCTTCGGTGGTAGAATGGGCCCACGCCAATGAACCATACCAATTATTGGAATATTTTTTCTGGATAAAAAATTCAATCCCCTGGGAACTGGATTCATACCCATTTATTAGTTTACTAAAATTTAAACTGTCTCGGCCTGCGCCATCAGACAACAATTCTAACCCAATCATATCCTTGTATTTTTTATCATAAATTTCAAAAGTGAACCGGGTATCATCCCTGAGGTAATATTCTATTCCCGTTACAATTTGGTCTGCATAATAATGCTTTAATTTTTTGGTTTCCGCTTGGCCCGAATTCAATTGAATATTGAAGGGAGCCTGATAATATCGTCCTGCCGCTAAGTTAAACTGCAAAGCTGGATTCACATGATAGGATAATCCAAATCTTGGGGACACAGTACTTTTGCCCGTATAACTTAGGGATTCAACTCGAATACCGGTCTTTAATTCTAATTTGGGAAGTGGTTGTAAATTCGCCTGAACATAAATACCCGACTTCGTATAATCTAAAATTGATTTGGTAATGACGGTATCATAGGTGCCAACGATTCCTATGGCTTCATACCTCAGGTTAGGATTCCCATAGTAATTTGTCCAAAATTCATCAGTAGAAATGGGTTGGACCGGTAAGGTATCATGGAGGGAATAACCATAAATTTTCCGGGGTTCGCCTTCATATCGATTATCATAATCCAGTGTGATGGCTTTGATATTAAACCCTGTACTTATTTCCAAGCCGGGTCTAATGCGATACACCCAATCCCCTTTTAATGTGGATTCCCATTCTCCATCATTATTATTAAAATAAACATCCCTTTCATTCTCAGAAGTCATGCGGTAAACATCGGTATTAAACCCAACCCTACTTGTGCTAAAAGACAAAATACTATATCCATTTTTAGAAAATAAGTTTTTATAGGTTATTCCTGCTGTTAACTGGTTTGAGTTTACATCTACATTTTCTGCACCGCGTAAATTGGGATTATCTTCCCCTTCAATATTAATAGCATCCAATCCGCCAATTACATTCAACATGAGTTTTTGAGTTGGGCTGATATGGTACGTTGCCTTCCCCTGCATGGTCCAATATTGGGGAATGGCCATTAGCCCAGACTGCTGAATGACAAAATCCAGAAATGATCGTTTTAATGAAAAGAGATAAGTCCCCTTTTTTGAAGCAGGACCTTCAAAGTTGAAACCAAACCCAGCCATACTAAAATTGAATTCCGAGAGATGTTTTTCTCGATTCCCTTCCCGAAGGGTGATATCCATCACCGAGGATAACTTGTCTCCATATCGTGCAGGAAACGATCCGGCAAAGAAGTCCACTCTTTCGATAAAATCGGTATCCAACATGGTAATGGGACCGCCCCCTTTCCCCTGTTCAGGATAATGATTCGGGAAAGGAATCTCTATATGGTCCATGACAAAAAGGTTTTCTCCCGCGTTGCCGCCGCGAACAATGATTTCATTGGATTGATCTGCCCCGGAAATTACCGAAGGCAGACTCTGCATCATGGCCATGATATCGTATGCCCCTACAGGATCTGATCGAATTTCTTCTATATCTACGGATCGACTGCTGGCAATGGCATCCCTTGCCCGTTCAAAATACCGTGCAGTTACTTCCACCCCATCCCCCTCAATAACCTGAGGAGTTAAAGAAAAGTTTGTATAAGTCGTTCGTTTGGGTACCACATGAATATTGGCACGAGAAATAGACTCATATCCAATCATAGTAACGGTGATGGTGTAGCTCCCCACCGATACATTTGGGATGACAAAATTTCCTTCCAAATCTGTGGCCGCCCCAAGATCCGTCCCTTTTAAGATTACATTTGCCCCAATGAGTGGCTGCTGGGTGGATGCATCTCGAATGACACCTCTGAGGGTACCAACGGCGCCCCAAACAAAACTGGGGATAATCAAAAAATATATTATCAGTTTCCGTTTCATTCTATAAGAATAAAAAGTAAACTACATTAATACACAATAACCAGTTGCAGAATAAAGATAACCAAATTTATGGTGTGGATGGTGATACAAATGGGGCAAACTGTTTTGAGTTTAAATAATCCATATATAAGATATAATCCAATAATAATAGTTAAGATACCCATAACAAAAGGAAGTGTGGACGGAACCCACCCCAATGCAGCACTGAAAAGAGTATAGGCATAAAAGATTAAGAATACAGATCCAGATAATGCATTGGGCATTCCAAATATTTGTCCATACTTGGTTTTGGTAATGGCCACACATTCCGGTAATTCGATTTGACATATTCTTGGGACCCACCATTGACTGTATAACATTCGATGGGTAGAAACGGCGTAAAAATAAAAAGAAAAAGCCCCACCGGCAATTGCCAACAGGGCTCCAATAAAATATAAAATAGAATTCATTATTATTGTTTCAAACGGTAAACACACCCTTCAACGGTACTCAAAAACTTATCCACCTGGGTATAGGTGTGGAATAAGAATTCCATTTCTTCATAGGAATCTACCGGATAGGATTCTTCATCATAATCTCGAAGGAAATTGGCTTCCAATTTTACAATCATATCACGCATGACCATTTTAGGTAATTCTTTTTCACGGAGAAAATTGATCTGCAGATTGAGTTGACCATCCGACTTCATATGAAATAGGGGCAACATGCCAAAATCGGAATTGCAACGAAATGTAAATGTACCATGGTCATCGCCCCGTCCCCATGACATCTCAGTGGCATTTTTTTCAGAAAATTCGATTATTCTTTCACCTATTTTTGCAATCTCTCTTGTACAATTATCCCGTAAATCATCCACGAACTTTTTCTTAGTCCATTTCGTCATCTATTCATACCCCAATGCTTAATAATATGGTGTTAAAAGTAAGTGGAATTTAATGCGCTTAATGTCCGTTGGAAAGAACTCGATTTTAAATATTGGACATATTTCAATTATCAGTAAGAATAATTAAAATGAAAAGCGTGCTAATTGTCCTAAATCAAAATTAAAGGTAAATCGCATCCGGTCTTTTACCCAAATCCAATTCTCGGCTGTTTTGCCTTCCATTTCCCAACTCTGGTATAAGGGTAAAATGATAGGACCAAACTTTAAACCAGCAACAGTGTAGGAGTCCTTAAACTCATCTCCACCTGCTATATCAATAAAAATGGGGAAACTGGGATCTACATTCACTCCCCAGGTAAATCCAGTCGATGCCAACGGAATTCCCTTTTCATCCATTACAACACCTCGCAATCCCGGCCCCTGCTGAAGGTATTGGTTTTGAATGATTGCCATTTGAGACTGGCCTGTCCGGTCAAAAATTAACGATGAAAAAGTGGGATCCACACCACCGCTTAAATAGGAACGAAAATGATTTGGGACCTTTTTATTATTAATAAATCCACCGGACCATATCCGAATACCTAATTTCAATTTTTTCGTAAACTTCAGTTTTATTTTTGTTTCAAAACTGGCTGTTGAGAAACCATCTCCAAATTTGATTTCCGTATTCGTATTTAATGAATACTTCTCTCCTTTGGGATGCCAATTCTGACTAAATCCCAATTCAATTATCGGGTGGGTACCGGTTGTATAAAGAGTGGAATCAAAAGCGGCCGAATCTAAATGTGCATATTGAATTCCCGAAAACATGGATCCACCGGATTCACTTTCCCCAAATGATCCTGTGTAAGAAATCGCACCTAAAGTTCTTCCTTCCATTTGTGATCCTCTGAAAATCAAATTTGCTTTTTTAAATTTTAAATTAGGATCTAATTTTTTTATGTGGGCTATATTCCCTATAATTTTTTCATTTTTAAAGTCCCACATTGTTTGAATGGAGGTTGTGGAATTATATCCCGGTGATCCCCCCTTATACATCATGAGTCCAGGCGACCACCCATTGTAATAATTATAACTGAATAGCCAGGGGAGATAATTAATATCCCGATCATAATAGGTAGGTTGATCCCACACAAAATGGAAATGGGTTTCAGCTCGGGTTGCATTATTGGTTCGATCCACATCGGGCATATGCTCATCCGGGTCTATGATGGCATACCAAACATTAACCGGTGCATTTATAACCGTACGCCATTCAAAATCTTCTAACCAGCGTCTTTCCAATTCTTCATGGTTATTTCCAAAAAAGACCACTTCTACCGGCGTTTTTAATTTCCCTTTATTTGATACAGTAAATCGATTCCCTTTCCTCTGAATTGAAAAATCCACATAGTCGGTTGTTTCAAAAACGCCATCGAAATACCATCTTAAATCTTTACCATAATGCTTTTCAAAAATGGTTTGAACATCCTCCGGGTAAGGATGTTTAAATTTCCATGTTTCATAATAATCCTGCATTATTTCATCCATTTTTTCTTCACCAAGATAATGCTGGAGAAAGCGTGTGAATACAGCCGTTTTTGAATAGTTCTGTCCGTAATTCCCATCTATAAACTCATCTGCTTTCAGATTTAATGGCTGCGCTTTAGGACTTTTTGCTGTGGCTGCATAACGGATATATTCAAACCAGCTGAATTTCATATTTCTGCCTATCCCCAATTTATTTTGGATAAAATCCACAACAACAAACCGCTCGTCCTGGTCTTTATATTTATCCTGCCAATATCGGATATTAGTGTAATCATTAAATCCTTCGTCCATCCATGTATGATATCGCTCATTACTCCCGAGGATGCCGTAAAACCAGTTATGACCAACTTCATGCATGATGACCATTTCCAGCATTTGTTTTCCCGGCATTTTTGAAATGACCGTAATATTGGGATATTCCATTCCACCCCCGGCAGAAAGATCTCCATCCACTGCCGTTATGTGATTATATGGATAATCTCCATAATAACGGCTATACCAATAGCCGGAATCATGAAGATATTCGATAGAGTTTTCCCACAATTTTGCATTTTTGGGTAGATAAAATGACCATAAGGTAACTTTCTGTGTGGAATCTGCTAAATAGAGTTCTCCTTTTTGAACCAACCATTTTTTGTCCGCAAACCAGGCAAAATCATGCACCTTTTCTTGATGAAAATGAAGTGTTTTCATTTCAATATCTGTGGAATCAATATCCGTTTCTTTATTATTCTTCTTTTGAGATTTTACCCATTTTTTAAAATCTTTTTTGGGAAGACTCTGAATAGAATCTGCCACCAATGTCAGGGAATCGAGCCAAGCATATTCGTCTTCTCCATTCACCAAATCGCCTGTAGCCATAATGCGGTAATCTTTTGGCAAGGTAATCTTTACATCAAATGAGCCAAATTCTGAATAGAATTCACCTTGATTTAAATATGGCATGGGGTGCCACCCTTTTCGATCGTAAACGGCTGGTTTCGGATACCATTGAGTCATTTCATAATGCTTCCCGGTATGACCCAACCTTGAGAATACTTCCGGAATTTTAACAAAAAATGGTGTTTCGATACGAATCGATTTGTTTGGCATTAATGGTGTAGGCAATCTCAGTTTTATTACATCAATCCAATCTGGATGATTTACCCAGTCAACTTTTTTTCCATCAATGGAAAAATCTAAACTATCAATAAATCCCCTTTGGGTGGAATCGGATTGACTAAATCGTGAGTCCACACCCGCCTGTTTTGCATAGGCTGTCGAATCATCTTTATAGGCATTTGGCCAAATATGAAACCAAATGAAGTTCAATGTGTCTGGTGAATTATTTTGATACGTTAATTTTTCATATGCCGAAATAGTATGATCATTATCATTAAGTAAAACTTGAATATCATAATTAACATGCTGTTGGAAATACGCTTTTTCCTGGGCGGAAAGAATGGTTAAGAATAAAAGAGAAAGAATAGTGAAACGCATATTAATACCTTGGTTTATTGACATTGAAATTACTGGGTTATTAAGACAAGGGCACAGGAAAAAGGTTGTCAGCCTCTTCCACCCTGAATTTTTGGTTTCACCAGACTTAACAAGGCTGGGAGAAATGTAAGGTCTGCGACTAAAGCAGATAAAATGGTAATGGCCGATAAAGTACCAAACTGAATGGTGGGTGTGAATTCTGATAAGGTGAGGACGAAAAATCCAGACACCAAAATAGTGGTGGTGGACATCATGGCGATACCGGTTCCCATGAGTGTGGCATCATTGGCCTGACGATAGTGCCGATCTGCTTCTGCCAATTCCATTCGATAGCGGGTGAGATAATGCAGTGTATCATCTACGGCAATACCAAAGGCAATGGCAAATGTCATAGCCGTACTTGGACGTAATGGAATTTGGAAAAATCCCAATACGGCTGCCATAATCATCATTGGGATAATATTGGGTAATACAGAAATCAATGCCATTTTAACCGACCGAAAAAGGAATGCCATCAACACAGTAATCACGCCAAAAGCAATCAGAAAACTGCCGGCTAAATTCTGAACCAAATAATTATTGGTCCGTAAGGCAAGAAAGGCAGTCCCTGTGACCTCAACAGTGAGTCCTTTTGGTACGATTGATAAAATATAATTATTGATTTCATTTTCCATTTCTGTACTTCGGCGGGAATCAATATCTTTTATCTGAGCTGCGATGCGCAATTTGGTATAATCCATATTCATAAGTGATTCAAATTCACTTTCATAAAGCAGCATATATTGGGCAATCATTTCTCGGGATTCAGGGATTTTATAAAACGCCGGATCCCCATCATTCATGGCACGGTGAATCTCTTTCATATAGTCCGACACAGATACCACTTTCCCTACTTTCATAATATTAGAAACATAATTTGATAGTCGATCCAAAAAAGTCAAGACTGCTACATCTTGGATATCTTCAAAAGGACCATCATCATCCACTTCAATAATTATTTCTATGGGCAAGACAGCGCCCATTCGTTCTTCCGCCACGTGCATATCATCTAATAGCACATTTCCCGGTCGTAAATCTTCTAATAGTTTTGAATGGGGATTCATTTGGACAGCACCAAAAGCACCAATAATTGAAATTAGAATACCCATTGTAATAATTTGCTTTGGATAAGCGCGAACAAAAAGAATCACACGATTAATAATTCGCATTCTGAATCCACTTGAATATGCTTCCAGTTTTGATTCAGGCGTTCGCTTGATAATCATAAGCATGGATGGAATAAAAAGAATCGTTATAATGAATGCAAAAAAGACACCAACCGCCGTATAAATTCCAAAATCTTTAACTATTTTTATATTCACAAAAGAAAGCGCACCAAAACCAATTCCCGTTGTAATGCTTGTAAGGAAAATAGCGGTGCCTATTTTTTTAACTGTTTGAAATAATGCTTTCTTTCGGTGGCCAACCTCCTTGAGAGTGTGAAAATATTTTACAAGAAAATGGACTGAGTCACTTACACCAATAATCATAAGTAAAGTTGGGATCATATAAGAAATAATATTGATAGTGACGCCGGAAGCCACCATAAATCCCAATGTCCAAACAATGGTCATTCCCACCACCATCAATGGCAGAACCAACCCCACAAGAGATCGGAACAAAAGTGATAGGAGAGCAATCAACATAAAAGTAACCGGGAGTAAAAATTTTACATTATCTGCAATCATGTATTGCACATATCGTGTACGAATGACCGGCAATCCTGCCTGATGCCAATCCCAATCCACGCTCATTTGAATTTGATCAATTTCTGATAGTATGCGTTCTCGGCCTTTATGCTCATTATAATCCCGGTCGATTTCAACAAGAATGGCTGCCACTTCACCATCTTCGGAAATCATATAATTTTTTATCAGTTCGGATGACATAATTCGACTTTTTGCATCTCTTAAGGAATCCTCTGAGAGTGGAATTTCATCATATACCGGCTGAAGGAGATATTCTCCTCCTTCCGTAAATAACTCAATATTCGCCAAACTTTTTACAGATTCAACACCTTCAATTTCCGCCAGAGCATCAACCATTTGTCTATTCTTTACCAAATTCGAACGAGAAAAGGGATCATCCGATTCATAGATGAGAAATACAATATTGTCCACGCCGGCAAACTCTTCTCGAAATGTCATGAATCTTTCAATAACAGGATCATCGTGGCTGAATAACTGTTCGATGGTAAAATCCATTTTTACGCCCGGCAGATAACTGCCGAGAATGATAGTCACTGCCGCCAAAAATGATAATGTATATTTGGGGTGATCCAGAAGTTTATGGATGAGCTTTTGCGTAGTTTTTAGCATCTGTGGATTTTAGGAATGAAAATAGGAGGCAAATTTATGGATTGAATGGGCATAAAAAAAGCCCCTCCGAATAATCGAAGGGGCTTTCTTATTGAACTTTAAATCAGATTATAGTTCGTTAGCGTGATCCGTTAAATAACTGGCCACACCATCTGATGTATCTTTCATACCATCGTCACCTTCTGTCCATCCAGCAGGACATACTTCCCCATGCTTTGTATGGAAATCAAGCGCATCTACCATGCGAAGCATTTCATCAATATTACGTCCCAATGGAAGATCATTGATAACAGCATGACGTACCGTGCCTTCTTCATCAATCAAAAAGGATCCACGCAGTGCAACACCACCGCCTACAGTTGTTTCATATTCTTCTTCTTCTGTGAATACGGTTGCTGATTCTGCACCAATTAATACATCATAATCACGAGCAATTGATTTATCAAGATCAGCTATGATTGGATATTGCACATTGCCGATTCCGCCATTATTCACATCTGTATTTTTCCAAGCCCAATGGCTGAACTGTGAGTCCACAGAACACCCCAATACTTGTACACCACGCTTTTCAAATTCGGCGAGTCGTTTATCAAATGCAATGAGTTCGGTTGGACAGACAAAAGTAAAATCTAAAGGATAAAAGAAAAGCACTACTTTTTTTCCTTTATAATCTGAAAGACTTACTTCTTGAAATGAGTTGTCCGGCATAATAGCTGTTGCCTTAAAGTCCGGAGCAGGTTTAGTTACTAACATATTAGTTCCTTTTTTTTGAGTGTGTTTTACAATTATCGCATAATCCAGATATTTGTATCTCCATGGATTCAGCAATGAAATTTTTAGGAAGTCCATTATGTAATGATGTGGAGATATCTTTAGGTTGGAAATCCATCATAAGATTACATTTGCGACAAATAAAGTGAGAATGGTCAGCCACATTTCCATCATACCGAATGGCTCCCTTCATTGAGAATGACTTAATAACACCTAAGTCTTCCAATTCGCCCAAGTTTCTGTACACAGTCCCCAAACTCACAAGAGGTAGGATTGATTTAACTTTATCATAAACCCAATCTGCCGATGGATGGCTTTGGGTTTCTTTTAAAATTTGAAAAACAGTTTCTCTTTGTTCACTATATCGCATATTGATAGACAAAATTTAAATATAATCAGGAATGATTCCTATTTATATATATAATTATTTAAATAAAAAAGCCAAGATTGTGTAAATTATTACTGCTGATTCTTGCAACCAAATAACGTAAATATAAAATGGCTGAATTCACATGTGAACATTGTGGTATGGGCGTCACTGGACTCAAATGCGCTAAATGCGGGAAGGACTTAGTGCATGATCATATCACAACCGATGCGGGCGTTCAAGTAGGGGTGGCAAAATGCCCTGATGGATGCGGTATGATTAAATCACCTCAATGTTGTGGCCACGATATGGCTTGTGCCGTCTAAATATTTTTAGACTCGTATATACAAAAAAGCCCGCCGTTTTCACGGAGGGCTTTTTTATAGAATTATTCTAAAAGTTTAGAATCCTTGAACTTTAGCTGATTTTTTATATAGTTGGAATACCAAATGCCAGCCTAAGGCAATCATAACCAACAATACACCATAACCCTCTAAATAGTGAGAAACACCAACGGTATGTTCATTAATCATTGTCCAAATCAATGGAACAGACATATAGGTATTATGCTTAGAGCGCAACCCAGCCATTCCAGCATCTGCAGGATCGGGAGCCTCTCCATTTTTAATCGCCGTAATAATCCGTTGTTGTGCGGGCCAGATTCTGTACCAAACATTAAAGGCCATGATGGAGCCAAACATCGTTCCCACATGAATATTGTATGCTCTATATTCAGTCATTTCAGCGACGAATACGAGGAAACATAGTACCCCGGCAATACCTAAAAAGCTGATGATGGTTGCGACACGTACATTCTTTACCAATGCACTTTTATAAAATGCATCATACACAAATACCATTAAGAATGGGATTAGATATGCCATATGTTTGAATTTACTGAATGATTCTCCAACACCTGGTTCTGTGAACATTGAATCATTCATGCTCATCCAATAAACAATAAGCAATAGGACTAATCCGGTTATCCAAGTCCAGGCGGCACCCCATCGAAAAAAGTAGAGTGTTCGCGGCATAATTTCCGGAATCACTTTCTTCTTGGTGTCACCATCCATGGTCGCCACAACATGGCCGTTAATCCAGTTGAAAAAATATAGTAAGCCGATCCATAGGACCCCGGCAATTACATGTAACCATTTAAAAATGGGTGTAATGAATTCCATTCTAATCTCCTTATTTGTAAATAAACTTTGGTTGCGAGTCGGTGAAAGTTACGGCAATATTAATTTCGGATTCAAGCATGAGCTTCGATCATGCGTTTGGGTATGGGAATAATTCCGCCAAGGATTTCACACGTCCAAATTCATCTTTATACATAACATGTTCCCGCGTGAATTGGGTATAATTACTCAACCCGGATGCAGCGGCCAGAGAGTTCAAACCATTTCTCATGGTAATCACATAGTTTAACACACGCCATTGTTTTTCATCCACCACCAACCCTTTCTGGTGATCTGCATCTGTGGTGGCCACACCCACTGGACATTTATTTGTATGACATTTTTCTGCACCAATACACCCTACAGAAATCATCATACCCCGGGCGATATTAATCAAATCTGCTCCCATGCCCATGGCGATTGCCACTTTATCGGGACTAAACAATTTTCCACTGGCAAATACTTTTACTTTATCCCGCACACCATATTTTCTCAGCGCATTATCCATATAGATTAAACCCGACTTTACTGGGAGTCCCATGGTGTCGGCCATTTCCTGATACGTTGCGCCGGAACCCCCTTCTCCCCCATCGACTATAATAGCATCCGGACCTCGCCCGGTTTCTGCCATGGCGTTGCATAATTCATTGGCGGAATCGGGACCACCCATAACTACTTTAATTCCAATGGGTTTACCACCTAAGTCCCGTAATAAATCAATGAAATCAAATAATGTAGCCGTATCGTGAAATTGTTTGTGTCGGTTGGGAGAATCTACATTTTTCCAAGGTGTTACCCCGCGAATTTCTGCAATTTCAGGATTCACTTTACTTCCTTCCACATGTCCTCCGCGGATTTTGGCCCCTTGAGCCAATTTCAACTCAAACATTTTCACCTGTGGATTCGTTGCCTTTTCTTTAAATCGATCGGGACAAAAGTCACCCGCCTCTGTTCGTACCCCAAATAATCCGGGACCGATTTGCATAATAACATCACCACCGCCAAGTAAATGGTATTTGGCTAATCCCCCTTCACCTGTATGCACCCAAGATCCTGTGGCCTTCCCCAATCCCAAACTCATAGCGCTGATGGCATTTTCGCCCAATGCGCCAAAACTCATAGCAGACATGCCAATTGGGCCACGTACAGACCAGGGATATTGACAATTTGATCCTACAATAACGGCATCTTCCTCTGTTAAACTCCACGGTTGAATTTCAATTTCTTCCAACGCTTCCTTCCGAGAAAATAATCCTTCGGTGCCTACATATCGTTTTGTTTTAATTTTGGGTGAACATACCACATTCATCTCTTCAGCTAACTTGGGAAACATGGCATTTTTTAAATACCAACCTGGTTGATTGAAATCTCGTTTCGATCCAAAGGCGATAAGCGTTTTCATATATTTACCGGATACTACAATGTTGGTAAAATCGGCACGGCTAAACGGTTTAGCTTCTGTATCTCCATCAAACATATACTGGCGCAACTCGGGACCCATCATTTCAAAAATATATCGTATCCGTCCTAAAAGTGGGAAGTTTCGCAGGATAGAATGCTGGCTCTGCCGCCTATCCTTCAAATATACATAAAGGAATAAAACCGGTGGAACGGATATCACAACAATAAATACGGTCAATAAAATATTAAGTGCTATATTTTGAAACATAATTGATCTCTATTTTACCAAAAGTTGGATACAATATATAATACAGAAACTGACATAATAAACATTTTCCATCCTGCGCGGAGATAGTCAGATTGCTGAACCAATCCACTGGAGTGAATAATCATACATGTTGGAGAAGCTACAACCGTTAAATAAGCAAAGGCAGATGCAATGGCCGTAGAAAAACCCATTTCAAGAGGATCCCCACCCATATTCAAGACGATAGGACCAATCACCGCCACTGTGGCAGCATTACTCAATAAATTAGTCAATAACCCAGTCAACACAACGGCCACAATCCATCTCAAAATGGAAACATCCTCGCTAATCATTTTCATCCAATCGATGGTTGTTTCTGCAACCCACAATGCTGCACCAGTATCTTTCATATGGAGGCCAATAGATACAGCGGCACCAAATAAAATGATAACACCCCAGTTTGTATTGCGATTCAAATCTTCCCAGCGTATTAACCCAAATGCCAAATACAAAAAAACGCCTATCAATGCGATAATGCCAAGCCCCACTTTAGCACTAAAGAAAACCCAACCGAGAAAAACGAAAACAAAGATGATAATTGTTAATATTTGATTACCCTTCAAGGTACCGCTTTTTGTCACGTGTACTTTTAATTTCCTGACGGCAGAATCCAATATTAATTGTTTTGGTTTAAACGTGAACCACAAAATAATTGCTGCCAATGGAATTTCGAGCAACAACATTGGGTATGCGTATTTCATCCATTGCAGATATGAAATATTTCCAACGCCAAACTCTTTCATATATCCCAGCATAATGACATTCCTTCCGCCACCGGACGGAGTACCGATTGAACCCATTGCACTGCCATAAGCGATGGAAAACAATAATAATGCAGCCAGTTTTGAGGTATCTCTCTTATCTACTCCTGAATTTTTAACCAATGTTAATCCCACAGGCATCATCATGGCTGTAACGGTATGTTCACCGATAAATGATGATAAAAATGCCGATATGGCAATAAAACCAATAATAATTTTCCAGGTTTTATTCCCAGTTAATTTAATAATCCCCAGCGCCAGACGACTATCCAATCCTTGACTGACAATAGCCACAGCCAACATCAGGGATCCCATAATAAAAAAAACGGCATCACTCATAAAAGATTGAGCCACGCCGTTTGATGTATCAATTCCCATTAAAACCTGCAAAATGAGCATCATCATTGCCACCGCCGGTAGTGGTACCGGTTCAAAAATAATCAGTATAATGGCCATCACCACTATAATCAGAGTCCTGTATCCCGCCACTGATAATCCGACAGGCGTTGGTAAATTAACCATAATAATGCCAACCATGATGGCAAACAAAAGCCATCGTTTTTGGGTCAGCCAATAAATAAAAGTATTCAGCAAAAGGCTGTTAGATATTTTATTTTACAATGAGGACAGGACACTGGCAGTCTTCCATTATTTTTATTGGTTTACTGCCTGTGAAAAATTTAAATAGAGGATTCTTCGTGGATGCGCCCATGACAATAATATGATCATTACCAGCCGCTTTTTTAATGACGGTTACGGGATCACCTGTTTCAAAACGATGCTCATGATTAATCCCGGCACGCCGCATCAATTTTGTGGCCCGTTTGGATGCCTGGGTATATCCTTCACCAAAGGTATCTGTTTTTGATACAGTGATGAGATTAACTTTTATGTCAAATGCCTGGGCAACCCTTGCCCCAAATTTCACTGCTTTTGGAGAGCGCATTGAATCATCAACTGGAAGCAATAGATTATAGGATTTATTTTTGTCATATTTATTGACAATGAAAATAGAACTGTCAATATACTGAACAAGATCATGAGCCATACGACGTTTTTGGCTTCCTCCAATGATGGTGACATCGTAACCGCCTCGCTGAACTTCGTCTCTCAATTCAGCAATAATATCTCCGTTTCGTAAAATCAAATTAACATTTTCACATACCGTTCCCTGCAAATACACTTCGCTCCGACTTCCACTGGTCTGAACTAAGGTGTTTTTTGGAAATCCTGTTTCAACCATTGTTGGGGTAATATAATTATTTTCCGCCAAAAAATTAAAAGCCCATTCCAATACCTCCACTCCGGGGCGATCAAACTCCCATTCCTCCATACGCTCTTGGGTAAACCGTACTTGGGAGGAAGAAAATTCACTGACTTTTGGTCCAACATATGCGATCGTCACAGCTGCCTTGAACGCTTTTGCCACTTGCAATCCTACACGGAGTGTTGGTTCAGAAAATTCTTTACTTCCGACTGCAATTAAAAACTTCATAACGATTCCAATTTAACGCTTTATTAAAAAAATAATGACCAAAAAGTATTCGCATATATAATGACCAATACGATGGAAACAGTCCCTACTTTCCATCCTGCTTTCAGGAAATCTTTTGCTCTGACAAAACCACTGGAATAAACGATTGTACATGCCGGGGCAGCAACCGCCGTAAAAAATCCAAAGGCAGATGCCAAGGCAGTTACCATACCTAAATGCAGCGTATCCGGACCCATGTTTAAGGTAATCGGCCCAAGAACAGCTACGGTTGCCGAACTGGAAAGTACATTCGCTAAAGTGGTCGTCAAAATGACTATAATTGCATCTGTGGCGAATGGAAACATTTCCATGATAGAGCCAAAAATATCTATAACCTGATTTGCTAACCACAAAGCAGCACCGGAACTTTTAATATTTGCTCCCAGCGAAATGGTCGCACCGAATAAAATAATAACACCCCAATGGGTGTTTCGGCTTATGTCTTCCCAATTGACAAATCCTGCGATCAAATACAATAATACACCTGATAATGCTATTGTGCCTAATCCTAATGTTTCACTTAAAAATACCCATCCTAAAAATACCAGAAGAAAAATGAAAGCCGCCACCGTATCCCGTCCAGATAAATTCGGCGCTTTTGCAACTTGAACAACTAATTTCCTAACACCCGTATCCAGGTGAACATATTCCGGTGTAAAACTCGTCATCAATATCCGGGAAACGATTGGGATCATAATTAAAACCAGTGGATAGGCCATGGCCATCCAGCCAAGATACGAAATAGAAATACCATATTCCCGGAGATATGACATGATAATCACATTCCGCCCGCCGCCGGATGGGGTACCAATGGATCCTATCAGCGCTCCATACGCAACTGCGAATAGGAGAACTGCGCTTAATCCCTGAACTTTATTTCTATCTTCCGAAGTGTATTTGATCAATGTCATCACAATTGGCAGCATTAAGGCAGCCACCGTATGTTCACCAATGAATGACGATAATATTGCTGATATTGCTGTAAAACCAAAAATAATATTTTTGGTTTTATTTCCTGTCAATCGGATAATACCAAGTGCGATTCGTTTATCCCAGCCTTGCTGGACAATCGTCACTGCCAACATCAACGACCCCATGATAAAAAAGACCGCATCATTCATAAATGATTTTGATATTTGTTCCGGACTCCCAATGCCTAAAACGACTTCCATAACAATAATATAAAATGCGATTCCCGGAAGTGGTATCGGTTCGGTAATGATCATCATTAAGGCAGTGATGACAATAATAATAATGCGATATCCTTCTATGGTGAGACCGGAAGGTGTCGGTAATAAAATGAGTATCGTTCCCACCAACATGGTGATAAGAAACCATTTCTTCTGGGTGGCCCAAAAAAGGAAATTGGTTAGAGAACGTTGTGAAAAACCTAACATTAAGGTTGAGAATTTAACCTTTATTATTTAATCGTGCGAACACTCACTCGGAATCCGAGAGCCATCTTCTAAAATGGCCCATTTCCAGATTGGAACACGTTTTTTTAATTCAATAATAAACCAAGACATTGCGTCAATCCCTTCTTGTCTATGTTTGGACCAAATAACAACATGAAGACTGGTTTCGCCTACATCCACTTTGCCGATGCGATGCTTACAAAACAAATCATGAATAGGAAATTTTTGGCACGTATCTTTTGCTAATTGAATGAGTTCTGCCTCGGCCATTCCTTCATATTGTTCGTATTCTAATGCGGTAATTGAATCGCCATGTTCTGTGGCTCTGACTCTTCCATTAAATATGAGTTCTGCACCATCTTGTTGGCGTGAATCGTCATTCAAAAAAAATGGTATTGGACCTTCGCTTATTTCAATTTTAATCATATTTAATAACCACAGAAATCACAGAGAAAAAATAAAATATTTTTTCATTATGCATTTTGTAAATCCACTCCATTTCTTAACCGCCTTGAACGGGGGGAATGAATGCCACTTCATCCCCATCTTTCAATTCAATCTCATTCGGAAGATATTTTTGATTCACGGCCACTCGCAAAGAAATATCATCCAACTTTCCTTTGGCTTTGGCACGAATCATTTTTTCTAATTCTGAAGTGCTGGTTCCAGCTTCTAATTCCATTTTGAGTTCGTCTTTGCCAAAAGCATATTTGACTTGAGAAAAACATTTTATTTTTATTTTCATTTATTTTGACCACAGAGTCACAGAGAACACGGAGAAAAAATAAAATATTTCTTCATTATGCATTTTGTAAATCCTGTCCATCCTATCCTATTTCAATTATTTCTGTTTGATGGCTTTTCCCATCATAAATTAATAATCTTCCTACCAAATTGGGTTTAATATCCACAATTAATTTAATAGCTTCCAAAGCTTGGATATTCCCAATAATTCCCGGGAGCATTCCCAATACACCCGCGTCCGCGCAGGTGTCTCCCCCGCTTGGCGAATCTGGGAATAAATCACTGTATCCGGGACTTCCATTTACGTTTAATACAGCAACCTGTCCTTCCCATCGAAATAATCCACCATAAATCATGGGTATATTTGACTCTTTGGAAAATTGGTCAATTAATTGGCGTGTTTTAATATTATCTGTTGCATCAATTACCACATCACTTTTTTGGATAATATCAAGACCATTAGATTCATCTAAATATCCGTCAATAATTTCAATCGCAGTATCTGAATTTATTTTTTCCAAACTTTTTTCTGCAGATTGAACTTTTTTTGTTCCCACATCATCAATGCCATGTAAAGGCTGGCGGTGGAGGTTTGATAATTCTACAATATCACCATCAACTAAAATTAATTTCCCAATCCCTGCGGTCACCAACGCTTGAGCGACTGGACACCCCAATCCACCCATCCCAATTATGGCAATTGTTGCATCCATTATTCTTTTTTGTCCATCCAACCCAATTTCAGGCAATACCGTTTGTCGTGACCATTGGCTCAAATCTTCCATTTTAGATTGAAATTCATTCCACGCTTGAGCGCCACCTAATAAACTGAATGTGTCTGTTAGGTTTTGTTCAATAATCATGCCTTCCGTTACAATTCCAAATTGACAAACTAATACTTTTAATCCTTCAATATTTGGGATTGGTCCATTTTCAGACATGATCGTATCTAAACCATCCATGGGAAATTCATTTCGCTGGTTTTCAGGACGCACATCAATTACAGTAAAATCGTTTCCTTCATTAATCCATTTTTGTAATTCTTTCGGTGTTATTATCATATTTTTTTTAAGTGTGAATGTGTTCATGTGTTAAAGACTTTAAGAACCTTAACACTCGAACGCTTGAATACTTTATGAATTTTTCCATGGCAATAAATGAATAGAAATGGATTCTCCTGGCTGTAAAGGGCCATCGCCCGGTTCCGCTCCAAGAATACAATTAGTCTGCAATGACGATGTTAACATATGCGACCCTACTTTTGGTGATGATTCACAGACCCATTGTCCATTCTCCATCCACGCCTTCCCAAATAAGAATCGATATTTCATTTTTTCTCTCGGGAATGGTTTTTTCAAAATCCCCGTTATTTTTTTGGATTCATTTTTCCCCATCATTGATT
>JACNKN010000046.1 GCA_014382015.1 Fidelibacterota bacterium | reverse complement strand
TGGATGCCCCAATGCAATTGCACCGCCATTCAGATTAATTTTATCCATATCCCAACCACCTTCTCGGATTACATATAGAGATTGGGCTGCAAAGGCTTCATTGAGTTCAATTGTTTCAATATCCTCCATGGTTAACCCAGCTTTTTTCAATGCTTTTTCTGTCGCCGGCAGTGGGCCTGCACCCATACGCGTCCAATCCAATCCGGCAATGGCGCGACTCATAATTTCCGCCCGAACTTTAAGACCATGTTTTTTTGCATACGAATCACTGGTAATCAGGATCGCAGAAGCACCAATTGAGAAGGGACTGCTGCTGGCCGCCGTAACGGTACCGCCTTCGATAAATGCGGGGTTTAAACTTTCGATTTTTTCCACATCCGGTTCCCGGGGGCCTTCATCTTTCTCAACCGTTGTTTCATCATCAACTTTAATCGGGATTAATTCATTGTTGAATTTACCATCCGCGTATGCCTTTAAAGCTTTTTCATGAGATTTGATAGAAAATGCATCTTGATCTTCACGCGATATATTTCCGTCTTTGGCGAGATTTTCTGCAGTTTCGCCCATCCCGATGTAAAATTCCTGTTCGGCTAATTCTGGATTAAAATCAGGCGCAAATCCGCCTGGCGGAATGGAAAACATATCTTCAACTCCGGCGGCAATTCCCACATCAATATCCCCGCTTTCGATGGCGGTACTTAATTGGTGAAGTCCATCCATGGCTGATCCGCAAAAACGATTCACTACTTTTCCACCTGCTTCTTTTGGGATGCCGGCAAGGACAGCTACCGAACGCCCAATAATCATCCCCTGGGGTCCTTCAGGAAAAGCGCATCCCACCACCACATCTTCAATATCTTCCGGTTTTACTTTTTCATTTCGTGCAAGTAATCCTTTGATGACTTGGGCTGTTATATCGTCAGGGCGCATACCAACTAATGGATTATTTCGAGTTCCGATAGGCGATCTGACTGCGTCGATAATGACTGATTTTATGCTCATAATTAACTCCTAAAATGGGTATTCTTTTTGTTTAAATATTCTTTGGGCGACTTCACGTTTCAGATTTACGATATCTGTTGGCATTAACATTTTTGCCTGGAAATTCTTCATTTGATCGAAAACATCTGGTGTTGTATGTCCTCCATAGATGCCATTGAGTGCTGTAAGGGACATATTCAATAATCTCAACACCATTTCTGCAGTGAAGATTTTTGCTATACTGCAAACAGTTCGATCGTGATTACCTTCATCCATTATTTTTTGTGCTCGAACAACGGTGCTTTCTCCCGTATATAAATCGATGAAAATATCTGCCAGCATCTCCGTGATTTGCTGTTGGTGTTTCAAATCCTGTCCAAATTTATTCAGGGCTTCATTAAAGACAAATAGAGCTAATCGTTTTCCAGTTTCAATTGTCTCACATTCTGCAGCAAGTGGCCCATTGTTATTCTCAAGTGTGCCATTAGACATGAATTGATCAATGTTTTTTATTGCTTCACGGACGGGTAATTCTTCCATCAAGGCTTTTTTCATCATATACCCTGTAATGATTTGGCGATTTATTTCATTGGTTCCTTCCCAGATTTGGTTGATTCGATCATCTCGGTATGCAGAAGCCATTGGATATTCTTCCAAAAAACCATATCCACCAAAAATCTGCAATCCTTCATTCACAACAAAGTGACTCGTTTCGCTGCCATAGACTTTCGTCATAGAAGTTTCAATAGCAAATTTTTCCATGGCTTCTCCAACATGGATATAATAGTTTGGATCAGAACTATCCAAATCATCGATTTCGCTTTGAAGGAGCCCTATTGTTCGATAAACCATACTGTCCGCAGCAAAAGTTCGGATAGTCATGTTGGCTATTTTTTTAATTATGGCATCAAATTGGGAAATTGATTGTCCAAAGGCGCGCCGTTCCAGAGCATAATTGGCAGCCGCTTCAATACCATTTTTTGATCCCCCCACACCGGAAGCACCCAGTTTAAATCTACCAATATTAAGTACGTTAAATGCAATGGTTGCTCCTGCACCCACTTTATATAGAAGATTTTCTACAGGGACTTTTGCATTTTGAAAAATGAGCGAAGTAGTGGAGGATCCTTTCATACCCATTTTCTTTTCCTCTGCACCCGTAGAAAATCCTTCTGTTTCTCGGTCAACAATAAATGCACTGAACTTCGTCCCATCCACTTGGGCGAAAACAACAAACACATCTGCCCATCCGCCATTTGTAATAAATATCTTTTCTCCATTGAAAATATAATGTTTCCCATCTTCGGATAGAACAGCAGATGTTTTTCCTGCCAAAGCATCGGAACCTGCGGTTGGTTCCGTCAATCCATAAGCGCAAATAATTTCACCGGTTGCAATCTTTGGAAGATATTTTGCTTTTTGTTCAGGTGTACCAAACCAAAGTATAGGTAATAAACCTATTCCCGTTTGAACTGACCAGGTTACAGAAAAAGATGGACTAAATGTTAATGCTTCCGCAACAATAGCTGATGTTACTTTATCCAGATCCATACCGCCATATTCTTCAGGTATATCGATACCTAACAAACCCAATTCACCCATCTCCTTAATGAGGGAAAGTGAGAGGTCTTTATCATATTTCTCGATAGCTTCTTTTTGAGAAAGAATACGTTCTTTATCAAATTCTTTCACCATTTCGTAAATTTCACGATGTTCTTCTGTAAAATCTTCCCGGGTATAAACTGTGGCATTTGTGGTGGGTTCTACTAAAAAGCTTCCACCGGTTTTGTATGTTATTTTGGGTTCACTCATGTGATTTTTTCCTCATGTTTTTTCAAAAGTCCTGCGAGAATAAAGTCGGTAATTGTTTCCATATATTCGGTGACAGATACACCATGGGCTTCAAACAGGGTAAACCAATTAATGGATTCAATATTCACCATGATGGACAAAGCGGTTATCCGTCCATTCACTTTTTTAAATTCACCCGAGTGGACGCCTCGATAAATAATTTCTTCAATGAGTTCAAGAAAATGTGTATAAACTTTTTGGAGTTTTTTCCTGAAATCTGGATCTTTTTGAGCCATAGACCAAAATTCAGTTAAAGCCACAAATGGTTGCGGGTCGGACTCATTCTGGTCAATAAAATATTTAAATAAATCCTTTAGCTGTTGAGATGGTGGTGCATCTTCTTCAACAATGTGGTTTAAGGTAACACTATATCGAAGGACCCAAAAATTAATTAAATCTAGATACATTTCCTTTTTGGATTTATAATACCAATATATGGCACCCTTGCTTAATTGGGATTCCTGAACCACATCATCCATACGTGATCGCTCATATCCCTTTTGAACTAAGACGGAGAGAGCAGCATCTAAGATCTGATCTTTTCGTATATCTTGCTTTGTTTTATTCATAAAATAAACCGACCGGTCGGTCTATTTTACAGAATTATGGTTTTTCTAACAAGAATAATATTTATTAATAAGAAAAATATATTTGCATTAAATATCTGTCATAATGTACATTCGCTAATGAGAATCAGTCTCAATACTATTAATAAACAAATAAAACAGGATATTTAATGTTAAAAAAGGTTGCTGTGGGGATTGTTTTTGTCGGTATCATAACCAATTTTGTGTTTGCACAAGATGAATTCTTTGAACCGGGATATGCGGTTGGCGGTTATGGTGAACTTCACTATAATTCTTCAAAAATAGGGGAAGATGATGCATCGAAAAAAATGGATTTTCATCGATTTATTATTTATTATGGATATAACTGGACGGAAAGATGGTCCTTTAAATCTGAAGTAGAATTGGAACACAATTACGTAAAAGACGGTAATGGTGAATTGGAATTGGAACAGGCATATGTGAACTATCATTCAGATAATTTTGGATTTCAGGCTGGGGTTATTTTACCTTCTGTTGGTTTGATAAATGATTTTCATGAACCACCATTGTTTCTCTCAGTAGAACGGCCAGATTATTCAAAATATATTATTCCAACCACATGGTTCGGAAACGGGGTGGCTGCCTATGGACAATTGGGTGCATTCTCTTGGAAGGCCGTAATGCATGAAGGATTAAATGGCGATGGTATTGCATCCAAGTGGAGCCAGGGAATCCGCGGTGGCCGTCAAAAAGGGTATAAAGCCAATGCAGAAGAAATGGTATATAATGGACGCATTGCCTATACAGGAATATTGGGACTGCGGGTCGGTTCTTCTTATACCACAACAAAAGCACTTCGCTCTGGAGAAGATATTAAATCTATAGGTGTATCCCTGATAGAAGTCCATGCCAAGTATGATTCGAAAGGGTTTATGACGGTGGCTGAGTGGGGAAATATCAGTTATACTGATCATAGTGTTAACTCTTCTACGGGGTATTATGTGGATTTGGGATATGATATTGGTAAAATGCTAAAATTGGACGGTAAACTATATCCATGGATTCGCATGACCGATATTAATCCTGGTGTGGGGCATGAATCTGAAGACAGTAAACATTACAGCAAAATAGTGTTTGGGCTCACCTATAAACCCATAAATCAAATTGCATTCAAATTGGACTTCAGTACCAAAACATATGCAGATGTAGAAAAAGATAAAGCCACACTATTAAACCTAGGGGTTGGTTATAATTTTTAGGAAAATTTCAAAACATGTAAGGATACAATTCTCCAGTAGAAAAACTCTCATCCGCTTGAGAATATCCTCTATTAAAAATCCATTCTATGGATTTGTATTTTTATGTGTATTCTGTTCTGGTTTGCAAGGTGGTATCAAGGAGGATGTGGAAAAAATAATCAAATCCCAATATGGGGATTCTATTGTTTTTTCAATGAAAAAACTATCATTGGATAAACGGGTGAGAACCGAAGTTGAACAAAAAGTTCATCAACGATTTTTTAAAGATTTTATTTATGTATGGACGATTGAAGCGGATGAAAGCGTAAAAGCATTTGGTCTATTGGATAATGTAAAAGGGCTATCCATGCCCATCACCTTTTTGGTGATTTACGACCCTAAGGGGATCATATTAAATACCCATGTGATTAAATATCGTGAGCCCTATGGCGGCGAAATTGCCAGCCCAAGATGGGTGGCACAATTTAGGGGTCGATCAAGTCAATCAAGCTATGTGGTGGGGGACGGTATAGATGGCATTTCTGGCGCCACAATTTCTGTATATAGTTTAACCACAGGTGTTATGAAACTGAGTTTGCTTTTTCCATTAATTAAACCACAACTATGACCAACCTGAAATCCATTAGATTTTTTCCGAGGGAATTGAAAATCCTTATTGCTGTATTTGTGGCTGTGATGACCATTGGCGTCACCCTTGGATTAATCTATATTGGGGTGAATACAGATTACACTCCAGCAGGCACGCAATCGTATTATGCAGGGGATGATGTTACATCTGATTTCGAGATACCGGAGCAATATCCGAAATCAATTGAAGCATTATTATTAACGACCCATACCCATGTGATTGCATTTTCAATTATATTTTTTATCATGGGGGGATTACTGTTTTTTACAGATAGACTCTCAAAAAAATGGAAATTATTTTTCATGATAGAACCTATTATTTCAACAATGGTGACATTTGGGTCTTTTTTTGCGATTCGATATATCCACCCAAATTTTGTTTACATTACAATGGTGTCGGGTGTGTTGATGTATGGGTCATTTTATATCATATCATTTATCATTCTCAGAGAATCTATTTCACGTGATTAACTGATTTAAGGAGATTATTGTTATGGGAGAATTTTGTTATCAATCCAAAAATGGCCGGAGTTATAAATGTAAAAAATGTGCCAAAATTCATATTGAGTATGGAACCACTATTATTGAATTGGACATTAATCAATTTTGGAAATTTGATAAATATATAAAAAATATAAATCCAGTCTTGGGAAAAGACCAGCCACTCATGTTGCCACTCCTAGGAACGTCAATATTTTGTCGGTTCACACAAAAAGAATTTGAAGAATTTAAGTTATTGATTTCCTATACACGGAAGTATTTGACTGATGATTATTTTATGAGCATAGGAATGATGAACCAACTGAGTGGCCATACGTGGCCAGTAGAAATAGATAAAACACAGCCCAATTAGTAGGAGTAAAAATGATTAAGTATATATCGATAATGATAGTGTCCGGACTTATTTTAAGTGGATGTTCAATGGAGGCTAAAACTAAAAAGGTTCTCACAGTAAATTCAAAAGATGTAATTATTCTGGCTATGCACGGCGTACCCGCCAATGATACACCGGAAGAAAAGGTGGGCGAATATCATAAACTCCATGGTATGATGAAATCGGCACCGCCCCATGTGATTGAAAATATTCAATATCATTTTGAACAGTTAGACAGCCTTGTAAGGTATTGGCCAAGAACACCAGAAAATGATCCCTATTATTTTGGCACCAAAAAAATTGCGGATGAAATGGCGAAGAAAACTGGAGCAACAATTTTCTTCGCGTTTAATGAATTTTGTGCTCCTGATTTACCGACTGCCTTTCAAAAAGCTGCTGATCATGGTGCAAAGCGCATTACGGTGATTACTGCGATGTTAACCCCTGGGGGAAACCATGCAGAAATTGATATTCCAAAAGCAATTGAAGTTGCAAAAAAAGTCCATCCTAACATTGAATTTAATTATGCATGGCCTTTTGGTATTGATCCGATTACCGACCTATTGGTGAATCAGATTGCGTCATTTATAAACTGATTTCTTCTATTTTGTAGGAATTAAGTTAATTATTATTTAAAAAAAGGTTGTAGCGAGAGAACTTTAAATTTTAAATTTCGAACATAAATTCGAAACATAAAATAAGAGGTTGAAATGATTTCAGAAAGGCAAGCGAAAGAGAGGGAATTCCGTAAAGAACAGATCCTTGAAGGGGCTCTCATTGTATTTAAATCTCAAGGGCTGGAAAGAACCACTATGGATGAAATTGCAAGGGAATCAGATTTCGGGAAAGCGACTCTGTATTATTATTTCAGCTCGAAGGAAGAGATATTTATTGAACTATTGGACCGAGGATGGAAAATGATCTGGGAATCGATTGAACCGATAATTCATGGTAAAGATCAGCCCAAAGATACATTTATTAATTCACTCATAATAATTGGCGGGTTGGTTACTGAAAATCAGGTATTATTTGAATTTTTATTTACAGCCCCTCAAACGATGCCCATCACTCTATTAGAAAGTAAACCAACCTGGAAAAATTATCAAAACAAAATGTATGGTGTATTTCAAGGATTGCTTGAAGAAGGAATATCAAAAGGCGAATTTCCACAAATGCGCTCTGACCTTATGATGCGGGCTATTGGCGGATTATTCCACGGATTATTTTTCCTCGGTCACGGGAAAAAACCTGTCTCTGCAGACACGATGGAAGATTTTATTTCTGATTTCATCGGAAAGACTCTTAAATAATGAGAAGATTTTTTCTATTTTTGGTCGTATTCACATCAATTCTTCTTGCTGACAAGGGCCTAACCCTCTCAGGTTCGATTAAAGATAAAAAGACGCAAAAATCACTTCCCAATGTGAATATATCTGTTCTTGGAACTGATATGGGGACCGTTTCGGATCCAAATGGAAATTTTAGTATTGACCTGGACGACGGTTCATATCAACTTCAGTTTTCTTTGATCGGATTTAAATCAACCATTAAGCGTTTTGATTTAGGGGATGGTCATTTAGTGACATCTATTAATATGGTTTCGAATTTGCTTGGAAAGGTAAGCCAGGAAGTATCTGGTACGATTAGAAATGGGAAGACGGGTAAGCCACTAAAATCAGCTAACGTGTATATTGAGAAGGAAGGTATTGGTACAGCCACAGATGATTATGGGTATTATTCATTAACAGATTTACCTATGGGCAAATACTTGATTGAAATTTCCCATATTGGTTTTACAACCTATTATGAAATTATAAATATACCTCGAGCTGAATCCTTCGATATCCAGTTGTATCCTGCATTAATTTTAATGGATAATTTGGTTGTTACGGGTACTCGAACGGAACGCTATTTAAAGGATACACCTGTTACGACTCATGTAATTAAAGGAGAAAAATTAACAGAAAGAGGCGCAGTTGATTTATCCCAGCTCATTCAGGAATCTACTGGTATTAACGTGGTTGAAAATCAATTTGGTACTGGTGTGGAGTTAAACGGATTTGATGCAAATCACATTTTACTTTTGGTTGATGGAGCCAAAGTTGTGGGCCGGGTAAATGGCCAATTGGATATGTCGCAAATCCCAATCAACCAAATTGAACGTATTGAAATTGTGAAAGGATCAACATCAGCCTTATATGGGAGTGAAGCTATGGGTGGCGTGATTAATGTATTTACTAAAATGCCAATAAATCCCACGACTTTAAATTCTGAAATTACCTTGGGTTCATTTGGCCAACAGAATCAATCTCTTTCCTTTAGCCGTTCCAATAAAAAAGCCAATTGGACAATGAATGGTGGTCATAGAAGCTATGGCGGGTACGATTTGGATGATGAAACGATCTGGGAAGATGGTAGCCGTTACGATAAACGAAATTTAGGGTTTAAATATAATCGAACCGTTAGTGATCGGCTAAATATTTTATTTGATACCCGTTATTTCGTTGAGACTCAAACCTTAATTAGTAGTCATGTTTTCAAGGATTTATCGAATAATAACCGAGCGTCTATTCGTGCAAAATTTGAATATAACCTGGAGAATTGGGTGCTTAAATCCAGCCTTGAACAATCTGAGTATAACCATGGGTTTGATCGTATTGTCATAAAATCGGGGAATCTCATAAAAGGATCATTGACGACTGATAATCTTTTTTCATCAAATTTTCAGTTTATTCGAGAAGGGAAATCCCACAATATATTAGGTGGGTTGGGCTTAGATCGTGAGAGTATCACTTCTGATCGTGTACAAGACGGATTCCGTGATTCAGATTTGGTGAATTATTTTTTTCAGGATGAAATAGATATTTCCAACAAATGGGTTATGGTTGCTGGACTACGGATGGATCACCACTCCATTTATGGGAAGCACACTTCTCCAAAAATATCAATCATGTTTAAACCGGAAATGATTTCTCGTATTCGAATAGCTTATGGCGAAGGATTTCGTGCACCATCATTTAAGGAATTATTTTTGGATTACAGTAATATTTCAGTTGGGTATCATATCATTGGCAATTCTGATTTAAACCCAGAATCGTCAAAAAATATCAATTTGGATATTGAAAGATGGAATACAGGAAAATACCATGGACGGATTAATTTGTTTTGGAATGAGATTAGTGGATTAATTGACTATAAATACTTAGGAATGGTGCAAGGTCAATCGACATATCAATCCATTAATTTATCATCTGTAAGTACGCGTGGTATTGAGGTTGATTTAACATATTTTATAACCGACAAATTTGAAACATGGGTCGGGTATAGTTTGTTGGATACGTGGGACAAAGATAATAAGAGAATGTTGCCTTTAAAAGCTCGGCATAAAAATCAATTTGGATTCAGGTATTCATATTCAAATGGATTGAAATTAAACCTTAGAATGCAATCCATGGGAGAAAGATTCAATTGGGAAGAGAATGAAGAAAGAGAAACAATTCAAAAGGTAATTGATTCATACACGACAATAAATACCCATATTTCATTCCCTCTACCATTGGGATTAAGCGGGTTTGCTGGTGGAAAAAATTTAACAAATTATGTCGATAAAGTTTGGGGCCCTATGCCCGGTAGAGAATGGTATGGGGGCATACGCTTCGACCTCACAAAAAAACAAAAAAGGAAATAACGATGAAAAAGATAATGCTATTACTTCCAATCTTTGGAATGATCATGATTGGATGCGAAGATAATAAAGCTGAAGATACAATCGATGAATCGGTTCAGGAATTTGTATCCGTGAATATTAAGACTACGGGTACAGAATACTTCACTTTTGCCGATAATAAAGGAACAACCACTGAACCTTCCAGCTGGGATCTATCGTTTACGGTTGTTGATTTTCAACCATCGCCTCAAGCACCGGTTATTAAGGATCCGGTCATTATTATTGGCAATGGGAAAACGGCGGCAAAAATAGAAGCAGCATCTCTTGCTGATTTTGAATCGATGCCCGCTGCAACATTGTTTAAAGTGGATAAAGATGGGTACTATACGACGATGGGTTGGTATGATTATGATCATACGACTCATGTAATATCACCCAAAGACTATATCTATGCGATTAAAGTTGATGATGCCAAAAATATCCTATTTGAAATAGTCGATTATTACGATGCGAATGGATCATCCGGCTCATTTACAATTCAATGGAAGTATTTGGCAAATTAGGTTTTAATCTGTTCGATAAATAACCACCAGGAAAAGAGGGCTGAATTCTCGGCCCTCTTTTTATTTTATTAAGAAAAATAGTCTATTCGTTTAGAATCCTCAATTGCCGATATTTCTCCTGATATTTATGAAACAGCATTTTATGTCGATCTCCCATATCCACTTTCCGGCCTTGGATATAAGCCTGAACCACGGTTGTTCTTATTTCCAGAGGATCGCCATTTGAAATGAACAATGTGGCATCTTTACCTGATTCTAAAGATCCAACTTGTTTATCGATACCCAATATTTCTGCCGCTGATAAAGTGATGGATCGCAATGCTTCATTTTTAGGCAAACCATAAGCGGCAGCCATAGCTGCTTGGTTTGAAAGGTTTCGCAATCGATAGGCTGCACCGGCAGATCCAGCGCTGGCGATACAAAATTGGACCCCAGCCTTTTGTAGTAATAATGGCCCTTTATAGGCTTGATCATAATCTTCATACCGTCTTGATGGCAGTGCAGTCACACCTTCATAGATAACAGGAATTTTATTTTCTACTAACAAATCAGTTGTCCTCCAGGCATCTTTTCCACCAACGATAATAATGTTAACATCCTGCCGTTTAGCCCAATGAACAGCTGCATCAATCTGGCGAACTTCGTTTGCATGGATGTAAATGGGTATCTTTCTTTGAACATATGGAATCATGCTTTCCCATCTAAGATCTTCATCATGATAATTTTCGGCAGATCTCGATTTCGTTTGTCGCAGCCGTGCATAAGCCCGGGATTGTTTGATAATATCATCCAATGCTTTTAAGGATTTATTTCGTCGCTCAATTTGTTTTTTTATGGGTGGCGTTCGACCGTATCGACCTCTCGTGCGTGTTCCCATTTGAGGCCAGTTAATGTGCAATCCACTTGGGTGAGACAATGTAGCGTCTTCCCAAGTCCATCCATCCATCATCATAATAGATGATTGACCCGAAACGAGACCTGAGGCAGGGACCACATTTGCAATTAGAACACCATTTGAGCGAGTCGTAGGGATAATCTCAGAATCAGGATTGTAGGCCACATTGGCCCGGACATTCGGATTAAAATCACCTCGTTCAGAATGATCATTGGTTACATCCACCGCATTAATTTCTACCAACCCGATACCGGATACTGCAGCAATAAACCCGGGGTACACATGCTTCCCTTCCAGATCAATGACTTCTGCGCCATTTTGTGGGGCGATGAATTCACCCACATGGGTAATTTTACCATTATCAAAAAGAATTGAACCATGAATCACACCATTTGAAATAGTATGAATCACACCATTTTTTAATAGGATTGGGTGCTTTTGAGGTGCCCCGGGAATTTGATCACTGGCAAAAATTAAAGTAGAACTGAGAATCAAGAATAATATCTTTTTCATTATTTACCACCTTCCATTGTATAAGCTTCCATGGCATTGCAGGAATCAAATCGATTACCGCGCTTTCCTTCAGGTTTCATCGGTTTGTCCCCATTGTCCGGTGAACTTAGAATCTTCTGAATCAGGTCATTTCTCAGTTTTGCGTCCCGCTGTCGGAAATATTGATCCTGTTCCAATGAAAAATATTGTTTTCCTTCGATCCATGTTTGTTCACAAATGGAATAAGAGGAGAGGGGGTGGCCGGACCAAATGGTAAAATCAGCATCTTTTCCGATTTCCAATGATCCAACATATTGATCGATTTTCAGCTGTTTGGCCGGATTTATGGTCACCATTTTTAAGGCATCCGCTTCATTCAAACCACCATATTTTACCGCTTTGGCCGCTTCCAGATTCATTCGCCGAGCCAATTCGTCACTGTCTGAGTTAAACGAAACCGTTACGCCTGCATTGGTCATGAGTGTTCCGTTATAGGGAATCGCATCCACAACTTCATATTTATAGGCCCACCAATCAGAAAAAGTGGAAGCACCGGCACCGTGTTCTGCTAACCGTTCTGCAACTTTATATCCTTCGAGCACATGCTGAAATGTGGCCATTGTAAACCCATAATCTTCTGCAATACGCGTGAGCATGAGGATTTCATCCTGTCGATAGGAATGAGAATGAACCAGGCGTTTTCCTTCCATGATTTCTACCATGGCATCTAATTCCAAATCGCGACGGGGAGGGATGGCAGACCGTTTCAGTTTCACATCTTTATTGTAAGTATCCCAGGATTTTTTATAATCTCTTGCAGCCATGAACGCATCCCGAATGACTTGTTCAACACCCATTCTCGTTTCAGGATATCGTCCATAGGAGCGGACCCGTTTTACATTTTCACCCAAAGCAAATTTGATACCTTGTGGCGCTTGATTAAAAATGAGTTCGTCTGAAAAACTTCCCCAGCGCAGTTTCATCACTACATTTTGACCACCGATGGGATTTGCAGATCCATGGAGTAAATTGATGGTGGTTAATCCACCGGCTAATGCCCGATATATGGCCACATCATTGGGATCAATCACATCACGCATGCGAACTTCTGCAGTTACATTCTCAAATCCTTCATTGATGGATTCTCCAGCCATATGGCTATGGGCATCAATGAGTCCGGGGGTTACATGTTTACCTGTCCCATCAATGATGAGTGCATTTCCGCGGGGGAGAGAGATGTTTTTTGCAATCTTCTTAATTTTGCCATTTTGGAATAAAATATCGTATTCCTTCAGCACACCTTTTTTCCCGGAGGTCCAGATAGTTGCATCATTTATCAAAATAGTTTTGGGGCTAGGTACATCTTCATCCAGACCATAAGCACCATCGGGAAAGACCAATTCGAGATCGCTGGCGAATTCTTTCTTACGATCTTTTTTCTTTTGGGTTTTTGTTGAATCTAAAATAGCAGTCCAATTGGCGCTATTTCCATCTGCATAAAAAACCTGACCGGATGCTTTTCCTTCTCCAACCGTACCTTTAAACCGCGTAATGCCCATTTGGAGAATGGTATCCGCATCCACAGAAAATGTGATGCGATCTTGTTCAATATTTACGGTTTTCAATTTTATTGATTTTTCACCCATGGAAATTTTTCCATCAAATCCCTTTGGTGATTTATTCAGTTTTAATGCCCATTCATTTCCATTTTCCTTTAAAGTCCAATCACCGGCCACAGATACAAGTGGATCCGGTTCAACTTCATATTCATTCCCATCAATCCAGACTGCTTTGACTGCTGATTTTCCATCGAAGTAGTTACCATCGGTAATGACAAGGTTTGCGATGAAACCAGGGGCCACCTTACCGAGGCGTTTGGATTGGCCAAACTCCTTTGCAGGTGTAGTGGTTAATGCTGCTAATGCATCAGCTTTACTCAGTCCGCGGCGAATACTCCGGGCTAAATTTTTACGAAAATCTTTTTTCTTTTTTAATTCAGAACTGGTGAGGGCAAATTGAAATCCGGCGTCTGCGAGTTTGGCTGCATTATCTGGAGCCATATCCCAATGTTTCAGTTGTTCCGTTGAATATTGGAGGGCATGATGGGGATCCACCACTTCCGGTTTACCCGGGTAATTCAAGGGGATAACCAAAAAAGATGCAGGCATTTCATCTATTCGGCGGTATTCATAACCGTTTCCCTTTATCCATAATTTAAGTCCAAATTCATTGGCAATTTTTTTTGATCTGTCAATATAGACTTCATTTTTCGTTCTAAAAATAAAAGGCTGCTGACTGTTTTTATCGGAAAATAATATTCCCAAAGATTTATCGGTCTGAATCGGTTCATTTCCATCCGGGTATTTATCTAAAATATCGATGGATTTTCCATACCAATCTGCATCATAAAACCCCTGCCGAATAAATGCAATTGCTCCCAGGAGAGAGGTGGGATATTCCGAACTACCCCAGCCACCAGCAGCATACTCAATGACCTGGGCGATATTACCAGATAAAACTTTTGGTATTTCTCCCAATTGTACAAGGCTGGAACTTCCCTGAAAAATGCCGCCTTTCGGTGTAATGTGCACAGTGGTAAATCCAAGTGACCGCAATTCTTTTAACTCTTTTTTCTTTGGATGAAATAAATCCGCCGCTTTTAAGTAAGCACGCATATTGGAATTCCAATGGGCTTGAACGGATGAGTCTTTTTTAATTGTACTCACATCCAACCAGCTTTCGATAAATCCTGCATAGACATGTTTGCCATCTAAATCGATAATAGTTGTTTGTTTGGGAATTTTCACCTTCGTTCCCACAGATTTAATCATGCCGTCTCGAATGAGGACCATTCCGCTCTCAATCGTTTTTCCGGGAGTAGCATGGATTGTTGCATTTGTCAATGCCCATGCACGGGGCGGATTTCGGTGGAGTTCTTTCGCCGGCCCAACTTGTGCAGACAAAATGGCTAATGCCGATAAAAAGATAGTTATTTTTATTTTCATAATACGCCTCAAAAATTGGGTCCGCGTAAGTGCGTTGCCGTTATTTTCTTTGTTAAGTATTTATATGCTTCATCTACTGTGTCACAGATCTGAAATAAATCTAAATCTGATTTGGAAATTACACCCTTTTCTGCCAGAAAATCCCAATTGACCACATGATTCCAAAAGTCACTATCAAAAAGAACGATTGGAATTTGTTTTCTCAACTTATTAGTCTGAATCAGGGTGAGTACCTCCATTACTTCATCCAAAGTTCCAAAACCACCTGGCCAAACAACCATTGCTTTCGCCAAGTAGAGGAACCAAAACTTACGCATAAAAAAGTAATGAAAGTTGATTTCCAAATCATCGGATATCCATTGATTCCCTGCTTGTTCATGGGGGAGAGATATGGATAAACCTACAGCCAAGCCTTTTGCTTCACTGGCGCCGCGGTTCGCTGCTTCCATTATACCGGGACCTCCGCCAGAGGTGATAATAAACCGCTTCTTTTTATTATTTAATTTTTTACTCCATTGGGTCATTTTAAATGCAAGTTCTCGTGCAGCCTCATAGTATCGGCTCATGTCTAAATCGGTTTCTAAATCATTTTGATCATCATGGGATATATTTTTAGGTGCATTCGCCAATGCAGACATTGCTTCTTCTTGTGATTTTAAACGAGCTGAACCAAAAAATACGATTGTATCTTGAATCTTATTTCGTCTAAATCTTTGGAGAGGACCATAATATTCTGATAGTAACCTGACGGATCTTGCATCGGGACTGCCTAAAAATTCTTTATTATAATAAAAGCGATCATTATTCTCTTTACTCATTATTTTTATTCTTTCTTTTTTCTTTGGCCGGGAAATTAACCCAACCATGATATATAAGTATGATTGAAAATTTTAATTCTGATGGCAGGTTGGAGCCAATAATCTGTGGTTGTATTTTTAGATATGGTAAAAAGATCATTATTTATGTTCATCCTGATTTCAGCCTGTATGCCACCGCTTCCGGAACCATTCATTCCTCCCCCTTTAAAAATGCCTACAGACAGCCCCAATGAATTATCAGAAGGGTTATTGACTGAATATGATATTTGGGATTTTTTAAAAGGAGGTCCGAATGAATATGAAGTCATTCAATTATTAGGTGCGCCCGATTCCATTTGGGTGAGCGATGAACAGCCATTCTATATTATGTATTATTATCGGTCTGTCATGGCAGATTATAATTCTATTGAACTCAATACAAAATCTCGCGTAGTAACCGGATATGAATGGGATGAGTAATAAAGGAAATAATAAATGCCAAAAATTTCAACAGTAGAATATTTTGGTGACTTAAGAACTGAAGCAGTACATCTGGATTCCGGTGAACGCATCATTACGGATGCACCTAAAGATAACGAAGGAAAAGGCGAGGCTTTTTCTCCGACGGATTTGGTGGCAACATCCTTGGCCAGTTGTATGATAACAATTATGGGTATCAAAGCAAATCAACATGATATTAATATAATAGGTACAAAAGCTGAAATTGTGAAGGAAATGGCGGCGGATCCCAGGCGCATTCAAACAATTAACATAAATATATATTTCCCTCAATTGTATTCGAAAAAAGAACAACAATTGTTGGAGCGATCTGCCTTTACATGCCCTGTCATTAATAGTTTGGGACAAGATGTGAATAAAATTATTACGTTTCACTACAACTAAGTCAAAGATTCAAATTTGAAAAGCCTGAATTCTTAGAGTAAGTTTTAACCAATAAAATGACCTCGGAATTCAAGTTAGCCCCATCGATTTTATCTGCAGATTTTTCGAATTTGCAATCCGCCCTATCCCAATGTGATGCAGGCGGTGCTCATTGGATTCACGTGGATGTCATGGATAATCAGTTTGTTCCCAATTTGACCATTGGTCCACCGGTGGTTAAATCGCTCCGGCCGAAAACAAACAAGTTCATCGATGTTCATATGATGGTTATTGAACCGGAAAAGTTGGTGGAACCATTTGCCAAAGCAGGCGCTGATTTGATTACATTCCATATTGAAGCCACGGACAATCCCCTGTCGGTAATTGACCTTATCAAATCTACTGGGTCGCAGGTAGGGATTTCAATTAAACCATCCACACCTTTATCTGAAATTGAACCCTTTTATGATCAGGTTGATTTAGTTTTAGTCATGAGTGTTGAACCGGGATTTGGGGGACAAGGGTATATCAAAGTATCCACGGGACGAATTCAAGAAATCAAACAAAAGTTAAATGAACAATGTTTGCAGGATCGTGTTCTCATAGAGGTGGATGGCGGTATCAAACTCCACAATGCAAAAGAGGTCCTCGATGCGGGTGCGGATGTTCTGGTTGCAGGATCGGCTGTTTTTGGAACAGATGATCCTGCAGAAACAATAAAAGAATTTTATAAATTAACACAATGAATCAAATATGAAAACATACCAGGAACTTGATATTTTTTCCGAATGGACTGTTGAAGAACAAAACCAGTTTTCCCTGTCGATCACGAAGGGGCTGATTATGGATACGGTCCGAAAAGCAAACTCGGGCCATAGTGGTGGACCTTTGTCGTCAGCTGATTTTGCCCAGATTTTATTTATGGAATATTTAAATTATGATCCAGATGACCCAAATTGGTTCAATCGGGACCGGTTTGTTTTGAGTGCTGGCCATGAATCATCGTTATTATATGCAATGCTGGTACAAATAGGTTGGTTAAAATTAGACGACATTCAAAACTTCCGTCAATTACATAGTCGAACTCCCGGCCATCCTGAAGTTGAAATCCCCGGCGTGGAAGCAACAACTGGGCCGTTAGGGCAGGGTTTTGCCATGGCTGTTGGGATGGCAACTGCGGAATCTATGTTGCGTAATCGTTTAATGCGTCCTTCCGATGATGAGGGAGTTTTGATTAGTCACTTCACTTATGTGATTGCAGGCGATGGGGATTTTCAAGAGCCTGTTGCCTTAGGTGCCGGCTCCATGGCAGGACATTGGGGATTGTCACATCTCATTGTTTATTATGATTCTAATAATGCTCAAATCTCTGGAAAAGTAGATAGAGCCGACTCCACAAATTATGCACACGTTTTTGAAGGATTTGGATGGCACGTACAAGAAATAGATGGACATGATCATGATCAAATACGAGAGGCGATTGAAAAGGCACAAGTGGTGGATCGCCCCAGTTTGATTATTGGGACTACTGTCATGGCTCAGGGGACGGCCACAATGGAAGGGGATCACAATACCCACGGCGCCCCATTGCCTCAGGATGAGATTGATGCAACTAAAGAAAAACTTGGTCTGTCGAACGAACTATTTTATTTACCCCAAGAAGTTGTGGATCATTTTCAATCTCGTTTTGCCGCATTAAAAGAATCTGTTTCTGAATGGAATTCTGCCAAAGATACGGCATGTAATAATGTAGATTTTAAAGCGCTCTGGAATGCAATTGTTTTGGGTCAATTTGGCGAAATCAAATTTCCTGAATTTGAGGCGGGCGAATCAATCGCGACCCGAAAAGCATTTGGAACCACATTGGATACATTTGCAGAGCAAGTACCATCTATCGTAGGTGGATCGGCGGATTTGGAACCTTCTAACTATACGGGAAATTTTGCAAAAGCCTATGGCGATTTTTCTCGAGAAAACCGAACAGGACGGAATTTGGCATTTGGCGTGCGCGAATTCCCCATGGCCGCAGCCATGAATGGAATGGCACTCCATGGTGGGGTCATCCCTTTTGGCGGTACCTTTTTGGTGTTTGCCGATTATGAACGTCCGGCACTTCGATTAGGCGCCATTCAGAATTGTCGTGTGATTCACGAACTAACCCACGATTCATTTTGGGTAGGAGAAGATGGGCCCACCCATCAACCGGTTGAACATGCTATGGCATTGCGGACGATTCCCAATTTCAATGTATTTCGTCCGGCGGATGCAAAAGAAACCGCTGCATGCTTTCGATTGGCCATGGATATACAATCACCCAGTGGTTTGTTACTTACACGCCAAGGTGTGTCTGTTTTATCTCAATCCATGGATGGAGTAGTTGAGGGAGTATCTAAAGGTGCTTATGCGGTGATTGATTGTGAAGATCCCGAGTTGGTTTTTCTGGCCACCGGGTCAGAAGTGGGTCTTGCCATGGAAGTAGCGGAATCAATGTCAGATAAAAATATTCGTGTGGTGAGTATGGCATGTTGGGAGATTTTTGAACAACAATCTGATGAATATAAAAATGCATTAATTCCCAAGCGGGGTGCCATGAAAATTTCTATGGAAGCAGGCATAACAATGGGATGGGATAAATATATAGGTCCCAATGGATTGGCCATTGGTATGGATCGTTTTGGTGCATCGGCACCGGGGAAAGACTTGGCAGAAGAATTTGGCTTCACCGCTGATCAAGTTGAGAAAAGAGTTAGAGGACATTTAGAAAAATTATTATAATCAAAAAGTGTTTAAGTGTTATGGTGTTCAGGTGTTAACGTACCTTTACACACGAGAACTCAAACACCCGAACACTTAAAATTATGAAAATACATATTGCAACAGACCATGCAGGTTTAGACCTGAAAAATATCATTAAAGATTATTTGATTAAAAAAGGCCACGATGTCACCGACCATGGTGCTCATGAATATGACGCATTGGATGATTACCCTGATTTCATTTTCCCCTGTGCTAAAGCAGTGGCAGCTGATTCTGAAAGTCGCGGTATTATTTTAGGCGGCTCCGGTCAGGGAGAAGCCATGGCAGCCAATCGGATCAAAGGTGTACGAGCAGCGGTTTTTTATAATGGACCGAAAGAAATTGTGAAACTCTCCCGAGAACACAACAATGCCAATATTTTGTCTTTGGGTGCGCGTTTTATGTCAGAAAATGAAATATATGATGTAATTGAAATGTGGTTGGTTGAGCCTTTTGAAGGGGGGCGGCATCAGAAAAGGATAGAAAAATTAGATGAATAGTTTTATCTTTTTTAAAATTTGTTTATTGAGAATACACCCATTGGACTTAGAAATAATATCCCAAACGGGGCGATCGTATTTTTCTTTAAATTTACTGTTTTTTCTTTCATTCGCATTTTTAGCCTTGCTTACATAAGGCGCCTTAGACATATAGGATTGGGGTTTAATTTGAATACCGCAAATCAAAACTTTGTTTCTATACATAAGGTAATCCACCGCATATTGATGATCAAATTTTCCATCTGTTTTATCAAATGTACATCCTGGGAAAATTTCTGTCATTTTTTTGATGGTGTTTTTCTCACGGATAATAATGCCATTCCATGTTTGGCAGATAATTCGAAATCTGACCGCTTCGACACATTCTTTTTCTGTTATAGAAATTTTACATTTTACAGCACCTTGAAATAATATTTTTCCTTTAAAAGCAAGTTGTTTTTTGGTTCGACCATACTGAGTGTTAATTTCTAAGAGCTCAGAACTTAATTCTGTGATGGCATTTTTATCGGTCCGGATGCGTTGTTCATCGTTTAACAATTTTTGATGGTTGGGACTTAGAGAGTTAAGGAGTTGGTCTCTTTCGGATCCAGATTGGTAATAGTAGGCTTCCCAATCTTCTTTTGCGGGAAAGGATTTATTTTCAATTAAGGTACTGACATATCCAACACTCCATGGTGCATTGAGCATGAGGTCATTCCACAAAGCGTTTGTTTGTTTAAATAAATTTTTATTGATGGGTAATTGAAATAGATCCATTTCCTTTTATAATGAGTGTGACTTGATGATGGTTTTAATATTATCAAGGTCACATTTCGTATTCATATTGATGAATCGATTATCATCTCCAAAATCGACAAATTGCGTTTCTATCATGTCAAGAAAATTATATAAACTGTAATGTTCTTTAAGAGTTTCGAATTTCAATTTTTCAAAAATCCTTCTATGGTAAAAGCCAGATGTGACTTGTGTTTTGCCATTTGCGGTCGGAATAATTGCATCACAAGTATCAGATTTTAATTCCCACAATTTTTCAAATATTTTCGAATTAATTAAAGGCAAATCACAGGAGAGCAACAGAATCCAATCAGTATCCGTATTTTTTAGTGCTGTGTAAAGTCCATTGATGGGCGCGTTAATATCCAGCCCATCTTTGATGTATGGTTTCTCCATTCCTTGCGGTTTTTCTTTCCCCACGATATATCGATATTCAAA
>JACNKN010000078.1 GCA_014382015.1 Fidelibacterota bacterium | reverse complement strand
TGGAGGAAATACCTCTGGAATTGTTCTTAACAGACCCAGTTAACTTGACACTCCCAAAGAATAAATATTTTTGAATTCTTTAAATAGAAATTTTCTAAACCAACCTCATTATTTTGGAAATCCCGAACAATAATATTTGAAAAAACACCGATTGGCATTACGTCCATTTCCATTGATTCTAAATCAAACCACTTCAAGGTGGCATATTCATGAGGTTTTTCTGAGACCACCATTGATATAATTTATCTATTAATTGTATCCTACAATTATAATAACCATTAATAGCATGAAAAGACATATATTTCTAAAGAGGCTGAATTTCTGGCGAGTATATTTATCATTCATATCTGCGTGAATTAACTTTGCACGGGATATATGGCTAAAGACAACAGCAGCAAGGCCCACAATTATTTTAAAGTGAAGCCACCCGGATTGGAGCCAATGAGTTTGTTCGATCATCATCAATACTCCCGTCATAGGTATAAAAAATGATGCGGGCATTTCCACTTTTGTAATAATATCCAAGATTAAATCTTTTTCTCCAATTTGTTCTTTGGACCAAATGATTGAAACGGTTAATGCCGTTCCAAACCACGCCGCCATTCCTATTAAATGTAATAATTTTATTGTCGTATAGTATGTAATCAATCTGAACACATCCTTTATTGATTAATCAATTTTAATATTTTTTCCTTCACCAATTCCTGCAACTCATCCAAACTCAGGTTTTCGTAATCCTCCTTTATAATTGGGTCACCAAATACGATTGTTAATATGCCAGGTTTAATACGCCAATCATTTTTATTTTTTGCCTTATATGCTCCAATAAGTCCAACAGGGACAATCGTGACGCCGGTATTTTTTGCCACATGGAAAGGGCCTTTTTTAAATGGACCTAATTTACCTGTAAGCGTCCGGGTACCTTCCGGTGCAATCATCATAGAAGTTCCTTTTTTTATGGCCTCTTCTAATTTTTCTAAACTGGTAATTGCAGTTTTCAGCTTTTGCCTTACAATAGGAATTACACCATACTTTTTAACTAAATATCCCCATACAGGATAGGAAAATTGTTCAACAGCGCCTATGCCAGTAAAATAATGCCGAATACCGGCAACCATCATAAATCCATCAAACAAAGATTCATGATTCATTAAATATAAATAAGGGCCTTTATCTGGATCCGGTGCTTTACCTCTCACTCGAAACCACTGTCCGCCAAAAAGCATAAATAATCTGGTAAGAACCCGCGCCAGAGGATGCAAGCGGTGAGAGGGTAAAAATATAATTGAAATAGAATATATAAGTGCGCCAAATAAAAACATCATCGCCCAAAGGGGCCAAAGAAAAATAGAAAGAATTGCTCTAATCATTTCTGAGTTCAACCAATTGGAATAATTTATGATTTGCTTTCGAAAATGCATATTGATTTATATCTGAAAAAGCGACCCACTTTGCTTTATCCCGGGATAAAGGATCGTTTTTTATCTTACAATTATATAATGATACTTTCATTTTGAAATGAGTGAAAGTGTGATTGATTGCACCCAATTTATCACCAACATTAATGTGAAACCCATATTGATCTTCCAACGTGGTTTCTATTAATTCCTCCGGTTTTTCACCATTAACTATTTCAATATTGGGCAATTCCCATAGCCCCCCCAATAATCCATTTAATGGTCTTTTGGATATGAGGATGGTATCTTCATGAAAGACCAGAGCTGCGACCATTTTTTTTGTCGGGATTTCTTTTTTTGCGACTTTTTGTGGATATGCAGTTGGAATGCCCGACTGAAAAGCCTTACATGACAAATGAAACGGACAATTGTCACAGGCTACATTGCTGGGTCTGCAAATTGTGCTGCCCATATCCATAAGAGCTTGATTAATATCGCCTGGATTACCTTCCCATACTAATTTTTTTAAATACGTTTTAATTCTTTTTAAATTTTGATGTGTTTGATTTTTTATCCCAAGTACACGAGCAACTACCCTGCGATGATTACCATCCAAAGCGATGTGGGTTTGATTAAAAGCAATGGACATGACCGCACCGGCAATATAATCGCCGACTCCCATTAACCGTTTAAATAACTCTATTTGATTGGGAATAACACCATGATAATTATGCATAATATCTTGAGTTGCTTTATGAAAATTCCTGCATCGTGAATAGTAACCCAACCCCTCCCATATTTTTAGGAGATTATCAATGTTTTCCAAAGCAACTGATTGTACTGTTGGATATTTATTTAACCATTTTTCATAGTAAGGAATAACAGTTTCAACTTGAGTTTGCTGAAGCATAACCTCAGATAACCATATTTTATAAGGATCACTTGTTTGTCTCCAGGGCAAATCCCGTTTGTTTAAGTGATACCACTTTAAAATTTTATTATTTGTATTATACAATATTATTTGTTCATTTTATATTTTGTCACTATCCAGTGAAACGTAGATAGTATTTCTTTCACCTCATCTTGGTCTTCCATGGGAATATGGTGAAATATGTCAGAACCAAGCAGATCAATTTCTGCCTCAATTTTTTTTTGAAGAAATTCCCCAGACTCTGTTGTAGATACCAGCATAGATCTGCCATCTAATGGATTTTTATTTTTCTGCACTAGGTTGTTTTTTATAAGCACATCAATTAATCTGGTAAGGGTGCTGTTATCAACGCCAATTCGATGGGCAAGTGATGTCATGTCAATACCATCTGTGGGAATGGAAGACATGAGCATAATTTGCGGAAGTGTGAGGTTTAAACTTTTTGTATGAGTCCGAAACAGGGACTGAAGGTCGATGAGAAATTGCTTAAGTAATTCTCCAAATTCCATATTTGTATATTACAAATATATTACCTAATTATCAAGTAGAGTCAATTAACTAAAGCACCATTCCGAATTTCACCATCTGGCTTCAATAAAACAATATTTCCACTACTATCTTCTGCGCCCAAAACAAGTACTTCTGATGTGAATGGACCGATTTTCTTATTTCCTAAATTAAAAGCAACCATGACTCGGTGTCCTGATAATTCGCCAACAGTATAATTCTCTGTAATTTGTGCGCTGGACCATTTCTTCCCTTGAGCACCAAAATCAATTTTAAGTTTATATGCAGGTTTATTGGCCTCAGGAAAATTTTCAGCTAATTCAATCGTGCCCACCCTTAATGCAAGTTTTCCAAAATCTTTTATATCAATCATATGAATTCCCTTGTCTTATTTTGGCAACGACCATAGTAATGCCACGTGTTCTGAATAAATAATTTTTAACGATTCCAATTCGCTTTTATTTAAACTATGTCCGGCAAACTTACGGTGATCAAATTGATACTCTCCCATGACATACCATTGGCCTGGAATCAGTAATTCATTTTCTCGGTAACGGGCAATGGGATCTGGGCCATTCAAGCCGGTTGTGGGACCATACATAGACACTTTATTAACGATACCGTCGTTTTCAAACCAAGTTGAGTCTGTAGATGATCCATCCGCATAAAATGCTTTCTTCAAACCCATAAGTCGGGCGTTTGCTCTGATTATATAAGACATACTTTTATCCGGTACATGATGGTTGGATGAAGAATCCAAAACAGTATTGCTGGTTATAAATGAAAAATAATATATATCCTGATTTGCTGTGCATAAGGAATTTATTTGACGCGCACCTTCTACACTCACATCCCAGGAAACAATATTTTTAGTCCCCCATGCGGGATGCTCTCTCATTCGTCTGAAATAATCACCCCAAGTTTCATTCCCCGTTCTTTCAAATCCCCATTGTTCAAGGTCAAAATGATAAAATGAATTACCAACTACTGCTGCTAAGGCGATAAAATCCTGCAAGAAGGGAATGCCGGTTGTAACAATATTTGAAAGGGTCGTTCCATTATGGGGCGTTGAAATTGATGTTATAGATTTAATCCAACCCTGGTGGGCTTCGCCTAAAAAATCACTATCTTCATTTATTCCAGAGGAGTCAACAATTGATGTCCTCAGCATATAATCTAACATGCGGGCTGTCTGCCCGCCCATACTGTGACCAATGATATGTACAGGATGATTTTCATCCCATTCTGGATATAGGCCTGAATATGATTTTCCCTTTGGATTGCGAATTAGTCCATATAATTCAGAATGGGTTTTTCCGTAATCTGCCTGACCGCCTTTAATTTGGTAATAAAGTTCTACTGCTCGATCCCAATTTGAAGAGACTGGTCCCACATTGGTCGTATAAACTGTAAATCCTTCTTCATTTAAAACCTGTTCTAAATCAATCTTTCCGCCCCAATATCTATAAGACCCCATTTCTTCGCGGCCCCATCCCATAAAACCGTGAACTAAAATAATAGGATATTGGTTTTGTGCAGAAATCAGCCCAGCTGAAAACAAACATAATCCTAAAAGTATTTTTTTAATTCTATTCAAGAAAAATTCTAAATCCGTTCTAAATCCGTAGGTTTTTATTCAAAAAACCAGCCAAACAAAATCATCATTTCATCCGTGGATAAAAATCCAAATTTTACAGTTTGGTCAGTTGAATTGTCATAGGTAGCTGTCAACATTAACCCTTCTCCTGAATTCAATTCAATCAGTGGATCATATTCTAATATAGGCGGATGCTGCCAATCATCCGTCCAGTATACCACTTCACCATCCCGTGAGCCACCAGAAATTTTAACAACAAATTCAGTCATTAGTTCGTGAGCATGAGAAAATATTTGGCCGATTTTTACATTCTTATTCATATAAAATGTTCGTGTAATCGTGGTTACCTTTTTGGGTGGCAAACTGAAGTCCACACTCGACATTGCAAATAACTCTGCCACATGATTGACTTTTGTTCTCTCAACCGTATAGATATTTGAATAAACTTCTCCCACGATAATAGAATCAGATCTATTGACATAGTGTACGTTTTGATCTAATCCAAATTGAGAAGGCAGTCGCATGGCAACACCAGGCGGTAACTTGTAATCCATCCTAGGCCATTGGGTCCCTCCAAAAAATTGATGATTGAGCATTGTCATTAATGTTGGCGTATGAATCGCCCCGTCCGGATCCCGTAATTCTCGATCGACACCGAAAGCCGGCAGTCTACCAGATTTTGTGTCTGGCTCAAACGAGTACAGTATAAAATGATGGCTGCCCGGGCGCATTTCAATCTGGATGCGGTTCACAAATACGTCCTCACTTAACTTGGTATCGGTATAATGGAAAAATTCCCTTTCATAGTTGGGTGGAACTTCAAAAGGTCCAAGGTGAAGCTGAAACCCTGTTTCAGGAGGGGCCAGGGGTTGAAAGGACGGAGGTTCATAGCGATTTGAATCCAATAAAAGTTTTTCATCTGAAACGATACCTAATTCCGGGGCGCCTGCCTCAATCCATGACCGTATAAATTGCAATTGTCCATCGGTTAAAAAGTTTTCTCCCGGCGGCATCATTTGCCCATAATCTGGATGATCTCCTAAATAATGTTCCCGATCATGGGCATTAATTTTTTCCCATAAAAAACTTTTCCCCAAGCCTTTTAGGCCGCCTTCATTGCTAACAATAACTAAGTTATCATTTTTGGCTGCAAGATTTTTTGGCAGGGCTCCAACCAGGGCGCTATAGGATGCCCCTTCACTTAATATTAATCCTGATTGTTTAGCAATGGTAGTCCCCTGCATATGGCAATTTACACATTGGGGTGTTAAAATTTCTTCCTGGATCACATTCCATGTTTCGGTTCCCTCTCCCACTTTCTCTGAACAGGAAATCAATAAGAATAGAAAAGGAATTAATTTAGTCAGGTATTTCATCTTTTGAAGGATATTTATTTGACAGGAGTTTACGGAATTACTCAAAAAAAAGAAGGCCCCAATTTGAGGCCTTCTGAATCGTCCATTTGTTAGGTGTTTATCTCAAGAACAACATGTATTAATCATCACAGCACATACTTCGTAAGGATCCATATTAGCAGAAGGCCGGCGATCTTCTAAATACCCATGACCATCATTTGCTGTTGCCATAGGTATGCGAATAGATGCACCTCGATCACTTACACCATAGCGAAAATCATGAATTGAACACGTTTCGTGGAGTCCTGTCAATCGCTCTTCATTATGGGCGCCATAAACAGAAATATGTTCTTCATGTTTTTCCCCCAATCTTTCGCAAGCGCGTTCAATCACTTTTAATCCGCCATTAGACCGCATGGATTTCGTGCTGAAGTTTGTGTGTGCACCAGCACCGTTCCAATCACCAGAAACTGGTTTGGGGTGAAGCGTTGCATTTACACCATATTCTTCCGCAATCCGGTACAAAATCCACCGTGAGAGCCAAAGTTGATCAGAAACATCTAAGGGGCCCAAAGGTCCAACCTGGAATTCCCATTGCCCCGGCATAACCTCTGCATTAATACCGGAAAGACCAATCCCGGCTAGTACACATGCATCCATGTGATCTTCAACAATATCCCTGCCAAATACTTCATCAGCACCCACACCACAATAAAAGGGGCCTTGAGGTGCCGGGTAACCACCCTCTGGCCAACCCAGAGGAGAGCGGCCTTGAAAAAATGTGTACTCCTGTTCAATGCCAAACCAGGCTTCTTCATCTTTATATTTTTCTGCAATTTCCACCAGTTTGGCTCTTGTATTGGATTTATGAACTGATCCATCGGCATTTCGAACTTCATTCATAATTAAAATATTATCGCCGCCACGGATCGGATCAGGCACAAAATAGACCGGCTTTAACATGCAGTCACTATTTTTTCCTTCTGCCTGCATGGTACTGGACCCGTCAAACCCCCATTCGGGAATATCATCAATACTTTTGACTGGTCCTTCAAACACTTTTGTTTTTGAACGGAGCTTAGCCGTTGGCCTATGCCCATCAATCCAAATGTATTCAGCTTTAATTAATCCCATTTTTCTCCTCTTATCTTTTATTAATATTTAATGTAATGTGCCTATATTTCCTATTTATTTAAAGTATTATTCAATATATACAAGGAAATACAAGGCGTAATATACATAATTACCCAATTGCTGTGGAACCTTTTTCACCGGTTCTTATCCGAATACATTCTTCAATAGGCATCATAAAAATTTTACCCCGGCCTTTATCCCCATCTTTATATGCCACACTCGTGATGGCTTCTACTACATTTTCAACGAATTCATCATTTACGGCAATTTCAAGGCGTACTTTTTTCAATAATGTAATTTCATGGGCAATCCCGCGATAAACTTCGTGTACTGGAATTTCCTTTCCCTGTCCCAATACATTTGAAACAGTAAATTTATAGATTTTCTTTTCCAAAAGAGCCTCTTTAATAGCCGGAAGTTCTTCCGGCTGAATGATTGCAATAATCAGTTTCATATTTTTTTCTCCAAAATTAATTTATTCAACGGTAAAAATTTGGAATCCAGCATAGGCTTCCATTTCATGTTCACCCAAATCAAGACCACCAATCTCTTCTTCCTCACTCACACGTAAACCAAAAACTAATTTAATGCCATAAAAAAGTCCCAATGCAGCAACGAGGCAAAATACCCCATAGGCTCCTACGCCAATTAACTGGGTCACCAATTGGTGGTGGGGACTAAAGATTCCCACTGCCAACGTTCCCCAGACTCCACAAGTCAAATGAACTGAAATTGCTCCGACAGGATCATCTATTTTAAGGCGATCAAAAAACAAGACAGATGCGACAACCAACAATCCAGCTATAAACCCGATAATAACAGCACTCATCGGATTGATAATATCAGCCCCGGCGGTAATGCTCACTAATCCTGCCAAAGATCCGTTTAAGACCATTGACAAATCAGGTTTTTTGGTTAAGGACCATGAAAGGGTCATGGCACCCATGACACCTGCTGCTGATGCTAATGTTGTTGTTACAAATACAAATGAAACAGGTCCCGGATCTGCGGATAACACAGATCCACCATTAAATCCATACCAACCAAACCAAAGTAAAAAAACACCAATAGTTGCCAGTGGCATGCTATGACCCATAATGGGAATAGTTTTTATCCCATTTCGACCATATTTCCCAATTCGAGGACCCAGAACAGCAGCGCCGACCAAAGCCGCCCATCCACCTACACTGTGAACAAGTGTTGAGCCTGCAAAATCATAAAACCCCATTTGATCTAACCAACCTGCACCCCATTTCCACGAACCTGCGATTGGGTAAACAAAAGCGACGTACAAGGTTGAAAAAATAAGAAAACTGCTAAGTTTAATTCTCTCAGCAACAGCTCCGGAAACAATGGTTGCAGCTGTAGCGGCGAACATTGCCTGGAAAATAAAATCTGCAAAATAGGTGTAAGCACCATCTGCATATTCTATCAGTCCTGCGGTGCCCTGAGGAACAGTAATACCCCATCCAGCAAATCCAAACACACCCGTGAGTGAAAATTCTCCGGGGTACATGAGGTTAAATCCGCATAGGGCGTAAGTGAGCAATCCAATCGCAATGATAGATACATTTTTAAATAAAATATTAACTGTGTTTTTTGCCCGGGTTAATCCAGATTCCAAAGTGGCAAAACCCAAATGCATAATAAAAACCAGTATGGTAGATACCAACATCCAGATATTATTTATTGTAAAAAGAGCTGTATCGCCGGGGCCTGCTATTGCCACCCCTCCCATCAATATTGTCATGATGAATATTAATTTAAAATGATTCATAATAATTCCTTTTTTAAATCCCAGATATAGTTAAAAAGTAACGCCAAAAACCAGAAAGGATGTTTCTTGTTGCGGATTAATCACATAGGTTGCGGAGAACTGATCACGACTGGCTGTCAGGCCAATATTTACAACCTGAAAAGAATCTTTTACTTTTTCACCCTCCATGGTGTACATCCCATTGCCAGCACCAATTAAAAATGGGCCATAGTTTGCTTCGATGTAAACAGATTTGTCGGGATCAATAAAAAAATATCCAGCTGTAATACCAACCGGACCCAGGGATGTCCCCAAACTGGCTTCAACAAAGTGGGACCCTGATTTTTCGGAATAATCAAAAAACTTATCCTCTCCGGAATACAAAGGAAAAAAATAATCAGTCAGCGTTATTGAGAAAGATTTAAAATCAGCTGACATATAAATATCATTTTCATTGGCGTTGCCGCTATTCACCGCCCAGGAACTCCAAGCACCGAATGTTAAATTCCCTTTTTTAAACTCAATATAGGGCTGGAGGGCTGCCGCATTTCCAAAATCAGTCCCGCGCCAGACATACCGGTTATAGATATCAATTCCAATACTGGTCTGACCATACCCCACAGTAGTTATGATAGTTGTTATTATTGCTAAAATCAGTGATTTTTTCATGATATTGGTTCCTTAGTAATTAATGATTATTATCTATATTTCATTTTATTTTTAGGTATTTACGGTATAATACTAAAACTTTTATTGTATTAATGCAATATATAATTAATATTTATTTACTTTTTACATAAATAATTTAAGTATTGGGCCCATAGACCTTCATACTTTAAGGCAGGGACTACTCGTTTAGCATAACGCCCAGTCTATCCGCTACTTGCATATCATATATATTTTGAAAATCAACAATCTCGATCGCTACTGGTGTGATACGCCGGAAATAGGTTTGATGGGTTTTCCAATCACCCATTATTTTTTTTGAGATGATAGACCCAGTATGAAATTCATGATTCCGCAGTAGTCGATATAGCAAGTTGACATCGCTTTTGGTTAAATCACCTTCATCGACATATTCGGTATTGAGGTTTTTTGATATAGATTTACTGGGCACATAAATAAAGGCTTGCCCTCCTGTCATCCCAGCGCCAAAATTTGCACCAATATCCCCTAAAACGATTACAGTTCCCCGCGTCATATATTCACACCCGTGGTTTCCAATCCCTTCAATCACTGCGACTGCCCCGCTATTGCGGACAGCGAAGCGTTCCCCACCCCGCCCCGCAACGAATAAATGTCCACCTGTTGCGCCATAGAGTCCTACGTTTCCAATGATGGTATGCTCACCCTTTTTACGACGTACTGCACGGGGCATTCGGACTGAAATCAAACCACCCGAAAGCCCTTTTCCTACATAATCATTTGCAACGCCTTTTAATCGCAATTCAACTCCTTCTGTCAAATAGGCACCAAAACTCTGCCCTGCGGCGCCACCCATTCGTATCTGTATATTGCCATTGAAATTTCCTTTTCCATACAGAAAAGCAATTTCACCAGAAATGCGTGTACCAATAGACCGCATTGTATTATTAACCTTTTTAATAACGACTGCGTGACCGTGGGTCATAATTGAAGGATGTACTTCATTTAATATTTCATCATCTAAACTATCGTCGTTTCGAGGACCATATAAACTCACCTTCAGAGGACTCATCAAGGGTAGGCCATTTTTCGCATTTGGATTCATAATAAATGAAAGGTCTAACCCTTTTTCTTTAATGACAGTTTTTGCATTATCACTTATAGCAAGTAAATCTGTTCTTCCAATAATATCATATAATGATTGAAATCCTAATTCGGCGATCTGACTTTGAACAGATTCTGCAATGGCAACCAAATAATATTGAATATCTTCAGGTTTACCGCGAAACTTTTTAATAAATTGCTCATCTTGTGTGGCAATACCCGCAGGACAGGTGTTTAGATGACATTGGCGCGCCATGATACATCCAAGTGCGACGAGAGCAGATGTCCCAAAATCAAATTCTTCAGCACCCATTATGGCTGCCATCACAATATCCGTAGCAGTTCTCAACCCGCCATCAACCCTTAAAACCACCCGTTCTCTAAGTCCATTAGCAACCAATGTCTGGTGTATTTCTGCCAGACCCAACTCCCATGGGAAGCCCGTATGCTTCAATGAGCCTAATGGACTGGCTCCTGTTCCACCATCGCCACCTGAAATAAGAATAATATCTGCACCAGCTTTCACCACACCTGAAGCCACTGTCCCGATTCCAGGCTGAGCCACCAGCTTTACGGATACTTTTGCGCGAATGTTTACTTCCTTTAAATCGTGGATGAGTTGCTTAATATCTTCTATACTGTAAATATCATGATGGGGGGGCGGTGAGATTAATGGTACGCCAGGGGTGGCTGATCGGGCTTGAGCGATTTGAACAGAAACTTTATGTCCCGGAAGTTGGCCGCCCTCACCGGGTTTCGCTCCCTGAGCCATTTTAACCTGAATTTCCCGAGCGGCAGCTAAATAATCCACTGTAACACCAAAGCGACCACTGGCCACCTGTTTAATATATGAATTCACACCCTTTTCAGGGTTGGAGCGATTGTATCGATCTTCCATTTCGCCCCCTTCACCTGTATTACTGCGAGCCCCGGCTAATGCCATACCCCGGGCTAATACTCTGTGTGATTCTTCTGAAATAGCTCCAAAAGAAATTGCCCCAGATCCAAATCGTTTTATTATTTTTTCTACGGAATCCACTTGGTCCGGTTTAATTGATTTACGATTGCTTTTAATCAGGATCAAATCCCGGAGGTAAATAAAATCATTTGTTATGATTTGTTTATCTTTATTTTGGCTGGCTCTCTGCCGTATTGGTTTAAAATAATCAGGGGCAAACCCATGTTTTTCACCATTGCGGCGAAAACGGAAAAAACCCTTTTCGATAAATTTTGGATTTGTCATTTTAAAAGCAGCATCATGTCTACGTTTGAGCATTTCATATATCTGAATTAAACCAATTCCTCCGACTTTACTTTGAATAGAAGGAAAATATTTTTTCAAAAATTCATTATCTAAACCAAATGCGTGAAACAGCATACTTCCATGGTAACTACTCAAAGCGGATATCCCCATCTTCCCCATGATTTTTAGTAAGCCTTTTTCAAGAGCATACTGATAATTGCCCATTTTTTCTGTCCAGTTTTCATCTTCATCGAAATGTTCACGGATAAGTTCATAGGCCATATAAGGATATACTGCGCTTGCACCAAGCCCAATGAGCACTGCGATGTGATGATCTTCTACAACATCACCAGTTATTGAAATCAAAGATACCTGACTGCGCATTTTACACTTCACCAGATAATGATGAATCGTGGATACGATTAAGGGCATTGGCAGGGGTAGTTTGCCCCGTTTTAAATTTTCATCGGTTAAAAAAATAATTTTTGCACCGTCTTCAATTGCATCTTTTGCCTTCTTTTTTATTGTTATTAATCGCCTTTCCATATTTTGATCAAGTGCAATATGAGTCGATATTTTTTTATGGGGGAAATCTTGTTTTCGATTAAAAAGTTCTGATATTGTTAAGGGAGATAAAATAGGACTATTAATTCGAAGTGCGCCGCCAAACGTTGGGTTATCATCCAATAAATTATTTTCTGAACCCAAATTTTTAACCAATGACATCACACCACGCTCACGTATAGAATCAATCGGTGGGTTTGTTACCTGGGCAAAACTTTGTTTAAAATAATCATAAAATCGCCTATCCTGTTGTGATAAAACTGCCGGAGGAGTATCATCCCCCATGGAACCCATTGGTTCTCGCCCACTGGTAGCCATTGGAATTAAATACCGATTCAGATCTTCAGATGACCAGCCAAAGGCAATCCGAAGTCGCGAGTCAAAACCATTTGTTGGCATTTCGAAATTGCCAAATTCACATTTTGTACTTTTTCTTTTTATTAATGACATATTCTGTCTTAACGATTTTGAATATGGCTTTTCACTCGCCATTTTACGTTTTATTGAATCATTCAAAAGAATGCCTTTCCCCTTGAGAGAAACCGCAAAAATTTCACCGGAAGTCATGTGGTGGTGTACAAGTAAGTTTTTATCTTCAACATCGACCACGCCAGCTTCAGATGCCAAAATAACCAACCCATCCTTGGTTACTGTGTATCGTAATGGACGCAGGCCATTTCGATCCATTTTTGCAGCAACATAATTCCCATCAGTAAAAACCAGAGCTGCGGGACCATCCCAGGGTTCCATAAAGTTTTCATGGTAAATGAAAAAATTCTTCAAGGCAGCTGGAATGGTTTGACTGTATTCATACGGATCTGGTACAAGCATCATGATATTCCTGAACATATTGCGGTTGCTTTTTGTCAAAAATTCCAAAATATTATCCATGCTGGCTGAGTCACTGCCTTGTTTGCTTACGATTGGTTTTAGAACTTCAATATCTTTTTTCCAAAACCGGGATTCAATCACTTTTTCCCGGGCATTCATCCAAAGCCTATTTCCTTTTATGGTATTGATTTCACCATTGTGCGCTAACATTCTAAAAGGTTGGGACATGGCCCATGTTGATTGCGTATTAGTCGAAAATCTCTCATGGAAAAGTGCAAGCTTTACAATATACTTTTTATGGGTTAGGTCTGAATAATAACAATCCAATTGTGTGGATGTCATTAATCCCTTATATACAATTGTTTTGGACGACAATGAGCAGATATATGATTTTTTCTTATTTATACGAATTTCATTTTCAATCGCTTTTCTTAATAAATATAGACGCGCTTCTATGGGGCGTGCTTCTTTAAACGAAATGGTAAAGAAAAACTGAACAATAAGTGGTTGGACTTTTCGAGCCGTTTTTCCTAATGCATTTTCATTCACCGGCACTTCCCGTACGGCATTCGTATTAAACCCGTATTTAGCCGACAATTTCCTTACTGATTCTTCAAGCCAAGAAAACTCTCGGTGAGATGTGAAAATCATCCCAACTCCGAATGGGCGCCGAAATGGCAGTTTAATATTAAGTTCGGACTTTATTACTTCCCTAAAAAAGGGTTTGGGGATATCGGTCAAAATGCCAGCTCCATCACCTGTTTCATTATCAGCAGAAATGGCACCACGATGGGACAGGCGCTGTAATGCTTTGAGCGACAGGTATAGAATGCGTTTTTCCGGTTTGCCTGAAAGGGCGACAATGAATCCCGTACCACATGCATCATGGAATTCATTTTTGTTCATGAACGGATATATATTTTCTCTTTTCATAATTTTTCTATTGGTTTGATCAAAAAAATAAAAAAGCCCCTGCCAAAAGGGAGGGGCTTTATCCAATAAATTACTAAAGAGCTGATTTATCAACACTTAATGAAAATTAAATTAATGGATGCTGTTTTGTCGGGATTCCCTATGAATATTATACAATTTTTGCCCCTATCAGTTTACTAATATTTTTTAGGTAAATACAAGACATTCTTTAATGTTTAAGTGATGTTGTGTGTTTCTATTAATGTTTTTAAGTCAATATCGGTCGATTCCTTGTAAGAAGACAATACAACATTTGACTGGGTTCTGGAGACGCCAGGCCAATTTTGAATTTCATAAAGTAAATCTTCTAAGGCTTGGGAGTTTTTAACCCGGACTTTTAAAATATGTGATCCGCTCCCGGTAATAGAATGACACTCCATTACGGCATTGCATGTTTTAGCTTTATGAATAAAATCATCATAATGATCAGAATGCTCGCTCACGATAAAAACATATGCAGTCACATCCAATCCTGCATTTTTATGGTTTAAAATAGCTGCGAATCGTTCAATCAGCCCTTTTTCTGTAAGTTTTTTTATTCTTTCCCCCACAGCCGGAATAGATAAATCCACTTCCTTAGCAATATCACTTGCTGTAGAACGACCATTTTTTTGTAAAATTTTCAGAATCTGTATATCTCGATTGTCAACCATGGTGTCTTTCCTATATTTTTAACTATATTGAAGTTAAAACATAAATAATTTCTTAAAAAGGGCGGGATTACTTATATATTTATTGATTTTGCCAAACCAATTGCTAAAATAGTATAATATTAAAATTAATATCTAACGGAAATTCCAAACGCAAACACAATGCCCCCAGGGCCATAGGAATAGGAATTTATATCAATTAATATATCCTCTATTTTATAAGATACGCCTACTCCCATATCTGCAAATAAATCCTTAATAAATGGGCCACTTGTCATTAGACCTGATTTTTTTGTTGAAGTGCCCCCCTTAATCATTATTCCATTTCTTAAATGAAGAAGTCCGGAAAGGGTAATGATTGATGTTTCACTATTTACAGGGTATGCGTAATCCAGTTCAAATTCTAGGGGTGTTTTTGGTATTTTGCTTGATATCGAGGAAACTATAAATGCAGGTAATACCTCATTATTTTCTGTGTATGAATCATAAACCATACCCGTATTTTCAATCGTAAGTCCAATTTTTCCAATCCTGGATTTAAAAACAACTCCCGGGGACAACGTGAAAGCCTTGGCGCTTACTTGTTCAATTTGACTTAAGAAGATGCCGGAGTTAATCCCCACAATGAATCGACCGGAATTTGATGGTTTTGCAACCATCACCTGAACATGAATATCTCCTGCAGAATAATCTCCAGTGAGTTGATTATCAATATTCCTTCCTTCAAAAATGCCATAATTAAGCCTGCTGATTTTTAATCCAATTCGATGTCCATTTATTTTTCCATTGGTCATAATTGTTTGACCATTTATTCCAGCAGGATATTTAACCAAATTAATTTTAAAATGGCGAACTGTATCCGGCAGCATGGCCGCATTGCGAAATCCACTGTTGTTTGAAAATAAATATCCGCCACCGGCGAGGCCAACCGTTTGTCCAAAAGTCCAGCTATTCAATCCTGGAAACGATGATTGCCCAAACACAACGCTCACGAATAAAACAAGACTTAGAATGCGAATCATAACAAAGAAACCGGATTTACATCCACAATAAGACGAACATTCCCGGGTAGCTTAAATGTATCTTTTTGATTAATAATCCTTTTAAAATATTGATGCAGTTTACTACCGTTAGGATCCATGCCTTTTTTAGATTTTATCACAATTTGCATTCTGAATTGATTCCGCAGTCGCTCCCGGTAGCAAAAAGCCGGTCCCAACAGAATCATACCTTTGGGTAGTTGCTTAAACTTGTTTCCTAAAATACGGCTTGCTTTTTCTACGGCTTTTCTATTTTCCCCTGATATTTCCAGTCGAACCATCCAACTAAATGGGGGATAGTCCAAGGCCTGTCGCTCGTCAAGACAAATATTATAATATTTTTTTAAATCCAATTGAGTAGCATATTTAATAACCGCATTTTCCGGGCTATACGTTTGAACAACAACTTCTCCAGGAATTCGACCACGGCCGGACCGCCCTGCGGCTTGGTATATCAATTGAAAAACGCGCTCACCGGCCCTGAAATCAGGAAGGTGTAATCCCGTATCGCCGTTGATAATACCGACCAGGGTTGCATTGGCAAAATCCAATCCTTTGGCAATCATTTGGGTCCCCAATAAAATATTGATTTCTCCATCTGAAAACTTCTGTAAAACTTCCGTTATATTCTTTCCGGACCTGGCTGTATCTACATCAAGTCGTTCAATGGTAGCTTCCGGGAATTGATTGGTTAATTCTTCTTCAACTTTTTGTGTGCCAATGCCCGCTAATTGCAAGGAAAAACTCTGGCATCCCTTACACTGTGTGGGCAATTGCTTTTGCATGTGATTACAAAAATGGCATTGAAGAAATTCCCCCGATTTATGATAGGTTAATGCGACCTGACAATGGGGACATGTTTCAACTTCTCCGCAATCTGTGCATCGTAAAACCGGTGCGAAACCTCGACGGTTGTGAAGTAAAATAACTTGTTCATTTTTTTCAATTCGATCTGAAATTTTTTCTAACAAAATTCTTGAAAAAATCGCCCCATATACATCCGTTTCTTCTGACTCTTTCATCATATCCACTACATGAACATGGGGATATTTTGCACCGCCAAACCGTTCCGGCAGATGAATATATTCGAATTTCCCATGGATATAATTATAATAGGATTCAAGACTAGGTGTGGCGCTGGCCAATACGACTGTGGCCTTTTGTGTTTTTCCCCGCATGAGAGACACGTCTCTTGCATGATAGCGTGGGGCAGGCGATTCCTGTTTGTAGGAACTTTCCTGTTCCTCATCCACCACAATTAATCCCAAATTTTTTAGGGGCGAAAACACAGCCGAACGAGCCCCTATCACAACCTGAAAGTCTCCGGCGCAAATCCGTTTCCAGGTCCATGCCCTGGCCGATTGGGTTAATTTTGAATGCCACATCGCCACTTTATCACCAAAAACAGATCTGAATCGGCCTGCAATTTGTGGTGTTAAAGCAATTTCCGGGAGAAGCATAATGACTGTTTTTCCTTGATTGATGGCATGGCGTGCGGCCTCAATATATATTTCTGTTTTTCCACTTCCAGTTACACCGTGAAGCAAAAATGGTTTGAATTCATTTTTATCCATTGAATTACATATTTTATCTATGGCCGAATTTTGATAATCAGTAAACCGGATTTTTTTATGCATAGGTTTAAAAGAAAAACCTGTCAAATCCGGAATAATAGGCTCGTGTTTTATTTCCACCAGATTTTTTTCAGATAGCTTTTTACATACTTCTGTTGGATTCGAAGCCAAATCATTCAAAGATTGAATCGTCACAAAATCATCCATGGCCTTCAAATAATTTAAAATAGATAATTGTGCTTTTGCATTCTTTGGTAGTTCAGATTTTTCATCTGTTGATTTTACCAGCATTTGTGTTTGGGGTTTATATCGTGTTGATAAATTCGCCGGTAGGGTAGTCTTTGCAGCAATCCCAACCGGTGTATTGTAATAATCTGCAAGCCAGTTAATCAACTTCCATAAATGGCGATCCAATACCGGCTGATCATCAACCAGAGATTCAATTGGACGAATTCGACCCTTAAACCCTGAGGTCTTTTTTAAATCAACCACAATCCCTTGAACTTTCCGCCGGCCAAGGGTGACATTTACCCGAACACCTACTTTCACTTTTTCCAATAATGATTCAGGAATTTCATAGGAAAAGGATTGGTAACTGGAGATCGGAAATGAAACGTCAGCAAACATAGACGATGAAAGTACCGGAAGGCTTTACCTCCCGGCAACCGATAGTTTGCTCATCGATCAATAAAATCCTGATAAGCATTTTGAAGATATGCGCGTCCTTTGTTAAATAGATGGTTATTTATTGAATCAGAAACGCCATCATTAAAATAGATGACGTTTTTTAATTCGTGATCATAAACAAGTGATTGTTGTTCTTCGATCCAACCGAAGCCATGATTAAAGGTATAAAAAGCTGACCCTGTAGATTTCGACAGCAAATTTCGTGAGAATCCAAATCCCTCTGTATCCATGGAAAATTGGTCCAAAATTGTTTTGGCGAGATCGATTTGGCTGCCAACGACTGAAACTACTTTTCCCCGCCATTCTTTTTTTAATGGTTCTCCATAAATGAAAAAAGGGATACCATGTCTTCTGGGATACCAATTGATTGCATCTCCTACACGAAAACCGTGATCAGCAATAAAAATAAATATGGTATTGTCATAGTAGGGCTTTTGGGAAATATCAGACATAAAGTCTCCCAAAGATCGATCCAAATAAATGATGGAATTTTTATACAATGTCTGGCGATCGTTTCCTTTAAATACCGGTGCCATAGGAATTTCAAATGGCTCATGGCTGGAGAGAGTAAGAATGGTTGCAAAAAATGGTACTTTCATCTTTTTTATTTCATCCAAAGCGTGATTAAAAACCACATGATCATGGGCACCCCATTTCGAATTCATATCCTTTTCATCAAAATTATTTTTATCAATAATTTGGTTGAATCCAGCATTTAATAGATATGATTTCATATTTGCAAATTCCGATTCGCCGCCATAAATAAATGATGTTTCATACCCGACCTTTTTAAATCTTTTTGGCAAGAATGACAAAGTCCTGGCTTTATCCGGCTGTTTAATTATTGAGACTAAGGGCAAGGATGGATACCCGCTTAATATAGATACAATGCCCCGATCAGTTCGTTTTTCTGATCCATAAATATTGTTGAATAAGAGTCCATTAGTAATAAGACTATCCATATATACTGTAAATTGATTTTTACTGCCCATGCTTTTAAACATTTCTGACGCCGTACTTTCCAATATGATCAATACTATATTATTATTTTTACCCGAAAATATTTGGGGAACTATATTATTATTTTCTACTGGTACAATCAACCCCTTCATTTCATCTTTTGTAAAAAACTGATATGGATTTTTATGCGCTTCCCGGGAGTAACTATAAATCAAATTCCAGACTGTATTAACCGCCGCTGCATTCATTGTTGGGTTTGTGGAATAATAGGCAAAACTTTGATTAATGGGTGCTTGCTGCAGCCCGCCTCTAAGGCAAACTCCAAACAAAAATATGCTAATAATTCCCACACCGCCATTTTTAACGATCCATTTAAAATTTAACCCAGAAGCTTCATCAGCTATATTTTGGCATCTATCCGTAATGCGCAAGCCCCACCTTAAAAATAAAAAAGAATATATAGAATAAATCGCAAATAATAACCCCAATGGGGAATTCAAAGATGAAGCCCACAACTCTTTTGGAAATTGTAAATAACTCATTGCATCTCTATTAATTTGATAACCCCATTCATGATATATTTCCAAACCTGTAACCATCCCAAATGCTAAAACTGGAATGAAGATTAAAAAATATATTTTATGGAATAATCGAAAATGTCTGACCGGAACAAATAAGTGAATGATCCATAATAAAAATAGTGGAAATATGAGATAACACACGGTCGATAAATCTAATCGAATTGCATACATAAATGGTTCAGCTAATTCAACAAAAGAGTGGTTTGAAGTATCCAAATTATAAAATAAAAATAGTAGGCGATCTGCAGCAAAAAAGGTCATCCAAAATAGATAGAGATGGGCGAAGTATTTTAATGTGCGTTTAAACATATGGATGGAATCTACTCAAAAAAAAGCCCCCACCGAACAGTATCCGACAGGGGCTTCATTTTTATTTTCGACTTAAGTCTAAGATTGGATAACGTAAACTTTGACTTCCTGATTTAATCCTTTTGTAATTTTTACCGGTATGTCATAAATCCCCAAAGCTTTAATCGGTTCTTCCAAAAGAATTGCATGGCGATCAACTTCGATTCCTTTTTCAGCCAAGGCTTCATGAATATTTTGACTGGTGACAGAGCCAAACAATCGATCTTCTCCACCCACTTCAACTTCGATTGTAATTTCGGTTTTTTTCAAATTATTCATCAATGCTTCATAAGCTTTTGCTTCTCGCATGGCACGGGCTTTTGCGACTTTTTTCTTTTCATCCGCTAAGGCACGGTTACGCTTTGACGAGCGGACTGCCAAACCGCGGGGAAATAAATAATTTCGTGCATAACCGGGCTTCACAATTAAAATATCGCCGGAAGTGCCAAGGGTATCCACGTCTTGTAATAGAATGATTTCCATGATTAACTCTCAGTACTGATGTTAGTGTAGGGCATTAATGCAATATTCCGCGCTTGTTTAATGGCCCGGACAAGTTTCCTGTGCATTTTTGCACTGGTGCCGGTGACACGTCTTGGCATGATTTTTCCTTGATCATTCACAAATCGTCTCAACAATTTTACATCTTTATAATCAACTTCTGTAATGCTGTTTTCTTTAAAATAGCAGAATTTTCTTCTACTTTGAAATGCCATAATTTACTCCTGAACTTCTTCTTTTTCTTCAGCTTCAACCGTATTTTCGACTTTTTCTGAAATTTCTTCTTCTACAGATTCTTCTTCAGCAGTCGCTTTTTCATCGGTTTCAACATCCGTTTCTTTTGATTCTGCAGAATCAATTTCCTTTGTTTCTTCTTGAGATGTTTGTTCTTCCTGTTTTTCAGAACCACTATGGGAGGATTCAACTGCTCCCTTTGATTCATCAACAATTTCATCTTCTTTTTGAACTTCCGGGCGGACGTCTAACACAACGGTTTGATTTCGAAGAATCGGTTTTTGCAATATCATAAAGCGCTGAAAACGGTCTAATTCTTCTTTTGTTTTTTTTTTTTTTTTTTTTTTTTTTTTTTTTTTTTTTTTTTTTTTT
>JACNKN010000070.1 GCA_014382015.1 Fidelibacterota bacterium | reverse complement strand
GGACTTTTCCTGAAAAAGAAAATTGTCCATGAATGATTTCGGAAGAATCCACATTTACTTTTTGGTTGGTTTCTAAATCCAATTTAGACAATATGGCTTTTCCATTTTCGATTCCTTCAATTTTGGCTTGAATCGTGAATCCATTATCTTGGTTTGGTGAGCAAGAAAAAAGAATTATTATGAGAAAAGGAAGTGAAAATTTTAACATGTTTTTTATGGATATCATTCAGTTTAAGATTATTATTCTGCCGGGAATATTAACAATTTTATTGTTGAAATCAAATGGAGTGAAGGAAACAGAACTTTCTATAACGTATCTTCTCTTTAGAATTCATAGATTACAGATTCATTTTTTACATTAATTAATATTGACGATTGAATTAAATAGATGCACCCTGCTATAGATTGGCAAAAAGAATTATCCATAGAACCCAACTCCAATACGCTAAAATGGGATTCAATTTATGGAAATAATCCAACCTTAATTCAAGAAAGAAAATCAGCTTTTCTCCAACTTGTTGAAAGGTTTTATAAAGCATATGGCGAAGATCGAACTGTCAATATTTCAAGAGTGCCTGGTCGTGTGAATTTGATGGGCCGACATATTGATCATCAAGGTGGATTTATCAATACGGTTGCCATCAATAAGGAAATTTTGTTGGCATTTTCACCAAGAGAAGATAGCAATATTCAAATTCATAATATGGATGCTGATTCTTTTCCACCTCAATTATTATATCCACAATCGGCCTTGGATATATCATCATTTTCAAATTGGGTATCTTTTGCAACATCTGAAAAAGTAATAGAATTCAATAAACAAAATTCGGGGAATTGGAGTTTGTATTTATTGGCTATTTTTTATCGATTGCAGTTGCAATTCAATCATATTGAATTGAAAGGAGTAGATTGTTATGTGAGTGGGAATATTCCTGTCGGATCGGGGTTGTCTTCCAGTTCTGCTTTGGGCGTTGCCTTTGCGAAAGCACTCATTCATAGAAATCAAATTGAGATTTCAAATCAATTATTGATTGAACTTACTGGTGAGTCAGAATTATTCGTCGGATTTATGGGTGGAATGGGAGATCAAGCGGCTATCATATCAGCCAAACAAGGAATGATTAATAAAATTGGCTTTTTCCCGTTTCATGTGTCAGATATTTCTCCTTTTTCGGAAGATCTGAAACTGGTTATTGCCTTTAGTGGATCATCTGCCAAAAAAGGTGGAGCTGTTCAAGGGATGTATAACCAGCGTGTAGCAAGTTATGCTATTGGGTTTAAAATGTTACAGCAGATTTGGGAGCCAGCAAAATTGGTCAATCATGTACGAGATTTAACGCCTAATCGATTAAACAAAACGACTCATGAAATTTTAGAAGCATTAAATCAACTTCCAGTTTATCCGACCCGAGAAGATATTATTGATTTTTTTGATGGACGGGAGACTCCATATTTAGAACGATTATTTCAATCACATAATGATCCGGGTGAATATAATGTAATTGGAACTCTTCTTTTTAGAATAGCTGAATGTACACGGAGCGAATCATTTAGTGAGATTTTAAAATCGAACCAAATTGAGAAAATCAAGTCTATCATTTCAGCAAGTCATAACGGTGATCGAGTCAATGGCCATAATTCACCATCCATAGAAAAAGCAAATGAACAGAATATCTCCATGATGAATATTCCCGGAAATTATGGATGCAGTACAGAAAATATTGATCAAATGGTGGATGTTGCGAATGCTGTTCCAGGAGTTGTAGGTGCTCAATTAGCCGGTGCGGGGATGGGGGGTAATATTGTTATATTGGTTAAAAAAGATTCAGCAGAAGATGTATTAACTGAATTGAAACATAACTATTATAATCGAAACAATATTCCTTTAGATGCTCATATTTGTGTTCCGATTTCAGGTGCAAGTATTATGGAAGAATCCTAGATATGAATCAAAAAATTGCCGTTATATTATGTGCAGGTTATGGAACAAGAATGTATCCATTAACCAAAAATACACCAAAACCATTACTTCAAGTTGGAGATAAACCTGTTCTCAATTATTTAATGGATCAGTTGAGTGAATTACAGGATTTGCAGGAAATATTTATTATTTCAAATGAAAAATTTTATACTCACTTTTTAGATTGGGAATCCGATTACAAAGCAAATAATAAACGAATTCACATATTAAATGATGGATCAAAAACAAATGAAGATCGACTAGGAGCGGCTGGTGATTTGCATTTTGCCTTCAATAACGCCGGAGAATTTTCTGATGTAATTGTTGTGGGTGGAGACAATATATTTTTATTTCCAATAAAACCTTTTTGGGACAAATTTATTAACCAAAACAATCATATGATTATGGCATTACACGATAAAAATATAGAGCGATTAAGAAGAACAGGCGTGTTAGAATTAAATACATACAATCAAGTTATACGACTACATGAAAAACCAGAAAATCCACCATCCCAATATTTCAGTCCGCCTTTATATTTATTAAAAGGTTCTTCCAAATTTCAATTGGCAAATTATATGAAAGATTCACAAGCTATGGATGCATCAGGGCATTTCGTGGATTATTTATGCCAAAGAGAAAAAGTCCAAGCGGCCAAAAGCGAAAAAGGAAGATTGGATATTGGCAATATGGAAAGCTATCAAAAGGCGAATCAATTATTCACTGACCCTAATTTTTCACCTGCATCCAAGAACGCGAAGACTCACGAAGTGGAAAATAAAATATGAAAAATTTTACATCTTTATTTTATATACTTTGCGTTTCTTGGCTTACTTCGTGGCGAGTATTCTTGGTTAATAGAACACCGAGAGACGATTAAGAATGTTTGGGTTTCATATTGCTGATTTTGTCGTTCTCATTTTATACTTTATTGGTATAACTGGGGTGGGTATTTGGTCTGCAAAAAAAGTAAAAAATATGGGTGATTATTTTATGCCAAGATCCTTTGGCAAAGGCGCACTCATTATGCATGCCTTTGGGACAGGAACACATTCAGATCAAGCAGTGGGTGTTGCTTCCAAAACATTTTCTAGTGGATTGTCCGGAATTTGGTATCAATGGCTTTGGTTATTTGTGACACCCTTTTATTGGCTCATTGCGCCGGTACTCCGCCGATTCCGAGCTATCACAATGGCAGATGTATTTGTTGCTCGATACGATAATAGCGTCGGTATATTGTATGCTGTGGTCGGGATGCTCCAATTGATGGTAAATATTGGTCTCATGCTAAAGGGATCTAGCGTTATTATTTCAGCTACATTTGGCGATGCAATTTCACCTTCAACTATTATAGCCATCATGACAGGCTTATTTTTAATTTATGGAATCGCCGGTGGACTTTCAGCCGCTATTGTAACAGATTTTATTCAGGGGATTTTGACGGTTATTTTTTCATTTTTATTACTTCCATTCGTCATGAATGCTGTGGGCGGAATGAAAGGATTACACGAATCAATCACAAATCCTGAAATGTTTTCTCTCATAGCGCCTGCAGAAATTGGCATATTTTATATTGTAATAATCGCTCTTAACGGATTAGTAGGTATTGTAACTCAACCGCATACTATGGGGAATTGTGCAGCAGGTCGAACGGAAATGGATGGGCGAGTTGGATTTACCGTTGGGAATTTTATTAAACGAATTTGCACAATTGCTTGGAGTTTAACCGGATTAGCAGCTGTAGCGTATTTGGTGGGAAATGACGTTGAACCTGATAAAGTGTATGGTATTATGGCACGGGATTTTCTCCCCCAAATTATGCCGGGGCTTTTAGGTATATTTCTCGCTTCATTATTGGCATCGGTCATGAGTTCCTGCGATTCATTTATGGTAGCATCATCTGCATTATTTACAGAAAACATTTATCGTCCACTTATGTCAAAAAAATCTTCTAATCATTATTTAATGGTGGGAAGGATAACTGCTTTATTTATTGTAGCTGGTGGAGTGAGTTTTGCTTTTTGGCTACCGGGTGTGGTTAAAGGATTGGAAATATTCTGGAAAATATCACCCATGATGGGGATTGTATTTTGGCTGGGATTATTTTGGAGACGTACAACAGTAACGGCGGCTTGGGCTGCAACATTTTCAGCTTTTTTTATGTGGTGGCTTACAACTCATTCAGGATTTATTACCTTTGTAGCTGGATTTCCTATGGCAGAAACTCTCCGTTTCATATTTGTTAAAAATGGAATTATGGAAATTTATCTCCCTTGGCAAATGGTTTTTTATTTGACGACAGGAGTGATAGCAGGAATTGTGGTAAGCTTTTTCACAAAGCCAGTGAATGAAGATCAATTGGATTCTTTTTATGCACTATCACGTACACCTGTTGAAAAAGATGAAGTTTTAAATGATGAACCATGCACTCTTCCAAATGGCGCCATGACTCCAGCTCCAAATAGATTATTTAAGAGCAAGAATATTGAAATACTTAAACCATCAAAAATATCTTTACTTGGATTTGGGTTAAGTTGGGTATTTGTTGCTGTATTAGTAGGTAGTGTTTTCTTTATTGCTAATATTTGATGAATAATCGTATTGATAGATTAGGATTTTATTTAGTTATAATATGTTTTATATATTCAATTATATTTGCCCAAGATTCAACAAGTATTGACTCAACAGACGTAACACTTCCTGATTCAACCATTCAAAAAAATGATAGTACTTTTCTACTCCTAGATTCTCTTACATATATTTCTGACTCTATTCTGATTACAATTGATACTCTAGAAATTGTAATACCCAAAAATCAACCTCCCATTTTTACCAAAACAGATTTTAAATATTTAATGAAAGAAGATAATGAGTTAAGAATTCCTTTATCCTTTTTCAACTCATTTGTTGAAGACCCAGATGACTCACTTACTGTATTTAATTGGAGAATTCATTCAGGTAAAAGGGTGGATGCATCTATGATTGATGACTCGGTTTATATTTTGCCACAAGTAAATTGGTTTGGATACGACACCTTGACTCTTGTGGTATCTGATAGAGAATTTTCGGCCAATGCTCATATATTAATGAATGTAACACCAGAAAATGATCCCCCAGTTTTCACATCAAACATCCCTTCTATTACGATGGAAGAAGACGGCAGTAAACTTATAAATATCACAGAATGGTCGAATTATGTTGAGGATACTGATAATGTAGATTCTACTTTAACTTGGGAAGTTAAAAGTAGTAAAAACATTGCTGTTCAAAAGACTGAACAAGGATTTATTATTACTCCACAGAGTAACTGGTTTGGAGGAGATTCACTGGATGTTTTTGTATCAGATGGGGAGTATGTAGATACGACATTTTTAATTATCAATATATTAGCTGTGAATGATCCTCCATATTTTAAAAATAAATTACCAGAATTAATGTTGAATGAAGATCAGATTATTGGTTTTCCCGAGTCGATGATTAGGGACTTAATTACAGATATAGATAATGTTACAGATTCACTTAAAATGTATATTACTGACGGGAAAATGGTTGGGCATCAACAACAAGGAAATACAATTAGATTGATTCCATTAGCAGATAAATTTGGAGTTGACACAATAAAAATCTCTATAACTGATGGTGAATATTTGATTGAAAGTTTCATATTTATTAAAATTAATCCAGTCAATGATTCTCCAAGATTTTCTTCTCTTTTACCTGAAGTTTCATTTGTTGAAGATGCAGACCATACTCTTGAGTTTAAGATTTGGAATAGTTTTGTAAAAGATATTGATAACTCAAATAAAGAATTATTATGGACTATTCAAAAAAGCCAATTTATAGAAATTGAATTTTCAGAGACTGTTGTCAGATTTAAGAGTCAAGACAATTGGTTTGGCAATGAAAAGGTTATGATTGTTGTATCTGATGGTTTTTTATCAGATTCAACTTATTTATCAATAAACGTATTGCCAGAGAATGACCCTCCATCATTCACAAAAAATATTCCCTCAATAACATTGAATGAAGATTCCAATCAACGAATGCAGGTGTCTGATTTATTCGATTTTATTGATGATCCTGATCATGTTGATCGTGATTTAGATTGGCATATTTCTAGAAGTGATCAAATCGATGTAGAATGGAATGGGGATGAATTTTTAATTATTCCAGAGAGTAATTGGTTTGGGAAAGATTATTTGTTGATCATTGCTTCAGATGGGGAGTTTGCAGATACAACTAAACTCATTATAGAAATTTTGTCCGTTAACGATGCACCTGTTTTTCTTCATGATTTGCCGAATATTACTTTCAATGAAGATAATAATTATAAAATTGATTTTAAGGACTGGTTTGATTTTGTGAATGACATTGATAATTCGAAAGGTGAATTAATATGGAATATAGATGAAGGCAAATATATTTATGTTGAAAAAATAGAATCATCTATAACCTTTTCAAGCCAAAAAAATTGGTTTGGAGAAGAAAAATTATTAATCGAAATATCGGATGGCTATTTTATCGATTCAACATATTTGAAAATTAATGTGTTACCAGAAAATGACCCTCCATCATTTACTAAAAATCTTCCATCAATAACATTGAATGAAGATACTAGTATACACATTCACCTTACAGATTGGTTCGAATTTGTTGAAGATCCGGATAATTCTGATGATAATTTAATATGGTTAATTTCTTCAGGATTGAATGTTATAATAAAACGTCATGGAAATGTTATCGATTTTCAGTCAAAAGAAAATTGGTATGGGAAAGAAAACATTCCTGTTCTTGTATGGGATGGAGAATATTCAGATACATCTTATATTACTCTGCATGTTTTACCAATAAATGATCCTCCCATTTTCACTCAAAAAGTCCCACCCTTTGTTATGAATGAAGATCAATTACTCACAATTAATCTGTCTAAAATTCGAAGTTTTATTTTTGATGTAGACACTCAAACTGATTTATTAAGTATTTCAATTAAAAATAGTAAACATGTCAGCAATATAATCAGTCAAAACTCTATCGAATTTGTTTCGTCTAAAAACTGGTACGGCGAAGATTCTTTAGTTATCTCAATTTCGGATGGAGAATACACAACAAATAATCGCTTAAAAATAAAAGTACAACCAATAAATGATGCACCCGTTTTTTCAGAGAGTATTCCAGACACTTTTATGTTTGAAGATAATGATTTAGTTATTCCTATTAAAAATTGGTTTCCATATGTAACGGATGTTGATAATGATGATAGTCAACTTATATGGGAAATTATGAATACGACAAATTTTAAAATTCAGCACCAATCAGAATTAATGACATTTATACCCAAATTAAACTGGAATGGTTACGATAAAATTAAAGTTGTAGCTACCGATGGTAATTTATCTGATACAAGTGAATTTGTAATTCGAACAATTCCTATTAATGATCCACCTTCGCTTTTTGATTTTCCAGATATAGAAATGATTGAAGATGGTGTTTTGGAATTAGATTTAAAATTATATATGAATGACATTGATAATGATATAAATGAATTAGAGTGGTCGTTTATTTCAGATTTTCAATTCAATAAAAGAAAATCGAATATAAATAATAACAACTCAATTGGAGTTTGGCCATTTTTTACACATGATAATAATAATCAAAAAAAAGAGGAAAGAAATAATAATGTATCTTTTATTACTGTGAATAAAGCAAATCAATCAGCTATAATTAAACCTCCTGAAAATTATTTTGCAGATAATCTTTCATTTATTGCCAAAATCACTGATCCAAGAGGTGGAATGGATATTGCAATGTTCAATATTACTATAAAACCTGAAAATGATGCTCCTTCCCTTAATCCTGTTCCTAGCATAAAATTAAATGAAGATGAGATATATAAAAAATCAACGTCTATATGGTTCCCATTTGTGAGTGATGTCGACAACCCAATTAAAAAATTAAAATGGGAAATAGAAAGTCAAAAAAATAATATTCATTATGAAATTGATAAAGATTCTGTCACTATTTATAGTGATGAAAATTGGTGGGGAAGTGATACTGTTTTATTATCTGTTTCCGATGGTGAATACGTTGATAAAACAGAATTAATTGTGACTGTATTACCTGTAAATGATCCACCAGGTCCATTTGAATTAATAAATTATTCAAAAAGTGATTCCTCCAAGTATACTTTTTTTTGGTTTCCTACTTTAGATGTTGAAGATGATCCAATTGAATATCACTTCCATTTAATAGGTGGTCGTATCGATACGGTTATTCATAAAATAGAAAGTACCCAGTTTACATTTCATGGTGAAAAATATTTTGAATCAAATGTATCATATAAATGGTTTGTTGAAGCAAGTGATAAATCAGATACAGTAAGGTGTGTTGAAAGTTTTGAATTAATAATTCAATTTATTCCTAGATCTTTTGCAATTTTACCAAATTATCCGAATCCGTTTAATTATAATACAATTATTCCATATGATTTACCTTATGAAAGTATGGTTAAAGTAGATATCCTTGACATTAATGGTAAAATAATAAAACATCTTGTGCGTCAAAGAAAACCTTCCGGAAGACATCAAGTTGTTTGGGAGGGAAGAGATAGATATGCTAGGCCTGTCGCCTCGGGACTATACTTTGTTGTTATGGAAACTGGAGGAAAAGCTATTGTTAGAAAAATTATGTACATTAAATAAAAAAGCGGAAAAATGAAGAAAACTATTTTAATACTTATTTTACAATATTTTATTATAGCCCAACCATCATTAGATATCGCCATTGGTCCATATATCCAAAATGTAACGGATCATTCGGCTGTTGTTTGTTGGTCAACCTTAAAATCAAATTCGTTTACGATTGAAAAATCGGGTAAAATTCGAACCATTCCCCAATATGAAAATCATGAAATGATTTTGTCGAGTTTGAAATCAAATACAGAATATTCCTATGATATTGGAGGGAAAGGTATACCTGAAGAAATGGGAACATTTATAACATTTCCTTCTGAAATCGAACCATTCCAATTTGCGGTATTAGGAGATTCACGATCTCGCCATGATGTCCATAGTAAACATGTGAATCGTATAATTGAAAAAACGCCATTATTTGTTTTAAACACCGGTGATATGATAGAGGACGGACTCAATATTCATCATTGGAGAACGTTTTTTGATGTAAATAAAAACTTAATGCGTTCCATCCCCTATTTCCCCACGTTGGGAAATCATGAAAAAGATTCCCCTTATTATTACGGCTTCTTTAACCTTCCAAATAATGAACGCTATTATAGTTTTAGTGTAGGAGATGCCTTATTTATCTCTTTGGATTTGGAAGGAATACAATATCAAACACCCGATTATTTAAACAAAGAGAATTTGGATTATTTTTGGAATAACCATGAATTACATTATTTCGAGGAGCAGAAAAAATGGTTAGAGCATACTTTAAATCTTCATGATGATGCAGGATATATCTTTGTATTTTTTCATCAACCATTAATTAGTGTAAAGAAGAGTCGTGTAGAAGAATCAAAAATGAGACGAAAATTTTGGGGAGATATTTTTGAACGCCATGGCGTTCAAGTTGTTTTTAGTGGACATGATCATCATTACCATCATGCCTTGAGTGGCGGTACCCATTATATTACCACTGCTGGTGCTGGCGCCGGATTATATGATATTGATGCGCTACAACCGGAAACAGTAAAAGCGATTAAAACAGAGCACTTTATTTTTGCAGATGTAAAAAAGAATTCAGCTATTTTAAATGTGATTGATATAAATGGAGATCAGATTGACACCATAAGCATTGATAAACGAAAATAATTTCTACATGATGTAGAATGGGTTTTGTACCTTCAATACTGCGAAATAAACTAATCATTAAGTAAGATATTACCCTATGGACATAAAATCATTATTCCCTAAATCATTAAAATATAATCAATGCCAGTTATATGGGTTGATTGTATTGCGTATATTAATTGGTTGGCACTTTCTTTATGAAGGTGTTTCAAAAATCACAAATCCTTATTGGTCATCTGCCGCTTTTCTTATGGAATCGAAGTGGATATTTTCGGATTGGGCACAATCTATTATTTCTGATCCAGCTTTAGTAACAGCGGTGGACTTTTTAAATATGTGGGGATTAACTGCCATCGGTCTCGGACTCATTTGTGGATGTTTTTCACGATGGGCCAGTATTGCAGGCATGGTTTTATTGGGAATTTATTATGTGGTAAATCCACCATTTATTGGATTTCAATATTCTGCTCCAACTGAAGGAAGTTATTTGATTATAAATAAAAATTTGATTGAAATGGCTGCACTATATATTCTTATCGTTTTCCCCACCAGTACCATTATTGGCATTGATCGGCTTATTTTTAATAAGAATTTGGAGAATAAATTATGAGTAAAAAGAAATCTGTTGAAAATGTAGGGCGAAGAGAAATTATGAAAGCGTTGGGGACGATTCCTGTCTTGGGCGTATTTTTTTATAAATTATTTAAAAAACATGCGTTTGATTCCATTCGCGAAGCAGCTGCTATGTCTGAATTGGGTGAACTAAAAAAAGCGCCCGCAGTCATTACATCAAGAGAGCCAGGAAAACTATTACGATTGGGCATTATTGGTTATGGTGGACGTGGGCATGCTTTATTACGCGCATTAGGATTTACAACTCCGGAATGGACAAATAATGCGCAACAACGTGCCCAAGAAAATAAAATGGATAAAGGGTATGAAACGTTTGTAAATCAAACTGATTTGAATGTGGTTTTAAATGGTGTGTGTGATATTTATGACACTCGAGCAGAAGAAGCGTTAGCTGCTTCTACCAATGATGATCGACCTGGTTCTGGAACACGGAAATTATCTACTGCAAAACGATACCGGCATTATCAAGATTTACTCAATGCAAAAGATATTGATGCGGTCATTATTGCTACGCCGGATCATTGGCACGCTCAAATGATTATGGATGCGGTTCAAGCTGGGAAGCATGTATATTGTGAAAAATGTATGACCCGAACCATGGATGAAGCATTGGATGTGTATGATGTTGTGACGAATGGAAATGTGAAATTCCAATTGGGTCATCAAAATCGCCAGATCGAAACTCACATGAAAGCGAAAGAAATTGTTGAAAAAGGCATCTTGGGACCTATTACTTTAATTGAATCCACAACGAATCGAAATTCTCAAGGCGGTGCGTGGCAATATACCATCCATGAAGATGGAACACCCCAAACGATTGATTGGGAACAATTTCAAGCGCAAGCGCCCACCAAAATGGATTTTAATGCGGAACGGTTTTTCCGCTGGAGAAAATGGTTTGATTATGGGACTGGATTAGCAGGAGATTTACTCTCTCATGAATATGACGCTGTAAATCAAATTATGGATTTGGGTATTCCAAAGACAGCGGTTGCATCGGGTGGTGTATATTTTTATAAAGATGGTCGAGATGTACCGGATGTATTCCAAGTTGTGTATGAATATCCCGATCGGAATTTGACCTATATGTATAGCGCAACTTTAGCCAATGGCAAATCACGTGGTAGAACCTTTATGGGGCATGATGCTCATATGGAAGTAGGGCGTGGACTCACTGTTACACCGGAATCAAATTCAACGCGATATAAAGATAAAATGGATGATGGGTCTATTAGTTCGTCTCTACCTTTATTTTCATATACAACAGGATCAAAAGAGATAGATGGCATTACGTCTGCAACATCAAAATATTTCGCTAAAAAAGGATTGGTTTATACATATCGTGAAGGGAAACGATTTAATACGTCCCATTTACATATGAAAGAATGGATTGATGCAATCCGAAATGGAACAGAAACCAGCTGTAATATTGAACGTGGTTTCGAAGAAGCAATTACATGTCATATGGCCACAGAATCTTATAGGCAAAAACGCGTGGTTGAATGGGATCCAATTAAGCGGAAAATAGTTTAGAAGAATTTGCCACAGAGTACATAGAGAAAAATAATTGTGAATTACTCTGTGTCCAATTGTGGCTAAAATAATAAAATTGAATAAGGAGATGGAATGAATAAATCCACACGATTAAGCGGAATGATGTTTCTGCAATACGCATTATGGGGCGCATGGCTTCCCTTAACAGCAAGATATTTATCTGCAAGTGTTGCAGAAGGTGGATTGGGATTCACTGGAACACAAATTGGAATGATTTTGGGATTAGCAGGTTCTCTGGGCGCTGCATTTGCTCCTTTCATCGCTGGACAATTAGCCGATCGTTATTTTAGTACCGAAAAATTTCTGGCAGTCCTTATGTTAGTTGGTGGTGTGTTGAAATGGTACACATCCATGCAAACGACTTATTCTGCATGGTTGATTTTATCAATCGCATACAGCATTGTTTATATGCCAACCATTGCATTGACGAATTCAATCACCTTTTTTCATATTGATGATCAAGAGAATGATTTTCCTAAAATTCGTGTTTGGGGAACCATTGGCTGGATTGTTGCCAGTTGGGCATTCCCAATGATTTGGCTTCAAACCGGTTTATCTTTTCAATGGATGCCACCTTTCTTTGTGGGCACAGAAGTACCCGATGTAACGGCGCGTTTGGCAGATGCATTAAAATTTTCCGGAATCATTTCCATTTTTTATGCAGGGTATTGTTTTCTATTGCCCCATACTCCCCCGAAAGCGGATGCGGTGGAAAAGTTGGCTTTCAAAAAAGCATTCAAATTATTTAATAAACCGTCATTCACAACATTGGTTATTGCCAGTTTAGCCATCAGTATTGTTCATCAGATTTACTTTATACAAGCAGGTCCATTTTTGTCTCACATCGGATTGAAAGACAGCCAAATCGGCCCGGCCATGACAATTGGTCAATTTGCGGAAATTATTACCATGGTATTCTTGGGATATTTCTTGAAGAATTTGGGATTTCGTAAAGTGATTACCATTGGTACGGTAGCTTATTTTGCCAGATATGCCGTATTCGGTACAGAATCATTACCCGTTTGGCTGATTGTAATTAGTCAAGCATTGCACGGTATTTGTTTTGCATTCTTCTTTGCAGCTGCATTCATGTATGTGGATCGTATTACAGATAAAGATATTCGTCATTCTGCTCAAACTGTTTTTGGTATTATTATTTTAGGTGGTGGGCCTGTAATTGGCGGATGGCTATCAGGTTATTTGCAGGAGATGTATACAGCCAATGGCGTGTTCAATTTCTCCAATTTTTGGTACACGATTGCAGGTTTAAGTATTTTAACAACAGTATTTTTCTTTACATCATTTAGAGAAGAGCCTGAAATTGAAATCAATAGTTGATGGGGACTAATTCATTGGATAGTATCACAATAGTATCATAAATTATGCCAAGAAAAATCCGGGAATTAATGAATGAATTAAAAAAAGCCGGATTTGTGAATCGGGGTGGAAAAGGAAGCCATCGAAATTTCAAACATAAAGATGGAGCTATTCTGACAATTTCCGGAAAGCTGGGTTCAGATGCAAAACACTATCAAGAAAAAATAGTTAAACAAAAAATATTAGAATCAAAAAATGAAAGTAAGTGACAAATATTTAAAAATTGTTGAATGGTCAGAAGAAGATCAATGCTATGTAGGATCAGTTCCAGGTTGGATCGGACCTTGTTGTCATGGAGACAATGAAGAAAAAGTATATAAAGAACTTTGCCAAATTGTAAATGAGTGGGTTGAAATATATAAAGAAGATAATCAACCATTACCAACGGCAACTAATAAGCATTATTCGGGAAAATTCATTTTAAGGACAGGGGAAGAATTACATAAAGCATTAGCTGTTCGTGCCGTCTCCGAAGGAGACAGTTTAAATAAATACGTAGTTAAGAAGTTAAAATCTATACTATGATTCACTTTGTATTAATTAAAGGGAGTAATTAGTAAATGAGCATTAAAAGATTAGGCATCGGATTTATAGGCGGTGGTTTTATTACCAAATTTCATATTCAATCATTTATTGGCGTACGAAATGCAGATATTTTAGGTGTTATGTCTCGAACCAAAGCTTCTGCAGATGAATCAGCCGCATTGGCGAGAAAACTCAATGTTGGCGAAGCAAAGGCATACGATACAATTACCGATATGATCGCCGATCCAAACATACATGCTTTATGGATTTGTTCTCCAAATTTCACTCGGATTGAAACTATGGAAGAAATCGTTAATGCTATTGAAGGTGGCGTAAGTGAACTCATTGGTGTTGCGTGTGAAAAACCGTTAGGACGAAATGTAGCCGAAGCCAAAAAAGTATTAGAATTAGCTCAACGAGTGAATCTATTGGATGGGTATTTAGAAAATCAGGTTTTTTCACCATCAGTCACTCGTGGAAAAGAAATCATCTGGGAACGCGCGGCGAAAGCTACAGGTCGCCCTTATTTAGCACGAACAGCGGAAGAGCATAGTGGTCCACATATGCCATGGTTTTGGGAAGGCGAATTGCAAGGTGGTGGTGTATTGAATGATATGATGTGCCATTCAGTGGAAGAAGCACGATTTGTTCTTACGGAACCCGGCGCACCACGAGAATCATTGAAACCCGTTAGCGTTCAAGCATATGCTTCATGTTTAAAATGGCAGCAACCAAAATATGCGGATCAATTAGCTGAATCCAGCGATGGGAAATTGGATTATCGAAATCGTCCGTCTGAAGATTTTGCCCGTTCATTGATTGAATATGAAACAGAAGACGGGCAGAAACTTGTAGTGGAAACAACCACATCCTGGTGTTTTGTCGGTGCGGGGTTACGTTTAAGTATGGAATTGTTCGGACCGGAATATTCCATGTTTATGAATACGCTGGATACGGATTTGAAACTGTTTTTTAGTCGAGAAGTATCTGGAAATCAGGGCGAAGATATGGTAGAAAAACAAAATGCGGAATCGGGTGTTATGCCCGTAGTATCCAGCGAAGAAGAAGTGTATGGTTATACAGCTGAAAATCGCCATATGGTGGAATCTTTTTTAGCCGGGAAACGCCCAGAAGAAAATTTCAGTGATGGTGTAAATGTAACTGAATTATTAATGACGGCATACATGAGCGCCGAACAAGGAAAAACGATTCAATTTCCGCCAGATAATTTGGATACCTATATTCCTTCCGTCGCTAAAGGTGAATGGAATCCAAAAAAATAATAGAAACCAAAAGGTAATAAGATGAAAAAACATATATTATTAATATTAATGGCAGGACTGTTTGTTTTGCCGCTTGGCGCTGAATCTGCTTCGGTTACCACCGATTATTCAGGTGCCCGAATCCAAGATTTGAAATTGGGCTCTCAAGCATGGACATTCCGGAAATTTTCATTCTATGAAATGTTGGATATGATGCAAGATTTGGATTTGCATTATTTACAAGCTTATCCGGGACAAGTATTGGATAAAAAAAATCCGGATGGACGGTTTAGTCACAATATGTCTAACGATCAAATGGCAGAAGTAAAACAAGCGCTTAAAGATCATGATATTAAGCTTATGGCTTACGGTGTGGTGGGCTTTGATAATAATGAAAAAAGTGCCAAAGTTGTTTTCGAGTTTGCCAAAAAAATGGGTATTCGAACCATTGTTACCGAACCAAAGTATGATGATTTCTCTGTTATTGAGAAAATGGTAAAGAAGTTTAACATTCAGGTCGCGATTCATAATCATCCCTATCCATCAAAATATGCCTTCCCACAGACGGTATTAGATCATATCCGTGGATTGGACGAACGCATCGGCGTTTGTGCTGATATTGGACATTGGATGCGTTCAGGATTGAATGTAGTCGAAAGTTTACGAATGTGTGAAGGGCGGATATTGGATGTCCATTTTGAAGATTTAGATGAAATTGGAAGCAAGAAGGCCAACACAGTTCCTTTTGGACAAGGCAAAGCAAATATTCATGATGTGTTGGCGGAATTGACACGACAGAATTTTTATGGTATGTTGGCTACGGAATTGGAACAAGGGTCTGTTGTGAAAAATCCTGTTCCAACTATTCGTGATGGTAAAAAATATGTGGATAATATCACCCATTATAAAGACTGGGAAGAAATTTTGGTTCAAAGTGGGAATGGTCGGTTCAATAAACACGGCTGGAATCATTATGGCCCGGGATATTTTGAGTTAGATCATCAAACAGGTGTGCTGAAATCCAAATTGGGTATGGGACTTTTTTGGTATGCAAAGAAAATGCTCGGAGATTTTACTTTAGATTTAGAATTTATGGTAGATCAGGAACGATCAAATTCTGGTATCTTTTTACGTATTCCCGATGTGCCTTTTGATAATTATTATGTAGGGCATTCGTTTGAAGTTCAAATTTATCATCCCGGAGATGGAACGCATCGCACTGGTGCTATTTATGATGCAGAACCCCCATTGACCAATGCCACAAAAGGCCCGGGAGAGTGGAATCATTATTCCATCACATTTAAGGGTGACAAAATTATAGTTTTCCTGAATGGCGTAAAGGTGCAAGACTGGAAGGCGGAACCCCGTGGAAAAATTAGTGATTTTGCAGATAAAGGATTTATAGGATTACAAAACCATGATTGGGAGACGGCTGTATTTTATCGGAACATTTTTCTTAAGGAATTAGATTAAATCATATGATTGCAAAAGATTGGAATGAAGCAAAAGCCCAAGTGGATGCTTGGAAAGCTGATGGACTTAAAGTTGTTTTTACTAACGGCTGTTTTGACATTCTCCATCGGGGTCATGTGGAATATTTAGCTGATACAAAAGCATGCGGTGATCGATTAGTGTTAGCGTTGAATAGTGATCGGTCTGTTCGCGAATTAAAAGGCGATTCTCGTCCAATACAAAATGAAGATGATCGAAGTGCAATTTTGGATGCACTATCTTCCATTGATTTGGTGGTGGTTTTTGATGAAGATACACCGGCAGAAATCGTAAAAACACTTATTCCCGATGTATTAGCGAAAGGTGGAGATTATACGCCGGAAACCATTGTTGGCGCGGATACAGTTATTGAAAATGGGGGGGAAGTAAAAGTGATTCCCTTTCGCTCGGGACACAGTACATCCAGTATTGTAGAAAAAATAATTAAATTATAATTAGCCGGACTTGACTTAAAAGGCGAAGCCATAGAGATAAGGGCGATTTAAAACCACAATTCTTAAGTCAGTTCTCCGCCAGCGGGCGGATGACTAACTCAAATCTTGCTAATTCTTATGGAGCCACTCCATATAGTCTGCCACACCTTCTTGGACAGTCTTAAATGGTGTATCATATCCAGCGTTGCGAAGTTTGGTAATGTCCGCTTCCGTAAAACTTTGATAGCTTCCTTTTAAATGATCTGGAAATGGAATGAAATCGATTTTACCTTTTTTATGATAATCAATAACAGATTCTGCTACTTCTTTAAATGATTGGCAATTCCCAGTTCCAATATTGAAAATGCCTGATATATCTGGATTTTCCAACATCCAAAGGTTAACCTTTACTGCATCGCCCACATAAATAAAATCCCGTCTTTGTTCGCCGTTCCCATATCCGCCACTTCCTTCAAATAATTTTGGATTTTCACCCGCTTCAATTTGATTATTCAAATGAAAGGCTACACTGGCCATGGACCCTTTATGCTGTTCACGGGGTCCATACACATTGAAGTATCGAAATCCCACGACTTGGCTTTCAAAAGTGGATTCATGTTGCCGGACATATTGATCAAATAAATATTTAGAATAGCCATACACATTGATTGGATTTTCATTTGCTGGATCTTCGACAAATACGGTACTGTTTCCATAAGTTGCGGCTGAAGACGCATAGAAATATGGGATTTTCCTATCTAAACAATAATGGAGAAGAATTTTCGAATATTCATAATTATTCGACATCATATAGTGTCCATCCCATTCCGTCGTTGTTGAACATGCACCTTCATGATATATCGCATCAATTTTTCCAAGGTCCTTACCATCTTTAATCATGGATAAAAAATCATCCTTATCTAAATAATCATAAATGGTTAAATCAGAAATATTCCAGAATTTTTTACCATCTTTTAAATCATCAACCACAATAATATCATTTCGTCCAGATTGGTTTAGTCCTTGAACAATATTACTGCCGATCATACCGGCGCCACCTGTTACAATAATACTCATTTCATTTTCTCCTAAATTAATTAGCCACAGAGTTCACAGAGATTTTTAATTAGAAATTCTCTTAATTCCATTTATAAGCTTCTTTTCATCAAAATTTATTAATAAAGCCCGTTTTAGGTTTGTTGCTTTCAAGTAAGATAACGTTTGAGCCAATGCAACTTCAGGAAGAGAAGAAACTGATTTTAATTCAACAACGACTTCATCGTTAACTAAAAAATCCAACCGTTGTCCTTTAATAATTTTATCTTTATAAATTACATCAATTTTTAATTGTCTTTTGACATTTAAATCTCGAAGATTTAATTCATGACATAAAGCTTCTTCATAAATGGATTCAAGCAACCCTGGCCCTAAAAATCTATGGACTTCAATTGCTGCGCCAATAATCAATTCTGTTAATTTATCTGCCATTTATTATTTTCTCTGTGTTCTCTGTGTTCTCTGTGGCTATCAGAATAAAGATTCTATTAATTTATCAATTTCTGAAAAATCAGGACAAATATAATGTGCTCCAGCTCTAATTAATCGAGTTCTTTTTTCGGGATTTAGTCCTTCGCCAGTTATTTCGTCACTGGCAATTCCTACTGCAATTCCATCCACGCGACGACTCTCTTTGATTTCCACAGGACCGTCCCCAAAAACCACTAATTCATGACCATGTAAATTATTCTTTTCCATGATTTCGCGAATACATTTCTTTTTAGAATATTTACTCACATCGCCCACAGAACCAAAGATACCCCCAATAAAAAGATCAGCGTAACCCAGAAGTTTTGCTTCCGCAATCACATCATCTTGATCGGTTCCACTGGCAAGATACAGGGTGATGCCTTTGCTACTTAATTTATGTAAGAAATCGACGGCACCATTCACCGTATAATCATTTACAGACGATTTTCCATTTTTCAAACTCTCTACACGATCATTGACCATTTTTAATAATGCATCATTATAAATTTCTTTATACCCAAATTTATCTAAAATCTGATCTTCCGGAACCAGCCCATATTCTTGAACCATGTTGACCAATCCTTCCATCTGAAGAATGGTTTGAATTCCGGTTGTTTTATCGATGAAATCTAAAACTCGCTGACGAGTATCTTCAATAAACTTTGAATCTAAACTATTGATTTTATTACCAAGGATTGCGTTCATCATAACCGGTTCCATAACAGATTCCCAGCCTTCTCTTAATATGCTGATGGTTCCATCATGATCAAATACAGCGTGGGATATAGTTCCACTTGGAATTTCTTTTGTGCATACTTCTATAGACGAATTAGGGATAAATGCTGCTGCTTCAATACTGTCCGCTAATTCAGGGTGAAATACAAAACTTGCATCATCGGCTAAAGCTTTTATTTCGTCACCTGAAGCCGTCCCCGTTTGAAAACGTTTTTTTACTGTAACCACCGATGCTAAATTGGCAAAATGGCTTGCTTCTTCTGGCGAAATCCCTGCAGCCAAGCAACATGCCAATGCACTTATCATTGTATCTCCAGCACCCACAGGATCGGTTTGTTCTACAATATGAATTCCGGGAATGGATTGAGCGCCATTTCCATCAACACAAATGAGTCCATATTCTCCGCGACTGACAAAAACCGGTCTTTTGTTCTTTGAAAATAACGCTGTAGCAAATTCGATGACATCTTCTTCAGGAAATATGTCCGTTGGAGATGCATCAACACCATTTAAACAGGCGGCTTCAACTGCATTTGTTTTTAGAATCGTATTCTCCAATTTATCCGAATAATCTCTTGAATCTATCAGCACTGTTTTATCCGGATACTTTTGTAGCAATAGATTTAATTTTTGTAAAAATGAACTGGAGTCCAAACTTCCTGGAACTTGTTGATTCATGATTAATGCATCACAGGATTGTAATGCCGATTCGATGGATGCTATCATTTCATTTGATGCTGCTTCAGTTAATTCATTCAAAAAGCCAAAATCAATTCGTGACTCTTCATCTTGCCCCTTATACCTTTTAGCAAAAGTAACCGTTTGAAATGGCGCATCAAGCAACACAATTCCGTCCGTATTCACATTTAAGTTTTTAAATTGACGAACAATCTCTTGCCCAAAGATATCATTTCCGATAGAACCAATCGCTTTGATTTCTGCTGGCTGAAGCGCCGCAAGATTAGCGATCACATTGGCACCACCCCCTAAATGATAATTCTGATCCCGAACGGCTTGGGCTTGCTTTCCTGTTTCAAGAGAAACTTCAGATCCCTTTGGATCTAAAATCCAATATGCATCTAAACATAGATCGCCATACACGGCAATTTTGACATTTTGTATTTTGTCTAATATGGATTGAATATCAAGTTTCATTTTATTCTATCTTCAAATTTAACGATTTCTTCTTTTAACTCGACCAAATCTCTTACTTCTGCCATGGTAAATTCATGATTATTTATTCGACTGGTTGTTTCCATGTCTACATCAGAGATTTTCAAAAATACTTTGGCATTTTGCAAATATTTATGATTGACGACGGATTGTTTTTCTGTTAGAAATGATTGCAATTTATTTACCAATTCTGGCTCGTCATTAAAGTGCTTACACATCCAAGAAAGAAGTTGGGGATAAAAATTGGCCGCAATACCTGTATACCCAGAGCCGCCAGCTCTTTGACTTTCTAATAAAAATCGTGCATCTGCATTTAAAATATTCAATGGAGACCCTTTGGCAGCATTTACTTTTTCAGTAAACAATTCCAAACTTTCGGATGTTTCTTTCATCCAGACAAATCTTCCCGTTTTTGCTGCCCATTTTGTTTCTTCCACAGACAAGAATCGATGATATGGCGAAGGGCATTCGTATAAACCCAATGGAATATCTCCCGTATTTTCAAGAATATATTCA
>JACNKN010000076.1 GCA_014382015.1 Fidelibacterota bacterium | reverse complement strand
ACCGTGGCCCTTTTTTTATCCTTTTTCAAAAGTACAGAAAATTACGGACATAACTTCATTTTTGCAATTCTCACATTTTTATATGTGTTAGTATTGGAGTTAGCACCGGACCCAAAAATTCCTGATTTTGCGTTAGTTTTCAACGTGGTTTCTCAAAAAATTATCGTTTTTACATTTATATCATCAATCTTGTTTCAATCAATTGGCAATTCGAAATTTCTCGCCAACCATTCGCACGCTTAACCCATTTTTAATTCAAATTAAAACACATTTTAAAGGAAGACACGATGGCATTAAAAAAAAATGAATCACTATTGCTCATATTTTTCATATTTATAGGATGCGAAAAGCCTTTGGAGGGTTGGAATAAATATGTCCATTCAGAAGATGCATCCAATGCGCAAGAAGCCATCACAGGACAAGTGTTAAGACAACATATTGCAACATTGTCATCGGATGAATTTGAGGGCCGTTTCCCTGGCACCATTGGTGAAGAACTAACGGTAGATTATTTATCAAAAACTTTTGAAAAGTTAGGTCTTCTACCTGGGAATCCCAACGGCACATGGATCCAAAAAGCCACCATGACAGGCGTGGTATCTGAATACAAAGCACAATTCCTGACTGAAGAAGAGCGATGGGTGATGAAAGTAGGAGGTGATATTGTAGGTAACTCATATCGAATGCAGAAGGAAGTAGATATAAAAAAAGCTGAAATGGTTTTTTGTGGGTACGGCATTAATGCGCCAGAATATGGCTGGAATGATTTTGAGGGAATTGATGTAAATGGGAAAGTGATTGTTGTCCTTGTAGGTGATCCCCCCATTGAAAAAGACGATAAGTTGGACGATTCAATGTTTGGCGGCAAAGCAATGACTTACTATGGTCGGTGGTCCTATAAATTTGAAGAAGGTTTACGGCAAGGAGCTACTGGTGTGTTGGTTGTCCATGAAACGGGGACGGCTGGATATCCTTTTGCAGTACTGCAGGGTGGGTATGATGGGGAACAACTCATGATAGAAGATCCCAATTTGACCCCTTTGGCTTTTCAAGGGTGGATTCCCTTGGCCACAGCGGATCGTTTGTTTGAAATGAGCGGTTTAGATTATCAAGCATTGAAAGAATCTGCCGTTCGGCCAGATTTTAAGGCTGTGTCGCTCTCATCAACATTCACGAGTAAAATGACCAACTCAGTACGGCGGTTTGATTCTAATAATATTGTGGCAAAATATGAAGGTACTGATCCTGAATTAAAAGATGAATATATTATTTACACGGCCCATTGGGATCATTTAGGGAAAAATATAAAATTAGAAGGAGATCAAATTTATAATGGCGCCAATGATAATGCATTAGGTACGGGCATTATTATGAATATTGCAGAAGCATTTTCGAAACTAAAAAATGGATCCAAACGGAGTATTCTATTCCTTGCTGTAACTGCAGAGGAACAGGGTTTGCTCGGTGCAACCTATTATAGCATTAATCCTCTTGTGCCATTAGAAAAAACAGTCGCTGTGATGAATATTGATGCTATGGGGAATACATATGGAAAAACAAAAGATTTAATTGTGGTGGGTAAAGGAAATTCAGAATTGGATATCGTGTTAGAATATGCAGCTGAACAAGATGGTAAATATCTTATTCCGGATGCGGAGCCGGAGAAAGGGTTCTATTATCGTTCGGATCATTTTGCTTTTGCAAAACAAGGTGTACCGGCACTTTACGTAGATGGCGGGTTAGATGTTGTTGGAAAAGGAATGGACTATGGTCATGAGAAAAAAGCGGAATACACCAATATAGATTATCATGCTGTGTCAGATGAAATAAAAGATGATTGGGATTTTTCCGGAATGGTAGAAGATGCGCGAATACTATTTCGAGTTGGGTATGCTATCGGTCAACATGATGTATGGCCGCAATGGAGCGAAGGAACAGAATTTAAAGCCACCCGGGAGGCTATGTTAAAATCGAAGTAATTTAGCTGACTTGATTCTCCCATTCTTCAGACGTGTATGTTTTGATGCTTAAAGCATGAATTTCATTTTTTATTAAAGTACCCAACGCTTTATAAACCAACTGGTGTCGATTCAAAAGAGGAAGCCCAAGGAACCCATCAGAAACTAATATAATTGATAAATGAAGACCACCATCAAAATTTCGATGATGAATATGTTTCCCTGTTTTATCTCTAATGTCAAAATGAATTAGGTCTATATATTTTGAAATTTTATTTTTAATCGTTTCTTCAGCATTCATAATGACAATAATTCCTTTATTTTATCTAAATTACCCTCGATGAAATCCTCAAACGAATTCCAACTGACCCAAGAAGATAAAGATCGGTATGAAAAACGGATTTCAAAAATCGATCTGAATGATATTCCTATGGTGTTAAAAGAGATACCCTTAAAGATAGAAAAACTGGTATCTCATCCATTGCTCCTTGATTACCAAATCATTCTGGTAACTGATATTTCTAAATTGGTAAATATCCTGAGAGATCTACCCGAATTAAGTCACGATTTGCAAAAGCGAATCGTTTTTGCATTAGAATATTTTCTTGAGGAATATGACGAAATCCCAGACAACTCACCTCAAATTGGATTATTAGATGACTATGTACTCGTACGGTGGGTTGTGGATGATATTATTTCAGATTACTCTGAATTGTTCGAAGCTTAAACAACCTATTTCTTTGTAAAATCTTCTTCGGAAAATTGCCATTGGCAAAAATGGCACCACCATGGTTTTCCATAATAATCTCTTAGATTCGCCTGCAGTTGCAATGGTTTTTCACATTTCGGGCAAACTCTTTCGGCGTTGGATTCAGGCCATTTGTAATCTGGCCGAAATTTGATTGAATGCTCTATATTTTGATTATTTTCCATCAACGAATTTAGAAATGAATGGGTTCATGACAATAATACTTTCAAAGCATTTTTCATGTTGCTAATTTGCAATAATCCACAATTGCCAAAAAAGTAAAAAGCTCATGGCGATACCTATATAATTTGTGTAATGATATTCCCTTTTTATCTGGCTTAATCGCTGCGCCAATAAGTAGGTATCCAGTCGTACGATCACCGTATCACCACTCATAACATAAATTTGTTTCAGAGCTTCTGTTTGTCCATATTGCAGGAATGGATCTCGAATGGATGGTGGGTGGTATGTTATTTGGTGAATTCCAGCTAAAACGGGGATGGGTTTATCCAGGGGTGAATGCCCAATTAAGGCCCCATCTATGTAAATGGGTACACCATTTGTGTCAGAATTAATAATGAAAAAACCTGGTTTTTCCTCGAAAACATCCATTTGCGCAATTAGGGGATTCAAACGAATCAAAAGGATAATTAACCATTTATTCAACATGCAATAAATTATTTTCAATTATGGATTAGAATGAAGGAACTTCTGCACTAATAAAATGGATAAAATTCGTATATATACATCCCTGCGACCTTTCTTATTGTTTGCAACCATTCTTGTCATGTCCTGCGCCAATTTTAAAGCATATTTTAATTCCTTTTATAATGCGGAAGAATATTTTAAAAAAGCTGAAAAAGTCCGTCTTGAAAACAGAGGGGATATTCTACCTCAATCCGCCATTAAAGATTATAAAAAAGTGATTGATAAGTCACGGTTGGTTATTGATACTTATCCAGAATTTAAACTGAGAAAAAAAGCATTATTGCTTATGGTACAATCTCATTATCATTTGGGTGAACTGGGTCAAGCCAACAGCACAATAGGTGAAATGGAAAATGAATTTGGAGAAAAGGTGTATATTGAAAGAGCCTATTGGACATCGTTGATCAAATGGAAACAAGGGAAGCCCCAACCAGCCATTAATGGACTTAATGATTTAATTCAATATGGTCTCAATAAAGATAGGGAAGCCAAGGTGTATTTGTCTATTGCCGAAATCTATTTCGAACAAGGGATGGAACTTGAGTCAATGGATTATCTTGAAAAAGCCGCCGATATTATCCAGGAACCCAATGAAAAGGGACAAATATATTACCGAATTGCATCATTATCGTTTGAAGACCAGGATTATAGTCGCGCAGTTTCTGCATATAAACAGGTAATTAAAAATTCTCAATCGAAAAAACAAATTCAGGAAAGTCACTTGAAAACTGTGCAAATCTACCGCCTTAAGGGTGATATGGATCTTGCGGGGATTACCATAAAAAATATGCTGTTGAATGAGGATTATAAATCTATTTACCCAAGCCTTGAACTGGAATTATCAAAATTATACGAAATGCAAAATATGCTTCCAGAATCAATAAACAGGTTGGAAACTATTGTTCAGGATTATCCGAAAACTGAAGCATCTGCTGAAGCATTTTATTTGTTGGGTAATTATTCAATTTCTCAAGATTGGAATTTAGATGCTGCGTTGAAACAATTCAAATCTGTAGAAAGGGAAAACAGAAAATCTCTCTATCGCCAGCCCGCCCTAATGAGAATAAAGGAGATTGCTTCCTACACACAATCCAAACTGGATTTTATCCCTTGGGAAAGTCGTATTGTCTCATCCGATACAATGACCAATTTCCAGTTTACGGTTATAGAACAAAATGAATTGGCGAAAATACTTTATAGCTTGAATGAATTAGAATCATTTCATTTTAATCGAAGCGATTCTGGTTTAATCTATTTGGATTTACTAATTCAATATGCAGATCAATCAAAATTATTACCAAAAGCTTTGTATGCAAAATCAATTGTAATGGAGGCGCAAGACGATTCAATTACGGCAAGGGAATTAAAACAGCGGATTATGGCAGAATTTCCAAAAACAGATTATGCTTTAGCCATCATTCATGTGGATGATACATACAAACCGCTCACAACCACTTCTGATGAACAGTTGGTGAGAGCGGAACAACAATGGTTGAGTAATCCAACTTTAGCAATAGACGGATATAAAGAAATTATTTCCAAAGATACGGTTTCTGAAGCGAGCGCAAAGGCTGCTTATTTTTTAGCTTATCAATATGATTATCATTTAATTCAGCCGGATAGCGCGTTGAAGTATTACGATTGGATATTGAAATATCATATAGAATCAGATCAAGCCCTTCCTTCTGAAAAACGATTTGTATTTTTGAATAAAATTCTTGCAGATACAACGGCATCAAATGATCATTGAACGGGCACGAATAAACTCAAATAGACAATTGGCTCATCAAATTTGGGAAATGCAATTTGAGGCGCCTCAAATTGCAACTGCTTATAAAGGATCTGGGCAGTTTATTAATATTCTGGCTAGGGACGACTGGAATCATCCTTTACGCCGTCCCATGAGCATTGCTTCTGCCGAAGGTGGATGTGTATCCATTATTTACAAACTATTTGGTGGTATGACCAAAGTATTGTCCAAAAAAATATCGGGCGAAACAGTAGAATTATTAGGACCATTGGGGAATACATTCTCTAATTGGAATAATGGTTCATATCCTATCTTAATAGGAGGAGGTGTCGGTTTGGCCCCCATGCTGAATTTGAAGCAGGCGTGTGAGCATAATAAGATTGATCATACAATCATTATTGGTGCACGCTCAGGAAATGAGCATTTTATTGATCATGATCCTACGAAAAATATTTATCTTACGACTGATGATGGATCGATTGGCGAGAAGGGAACTGTCATGGGTCCATTAGAAGGTCTAATTAAAGAAAATACAAACGCAGTTTTATATGCTTGCGGACCTGAGCCTATGTTGAAAGCAGTAAAGGAATTTGCAATGAAAAATAACATGAACGCACAATTATCGGTTGAAAGTTATATGGGATGCGGTATTGGATTATGCCAGGGATGCGTGATTCAACGAAAAAATTCTGAAATTCAAAGTCATAGCTATCATGAGAAATATTCTTTAGTATGTATGGATGGTCCAGTCTATCAGGCAACGGAGGTCGATTTTGGCTAATCTAACAGTAACGATTGGGAATGAGTCATTTGATAATCCAATCTGGGTGGCATCCGGCACATTTGGATATGGCACGGAGGCACCGGAGTTGGTGGACGTGAATCAATTGGGGGCTATTGTCACTAAATCCATTACCCGACAACCGCGGGAAGGAAACCCACCCCCGCGAATTGTTGAATCTCCTTCAGGAATGATTAATTCAATTGGACTGGCTAATATCGGAGTCGAAAAATATATCAAAGAATTACTTCCGATTTATGAGGGCCTTTCCACCAAAATAATTATGAATATTGCCGGGATCGACATCCAGGAATATGTAGAAATAATGGAAATGGTTGAATCTGTATCTTCAGTTATAGCAGGTTATGAAATTAATATTTCATGCCCAAATGTAAAAAAAGGTGGAATGGAATTCGGCGTTGATTGTGAAATGACAGCAAAATTAACTGAGAAATTGCGCGGAATTACGGAACGATTAATTATTATGAAACTAAGTCCAAATGTATCGGATATTGTATCTATTGGACTCAGCGCAGAAAAAGCAGGCGCCGATGCTGTATCAGCCATAAATACAGTGGTGGGTATGAGCATCAATGCAAAAACTGAAATGAGTGATATTTATACTACTTATGGTGGACTGTCGGGCCCTGCAATCAAACCTATCGGATTGGCTGCCGTCCATAAACTATATAAAAAATTGGGTATCCCAATTATCGGAATTGGAGGAATTGTCACGGGAGAAGATGCGGCAGAATATATGTTAGCCGGTGCAACCGCGGTTCAGGTAGGCACAGCAAACTTTAGACATCCCGGTATTACAGAAAATATTATTGATTCTCTAAACACTTTATTAAATGATTCCAATCGGAGTTTTTCATCTGAATTAATTGGTAAGGTTCGAACCCATTCCTAATTCATGGTCAAAATAATATATTTAATCGTGTTTTTCATTATGATAAGCGGATGCGCAAACTCTCCCCGATATCGCACCGGTCCTACGAAACCCCGAACCACAAAATCGAAACCGCCATCCTTAAAAACCATATCCAAGGGAAATTATAGAAGAGTGATAACAGGAGTCAGTTCATTTTATGCAGAAGACTTCCATGGAAAATTGACGGCAAATGGGGAGGTGTATGATATGTATGGTCTTACTGCTGCCCATAAAACTCTTCCTTTGAATACCATAGCTCGCGTGACGAACTTAGAGAACAATAAATCACTTATTTTACGGATTAATGACCGCGGGCCCTATGTGAAAGGCCGGATTTTGGATTGTTCCTATGGCGCTGCAAAAAAATTGGGATTTATTAATAACGGAACAGCAAAAGTTAAGATTGAGGTGATTGAACTTGGTGATAATAAGTATATGAAACATCGAGACTGATGTGACTATTTATGCTTGTTTTTCAAAACGGTCAATTTCGAAATGATTGGAAGATAAAATGTCAAAATACTACATAACTGTCAACCCCCACGGCGGCACAAAAAAGGGTTTAGCAATACTTAAAAAAGTTTTGCCTGTATTTGAATCAGCTCAAGCTGAAGTAACGGTTTTAGAAACTGAATATGCGGGACATGCACGAGACTTAGCCAGAGATTTGGATATAGATGGCTATGATGGGTTTTGTTGTATTGGCGGGGATGGAACCATGCACGAAGCCATAAATGGCATCATGACCCGCAAAGACGGCCGAAAGATACCCATTGGATTGATTACGGGCGGGACAGGGAATTCCTTTATGCACGATATGGATTGTTTGGACCCGGTAAATGCGACAAAACGAATTGTTACCGGGCGGCGTAGATCCATTGATATTTTTAAATGTGAAGCCGATGGCGTTATTTATTATGGATTTAATATAATTGGTTGGGGAATTCCAACGGATGCCAATATACTGGCGGAAAAAATGCGATGGATGGGTGCGCAACGATATAATGTAGCGGCTATCATTGAAGTTATTCGCCACAGGATGCGTTTTGCCCGAATTGAAATTGACGGAAATGTGATTGGTGCCGATTTTGGATTTGTCATTGGGTGTAACACTATTCATACGGGGAAAGGGATGCAGATGGCACCATTGGCACGTTTGGATGACGGGTTAATTGACCTCCTGATAGTGCGAAAAGTAGGCAGGATGAAATTATTACGCTTATTTCCGAAATTATTCAGCGGGAAGCATATTGGGGATCCGATAGTAGATTACCGCCAAGTCAGCGAATTTTGCATTAAACCGGAAGATCGGAATACCTTGAATATTGACGGAGAAATGCTTGGGAGTACGCCGATCCGTGTAACAATGATGCAAAAAGAAATAGAAGTATTGGTTTAATGAAAAGCACTTTCTGGACGCGGCTGCCCATTACGGTTCTGGGGATTCCTGCCATAATTTACCTGTTAATAACAGGAGGTATTATTTTTGCAGGATTTGTCAGTTTAGTTATTTTCCTTTGCCTTTATGAATTTTATGGATTTAAAAGAAAGAGGGGTCATCAACCAAATATCATGATTGGGATGCTAATGTCCCTGGCGATTTGTTTTTTTTATATCGAATTCCCTCATCCTCATTTGACAAATATCATTGCAGGCATTATCATATTGGTGATACTGGGTTTATTTATGGAATTGTTTAAAGGAAAACCTCATCCACTGGAAAATATATCCACTACTTTTAGCGGTGTTGTTTATAATGCTGTGCTTTTGGGGACCATGATTGCGTTAAGAAATTGGGATTCATTAAATGGTGCACGTTTTACAATGACAATGATATTCACCGTATGGATTTGCGATTCATGTGCATATACTTTTGGTATGTTGTGGGGGAAGAAAAAACTGATTGAACGAATTAGTCCCAAAAAAACAATCGTAGGATTTGTTGGTGGGATTGTTGGATCATTTATATCATTTTATCTTATGAATATGTATGGATTCATTCAATATGAATTAACATTGTTCAACATAATAACTCTCACATTTATTGTCGGCATTTGCGGACAGTTAGGAGATTTTGTAGAATCCATGTTCAAACGGGATGCAGGCGTAAAAGATTCCGGAAAACTATTACTGGGCCATGGTGGAGTCCTGGATCGTTTTGACTCCTTAATTTTTACGAGCCCCCTTGTTTTTATATTTGTTCTATATCTGTAAAATATTTGACGAACAATGCTTCCAATTCAGAAATCGAAAATGTAAATTTGCAGTCTGTTTTTCAACAATTATTTAGTCATTTCAAGTTGGTTATTTAATCGTTATTTAACTCCCTTTAAGGAAAAATATAAATGAATTCGATATTAAAAGACTTAGGAATAGATGATGTGAATTATGGTGCCTGTTCCGGCATGAATAAATGGTCATCCTCACAGGAAGGTGGGCTCCTGGAATCTATAAATCCTGCTACAGAGGAAGTGATCGCAGGTGTGTATCAAACCACAGAAATGGATTATGAACGGATTGTGCAGGAGTCAGTTTCGGCTTTTAAGGAGTTTCGGAAAGTACCTGCACCCATACGAGGACAACTTGTTCGAAAAATGGGCGATGCCCTGAGAGAAAAAAAGGATGCGTTAGGTAGTTTGGTCGCCATGGAGATGGGAAAGATTAAGACGGAAGGAGATGGGGAGGTACAGGAAATGATTGATATTGCAGATTTTGCTGTGGGTCAATCGCGTATGCTTTACGGGAAAACAATGCATTCAGAACGTCCAGATCATCGCATGTATGAACAATGGCATCCATTAGGCGCCATTGGTGTTATTTCTGCATTTAATTTCCCTGTTGCAGTTTGGGCATGGAATGCATTTATTGCAGCAATCTGCGGAGACACAACCATTTGGAAGCCTTCCTCAACCGCACCCTTATGCGCCATTGCAATTCAAAATATTTGTAATGATGTCATGGAAAAAAATGGGTATTCTGGAATATTTTCTACCGTAATTGGTCGCGGATCAATTGTAGGGGAAAAAATGTTAAATGATGGTCGATTACCCTTGATATCTTTTACTGGATCCACTGCAATGGGGCGGCATGTAAGTTCAACCGTTTCAAGTCGTTTTGGTAAAACGATATTAGAGTTGGGAGGAAATAATGCAATCATTATCGATGAAACAGCGAATCTTGATTTGGCAATTCCTGCTGTAGCTTTTGGTGCAGTTGGTACGGCAGGGCAGCGGTGCACCTCCACAAGAAGGATTTTAATTCAGGAAAGTATCCAGGAAGAGTTTTTGACCAAATTACTTCATGCATATAAACAAGTAAATATCGGGAATCCACTGGAGGGGGGCACTTTAATGGGGCCTTTGGTAAACGAAAAAGCAGTGTCTGACTATTTAAATGCCATTGATTTGGCTAAAGAGTCTGGAGGGGAAGTTTTATGTGGCGGAACAGCAATAGAAGGGGATGGGTTTTATGTAACCCCGGCTATTGTTAAAGCAAAGAACGAGTGGGAAATTGTTCAAACAGAAACATTTGCCCCTATTCTTTATATTATTCCATATAATACTTTAGAAGAAGCAATAGATATGCATAATAATGTGCCTCAAGGACTTTCTTCTTCCATGTTTACTACAAATGTGGGTCATGCGGAATATTTTTTATCTCACCGAGGTAGCGATTGTGGAATTGCAAATATAAATATTGGAACATCCGGCGCTGAAATTGGTGGTGCATTTGGTGGAGAAAAAGAAACAGGTGGCGGACGTGAATCCGGTTCCGATGCTTGGAAGCAATATATGAGAAGACAAACAAATACCTTGAACTGGAGTTCAGAACTTCCGTTGGCACAGGGTATAAGTTTTGACTTAAGTAAATAATATATCATTAACAATAATAATAAATAGAGAATAATTAATGGCAACAATATCAGCAAATAATGTAAAAGAAAATATCGGTCAATATATGTTAGCCGATGGTATGGAATATATTATAAATTTGGAAAAAAGTCATGGGTCGTGGTTAGTGGATGGTCGCGATGGGAAAGAATATTTGGACTTATTTTCCATGTTTGCATCCATGTCTGTTGGTTACAATCACCCTTACATAATTGAGAATAAAGATCGACTCCTTCAGGCAGCAATGAATAAACCTACAAATTCAGATATTTACTCAACCGAAATGGCCGAATTTGTGGATACTATGGGACGGTTAGCCCAACCGGATTATTTACCCTATGCATTTTTTATTGAAGGCGGAGGATTGGCTGTAGAAAATGCGCTCAAAGCAGCATTTGACTGGAAAGTGCGTAAAAATTTAGCTAATGGAAAAAGCGAAGGGGGATCAAAAATTCTTCATTTTAAAGAATGCTTTCATGGCCGTACAGGATATACGCTTAGCCTCACAGATTCTCCGGATAAACGAAAAACACAATATTTCCCGAAATTTGATTGGCCCCGGATTCGCAATCCGAAATTAACATTTCCTGTTACTGATTCAGTTATTGAAGATGTAAAGCGAGAAGAGGTCAAAGCAATTGAAGAGATTGAGTCCGCTCTCAAACAATTTCCTGATGAAATCGCAGGATTGATCATTGAGCCGATTCAAGGTGAAGGTGGAGATAATCATTTCCGTGAATCATTTTTTCGCCAATTAAGAAAATTAGCGAATGAACATGAATTTTTACTCATTTACGACGAAGTTCAAACTGGAATTGGACTTACGGGAAAAATGTGGGCACATCAAAATTATAGTGAGGATTGTCGTCCCGATATCATCAGTTTTGGTAAAAAAACACAAGTATGCGGTCTGTTTGCCAGCCGTCGAATGGACGAAGTGGGTGGGCATGTATTTAAAGAATCCAGTCGGATTAATTCCACTTGGGGTGGGAATCTGGTTGATATGGTCAGATTTACACTCTACTTAGAAATCATTGAGCAGGAAAACTTCATCGATCAGGTTGTTGAAAATGGTGCATACTTAAAACAGGGTTTGGAATCTCTCCAGGCAAAACATAATTCACTCGTTTCAAATGCGCGTAACCGCGGGTTGTTTGGTGCCTTTGATTTACCAAGTACGATGGATAGAGATAAATTGATTGGATTAATTGCAGAAGAAGGTGCACTCATGCTTGGATGTGGATATACGTCCATACGGTTTCGTCCTCATTTAAATATTTCTAAATCAGAAATCGATCAGGGACTGGAAATGATTGACCGGGCATTGTCTCGATAAAATATATATGACAGAAATCGGCGTACTATACATAGTCTCAACACCCATCGGTAACTTAGAGGACATCACTCTTAGAGCGATACGTACCTTAAAAGAAGCGTCTTTAATTGCAGCTGAAGACACAAGGTTGACAAGAAAGTTACTTACGCATTATGAAATATCAACACCGACAGTCAGTTATTATGAACATAACAGATTCACCCGTATTCCAAAGATTATTGATCATTTAAATACAGGAAAAGATGTAGCTGTCGTTACGGATGCGGGGACGCCGGGAATTAGCGATCCTGCATACAAATTAATCCGCGCTGCCATAGAATCAGGAAGCAGGATAGAAGCTATTCCAGGCCCATCTGCCTCAATCACAGCGTTGACTGCTTCTGGACTTCCCACGGATCGTTTTATATTTGAAGGCTTTTTACCCCATAAAAAAGGCAGAAAAGCAAAATTGACACGATTGAGCGCAATTGAGGCTACTGTCATATTTTATGAAAGCCCGAAGCGCATTGTTCGGACTTTGAAGGATATTTTGGAATTTATGGGTGACCGTCCGGCGGTTATCGGACGTGAATTGACGAAGCTACATGAAGAAATGATTCGAGGAAACGTATCAAAATTGATATCCCACTTTACGCATAAAGCGCCCCGTGGTGAATTCGTCATTATGATAGGAAAGGATGACCCCAATGTCTATTTCTAATGGGATATTTATTTCTTTTGAAGGAATAGATGGTTGTGGAAAAAGTACTCAAGTCAAATTGCTTATGGATGCCATGAACCAAACTGGCCAAAAAACAATTTTAGTCAGAGAGCCGGGGGGGACGACAATCTCTGAAGAAATTCGTGATATTTTGCTCCACCGCCATTTAGAAGATATTTGCGATCGAACCGAAGCATTGCTTATGACCGGCAGCCGTTCCCAATTAACGTATGAAGTTATTCAGCCAAATTTAAATGCGGGAATAAACGTCATTGCCGATAGATATACAGATTCAACTTTGGCTTATCAAGGTGGTGGCCGAAAATTAAATATCGATTGGCTCATTAAATTGAATCAATTTGCAACCTATGAATTGGAACCTCACGTCACTTTTTTCGTAGATGTTTTACCGGCGGAGGCTTCTCGCAGAAAAAGCCAGGAAAGAGATCGGATTGAAAGAGCCGGAATTGATTTGCAAGCAAAGGTGCGGAATGCCTACCTTGAACTGGTTAATCAATTTCATGATAGGATTGTTTTAATAGATGGTCATGAATCAATTGAGAAGATTCATGGAACCATATTAGCAGAATTACAAAGGAGACATCTATTCGAATGAAAAAATATATTTTGAGGTTCATCCTCCCAATTGCAATCATAACCGGAGCCGTTTCGGTTGCAGTGACCCAGTCAGGCATGTACCGTAAAATTGGCCAGTCTCAGCGTCTTTTTAATCAGGTATACAATCAAATATTTTCGACATATCTACATGAACTTGATCCGGAAGCATTCACGAAGGCAAGCATCCAGGGCATTACTCAGAATTTGGACCCCTACACCGTGTTCATGGTAGAGGACGAGCAGCACCAAATCAACCTATTGAGTAAGGGTAAATATGGCGGTGTTGGAATTCAATTGGGATACCGCAATAAAACCATGTCAGTCGTGGCGCCAATGGATGGTGGTCCCGCTAAAAAAGCCGGAATTTTGAGTGGCGATGTCATTTTGAAAGTAGATGAGGAAGATGTTAAAAAAATGACATTTAATGAAGCGGCTTCAAAGATTCGCGGAAAAAAAGGAACTGAAGTTCAGCTGACTATAAAACGCTACGGCGAGGACGAACCTATTATTTTCAAATTGGTTCGATCCAATATTAAAGTGTCGGATGTTACGTATTCTGGTATGCTTTCGCCCTCGACTGGGTATATCAGGTTGAATCGTTTTTCTCGGAATTCACCGAATGAAATGCATAGGGCTTTTCAAGAATTATTAGATAATAATTCAAAAGAAATTATTATTGATTTAAGAGATAACCCGGGTGGATTGCTTTCCTCTGCAGTGTCGATTTTGGATATGATTATTAAAAAAGATAGTCCTTTGGTATCAACAAAGGGACGAACCAAGGATTCAAACCGGTCTTTTTATTCCAGAAGGAAACCTCTTATTCCTGAAGACATAAAAATCGCAGTTTTGATTAACCAGGGGAGTGCATCTGCCAGTGAAATTGTGGCGGGTGCAGTTCAGGATTTGGACAGAGGTATCGTTCTGGGACAAAAATCTTATGGAAAAGGGCTCGTTCAATCCCAATATCAAATTGACGATAAACGAAGTATAAAAGTCACCACAGCCCGATACTATATACCTAGTGGACGGTTCATCCAAAAACGGGATTATATTGATGATAAATATATTCTGAATAAAACAGAAGAGGATTCTATTTTTACAACAATGAGTGGACGGGAAGTATTAGGAAATGGCGGTATTACGCCTGATTCGTCCATTACACCGGAACTCATGGCATCTCTTTCCAGTCAATATTGGAGACGGGGTTATTTTTATTCATTTGCACAGCAGAATAAACATCTTTATCCCTCATTCTCTGACGTGAAGAATGATCATATTATTATGGATAAATTTTATGATTTTATTAAAGAACAAGATGACGATATTCTTCTTCCGGGAGAAAAAGAATTGGGCACAATTAAAGAGAAAATTGCGGTGTTAGACAGCATGAATGCAGAAGCAAAACAAGCATTAGAGACTCTTTCAGATTTTTATGCGCAACAGGAAGACCATAGTCTTGCATCAGAATCGAATGATATTAGACAGGTGATTGTTTTAGAATTTGCCGGATTAATAGACGGTCCTGAAGGTAGGATCAAACAGGCTTTAAAAGATGACAAAATTGTTAAAGTTGCCATAGATATGTTATCGGATAGACTGGTGTATGAGTCGTCCTTGAATCCATCTGAAATTAAACTATAACTAACAGAATCCTTTGAAGAATCTGATACACCCCAATACGCTTTGCTACAGGGCAGGCAAATTAAAAAGTCTAAAATTTCCCTGCCCCGCAATACTGATGGGATTTCCATTGCATTCTAACTTTTCGTTTCCCGACCTAAGGTACGGGACAGGGGAAACATTATCCATAATACCATTATTGACTGCATTTCCCGCCTTCCCGTCTGCCACAATTGAAATAAATAGAAGGTGGCGGGCAGGAGTCAGCCAATTTTTAACTCTTTTTTCTTACCGCGCAGGGTTTTGCAAAGGATTCTAATAATAATTATTCATTCCATCCTATTCAGTAACACAGTTAACTTTCTGGGCTTTTTTTCAGGGCGATTAGCTCAGTTGGTTAGAGCGCTACGTTGACATCGTAGAGGTCAGCGGTTCGACTCCGTTATCGCCCACGTATATAGTTACAGCGGTCTCCCGATTCATCGGGATTATCGCCCCCTGGAAAATCATCATCGGTTTTATTAATGATCAAGATAATTACAAATTGAAATGAATGAATTCGCAATGGCTATGAATCAATTAAATAATAAATGGAGAAATATCGATTCTCCTAATTCAAATCGGATCACCTCCTTCGGTGAAGTGTACCAATTTATCTTTTAGTTTGAACTTTTTAACATCCATCACATGAGCAAAATAACCATTACTTTACCGGATAAATCTACACGATCTTATGATGTGGGAATTACACCGTTAGAAATCGCTGAAAGTATCGGACCTCGATTAGCACAGGATACGTTCGCTGCTTCTATAAATGGTGAATTATCTGATGCAACTGTTCCCATAACATCAGATGCAAAAGTGAGCCTTTATACCGGAAGTTCGCCTGAAGGGCATGAAGTTCTCCTCCATAGTGCTGCTCATTTAATGGCTCAGGCGGTGAAATCGTTATGGCCTAATTCTCAGGTAACCATTGGCCCAGCCATTGAGAATAGATTTTATTATGATTTTGATTTTGATGGCACTTTCTCTCCGGAAGATCTCGAGAAGATTGAAAATAAAATGAGAGAAATTTCGGAAGAGAATCTCCCGGTATCCAGGCAGGAAATGTCTCGAAATGATGCCATCAAACTATTTAAAGGAATAGGTGAAGATTATAAAGTAGAAATTATTGAACAAATTGATTCTGCCGATAATATTTCGGTCTATAGCCAGGGCGATTTCACTGATTTATGCCGTGGACCTCATGTACCATTCACGGGGAAGATAAAGCATTTTAAATTGTTAACCAGTTCCGGTGCCTATTGGCGGGGGGACGAAAAAAACAAAATGCTTCAGCGGATATACGGAACAGTTTTTTCTACAAAAAAAGAACTCAAGGAATATTTAAATTATCTGGAAGAAGCAAAAAAAAGAGATCATCGCAAACTGGGAAAAGAGCTGGAAATTTATACGTTTGATGATGAGGTAGGTCCAGGGTTGCCATTATGGCTTCCCAATGGCGGAATTATTATTGATGAACTGGAAGCGTTGGCGAAAGAAGTTGAATCACGGCATGGGTATCAAAGGGTGAGAACGCCCCATTTAACCAAAGGTGATTTGTATAAACGATCCGGACATTTGGATTTATATAAAGATGCCATGTATCCGGCCATGGATGTGGATGGAACTGAATATTTTGTTAAACCGATGAATTGCCCCCATCACCACAAAATTTATGATGCATCACCCAAAAGTTATCGTGATTTACCTTACCGAATTTCAGAGTATGGTACGTGTTATCGATATGAAAAATCAGGGCAGCTTTTTGGTCTTATGCGGGTTCGCAGTATGCAAATGAATGATGCACATATTTATTGTTCCAATGATGAATTTGAAGCTGAATTTATGGATGTATGCCAGATGTACCTGGAGTATTTTGATATATTTGGAATTGATAAATATGAAATGAGATTGAGCCTCCACGATCCGGCAGAATTAGGTAAAAAATATATCGACGAACCGAAACTTTGGATTCAAACCGAAGATGTAGTTCGAAATGCCTTGAAAAATGGGAATATTAATTTTGTTGAAATACCGGGAGAAGCTGCCTTCTATGGTCCAAAAATTGATGTTCAGGTGTGGAGCGCAATCGGAAAAGAATTTACCTTAGCCACAAATCAAGTTGATTTTGCAATACCAAAACGGTTTAACTTAACCTATACAGATGAGAATGGAAGCGAGCAAACTCCTTTATGTATTCATCGTGCACCTTTGAGCACACATGAAAGATTTATTGGGTTTCTCATTGAACATTACGGTGGTGATTTTCCATTATGGTTATCCCCCACTCAAGTGATTATTTTACCCGTCTCTGAAAAAACACATGAATATGCAGCAGAAGTTGAATCAAATATGAACGCATGTGGAATACGTGTTAAAATAGATGACAGACCTGAAAAAATTGGTGCCAAAATTCGCCATTCAGAACTGAGTAAAATTCCAGTTATGGCAATTGTTGGCGAGAAAGAAGCAGAAGAAAATACAGTATCGATTCGCCGCAGAATCATTGGCGATCAAGGTGCAATTCCTATAGATCAACTGCTTGAGAATTTGAAATCTGAAATAAAACAAAGGAGTCTACCCCATCGCGAAAGTTAATAAGATAAGAGTAAATGAAAAGATACGTGCTGAAGAAGTACGATTAATATCTGAAAGTGGTGAACAACTTGGTGTAATGAAAACGGAAGATGCCATTGCCAGAGCAATGGAAGTTGGCCAAGATTTGATTGAAGTTGCACCCAACGCAAAGCCGCCTGTGGCTAAAATCCTCAATTATGGTAAACTCAAATACGAGGAGAAGAAGAAAGCCCAAGCCAGCAAGAAAAAACAGCATGTCGTTAAAATTAAAGAATTACGTGTTCGTCCACGAATCGATGATCACGATTTATTAACAAAGGTCAATCGGGGAAGACAATTTATTTCAGAAGGGTGTAAGTTAAAAATTACGCTTATGTACCGCGGCCGAGAAATGTCCCGGCTTGATTTAGGTCTCGATGTGTTGGATCGAATAATTGATATGTTTTCCGATATAGCTGTCGTGGAAAAACATGGGGAATTGGAAGGTCGTCGTCAGACGATAATTTTGACTGGTAAATAGGAGATAGTCAATGCCAAAGCAGAAAACAAGACGCAGTGCCGCCAAACGATTTCGTTTGACAGGTACTGGTAAAATAAGACGAAACAAAGCAAACCATAGTCACATGCTCATTCGCCGGAGTAACAGTGCAAAACGTAAAATGCGTCAACCGGATTTGGTAGATGCATCTGAAACAAAGCGCGTCCGTCGGATGATTGCTCAATAGAATAGGAGACTAAAATGCCTAGAGCAAATAGTTCTGTGCCCCGGCACAGAAGACATCGCAAAATCGTGAAGCAGGCCAAGGGCTACTATGGTGCCCGGAGCCGCAACTTCAAAACCGCCAAAGAGGCAGTTGAGAAGGCAGGACTGTATGCATACAGAGATAGGAGACAGAGAAAGCGTCAATTTAGACGCCTGTGGATTATCCGTATTAATGCAGCTGCGCGGCAACATGGCTTGTCCTATTCACAATTCATTGCTGGATTAAAAGCAAAAGGAATTGAACTCGACCGAAAGGTATTAGCCCATATGGCTATGAACGAGCCAAATACTTTTGCTGAATTGGCTAAAGCCGTCGCCAGCTGATGAATATAAAGGAATCAATTGAATCGGTTCGGAAATCATTTCGGGCCGATTCTGATCCCTTTCCAAATGACAGCCAAGCTGTCGATGATTTACGTGTAAAATATCTGGGCCGCAAAGGACTTGTGGCCAATCTTTTTTCTAAAATGAAAGACGTGTCTGCCAATGATCGTCCAATGGCAGGTAAATTATTAAATGATATCAAACAGGAAATCAGTTACGTTATTGATTCACATATTGATTCATCTAAATCCGATAAATCCGGAAAAAATGAATCGGATTATTCCTTGCCGGGATTAACATTTCCCGTTGGCCATGTTCATCCTCTGCAGCAAACAATGGATGATATAAAATCAATTTTTATGAATATTGGTTTTTCCGTGGCTTACGGTCCTGAAATTGATGATGATTTCCATAATTTTAGTGCACTCAATTTTCCACCTGAGCATCCGGCGAGAGATATGCAGGATACATTTTTTATTGACCCTGAAACTGTCCTGCGAACCCACACATCCAATGTGCAAATCCACTTAATGGAAGAAAAAGATCCACCCCTTCGATATATTATCCCCGGACGTGTATATCGCAACGAAGCCATCAGTTTTAAGAGTTATTGTCTATTTCATCAGGTGGAAGGCCTTTACGTGGATAAGTTTGTTTCATTTGCAGATCAAAAGGGGATATTGGAATATTTTGTAAAACGCATGTTTGGGTCAGAAACAAAAATGAGATTTCGTCCCAGCTTTTTCCCGTTTACTGAACCGAGTGCAGAAGTAGATATTTGGAGTGAAAAACGTGGACAATGGCTGGAAATTCTCGGGTGCGGAATGGTGGATCCTGAGGTTTTTAAATCAGTCGATATTGATTCAGATATTTGGCATGGATTCGCTTTCGGAATGGGCATCGAAAGAATTTGTATGCTGAAATACGGCATTGATGATATACGTTTATTATACCAGGGCGATATGCGATTTTTGGAGCAGTTTTAATGCGAATCTCAATTGATTGGTTAAAAGAGTTCGTTGATGTTCCGGCCAGTACTCAAGAAGTAGCAGATATATTAACGATGTTAGGTCTTGAAGCTGAAAATGGTTTAAATACAACTCAATTGACCGATATAATCATTGGAGAGATTAAGAGCAGGATAAAGCACCCTAATGCAGATAAACTAAGTTTATGCCAGGTATTTGACGGAGAAAGCATGTTACCTGTCGTTTGCGGTGCCCCCAATGTAGAAGCGGGACAAAAAATTGCATTTGCACCCGTAGGGTCCGTTCTCCCGGGAGATTTCAAAATAGGAAAGGCCAAAATTCGAGGGGAAGTAAGTAAGGGAATGATTTGTTCTGAAAGTGAATTGGGTATTTCAGAAGAACATGATGGTATCATGATCTTGAAAAATACGGCAAAAGTCGGATCATCATTTATCGAATATTTTCAAGACAATTCTGCATCCATTGAATTAGATATTACACCCAATCGTCCGGATTGTTTTTCTCATGTGGGCGTGGCACGGGATATTTCTGTTAAAATGTCAGCCCAATTAAAATCCCCTGATACCAAAGCCCGCAAATTCAAAAATAATGAAGTTGGTGACTGGATATCGGTTGAATTTGAAAATGTGGATGAATGCCCTCGTTATGTCGCCGGAGTCGTGAAAAATGTAAAAGTAGGTCAGTCCCCGGATTGGTTGAAAAATCGATTAGAGTCTATTGGCCAACGAAGTATCAATAATATCGTAGATATTTCAAATTTTGTCATGATGGAAATGGGGCATCCAACTCATATGTTTGACTATGATAAATTTGGGTCAAAAACGGTTCTCATTCGCCGAGGGAAAAAAGGCGAAAAAATAACCACGCTTGATGAGATTGAAAGAAATATATCCTCAGAACAATTATTGATTACCAACGGAAAAATACCGGTGGCCATCGCGGGAATCATGGGTGGATTGGAAAGTGCAGTCAGTGAGGAAACCACAACTGTTTTAATTGAAAGTGCATATTTTGATGCTCCTACGATCAGGAAAGGTGCAAAATCAGTTGGAATGATTACAGACGCCTCAAAGCGATTTGAACGCGGAGCAGATACTAATGGGGCAGAAAATGCATTCTGGCGCGTGGTTCAATTGTTAGAAGAAGTGGCAGGAGGAAGTTGGGTTCCCGGCGTGGCAGACCCATATCCAAAAAAGATTGACCAAACTTCCATTGAATTAACACGTGAAAAATTGGATTTGTTATCCGGTTGTGAAATTGATGATTCTTTTGTTGTTAATACTTTAAAAGGATTAGGCTGTATTATAAAAGGAAAGTCCAAAAAGTGGATTTCTACCCCACCATCCTGGCGTCCGGATTTGGTGCGTGAAGTAGATTTAATTGAAGAAGTGATTCGGTTTTATGGTTTTGATAATGTCCCATCAAAATATCATTATAATGGCGTCATGGATGCCCACAATCCAGATCCTCATAAAGGGATTACACTTATGACTTCTGTCTTGACAGGACTTGGGTTCACCCAGCTTTTCAATAATTCTTTACAGTCAAATCGAAAAGTTTCTTTATTAGATATTCCCTCCGTAAAGATTATGAATCCCCTCTCAGATAAAATGGATCAATTGCGGACGAGTTTAATCCAGGGGTTATTGGAAACGGCAGACTTCAATGCTAAAAATGGGTCACCGGATTTGATGTTATTTGAATGGGGTAATGTGTTTGAACAAGAGAAACCGGGCTTGGAAGGAATCGTTGAAAAATTCCAGATTTCAGGACTCATACATGGTACACTTCATAAGGTATCTGTGCACCGTCCTAAAGAACGACGCGCTTCCTTTTTTACACTCAAAGGACTGATTGAATCATTTTTATCCAGAATCAAAATTCACAATGTTGTTTTTAATCCTGATTCAGAAAATGATTATGGTTTTCAAAATGCCTATACGGTGGAAGCGAGGGGAGACATAATTGGGTATTTTGGAGATATTTCACATAAATTTGTCACTGGTATGAATTTAGATTTGGGGCAATCATTTGGATTTCAATTTGATTTAAATAAATTATTACCATTATCAGATAATAAAGTGAAATACCAATCTATTATCAATTTTCCAATTATGGAGCGTGACTTAAACTTCGTAATAAATGAGAATACGGAAGTGGGAGATGTAGTTTCGATTATTCAAAAAAATGGTAAAACAATATTAAAAAAGGTGAAACCATATAACATTTTCCGAGATGAATCTGTCGGGGAAAATATAAAGGCTGTGGCAATAAATTTGCAATTTCAGAGCAATACGAAAACACTTGAAGATAAAGACGTAAACTCAGTGATAAATGAAATTATCCGAGTGGTTTCTAAGAAATTCAGTGCTAAATTACGTTAATCAAAAATGAGTGAATCTATGGATGGAAGTGAAAATTACGTCAAGGTGACCATCTACGGTCAGGAATACACAATTAAGGCACCCGCCGATGCGACTTATATCAAGAATATTGCAGAATATGTTGATATGAAAATGCGGGAGGTCCAGGATGAGTTGTCAACTCCACAAGTTCCGGGGAAGGTCGCTATACTTGCTGCAATGAATATTTCAGATGATTTATTTTCTGCCAAAAGAAAAACTGAAAAAATCAAAAATGATGTTGAGGGTAAAGTTTCATCTTTGATTGAAATTGTTGACGAAGCTATACAGCAATAATCTATATATAAACTGACCATGGAGATAAAGATTCTATCCGGGAAAGAGGTCAGCGATGCAGTCTATTCGGCGCTTAAAAATCGAATAACTACGCTTAAATCTAAATCAATAACGCCTGGTTTGGCTGTCGTACTTGTTGGCGAAGATCCTGCCTCTCAAATCTATGTGCGAAGTAAAACACGAAAATTTCTAAACTTGGGGCTTTATTCAGAAACAATTCAGTATTCAGCATCTATTACTCAAGATGAACTAATATATAAAATAAATGAATTAAATAATGATGGGGCATTCCATGGAATTCTGGTTCAACTACCCCTCCCAAATCACATCGATGGAGATATGGTCATCAATGCGATTGACCCCAATAAGGATGTGGATGGTTTTCATCCGTATAATTTGGGTTGTCTCGCATCAGGAAAACCCATATTTATTCCCTGTACACCCAAAGGAATAATGCGGATCTTTGATCATTACAATATCACCCTCTCAGGGAAGCATGTTGTTGTCGTCGGGCGAAGTAATATTGTTGGCAGACCTATTTCAATCTTAACAAGTTTAAAGCAGGCGAATGCCAACGGCACGACAACCATTTGTCATTCCAGTACCAATAATATCAGTTATTATACGAAACAAGCCGATATTATTATCTTGGCGATTGGTTCTCCAGAATTCTTAAAAGGAGATGATATCAAAAAAGGTGCAATCATCATTGATGTAGGGATCAATCGTGTAACCGACAATTCTCCCAAAGGATACACATTAGTTGGAGATGGAGATTATTCATCCCTTAATGGGAAAGCATCAGCGATGACACCTGTCCCCGGTGGCGTCGGTCCAATGACTATAGCCATGTTGGTTGAAAATACAGTTGAAGCAGCAGAACGAACACTGCGCTAATTTTTCATTGTACTTTATTTAAAATGACCTATTTTCTATCGAAGACATTCTCATTTTTTCGATGGAATTAACGCTCACAAAAAACAACAAATCCTATGAAGTTGATTTAAAATCAGCTACTTGTCTGGCCATCCCATACAATTATAATGGAGATCAGCCAAATTATTTCGATGTTCCGAAAGGGGAAGCACACCCATATAAACATGGATCCTTTATTGGCAAGGTTCAAAACGGTTTGGGATGTAATGTTATGGTCTTGAACCAAAACGTTCACTGTACAGGCACCCATACGGAATGCGCGGGGCATATTCATGATGATAATATTTTTATTCATGAGATTTTATCACCTGACTATATTTTTACAGAATTGATTTCCATTTCACCCATTCATTGGTCGGAAACAGTAGAGCATTATCATTGTGATGTCCATGACGATGAATGGGTCATTACTCAAAAAATGATTGAAGAAAAAATCAACCATTCTGCAGATGGTTTGGTCGTGCGGACACTCCCAAATTCTGAAGATAAATTAATGAGAAAATACCATCCTGGAAATACACCATTTTTTACAACAGATGCCACCGAGTACATCAATGAGCTTGGGATTGATCATTGGGTGGTTGATTTACCTACAATTGATAAATATGATGATGGGGGATGCTTGGGAAATCATCATCTTTTTTTCGAAACCACGACACCCTATAAAAAAACCATAACAGAATTTGCTTTTGTTCCTGACATTATACCTGACGGACAATATTTAATGAAAATAGAAATCCCGCCCATGCAATTAGATGCAGCACCTTCTCGACCATTTTTATTTAATTTTATGGAGAAATAATGACAAATAAAAAACCATATCCGCCACAATATTACCAGGATTATTTAGTATTGGATAAAATACTGAACAGCCAAGAACTCAAAAGCGATGAATATGGCCAACATGCCCATGATGAAATGCTGTTTATCATTATTCATCAGGTATATGAATTGTGGTTTAAGCAAATTATTTATGAATTGGATTCGGTTCTTGAAATATTCGAGAAAAACGATATTAATGAATCCCATATCGGCACCGCTGTTTCCAGGTTGAATCGTATTATTGAAATACAAAAAATACTGATTGATCAAATTCAAGTATTAGAAACCATGTCTCCCATGGATTTTCTTGATTTCAGGGATTTTTTAATACCCGCTTCTGGGTTTCAAAGTGTTCAGTTTCGACTCGTAGAAAACAAATTGGGTTTAAAAATACAAGATCGATTCAGCTACGGCGGATCAAATTATTGTTCCTATCTTAAAACGGAAGATCGGGAGAAAGTTCAGGGTACGGAACAATCAAAATCACTCTTTGATTTAATGGAAAAATGGTTGGAAAGAACACCATTTTTAAATTGGGGAAAAACATCGTTTTGGCAAGAATACGAACAAGCAGTTTCTACTATGTTGGCGGATGATCGACATTTAATTGACACCAATGAAAAATTATCCATGGATGAAAAGGAAAAACATTTAAAGGAATATGCTAAAACAGAAGCTTCTTTTGGAGTTGTTTTAGATCAACAACAGCATGATAAAATGGTAGAAGACGGACATTGGCGTCTCTCCCTGAAAGCAACCCAAGCAGCACTGCTCATATTATTATATCGGGATCAGCCCATACTCCATAATCCATATCTATTGTTGACAAAGTTAGCAGATGTGGATGAATTATTCACCACATGGCGATATCGCCATGCGCTCATGGTGTCCAGAATGATTGGACGGAAGATTGGTACAGGCGGATCTACAGGATCGGAATATCTAACAAAAACGGCCGAAAAACACCGTATTTTCAGTGACATTGGTGAATTAACAACCTTTTTGATACCGAGGTCATCTTTACCAAAACTGCCGCAAGAGGTTGAAAATAATCTCGGGTTTCATTTTCATGTGAAAGATAAATAATGGATTTGAATCTAAAAGGAAAAAATGCATTCGTATGCGGAAGTACTCAGGGCATTGGCTTAGCAAGTGCAAAGAAACTGGCGGAACGTGGTGCATCCATTACGTTAATTGCCAGAGATAAAGCATTATTAGCGTCAGTGATTCCGTCCTTACAGGGGGAAGGACATGATTTCGTTTATGCTGATTTTAATGAACCTGATTCTCTTAGAGAAAAAATTAAAGCATATTTGTCAAATGAGAAAACGATACATATACTCATTAACAATTCAGGCGGTCCTCCCGGCGGCCCATTAATTGAAGCAGAGGAAAAAGAATTTATTGTTGCCTATAATCGCCATCTTATTTGTAACCAAATATTGGCTAAGGCAGTGGTCCCAGGGATGAAATCTGCAGGTTGGGGCCGAATTATTAATATTATATCCACTTCTGTTAAGCAGGTAATCCCGGGATTAGGCGTATCCAATGCTACCCGTGGTGCTGTGGGTAACTGGGCGAAAACACTGGCCCTCGAATTAGGCGGGCATGGAATTACGGTTAATAATATTTTACCGGGATTTACGAATACAAAGCGTATTACTGATTTAGCAAAAGTTCGCGCAAAAGAAAATGATACGACTGATATAGAAATTTTCAATCAATGGATTAAGTCAATACCATTAGGCCGTTTAGCCGAACCGGAAGAAACGGCAGCCGCAGTCGCGTTTTTGGCATCGGATTCTGCAGGGTATATAAATGGCGCAGATATTCCGGTGGATGGGGCACGCGTCAGTACATAATGAAATCCCTATCTAATTATATTAATGGTGAATTTGTAAAGCCCCTATCCAATAATTACTTGGATGTTTTCGAGCCAGCAACCGGCCAGGTATATTGCAAAGTACCGGATAGCAGTGGAGATGATATTCAATTGGCGGTCCATTCAGCAATGAACGCATTCCCTGATTGGTCTTCATCCTCCATAGATGAACGATCATCTTATTTAAATACAATCGCTGACTTGCTTGAATCCCGATTAGATGAATTTGCGCAATATGAAACCAGGGATACGGGTAAACCAATATCATTGGCCAAAAGTGTTGATATCTCCAGGGCCGTTTCAAATTTCAGGTTTTTTAGCGAATATGGGAAACAATATGAATTTGAATCCAAATTGAATAACGATTCATCTATAAATACGGTGATACGATCTCCTTTGGGCGTCGTAGGATGTATTTCACCATGGAACCTTCCTCTATACTTGTTTAGCTGGAAAATCGCACCGGCACTCATTTCTGGAAACACAGTGGTCGCAAAGCCATCAGAATTAACGCCATTTACCGCATTTATGCTGGGAGAAATATGTACCAGCGCCGGATTGCCGCCAGGTGTATTAAATATTGTTCATGGGCAGGGTAACTCAACTGGTAATGCATTAATCAGTCATAAAGAAATAAAAGCAATTTCATTTACGGGAGGGACCGCTACCGGAAGAGCGATCGCGACGAAAACGGCCTCCATGTTTAAAAAATTGTCATTGGAAATGGGAGGGAAAAATCCTGCTGTTATTTTCTCCGATTGTGATTATGATGTAATGCTCGAAACAGTGGTAAAGTCTTCATTTTCCAATCAAGGGCAAATTTGTTTATGTAGTTCACGAATTATGGTAGAAGAAAATATTTACAACAAATTCCGAAAAGATTTTGTTGAAAAGGTATCTACGCTCATTGTGGGTGATCCAATAGAAGATTCCACTCAAATTGGATCAATCACATCGAAGCCCCATTTGGACAAAGTGCTGACCTATATTGAATTGGCAAAAGAAGAAGGTGGCATAATATTAACAGGGGGTAAACCCGTGTCTTTAAAAGGCAGATGTGAAGAAGGTTGGTTTGTTGAACCAACGATTATTGATGGTCTGCCGAATACGTGCAGAACCAATCAAGAAGAAATATTTGGACCGATTGTCACAATAATTCCATTTAAAGATGAGGCAGATGCCATTGACATTGCAAATGATACAGAATACGGATTATCCGCTACAATCTGGACGAAAGATTTAGACAAAGCCAAGCACGTAGCGAGGAATATCGATGCTGGCGTTATTTGGATTAATTCCTGGTTGGTCCGGGATTTAAGAACGCCTTTTGGTGGTATGAAACAGTCGGGGATGGGTCGAGAAGGGGGCACAGAAATATTAAACTTTTTTACTGAACCCAAAAATATATGCGAGCAACTTTCATGAAGTTTGAAACTGACAAAGCACCCAAACCAGTGGGTGTGTATCCTCATGCACGAAAAGTAGGGAATCTGCTTTTTCTATCAGGCGTTGGACCAAGAAAACCAAATTCAAATGAGATTCCCGGCGTTGAAGTGGATGAAAATGGACATGTAATTACCCACGACATAAAAGCCCAATGTCATTCTGTTTTTGAAAATGTACGTATCATCCTTGAGGAAGCAGGCAGCTCCTGGGAAAACCTTGTGGATGTGACGGTTTATTTAACCGATATGAAAAATGATTTTGACAATTATAATAAACTGTATTCTGAATATTTCAAAGGAAATCAACCTTGCAGGACGACGGTGGAAGTGTCATCACTCCCCACGCCGATTGCCATTGAATTGAAATGCATTGCAACCATTGAATAGGAGAAAATTATGCCAATAAATCCCCCATTAAATTTTCAACAATGGATAAAAGATAACCGCCATTTACTTAAACCGCCTGTGGGCAATCAGGTTGTATATAAAAATACAGACTTTATGATCATGGTGGTAGGCGGCCCAAATACACGCAAGGATTATCATGTGGATACGGTTGAAGAGTTTTTTTACCAATTAGAAGGAGATATGGTTCTAAAGGTTATGGAAGATGGGAAACGAGTGGACATACCCATAAAGGAAGGTGAAATATTCTTACTTCCGAAAAATGTTCCCCATTCACCCCAACGATTTGAAAATACAGTTGGCCTTGTGGTAGAATACCAGCGTAACGAAGGTGATTTGGATGGGTTCCAATGGTATTGTGATTCTTGCGATTCTTTGCTTTATGAAACCTATTTGGACTTGGAAGATATTGTTGCCCAGTTACCGCCTATTTTCGAAAAATATTGGAAGAACTTAGATGCCCGAACATGCGAACATTGTGGTGCCGTACAAGAAAAACCTTGATGAAGTATTTAAATCTTTAAATGTTCGAGGTTTCATAGGTTTTGAACACCTGAACACTGATTAACACATTAACACCCTTTCATTATGAAAATTGATATACACACCCATATTCTCCCCAAAGACTGGCCCAATCTGAAAGAAAAATACGGTTATGGCGGCTGGATTCAATTGGACCACCATCGCACCGGCTGTGCACGAATGATGAAGGATGAACATTTTTTCCGTGAGGTTGAAGCCAATTTATGGGATCCTGGTGTACGATTAACTGATTGTGATGAACATAATGTTAATGTCCAGGTGCTATCCACGGTACCAGTCATGTTCAGTTATTGGGCAAAACCAAAAGATGCATTGAATATTTCACAATTGCTTAATGATCATATTGCCGACACTGTATCCAAATCTCCCAACCATTTTATTGGCCTGGGAACCATCCCCATGCAAGATACAGATTTAGCCATGGGTGAACTTGAACGATGCATCAACGAATTGGGTTTATCTGGCGTACAAATTGGGTCCAATATCAACGGGGCTAATCTGAATGATGAATCACTTTTCCCTATTTTCGAAGCGCTATCCGATTTAAATACAGCACTTTTTGTTCATCCCTGGGACATTATGGGTCAAGATACCATGGAAAAATATTGGCTTCCCTGGCTGGTGGGTATGCCAGCAGAAACGAGTCGTGCCATTTGCTCAATGATATTTGGCGGTATTTTTGAACGTTTGCCAGATTTACGTGTGGCATTTGCCCATGGCGGGGGATCTTTCCCAGCCACGATTGGACGAATTCAGCACGGTTTTGATGTAAGGCCGGACTTGTGTGCCATTGATAATAAAATAGACCCATCCAGTTATTTAGGAAAATTCTGGACCGATTCATTGGTTCATGATATGGATGCATTTCGGTTTTTGATCCAAAAATTAGGTATAGACAAAGTTGCACTTGGAACAGATTATCCATTTCCCCTGGGCGAACTGGAGCCGGGAACTCTCATTGAGTCGGGACAATTTTCTAATATTGAAAAAAATAAATTACTTTATTTAAATGCTTTAGATTGGCTTGGAATGGATATGGATCGATTTAAATGACATTTAAAAAATCCAAATCATTCGCACTTGAATTGGATCAAAACGATCCATTAATGTCGTACAGAGAACTATTTTATTACCCCAAAAATGGAAATGGGGAAAATGTATTGTATCTATGTGGAAATTCTCTCGGTCTTCAACCAAAATCTGTCCGATCATTTGTAGAACAGGAATTAAATGTTTGGGAAAAAGATGGTGTTTTAGGTCAACACGGACGATGGGAAAAATTTCATGAAAAGTTAATCAATAATTCTGCACGGCTTGTGGGTGCAAATCCATCTGAAGTTGTGGTGATGAATGCCCTAACCGTTAACATTAATTTATTATTAATCTCATTTTATCAGCCCAGTAGAACCCGCCATAAAATCTTGATTGAAAAGGGCGCATTTCCCTCAGATCAATATGCGGTGGAATCCCAAATCAAACTCCACGGATTTGACCCGAAAGAATCATTAATTGAATTGGCACCGAAAAGGGGTGAGTCCACACTTCGAACAGAGGATATGGTAGAAAAAATAGAGGAAATCGGAGGTGAATTAGCCACCATAATCATGGGTGGCGTAAATTACTACACAGGTCAGGCATTTGATATGGAGGCTGTCACAAAGGCTGGGAAGTCTGTCGATGCATTTGTTGGGTTTGATTTGGCTCACGCAGCCGGAAATATTAAGTTAGACTTACATGATTGGAATGTGGACTTCGCTGCTTGGTGTACATATAAATATCTTTGCGCAGGGCCGGGGGCACCCTCAGGAATTTTTGTTAATGAAATTCATCACAATTGGACAGGGCCCAGGCTTGCGGGATGGTGGGGACAAAATAAACAAACGCGGTTTGAGATGGGACCTGATTTTGATCCTATCCTAACAGCTGAAGGATGGCAAATTAGCAATGCGCCTGTTTTGGGTATGACGCCCTTATTGGCTTCCATGGAAATATATGATGAAGTGGGTATGGATAAGATCAGGGATAAAAGTGAAAAAATGACCGGGTATATGGAATTCCTTTTGCAAAAGAATTTATCTGAAGTCACCATCATGACACCAAATGATCCGATTCAAAGAGGGTGCCAATTATCACTGGTTGTCCCCGGTGGTAAATCCATTTTTGAATCCATTTTCGATCGAGGAGTTGTGTGTGATTGGCGTGAACCCAATGTCATTCGGATTGCACCCCATCCATTATATAATCGATATTCTGAAATATATGAATTTGTCCAAATTTTAATGCAAACAGTACGTGGACAATAAAACGATTACACTGATTGGGGCTGGGCTCGCAGGACCCCTCATGGCCACATATTTAGCCCAACGGGGGTTTACAGTCGATATTTATGAACGCCGTGATGATATGCGCTCGGTAAACCTTTCTGCAGGAAGGTCTATTAATTTGGCTCTTTCTGTCCGGGGAATTCATGCCCTGAAGGAAGTGGGACTATATGTTAAAATTCAACCCATCACAATTCCCATGAAAGGCCGAATGATTCATGATATGGATGGGAAAACCCATCTTCAACCCTATGGACAACGGGATGATGAAGTTATTTATTCTGTCTCCCGGGCACAATTAAATAAAGATTTGATGACATTGGCCGAGGGTACTGGAAAAGTTCGAATTCATTTTAATCATGAATTATCTACTGTGGATCTTCAAAATAATATGCTTTCATTTTCCCATAAAAATACCGGTGAAATTGTTCAAAAAGATTTTACCTGTGTTATTGGCTGCGATGGGTCTGCATCTGTCCTTCGAGATGAAATAGTGAATAAAACAAAAGCTCGTTATACGAAAAAACCATTAGGGCATGGATATAAAGAATTATTGATTCCTCCTTCAGATGATGGGCAATTTCAATTGGATAGTCATGCATTACATATTTGGCCCCGTGGAGAATATATGCTTATTGCACTTCCAAATATGGATGGATCTTTCACTTGTACTTTATTTCTTCCAATGTCAGGAAAAATTAGTTTTGATTCCATGGATACGGGTTCTAAAATTTCAGAATTATTTCAATCACAGTTTTCTGATGCCATAGATTTGATGCCAACTTTAGCCCAAGATTTTCGAAATAATCCCACAGGAGAATTGGCTTCAGTCTATTGTGATCCATGGCATTTTCAAGAAAAGGCAGCTTTAATTGGCGATTCAGCCCATGCAGTCGTTCCTTTCTTCGGGCAGGGAATGAATGCATCATTTCAGGATTGTACCGTCATGAATAAGTTGATGGGTGATTACGCTGGAGACTGGGGAGACATTTTTTCAAACTACTCAAAATTGCACGTGAATAATGGTCATGCCATTGCGGATATGGCTATCGAAAATTATATTGAAATGCGGGACCACGTGAATGATCCGAATTATATAAAAAGAAGAAAACTGGAGCTGGATTTGGAAAAACGGTTTCCGGGCCAATTTATTCCGCGGTATTCCATGGTTTCATTCCATCAATTTCCATATAGCGATGTTTATAAAAGAGGGGAGAAGCAGTTTCGTATCATTGACGAGATTTTACGGGTAGATCCATCTGGGGAAAATATTGACAGATCATTGGTCAATAAATTATTAAAAAGTTAAAACTGTACGCCCGACAGGATTCGAACCTGTGACCTCTTGCTCCGGAGGCAAGCGCTCTATCCAGCTGAGCTACGGGCGCATATAAGGGATAAAATTATAACTAATTAACTATTTGAAATAACAACTCAATTGGTTTCTTTTGGCTACCTGAAACTGAAGTGCGTAAATTAAAAGGCAATGGAAGCGAATATTATTTTTACTACTGTACCCGATAAATCGACAGGGGAGAAGATTGCCAATCATTTGGTTGAGCATAAATTGGCCGCTTGCGTGAATATTCTGCCTAAAATGACTTCAATTTATAAATGGAAGGGGGAGGTCCATAATGAGGCGGAGCGACTTGTCATAATCAAATCTTTGAAAAAATTTAACGAGGCTTCCTTTAAGGCCATAAAGAATATCCATCCATATGATGTTCCGGAAATTATATCCATGGATATAATCGATGGCGATATTGATTATTTAAACTGGATATCGGGCAGTTTAGAATAAAATGTTTTTTTTATCAAGTCGATGGGTGAAATATTCACTTTATTTTGGCGCACTGGTTACAGTGGGATCAGTAGGGTTTTATATAATCGGCAATGAGGACTGGACCGTTATCGACAGTATTTATATGACAATAATCACCCTTTCTACGGTTGGTTTCAGTGAAGCCCATCCTTTATCAGAAGTCGGAAAGGTTTGGGCCATCCTGGTCATTATATTTGGTGCATCCGGATTTGCCGTAATGATTTCTGAATTGGGTTCTGAACTCATGGAGTTGAATAATTATCGGAGACGAAAAATGGCTAAGAAAATATCAAAAATGAAAAATCACTATATCATATGCGGGTTTGGCAGAATGGGCGCCGTTATCGCAGCAGAATTACATAATAAAAAGATTCCATTGGTCATTGTTGAAATCAATGAAGTAAAAATAAACAAAATTCAAGATATCGGGTATATGCACATTTATGGTGATGCGACAGAGGATGATACGCTGATTGAAGCTGGAATTGAAGTATGCGAAGGGATTGTTGTTGTACTGGAAAATGATCAGGATAATCTATTTGTGACTATGTCATCACGAAACCTGAACAAAGATGCATATATAATCAGTCGATGCGCTCTTCATGATACGGGGAAAAAACTTAAGCGTGCCGGCGCAAATAAGGTTGTGAATCCATATATAACCGGCGGACATCGAATGGCCGAATTACTCATTAGTCCATATGTAGAGGATACGGTTTCACTTGAAACGCCCGATGATATGGCGATTGATTTTTCATTAGAAGAATTTTCTGTGGAGCATTTACAAGCATTAAATGGCAAAACAATTGCTGAAACCAAATTAAGAGAAGATTATGGTTTATTAATTGTTGGCATTTCAGAAACAAACGGAGACACAGAAATAAATCCAGGTTCAGATAAAGCACTGTCGTCAGGACAAAAGATCATAATTATAGGCTCTCAGGAAAATCTCACACGTTTTAAAGGAGATATTCAGAAATGATGTATAATATATATTATGTATAATACTGTATATATTAAATAATCACTTAACAACGAGGTTCACCAGCCTCCCCTCAACATAGATTTCTTTAATAATTTGTTTTCCTTCTAAATATTTTAAAATTCTCTCATCGGATTTAGCAAATTCATTTATCTCATCCTCAGTCATAGTTACATCTACTACAATTTCTGATCTACGTTTTCCATTGATTTGAACAGCCAATTTCATTGTATCAGATTGAATGAGGTTTTCGTCAAAATTCGGCCATTTAATAAAAGTAAGTTCAGATTCATTTCCGGATAATTGCCATAATTCCTGCGCCATATGCGGCATAAATGGATTGATCAATACAATAAAGGTCTTTATAATATCTTTATTAATAGTTTCAAGCCCTTGAATATGATTGGTGAATATCATGAATTCCGATACACATGTGTTAAATTGGAGATTTTCAATATTATAGGACACACGTTTAATCATATTGTGTAAATATCGAAGTGTTTCCTTAGATGAATCGTCATGTGTGATATGTTTAGAAAATTCACCTTCATTTGTGACGAGTAAAGACCACAATTTCTTAATAAATCTTGAACATCCTTGTAATCCGGTTATACTCCAGGGTTTCGCCTTATCCAACGGCCCCATAAACATTTCATATAATCGCATTGCATCTGCGCCGTAAGTATCTACAGTATCATCAGGATTGACGACATTTCCCCTGGATTTACTCATTTTAGACCCATCTTCACCCAGAATCATTCCCTGATTAAACAACTTTTTAAATGGTTCTTTTGTTGACACAAATCCTAAATCATATAAAACATGATGCCAGAATCGTGAATATAATAAATGAAGGACGGCATGTTCTGCGCCGCCCACATATAAATCTACCGGCATCCAATATGCCTCTTTTGATTTATCCCATGCATTTTCAATATTTTTAGGGTCAATATATCTTAAAAAGTACCAACATGACCCGGCCCACTGCGGCATGGTATTTGTTTCTCTAAGTCCTATTATTGCGCCATTATCATCTTTTACCTCAACCCAATCAGGAATGGTAGATAGTGGAGATTCTCCCGTACCTGACGGTTCATATTTTTCTACATTTGGTAGCTCAAGCGGTAACTCAGACTTATCTAAAGGAATGGTTTTTCCATCCTTATGAATAATAGGAATCGGTTCACCCCAATAACGCTGGCGCGAAAATAACCAATCTCTCAGTTTATACTGAATGGCCTTCTCCCCCAATCCTTTTGCTTCTAACCAGGATATAATTTTGTTTTTTGCATCATTAATTTCTAACCCATTGAGAAAATCACTATTGATTGCAACTCCTTCCCCAATATATGCTTCTCCATCAAAGTCATCTGGGATCTGGACAGTGCGAATAATGGGTAGATCATATTTTTTCGCAAAATCCCAATCTCGCTGGTCCTGTCCGGGCACTGCCATGATCGCACCTGTACCGTAACTCATGATTACATAATCAGATATCCATATGGGTATTTCTTTTCCATTAACAGGGTTTACCGCATGTGCCCCCAGGAAAACACCGGTTTTTTCCTTATTGAGTTCTGTCCTGTCCAAATCGGATTTTTTTGATGCGATCTCTATATATTCTTGTACCGCAGACTTTTGCTCATTATTTACCAGATTTGCCACCCATGGATGCTCCGGTGCCATAACCATATAGGTGGCTCCAAAAAGGGTATCCGGTCGTGTGGTGAATACACTCATGTTTTTTTGAATGGATGGAAGTGAAAACTTTACATTTGCACCTGTAGAACGGCCAATCCAATTTCGCTGTAATTCCTTCACACTATGCGGCCAGTCAAGATCATCTAAGCCATCTAATAATGAGTCAGCATATTTGGTAATTTTCAGCATCCACTGGCGCATAGGTACACGAATAACAGGGTGTCCCCCAATTTCCGACTTGCCGTCTACCACTTCTTCATTGGCCAGGACTGCTTTTAATTCCGGACACCAGTTTACAGGCACCTCATCTTCGTATGCCAATCCCTTTTTGTAGAGTTGAAGGAATATCCATTGGGTCCATTTAACATAGGTTGCGTCGGTGGTATTGATTTCTCGATCCCAGTCATAAGAAAATCCCAGCATATTTATTTGTCGGCGGAAATTCTTTATATTGGTTTTTGTGGTTACAGATGGATGGGTACCTGTTTTGATGGCATATTGTTCTGCTGGTAAGCCAAAAGCATCCCATCCCATTGGATGCAAAACATTGAATCCTTTATGTCGTTTATATCGGGCAACAATATCCGTAGCAATATAGCCAAGTGGGTGACCAACGTGCAGTCCGGATCCCGATGGATAAGGAAACATATCCAATACGTAATATTTTGGTTTGCTGGATTGATCATCGGTGCGAAATATTTTATTATCTTGCCAGTAAACCTGCCACTTTTTTTCTATCTTTTTATGATTGTATGCCATTGTATGGTTTTAGTTTAGTCGTAATTGGTAACTATTCACTAAATACAAATTCTCAGTCAAATAAAAGTCGGGGTGAGAGGATTTGAACCTCCGACCTCGTCGTTCCGAACGACGCGCGCTAACCGGGCTGCGCTACACCCCGATGCTCAAAATTCATAATGCAAACTCTCGAGAGATTCTCATATTCGTTTCAATCCCTTTTCTCCAAGTCCGGAGGGCTGCCTGTCCGCCGTTACAGAGTAAAGGCGGGCGCACCACCCCGAAATCGTCGTCGAATTTAGGTGCCTCTCCCCTCCCAAAACAACCCATGAGAACAATAATGACTATATAAAATACCGAATGATGAAAAATCCGCCGATCAGTAATACAGTAAATAGAATTGCCAGTTTATTAAAATATCGATCAATAAACTCACGAATGGGTTCACCGTATTTCCAAATAAGTCCGCTGACGAGTAAAAATCGTGCGGAACGACTAATGGTGGATGCAATTAAAAACATGGGGAAATTGATATTAAATGCACCTGCGGTTACTGTAAAAATTTTAAAGGGAATTGGCGTGAAGCCTGCAGTAAATATTACCCAGAAATTCCACGTATTATATTGTTCCTGTATCCTGAAAAAAAGGTCATGCGTAAAACCAGGAACAATATCAAAGAAAAACTGAGCCAACCCGGAAAATTCGTTAGAATTCGTCCACCATAAAAAGTATCCGATACCAAATCCAAACATGGCACCTGCAATAGATCCCAGAGAACATAATATCCCATAACGAATTGCTTTATTTCTGGCGCCAAGGGCCAGGGCAATGAGTAAAACATCTGGCGGAATCGGGAAAAATGAAGCTTCAGCAAAGGCCATAACAACCAATGCACCTGTCCCATATTTAGATTCTGACCATTTCAAAACCCAATCATATAAATCACGTACCCACTGCATTTTATTTATTCCACTGCACTGTCGACAATTTGAAATGAAAGCGAATCATATTTCACGCCAGAAGTATCCTCAACAACCACCAGCCAGTTTCCTGATTTTTGATCATTAATCGTTATATAACTCCATGTTCGCCAAAAGTATGATCGTCCCAGGTCTAATTTTATTTTTGACTGCAGTCTCCCCTCCTGATACCATTTATGGAAAACCAATGTAGAGTCATTCTGATTTTGAATTCCGGTCAAACAATAAATTCTTTCAATATCGACGGTAAATATGGTATCTGGATTTTCTATTCGACGATTGATAACCCCCGATCCTACATCCATGCTTAAAACTGTAATACCGATCTCCTGGATATTTTCATCCTCTATCGCTTTTTCTTCATTATACTCCTCCGAATAAATTATTTGTTCTTCTTCAACGGATGATTGGGCAGTTTCCACTTGATTCCTCTGCAACGATTCGTTAGTCCTCAAAGCCTGAGTTTCTTTTATTATATCAGAAGTGATTAATTCAGGCTGGGTTGTTAAATCAATTTGGTCTGATTCTTGATTGATTATTTGATCTGAATCATTGAGGACATGCTGAACTTCTGGTTGACTCGCACCTTTTGATGAAAATACTGTAAATATAAAGTAAACGACATATACACCTCCCATTATCATGGCAGCCTGATATAATTTCTGCCAGATTGCGATCCCAACCAAAACCACTAATACGATTGTGATTTCCAGTATAGCTGGATTAATTATAAAAGAGTCAAACATGGGCTGGGAATTTATATCCAATCCTCCATGTATTAAATAGCCGAATAATCATTGAAATCTATTGTATGAAAGTAATGAGAGATAGAGATTCTGCCCCAAAATTGTAAGGATTATTTATGAAACAAATTTTATTATCACTGATTCTTTTCCTGTTGGTTGCTTGTACAGGCGATAAACCAAAAAAAGAAGTCACCAACGTGGGAATGGAGAAGTTGATTGATTCAGTCAGTTATGCAGTTGGATTGGATGTAGCCAGTCGATTGAAACTTGAATACAAGGATATAGACTATCAAATGTTGAATCAAGGAATCGAAGATTATTTTGCTGGAAATGATCTTTTTCTTTCCGACAAGGAGCGGGAATCGGTCATTTTTAAGTATAATGAAAAAATTGTACCGAAATATAGAATGGATTTGGAGAAGAAGAATATTCAGACAGGTTCTAAATTTTTAAGAGAAAATGCAAAAAATGATGATGTGGTAGAGCATCGAAGTGGGATTCAATATAAAATAATTAAAGAAGCCCTGGGCAGTAAGCCCAAGCCAACGGATTTAGTTAGAATTCATTATGTAGGAAAATTAATAGATGGAACGACATTTGATAGTTCCTATTCCCGGGGAGAAACGGCTGTATTCCCTGTGAATCGCGTGGTACCTGGGTTCTCTCAAGGGCTGCAGCTCATGAGTCCCGGAGCTAAATATCAAATATTTATTCCAGGACAATTGGGATATGGCTCAGGAGATGGTCCCGGTGGACCTATGGCTGTCATGATATTTCAAATTGAATTATTAGAAATTTTATCCGCACCGGAGAATATTCCAAAATAAGTATATAATAAAATTTTTCTTGTCTGGGCGATCCCGATTTTATCGGGACGACCACTTTATTTTTGTCGGGGCGACAGGATTTGAACCTGCGACCACTTGACCCCCAGCCAAGTGCGCTACCGGACTGCGCCACGCCCCGAATTATGTATTAACATCTTCTAATAAAGATTTTAATTCACTCCGAATTTTAATCAGAATTTCTAAATTAACCTCGCCTTTGGGTTCCGTTTGGTCTGTTAAATTATCAATTTCAGAACCACGCTCCTCACTTAGCATTTTACGGGCACCTTCAATCGTAAACTTTTGCCTGTATAGTAAATCTTTGATTCTATTGATAGTGTCAATATCCTTTTGCCGATATGTTCGATTTCCAGCTTTATTTTTTGAAGGACTTAATTGCTTGAATTCTGTCTCCCAATATCGAAGCACATATTGCTTTAAATCAGTGGATTTGCTGACTTCGCCGATGGAATAATATAACTTTTTTATCGATTGTGTACTGGAGTCCATGTAAAATACCTATTCAACTAATACTTTATATTAGTTAAGAAACTCTGTTAAAACAAGTACTATGGAAGAGAAAGGAAGGAATTAAGCTATTGCTTTATCTGGTGATGTAAATTTCATATCAAATGCATCAGATACGCCTTGATGCGTTATCTGTCCTTGATAAACATTTAAGCCTTTTAACAATCCTTCATCTGATTTAAGTGCATTCAAAATTCCCTGGTTTGCCAACTTTTGCACATAAGGATTCGTTGCATTTGTCAATGCAGTCGTCGAGGTAAAAGGAACAGCACCGGGCATATTGGCAACGCAGTAATGTATAATGCCATCTACTTCATAAATTGGGTTTTCATGAGTGGTGGGTCTGCATGTTTCAATACATCCTCCCTGATCCACCGCAACATCAACAACAACTGTTCCCTCCTGCATTTCGCCCAGCATATCCCGTGTAACAAGATTGGGTGCCTTAGCCCCGGGGATTAGCACTGCGCCAATCAGTAAATCGGTTCTAGGCAATAATTCTTGAATATTATATTGATTGCTGTAAATGGTTCTAACATTCTTTGGCATTATCTCGTCAAGATATCGTAGTCGGTTCAGATTCACATCCAGTATATTGACGTTCGCGCCCAGCCCTGAGGCGATATGTGCCGCATTTGTGCCAACAATCCCGCCCCCAAGAATCGTCACCCTTGCAGGTTCTACTCCGGGAACGCCACCTAACAATTTTCCAAGTCCACCATGAAATTTTTCCAGATACTTGGCTCCTTCTTGAACAGACATTCGTCCGGCAACCTCACTCATTGGAATCAATAGGGGCAAGGAATTATCCGACAGCATGATTGTCTCATAGGCAATGGCTGTTGCACCTGAGTTTAGAAACCCCTGGGTTAATGATTCGTCCGCAGCAAAATGAAAATAGGTAAACATCGTGGTCCCTTGATGGCACATATCTACTTCTTCAGGCTGGGGCTCCTTTACTTTGACCACCATTTCGGAATTATCAAATATTTCTTTAGGCAATTTAACGATTTTACAGCCTACCTCTTGATAATCCCGATCTCGGAATCCTGTGGAGATTCCTGCATTTTCTTCAATAAGGACCTCGTGGCCGGATGAAGTTAATTCCAGCGCAACATGAGGCGTGAGAGCCACACGATTTTCGTGCGCCTTAATTTCTTTGGGTGTTCCAATGATCATTGTCAATATCCTCGAATGGAAAAATTAGTTACGTCTAAATGGCCGTCTTCCTCCACCCCCTTGGCGATTGCCTCTTCCTCTACCGCCACCTTGATTTCTATCACGAGGTGGGCGCTCTACATACCCTTCCGGTTTTTCAAGCAATGCTTTACGGCTAAAGTCCAACCTCCCCTGGTCATCTACCTTTATTAATTTAACACGGACCGGATCACCTGGTTTAACCACGTCTTCAACTTTCTCTACACGATGCCATTCCATTTCTGAAATATGGATGAGACCTTCACGACCGGGTGCGAATTCAACAAATGCGCCAAAGGACATGAGTCGTGTGATGCTTCCATCAAATTCCATTCCAACTTCGGGTTCAAGGGTGATTGCACGAACGATCTCAATTGCTTCCTCACACCGTTTTAAATCAAGACTGGCGACGGTCACTATGCCATCATCATCTACATTTACATCACATTCTGTATCCGCAATGATTTTTTTAATGGTTTTACCACCTGGACCAATTAAACCGCCAATTTTCTCAGGATTGATCTGAAGTGAAAGAACTTTCGGTGCATATTTAGACATTTCCATGGGTTCAGGTACTGCTTCATACATAATGTCTAAAATATGATTTCGACCTGCTTTCGCTTGGGCCAAAGCTTCTTCCATCAATTCAAATGATATGCCTTCAATTTTCAGATCCAATTGAATAGCGGAGATACCATCACGGGTTCCAGCTACTTTGAAATCCATATCCCCTAAATGATCTTCAGCACCCAGGATATCACTTAATACCGCATAACGATCACCATCTTTAACCAGACCCATGGCAATTCCCGCCACATGACCTTTGGTCGGTGCACCTGCGCTCATTAAGGCTAAAGAGCCCCCACAGACAGAGGCCATGGATGAAGATCCGTTTGACTCGGTAATTTCAGATACAATTCGAATTGTATAGGGGAAATCTTCATATTCGGGAAGAATTTCCTTGATTGCACGTTCAGCCAAATTTCCATGCCCTACTTCTCTACGGCTTGTAAATCCAATTCGACCTGTTTCTCCCACACAGTATGGTGGAAAATTGTAATGAAGAAAGAATTTCTTCTTCGTATCCAGATCCATGCTGTCGATTATCTGCTCATCTCTGGGCGTTCCCATGGTTAGCACAACGATAGCTTGCGTCTCTCCGCGGGTAAATAAGGCTGAACCATGTGTTCTGGCCAATAGTCCCGTTTCGATGGTTATTGGACGAATATCGGTGGTTTTGCGACCATCAGACCGTACTGCATCCGTAAGGATCTGTTCACGAAATGCCGTTTTTAACTGATCGTTAACATATCCAGAAACCAATTTTTCTGATTCGGGATGTGATTCAGCAAATGCTTCCTGGGCTTCTTCTTTCAAACCAGAGATTTGATTCTCACGGTCAGCTTTATCCCCAGTATTGATTACTGCATCAATTTTGTTTGAAACCAATTCAGAAACTGCTTTTGCCAATTCTTCGTTTGTTTCTTCTTCAGGTATCTCCCGTTTGACGATATCCAGTTCCCCAATCAATTTAGCCTGCATGGCGATTAATTCTTTAATCGGTCCATGGGCAAATTTCATGGCATCTATAAATTCTTCCTCAGTGATGAGTTTCGCTTCACCTTCAACCATGACAATGGTTTGTTCGTTTCCGGAAACAATAATTTCCATATCCGAATCTTCCATCTGAGTTCTGGTTGGGTTTACAACAAAGTCACCATCAATGCGTCCAACGCGAACGGTGGCGATTGGACCTTTGAATGGAATATCTGAAATCATCAATGCGGCGGAGGCTCCTACACCTGCCAACGTATCGGCCATATTCTCACCATCACTGGATAAGACAGTTATAATAACTTGTGTTTCACATTTGAATGATTTTGGAAAAAGTGGCCGAATCGGACGATCGGTTAAGCGACTGGTTAAAATTTCATGTTCCGAAGGACGGGCTTCCCGTTTAAAAAAGCCACCAGGGATTTTTCCACCGGCATAATGCCGTTCGCGATATTCAACCTGTAATGGGAAGAAATCTATATCTTCCCGCGCTTGTTTTGATGCATTTACAGCAACTAAAATAGCTGTTTCGCCATGGGTGACGATGACGGACCCGGATGATTGACGTGCAACCTGTCCGGTTTCAATCGAGAGCGTACTCCCGTTAAGGGTTATTTCTTGTTTTTTCATTATATTTCCTAATTATAAAGTTTAATTACGACGAATGGACAATTCTTTTGTCACATCCAAGTATGAATCGGGATTTGTCCGACGCATATATTTTAAGAGTTTTTTGCGCTGGGATACCAGCAAAACCAATCCTCGACGGGAATGATTATCTTTTTTATTTATTTTCACATGATCCGTCAGGGATCGTATCCTGGATGTTAATAAAGCAACCTGGACTTGTGATGATCCGGTATCATTTTTATCTTTACCGAATTGGGTTACAATTTCTTGTATTTGTTCATTTGTTAAGGACATTCTGTCTCCTATTTATATTTCTGCATCAATCTCATGCAGAATTGTTTATCTTTATTTAACTGTTTAATTAATTCTTGGGAATGAGAGAATTTTTGTTCGTCTCTAATTCGTTCTAAAAATTCTACAGTAATCTTTTTTCCGTAGAGGTCATCCAACTTTTCATCGATGAAGTGTACTTCCATAACGAAATTAGTTTCATCGAAGGTTGGGCGGACTCCTAAATTACACATACCATACAGACTTTTACCATTAATCCTTCCGCGGATACAATAAACACCGCTGGCTGGAACTAACTGGTTTTTTTCTTCTGGAACAAAATTTGCGGTTGGGAATCCAAGACTTTTCCCCCGTCCTACTCCGCGGATAACATTCGCTTCGAAACCAAATACCCATCCCAGTTCAAATGAAGCACGCCGCACAAACCCTCGTTGAATCAATTCTCGAATATGGGTACTGGAAATATTCACCTTTTCATCAGCGATTGGAGCCACAATATCAACAGAAATACCATTTTCTTTCCCAAAATTGCTTAAAAATTCTGGTGATCCTTCCCGCTCAAAACCAAAATGGTGGTCATACCCAACCACAATGGCGGAAGGTTTGAAATGCTTTACCACAATATTTTGGAGAAAATCACCCGCTTTAATATGAGAAAATTCTTCATTGAATGGTATGACCAAAACCACATCGAGATTGAGCGATTCCAGAATTTCAAGTTTTTTATTTATATGCATTAGCAGAGGCAGCTTTTTACCGGTCTGTAAAACATGCCGTGGATGGGGTTCAAACGTAATTAAAACTGAAGTGGATATATTGAATTCAGCTAAAGCGTTTACTTTTTTAATAATTTCCTGGTGTCCGCGATGACAGCCGTCGAACGTGCCGATGGTTAAAACACTTTCAGGAAGAACCGGGATTGTTTCTAATGTGCGATAGACATCCACTGTTTTTCAAATTCCTTTAAACCGACAGAATTATGGACCTTATAGCTACCCACTGCCGTGCGTGTTAATTTTGTTAAATAGCCAACCGTTCCCAGACGTTTTGCTATGTCCATTCCTAACACTCGAATATAAGTTCCCTTCGAGCATGTGACAGAAAAATCGACTTGATTACCTTCAATTTGATTCAGTTTAATATTATATATTTTGATTGGGGTTGGCTTGCGTTCAACGGTTTGATTTTTTCGAGCCAATTTGTAAAGTCTGACACCATTAACTTTTTTGGCAGAATACATGGGAGGTATCTGTGCACTTTCTCCTAAAAATTCATTCAATATAATTTTTATTTTTGCCTCATTTAATACCGGTACTGGGCAGGTATGGATGACTTTCCCATCGATATCCAGCGTATCTGTTTCTTCACCGAGGGAAAGGATTGTGCGGTAGGACTTAATGCTTCCTGAAATGTCTGTTAATCGTTTTGTATCAGAATGGGTGCCAATGATTAGAACGCCTTCGGCGAACGGGTCCAATGTACCTCCGTGCCCAACCTTTTTATCTTTTGTGATTCCACGCAGCTTTTTCACCACATCAAAACTAGTCCACCCTACTGGTTTATAAATATTATAAATCATAGAATTTAATCGTCAGAATGTAAATCGTGAAAAATGGAATCTAACTTTTGGGTATAAGCCACAGTATCATCATAATAGAATTTTAATTCAGGTGTATATTTCATTCGCAATTCCATACCCAAATATTTTCGGAATGCCTTGGCTTTATTATTCATTGCTAATTGAATTTTTTCAATTGGTTTTTTTCGTTTTAACACACTAAAAAATACTTTGACACTTTTTAAATCTGGGGAGATTTTAACGTGCGAAATTGTGATAAATCCTAAATCGGACAGATCAATATACTGAGTCTGAATTTCTCCAAGGATATGCTGGATTTCATTTGCGACCCGGTCAGTACGCTTAAAGGGTCGTTCATATCTCAACTGGCAGCCAATGTCCTTTTAATCGATTTCATCTCGTAGCAGACGATGACATCTCCTTCTTTGAATTTGGAGAAATCCTTCAAGCCAATACCGCATTCAAATCCCTCACGGATTTCTTTGGTATCATCTTTTAAATGTTTCAATGAAGTGATTTCACCAGAAGCGATTTCTTCATCTTCTCGAAGCACCCTTGCTTTTGCATTTCGAACAATGGTGCCTTCCGTAACCCTTGAACCTGCGATTACACCGATTTTTGGAATTTTGAATGCTTCTTGGACGAGAGCTCTACCTAAAATCTCTTCAACCGTTTCGGGCTCAAGAAGACCTTCCAAAGCCAACGTAATCTCTTCAACTGCATTATATATTACATTATATGTCCGAATATCTACGCCTTCCTGTGTTGCCTGTAGTTTTGCATTTGATGAAACTTGCACATGAAAACCAATGATAACGGCATTAGAGGCAGAAGCTAAAAGAACATCGGATTCTGAAACCATTCCCACTGATTTATGAATGATTTTTACACCCACTTCTTCATGCGTAATTTTTTCTAATTGTTCTGAAAGAGCCTCAATTGAGCCATCTACATCCCCTTTTATGATAATGGGTAAGTTTTTGATTGCACCTTCTTTGATGAGTGCAGACATGGCATCCAATGATTGAGCCGCAATTTTCTTTTGATCTATTTCCCGTTTAATTCGCTGACGTTCTGAGGCAATACGTTTAATCTCTTTTTCATCTTCAACAACGGCAAAAATATCTGCAGATTGCGGCACATGATCAAATCCAAGAACTTGAATCGGATCGGAAGGTCCTGCATCTTGAATTCGTTGCCCACGCTCATTAATTAATGCGCGTACTTTACCGGTGATATTATTACAAATAAAAGGATCCCCAACTTTTAATTTCCCTTTTTGGATAAGGACTGTGGCGATGGGTCCATGACCTTTATCCAATCTTGAGTCAATCACGGTTCCCCGTGCCAATGTATCATAATTTGCCATTAATTCCAGCATTTCAGATTCAATAAGCATGGATGCTAAAAGGTCATCGATTCCATCTCCTGTTTTAGCTGAAATGGGAATGGCTTGAACCTTTCCACCCCAATCCTCAACCAGGACTTCATGTTCCGACAATTCGCGCTTTACTTTTTCAGGATCTACGTCAGGTAAATCCATTTTATTAATTGCGATAATGATAGGAACTTTGGCCGCTTTAGCATGATCAATGGCTTCAACAGTTTGAGGCATAACGCCATCATTCGCTGCAACCACAATGACAACCATATCTGTCACTTTAGCACCACGGGCCCGCATGGCAGTAAAAGCTTCATGCCCTGGCGTATCTAAAAAGGTTACCGAGTTTCCATCTTTTAATTCCACTTTATGGGCACCAATATGCTGCGTAATTCCCCCGGATTCTCCACTCACTACATTCGTTTCCCGAATATAATCCAATAAGGATGTTTTTCCATGATCTACATGGCCCATGACTGTCACTACCGGAGATCTACCCACCGCCTTTTTTAAATCTTCTTCTGAATCTTCCAACGTAAAGAGTTCTTCTCCAATATCTTCTAAACGATCTGCTTTGTATCCATATTCTTCAGCCAATAATTCTATAAGATCCCATTCGAGCCGTTGGTTAATTGTTGCCAATATCCCCAAAGCCATACATTTTTGAATTACATCATTTGGCTTCGTATTAAATATTTTTGAAATTTCATCTACATTCGAGAATTCTGCTATTTTTATAGGTTTTACTTCAATCTCAACCGACTCATCATCTTTGAGATTTTTTTCCTTACGATAAACTTTCTTCTTAACTTTGGTATCAATTTTTGCAGTTATTTTTCGGACAGTATCCACTGCAGATTTCGGGGGTTGTGTGTCGGTTTTTTTCTTGAAATCCCTTCGACGGTTCGTCGTACCTTTACCCACCTGGGCTTCTATTCCTGATAAATCTATTTTACGGAGTTTCTTTTGGGGCTGTTTGGCATCTTTTTTTCTTTGGTTTATTTCTTCTTTTGCTCGTTGCTCCGCAAGTTTTTTATTTTCTTTTTCTCTCTCTATTTTGAGTTTGGTTTCTATTTTGACTTTCTCTTCATTTTGAGATTCACGAATCTTTAATTCTTCAGCTTTCCGTTTTGCCTCATCTTCAGCCTTAACTTTTTCATCACGTTCTAATTTCCGCTGTTCGTCCAGAGAAAGCAATTCCAATTTTTTATTTGATTTTTGCCGTTCCATAAGTCGCGTATCATGGATTTCTCGTCGGACTTGTTCTTTTCTATATCGTTCAATGGATTCCTTATCTTTATGAAATTCCTCCATGACAATCGTGTAGGTTTCTTCATCTATAGGTGCCATATGACTACCAACTATTATGCCCTTCCCTTTAAGGAATGACAAAATTTCTGTATGAGAAATATTCAGTTCTTTAGCGATTTGAAATATTCGACGTTTAGCCATATAAAATTATGATTCAATCTTTTCTATTTTTTCAGAAGTAGTATCTTTTTGTTCAGGATCATCTATTGTATTATTGCTATTTTCAGATAAAGTCTCTTCCGAGTCTAAGATTACTTCTTCCTCATCAGGGGTTTCATTTTGGTTTTCTTCCACAAATGTCTGAACTGCATCATAGATTTTTTCCAGCGTGGTATCAGCAATTCCCTTAATTTCAAGCAATTTTTCTTCATCAGAATTCAATAATTCTGATACTGTTGAAATACCACTGTCAGCAAGTGGTTTCAATGCACGAGCTGGCATTCCGGGTATATCGGTTAATAATTTTTCCTGCTCAGCATTTTTTCTGTCATATTCCATTTTACCAAATGCATCAATGCGATATTCTGTCACTTCAGCAGCCAAATTTATATTGACACCACCTCTTCCAATTGCAAATTCAAGTTCATCATCGTCAAAAATTGCAATACAATATTTACGATCATCATCTATATACAAATCCAGTGGTTTCGCAGGAGACAGGGCTCGGGATACTAAAATTTCAGATTGTTCGCTGAAATTGATTATATCAATTTTTTCATTATTTAATTCCCGCACAATGGCTTGAATTCTACTGCCGCGCATTCCGACACAAGCACCGACAGGGTCAATACGTCGATCATGAGACTGAACAATGATTTTTGCTCGTTCACCAGGATGTCTGGAAATTGCGCGGATTTCAATCACCCCATCTTCAATTTCCGGCACCTCCATTTCAAACAGTTTAAACAAAAAGTGGTTGTCACTCCTCGAAATCATAATATCAGGACCCCTGGACGTGATTTCTACGGATTTAATGACCGCACGGACGGCATCTCCCCGACGGTACCTTTCAGATTTAATTTGCTCTTTACGTGGCATTCTTAATTCTGCATGCTCAATATTAACAAAGGTATTATCCCGTTGAACCTGGTGAACGGTACCGATAATAATTTCACCTACACGATTTGCATAATCTTCATAGATATATTTTTTCTCAACATCCTGAAGTTTTTGGGCAAAGAATTGTTTGGCAAGGTGAATCATCCTCCGGCCAAATATTAATGGATCAATAATCTCAATATATGATTCGCCCACGTCCAAATCTTCCGCAAGTTCAGGATCTATCTTAAAAATTTCATCTAATGTGATTTCCATCACCGGATCTTCCATATTATCAACAATGGTTTTTTCTACATAAATTTCAAACTCACCCTTATCCAGATTGACGATTACACTGCAATTACTTGCATCACCACGTTCACGCTCCACCAAATGGAGGAATAATTCCTCAATGATGGTACCGAGTTCTGATCGCTCTACATTTTTTTCTCGAGCAATTTCCGAAAAAACTTCAATTAATTCTCTATTAACCAAAACGCCTCCAAAATGGATTAAAACCTAATTTTTACTTTAGCCGATTCAATTTCATCAAATTGAATGAAATTGATCGTCCCATTAACAAATTTCCCATCAAAACCCTTATCAGTAACTTGGCAAATTTCTACTTGAGTCGGTTCTGAATCACCCAACATTATTAATTGAATCTGACGACCCATATTTTTCTCGAATTGAATCGGATGAACCAGTGGTGCATCCACACCGGGAGATGTCACTTCAAGTTGAACGCCTTCAGGATATATTGAATCCAATAAGCCGGAATCACGAACATTTCTTGCGATTTTTGCAGTGGTAGATAAATCCACCGGCTCCTTTCCATCTATGATAATTTTCAATCTGGATTGGGCACCAAATTCCAGACAATCCAACAACACAATGTGCTCTGGGATAAAATCACCGATATTTTGTTTCAATTTATTATCCATCGTTATGTAAAAGAAAAGTGGGTTGGGCAACCCACTTTTCGGGGAGGAATGTACTTGATTTTAGAAGTCAATCAAAGACTAATTCGGCATGAATTCAGCTCTGTTTCATACTGGATATTTTGCCACTTAATTCATCTGCTCTTTGCTGTAAATCGTTATTGTTTTTGAAATCAATTATTATGCGGTTCACCAGTTCTGATGCTGTGCTTTTATCTCCACCCGCAATAGAAAGATTGGCTAGGTTAAGAGATGCCCAGGCTTTTTCAACCTTCGAGTTAGAATGTTTTATAGATATTTTCTGATATTTGATGGCATTTGATAAATCATGTTTTGATAGATAAATATTCACCATTGCCTGGTAGGCTGACCCCATTAAAAGCGGATTCCTTCCTTTGACTACGTATCGTTCAAAATAAGGTAATGCTAAATCAAATTCGCCTTTATCAAGATAAATTCGCCCTAAATAAAAACTGGCATTTCGACCCGCTCCCGTACTTTCAAATTCATCAATCACCGCCTGCAAGTGAATCATGGCATTATCTTCATCGTTTAGATCTATAAACACCATTGCTTTGCTGATTGTATATTCAGCCATGTCCCTGTTGGCCCCCTGGCTTCTCAAATATAAAGATCCAAGGACGATGACGGAAAGAACACCCAAAACAATTCGAGTGTAGAATTGTTTTTTATCCGTCAAATGGGTTTTGATTGAAAAAATACTCTCCAGGAATGGATCCCGTTGAATTTCTTTTCTGGAAATTTTTCTTTTTGGTTTTAACATGATTATCTCCGTTTTTAGTACCCCCGACTGGAGTCGAACCAGTATCTAATCCTTAGGAGGGATTTATTCTATCCATTGAACTACAGGGGCATCCTGTGAAATTACTCCTGATTTTGAATGGAGTAAAAGAAAGAAAAGAAGATTATTATATATTTTTTCTTTCGTGAATTAGATCACGTGTCATTAGAGAAGTAACGATTTTTTTTGGATCTTTTTTATTGAATAATATTTGGTAGACGCCTTCCGAAATTGGCATCTCTACATCATATTTATTTGATAAATCGTAAACAGATTGAGTTGTTTTAACACCTTCGGCAACCATTTCCATTGGTTCCAGGATGGCTTCCAGTGATTTTCCATTGCCAATTTCTTCCCCGACAAACCGATTACGGCTATGACGGCTTAAGCAAGTGACAATTAAATCTCCAATCCCACTCAACCCAGAAAAAGTATCTGCTCTGGCACCCATGGCAACGCCCAATTGTGTTATTTCAAATATACCCCGTGTGAGCAGAGCTGCTTTTGTGTTATCACCAAATCCTATGCCATCACAAATACCTGAAGCAATGGCGATTATATTTTTCAGGGAGCCGCCTAATTCCACACCGCGAATATCATTGTTTCTATAAACACGAAGTGTATCAGACGAAAATATTTCCTGAACAAATGATGCTGTTTCTTCTGATTTAGATGCGGATACCAACGTGGTGGGATGGTTAGCAATTACTTCTTCTGCGTGGCTTGGGCCGTACAGAGAAACAATTTTATTTGTTTCAAATGTCAATGATGATTCAATTACCTCACTCATAGTCTTGAGCGTTCCATTCTCAATTCCCTTTGCGACATTTATGATCACTGCATCTCTGGGAATAAAAGGACCTGATTTCAATATCGTTTCACGCATGGCATGGGATGGCACAGCAACAACAATACAGTCCGCCGATTTTAAGCTGGGGGCTAATTCAGATTCAAAATGAATATTTTTATGAAAAGAAAACCTGTTTAATCGAGGGTGTTTTCTGGTTGAAGCCATCCTGTCCAGAGCATGTTTTTTATAATGCCAGGCAACGACAGAATGGCCATTTACGGCAACGATTTGAGCTAATGCACTCCCCCAAGAACCGCAACCAAGTAAGGTGACATTCGCCACTGTCAATCCATATACATGGATTCAATCACCGATGACCAGTTATCATTGATCTGTTTGCGCCTGATTTTTAAGGTTGGCGTTAATTCACCGTCATCAATGGTAAAATCTCTTGATAGAATTGAAAATTTCTTTAATTGTTGCGGATTCGAGAAATTTACGTTTAATTCATTTACCCGAGATTGAACTTCTGAAAATATTTCATCACTTTCTGTGAAGTCAGATAGCGAGTGACCTTTCTCAATGAGCATGTCTATTTGCTGTTCTGGATCTTTTGGAATTTCATTGGAGTCCACCCCCAATTTATCGCGTAATATTACACTAACATCCAGTGTAAATAATGCAGAACAATATTTTCTCCCATCCCCAACAAGGAAACATTGAGATACCAATGGAATTGATTTCATCGTTTCTTCAATGATTAAAGGTGCAATATTTTTTCCACCGGAAGTCACATATATTTCTTTTTTTCGACCTGTAATCTTCAAAAAACCCTCATCATCAAGTTCGCCAACATCACCGGTATAAAGCCACCCATCAATGATTGTTTCATTCGTTGCTTCGGGATTTTTATAATACCCTTTCATCACATGGTCACCTCGAATGAGGACTTCACCATCTTCCGCAATTTTGATTTCTGTTTCAGGAATAGCCGGTCCTACCGTCCCAATTTTATTCGCATCTAAATGGTTTGCGGTTGCTGCTGCTGCATTTTCTGTCATACCATACCCTTCGAAAAGTGGAATATCTAATGATTGAAATAATCGTAATATATCTGTGTTGATTGGGGCGGCGCCGGAAACTAAAAATCGCGCGTCAGCAAATCCGATGGCCTCCTTTAATTTTCCTTTTAATAAATTGGAAAGACCGGGAATTTTTAATCCATACTTTAGGATAGCTTTCCCATCAATGGCTGATTTCAAATTTGAATATATTTTTTCATAAATTCTCGGAACGCCAATAAAAAGATGGGGTCGGACTTCTTTGGCATAGTCCACAACCTTTAGTGGACTATCGCAAACATATAGATGCAATGCATTTTGAACCCAATAATTAATATCAACAAACTGACCGAAGACATGAGCAAGCGGTAACCAGGATACGTATCGTTCACCCTGATAAAACTTGAAAACCTCATTACTGACCCTGATCTCAAATGACCATGTCTTATGGGTTAATTCTACGCCCTTTGGTTTTCCTGTTGTACCGGAAGTATAAATCAAACATGCGGTATTATTTTCAGTTAGCTGGTTGAGAATTGAATGAACAGTATTATTAGAAACGGCTTTTCCCTTTGAAAGAAATTCATCCCATGAGATGAATTTATCATGATCTAATACTTCGACCCCATTCATCATGACAACTGTTTCAACTTGTGGAAGATTTTCCATGACCTTTAGAATACGATGGTTCGGCATTTTATCAATATCACCATTGTCCATGGGATTATTTCCCACGAATACAACTTTAGAATCAGAATTATCAACGATCCATTCGACTTCTTCTGGTGAACACGTATGATATACACCTACCGCTACACCCCCAATCGTTTGGGTCGCAAGATACCCGGCAAACCATTCTTTTCGATTATAGCTATATATACTTACCTTCTCATTAACACCCACTCCGCAAGCATAGAGCGCTTTGGATATATCCATTATTTCGGAATAAAGATCTGACCAAGTAGTTGAAATCCAATTATTATCATGATTTCTTGTTGACAATGCTGGTTCGGAACCATATTTGTCTGCATTATTCTTTAGTATTTGTGGTGTTATCTCCATGATCAACTCCTAATGGTTATGTTTATTATAATTCTAAAATTTAATCAAATCGTTATTTATAAATTAGACTTAAATCATGTATATAACAATTTGACTCTCAATTGAGATCGATAATAAGTTTTGCCCCGATTTACATAGCTTTTTTGCCGGAGTGGCGGAATTGGTAGACGCGCACGACTCAAACTCGTGTATCGAAAGGTGTGGGGGTTCGAGTCCCCCCTCCGGCACTAACTTTCATTTTTATAACCGATAAAAAATAGCTTGCATCCCATTGTTTAAACTTTTACTTTAACCCTATCAAGGTGCTGGCTTGGTACCTTTGGTATGTGGAAGGGGTAGACGTTCACTTAGTTCCGAGGTCTTTGTGAACTCTACCCCCTTTTCTTTGTATCCTAAGTTCATCAAACGCTTTAAGTGATATGTTTTTATCTTTATAAACTGAGAGAAACCGATCAATATTATCCACCTCAACAAGCGCTTTAAGCATTACAATATTTTCACTTAATCGTTGGCGTGCAATCCGAATACCATAGCGCACCGCATCCCATTTTTCCAATTGAATATTTTGATAGATTCCGGTGAGTTGAAGGAATACTTTTAGCCCGTGCCTTCGCGGATGGTTCCCTATTATTTTCCATAAATGTTCCCATTCCCTATGGGCTTGCTTATACTGATTGGCATTGAAATACAGAATTCCCTGATCAAATAATTCAAATTCTGTTATTGATTCAAGCATAAATAAAAAAGGGTCGCTTTTTGGCGACCCTTTTAACAATCTGCTTCATGATGAAAGAAGTTTATTACTTTTTCTTCTTTTTACCATCATCTTTAGGTTCATGCAGTTCTTTTACATTATTTTGCAATTGTGTTATCGTTTGTTCTATATCAGAGAATTTACGTCTGTTTTGACGGCGCTGACTGTCGAATGAGTTCTGAAGATCATTCAAAGCATTATTGGCTTTATCAATTTTTAAATCCGTAATACGACTGTACTCATCCAGATTGTATTGAACTTCGTCAATTTTATCGTTGAGTTCAGAGGCGGTTGTATTGATGAGATTGGTATTTACAATAATATCTTGCTGAGCTTTCCGTATATGCTTTCCGCGACCTTCAAAACGTAAATTCAGATTGCGCAAATCTTCCCGAAATTCTTTATCTATCACATCCAGATGTTCCTGGTCATTTTGATTGAGAACATCCATCCTGGCTTTCATATCATCTGACAGCCATTGAAAATACCCACCTGCTGCAATGATGATGATTAATACTCCAAAAATGATTTTATCTTTAATACTCATTTATTTCCTCATTATATCGTTAACTAATTCCTTCCAATCTTTTTTCCCATTCACTCAGTTCTCTCTCTTCGCCATCTTCTTTCTCTTCTTCTGGTTTTTTATCGGAAGAATCAACTTCAACTTTCGGTGTTCCACCTGCTTTAATTTGCTGAATTAATTTTTCTTTTTCCTCAGAGCTCTTTTTAAGGGATCCCATTAATTCATCCACTTCTTTATTGAAATCATCAATGGTTGCTTCCAGTCTTGACATGAGTTCATCCAAAAGTGACTGACCATAGGATGCGTTGATGCCATCTAATAAATCATCAAGTTTAGTTTGTAGATACCCTTCCCGGGCTTCTTTTTTTCCGAAATCAATACTCATAAAGTGAACTTCAAATTCATGACGTCTGTTAAAAATTGGAATGCGAAATTAACACAGTTTTATTTTAATATAATGGGATTTATTTTGAATTTCACTTGGGACGAAAATCATTTCTAATCATTCCATTATAAATGGGATTAAAAATCTTCTGTTGTAAACGATATGGCATAGCAGGATCCGATTGTTTCTCAATTTGACCGCTCCCACCTACCGTAGATTGGGACCCCCGTTTAAAGATGCTGCGTTCTGCAGCGACTTGTATATTGATTCGATCGCTAACCTGCACATATATGACATAATCATATCGTCTCAATGCACCGCGAAGTTGAATGGGCTTTGTAATCAACATATCACTTTCTGCGGCATATATGTCTATATCGTAATCCAATTTGACGAGTATCTTTCTGCATTTATCCAGGACGTCTGATTTGGGAATATTATATTGGAATTCACGTGCCATCCTGGGCGGATTGGCGCATTGTGCTATTTGAAAAATAAGAAATATACTGAAGAATACCTTTCGCAAGAAAAAACCCTTTAATATATTTCAAAAATAGATGGAACTTCTTTTAATTCTGGAACGGGTTGGGAAGAATGCATAAAGTCCGGATTATAATAAACCAGTTTTAATATACTCAATTTTCCAGAAAAAATTTGTAAGTCTGTTGCAGGCAGTAAAACAGATGAATTTAAAAATAATTCAATAACTGCAGGTGTAACTGACCAGGTTGAACGGTAGAAGGCCCGGGAATATTTTTGGTCTAAAAGATTGGCATATGTGCCGGACGGTCCTGACTCCTGTTGATTCATTCGTTTAGGAGGTCCATACACTTCAGAAATATTTTTTTCCAGTCTTCGAAAATCTGCAATTTGTCCATCAATATTATCCAATGAAATCACAACGTCAATTTCGACTTTCCAAAACCCGCTGTCTGCATAAAAATAAGAGACAGATACAGAATCAGGCCCCAATGAACCAATAAAAGTTTGAAATACAGCCAAACTATCGGTGGATTCCTTTTTCGTAAGTGTTGTTGGAATATCAGTACCTCTTTGGCTTCCCCAGGCGAACCCTTTATAGCCTGTATCTAAACCAGAAGGAATTTGCAGAGCCGCCGTATCTAAGACTGCGTTTTCTGAACCATTAGACAAATCTGGTGATGAAGGCACATCCTGTGACGCACCGAAAGAAATTATGATTAATGCTGAAAATAAAGACTTCATTCTGTTTCCCATCCTTCTTTTACCACTTCAAAATACATTATCAATTTTTGGCAATCAAGTTCTATTGAATGATTGTGCCAATACGATTAAATCGTGGAATCCATGTTTTTAAATTTAATGAAAAATATGAAAACAATGCTTCACCAAGGATATGGGCTTTCGGTACAAAGCCCCAATAGCGAGAATCCAGGCTATCATCGCGATTATCTCCCATAGCCCAATAATAATCTTGTTCGACCGTATAATAGTCAAGATTTCCAATGGGTTTTCCATCCATAAGAAACTGTCCCTTTGGAAATGTATTCGACCAAGGGACCAATAGTCCACCTTGAGGATAATATGGTGCATATACAGACATTTTGCCCTTACGACGATAAAGCTCATCTGGACTGACCATGGTAAAAGGGTATTCATCTTGCCCGTTAACCAATTTCAATTCATGGCCATCTAAAAGCATTAAGTGGAGGAGTAACTTGGTATTATCTGGTGAGACGGCTATCTGATCTCCTTTCATGGGCATCCTTAAAGGCTTAAAATAATCTTTATTTCCTTGATCTCCCAAAAAGATGTCTTGTTGTGTATAATTAGATGAAATGGGAGACATGATAAATTTACCATTCACAGGAAGTGGATACGGCTCACCGTTTATATAAATTAATTTATTATTGACTTCGAGTGTGTCTCCAGGCTCAGCCACACATCGTTTTACGTATTTTTGTTTGGTATCTCTTGGAAATTTAAAAATAATGACATCCCCCCTTTTTGGTTCACGAAAGGATGGGAATTTTATTGACGGAATATCAAATCCTACATCCGTGTAGGGAATGCCAATCCAGTCTGGTGTACGCATGCCATAGACAAACCGATTCCCCGCAAGAAAATCTCCTGTCATTATTGTATTTTCCATGCTGCCTGTGGGTACAATATATAATTCGAAAATGGTCACCTTCAGGGTTAAAACAATAATGACCAGAATAAATAAAGACCTGACTTCGTGGATTATTTTAGAAATTTTTGAATTCATAAGCGGCGAAATTACTTCAGTTGAGCCTTCAAGGTGAAACGAATATTAGCCTTTTCGAAGCGAAGGCGCAATAATACAAATTGAATGCTAATATCACTTAGACCAGAATTAAATCCACATTGTCTAAATCCCCATCTTAACCTTCCCCGCAACGGGGAAGACACATAGGGTTTTTATTTTCCAATTCATATATATTATTACTCCGGTGGATATTAGTCGTAAATATTGTATTCAAATATTTTTCTAATTTGGACTGAATTAACCGTGTTAAATCTACGATGATAAAGGAAACGTTAAACAAGTCTCCCCATAATAAAGCTCATATTCCTTTTTGACACTCCTTCGTCGATTCAACATTAACACGGTTGATGGACTCCAAATTTCTTCAATTTCTTTACGACTATTCATCGCTGGTTTAATATCAATTCTTTCTTCCACGTCTTTGAATTGTGAAATGCATGGTAAGTAAATGAAAACATATATTTGTCTATTTTTAACTGCGAACAGGCGATCCACCCTTCTATGCAATTGTATTAGTCTAAACTGATTCCTTTATAATTTTTAATAATGGGCGTTTTATTCAGCATGACAGTAGCCACATCCAATCGAATGTCTTTATCATCATCTTGTTCCGATAAAAAATATTGGATGGCTGATTCTAATTTCTGAAGTTTTGATTCATCCACTTTTAATGCGGGGCCGCCCATTTGATCTTTTGTGGCAGTTTTAACCTCTACAAATACCCATTCATCATTTTTTTGTGCAATAATATCCAATTCACCATAATGGCTGCATGTTCGATTCATTTCAATAATTTTATATCCTTGATTATAGTATTGCAATGCCACCAATTGTTCCCCCAGTGGGCCAATCTTTTTATTGGATTTTAACCAATGCATATTTGGAAGATTCTCTCGTACCGGTTTAAATGATTTCCGATGGATGGGTGTGGCCTTTAATTCACGTAAAGCATTCATATGATACTGTGTACCATATCCTTTATGCTTGGCAAACCCGTATTCTGGGAAAATAGGATCAATATCTTTCATAATACCGTCTCGCGTCACTTTTGCGATGATGGATGCGGCACTGATACATTCTACTTTATTGTCCCCATCAATAATACCTTCGTTCCTGATAGTTTGATCCGGGAATCCAAATCCATCGATTAATGATTTATAGGGTACCTTCTCAAGTTTGATAATGGCTTTCCCCATGGCTTTAAAGGTAGCCTGGAGGACATTTATTTTATCTATGGTGCGATGGGAGACTATACCGATCCCAACATCAGCAATTTCATTGATTTCTTCAAATAACTTTTCTCGTTTTTTTTCTGTGAGTTTTTTAGAGTCGGCCAACCCCTCAATACCGTGATTCTCAGGCAAGATTACGGCTGAGGCCACCACAGGGCCCGCTAAAGGACCTCTACCCGCTTCATCTACGCCTGCAATTATTTCCAATTGACTTCCCAAATTTTAGACCCATCCGATTGGAGCCAAAGCGCTCCGGATTGATCCGTTCGATGGATTTTATCTGCATATTGACTCATTCGATTCATAACATCTTTATTGGGGTGACGAAATTTGTTTTTGTATCCCACTGAAACTACAGCGATTTTAGGCAGGACTCTTTCAAGAAAATATTCCGATGAACTGGTTTTGGATCCATGATGTCCGACTTTAAGCACATCAGACTTTAGGGCTTCGTTGAATTGACTAATTTGAGCCTCCCCTTCCAATTCTAAATCGCCTGTAAATAGGAAAGATGTTTTTCCGTAAACCAACCTCATGACAATACTGGCATTGTTTACATTTCGCGTGCGTTTGACAAAATGTGAATCGGGCGTAAAAAATGTTAAATAACAGTCTTGAGATAAGGATACCACTTGCCCGGGAATCGGTTGCAAAACCACAGTACTATCTTCAAGTAATTGAGTCATGACTGTCTTATACGCCCAGGAATCATAATCCAAATATGTATCGAATGCTGTATCAATGGGGAAAGATTCACTGACAGAAATGAGACCACCAATATGATCGCTATGAGGGTGCGTCATAATCAGATAATTTATTCGATTAATATCAAAGTGTTTGAGTACAGGTTTCACCACCAATTCACCATAATCGCGACTTCCAAATCGTTGACCGCCGTCAATTAGAATAGTTTGTTTATTAGGAAGTTTAACGATAATTGCATCTCCCTGCCCCACATCCATATATATAATGTTTAAAAATTGGGATGATAATGCCATTTTCCATATAAATAGGGAACCCATCAATAAACCGGGAAAAATGGCGTATCTCCGATATTTTTCCATGAATAAAAGAAAAACGATGATTAATCCAATAAAATACATCACTATACCCATTATTGTGAATTGGTTAACCTCAATTACTGCGAAAGGAACCTGGGCAAAAATATCTGCAGTCCATGAAATTACTTTTGACATGAACCATGCGCTTTCCCCAATCCAATCACCCAGAAACGGTATCCATCCAAAAAACAGAATGCAAAAGCCAATCGCCACCAATACGCCAATAATAGGAACAATAATAATATTGGCTATCAGGGAAATGATCGGAATTCGACCGAAATAATATGCCGTAATGGGCAGGGTACCTATCTGGGCAGAAAAGGAAACTAAAAATAAGCCATAAATAAATTGAAGCGGTTTGGACTGAATGGCATTTACCCGCAACCGATCGGGAAGAATATCCTGAATCAATTGATAAAAAAATATAATTGACGCTACCGCCGTGTAGCTAAAAAGAAATCCCAAATCCATGATGTACAATGGATCATATAGTAACAATATAAATGCGGACAGGAAAATGGTGTTCCATAGATTTCCTTCCCGATTCGTGATGGGCGTTACCATATAAATCCCTGCCATGAGACTGGCGCGTATAACGCTGGGCTTCCCGCCGGTGAGAAAGCAAAAGAAAATGAGCCCAATTATAATAAGGAGACGATCCCATCCCCAGGGAAGACGAAATAACTTGGCAATCACCATGAGAATAATCAGAACATAACCCACATGGAGGCCGGAAACTGCCAAAACGTGAATCACCCCTGTATTCGTAAAGTCTTCCCTGATTTCCGGATCAACGGATGTTTTATCCCCCAGGATTAATGCAGTTAGAAGCCCAAATGGCCCTCCTATCTTTTCTTTGAACACATTCCGTATCCATTGTTGTATGGATTGAATATTTGTGATTTCAAATGATTCAATCGTTATCATATCCGTTTCGTCCGTGTAGATGCGTCCGAAGATTCCTTTTCGCCCATAAAAAGATTTGAAATCAAATTCGCCGGGATTTCTGGGATCTTTAATTTGAAAAAAATCGCCAGTGGTGGCTATTTTCATCCCTACTGAGATAACTTGATTTGTTTCGGAAAATAATAATATGGAGGGAAAGTCGATTAATAGCGTATCCAATTGGATCAATGGGGAGCTTAATCGAAATCGAAATCCTTTTTCTCTATCTACAACTTCTTCAACAATTCCGGTTACGGAAACTCGGGAATCATTTAAGGCAATAGCCGTGTTATCGTTATTATTGACCCCATCCCGTCGTATTTCTGTTTGGGCATATCCTAACAGGCATAAAACTAAAGCGGCAAATACATACACATTTCGCCAACGGAATAAGAATATAATTAGTGAAATTAGGAATAGGGTTATGACAGTCCAGATGGGGAGCCAGCTTAAAAATATTCCCAAGAGGTAGGTACATAAAATGAATATAAATGGTGCTGATTTCAGCTTTAATATTAAACCCATAAGGTCAAATATAACGGAAATAACAATAATGACCTATATTTAACAATTTCAGGAATTGCTTATTAAAGTTACATTTTCTAAGCTTGTGACCGTTTTATGAGCCAATAATAACAATAACAGAGGGAATCAATCATATAATGAATAAGAAATCAGGCGCACTTATCGTTTTTGGAATTATACTCTTTTTTCTCATCTTTTATGGTGTGGAGTTTTTTGAAGGTATTTGGTCGTTTCCTTCTTTTAGTTTAGTCCCATTTATCATCGTAGCTCTCTTGGGAACGGGAATATTTACAACTATATATTTGGGATTTCCTCAACTTCGCTATTTAAAGCATGGAATTAGAGTTACACGTGGTTTGTATGATGATCCTGAAGAAGCAGGAGACTTAAACCATTTTCAAGCCCTGACTACTGCCCTTTCTGCCACAGTGGGGATTGGAAATATTGCCGGTGTAGCCACAGCCATATATTATGGAGGTCCCGGTGCCTTATTTTGGATGTGGATTACAGCATTTTTCGGTTCCGCTTTAAAATATGCAGAATGTACACTTGCGGTTGAATATCGTGATTTTGATAATCAAGGTATGACAGCAGGTGGACCAATGTACACCATTGAAAAAGGGTTGGGCATTAAATGGCGCTGGTTAGCCATTATGTTTGCGTGTTTTGCAGTTATTTGTTCATTTGCTACCGGTAACGCCATTCAATCTTTTACCTTATCAGATCAACTATTATCCGAAGTTACCCAAGTGGTGGGCACGAATCATTGGTTAACCATTAAACATCAACTTACCGATTGGTATGCTGTATCCATTCAACAGGTAATTAATGGCATGGCAATTGCATTTATTGCCGGGTTAGTAATTATTGGCGGCATTAAACGGATTGGAAATGTGACCTCTAAGTTGGCACCTTTTATGGCTGCCTTATATGTTATAGCTGCTTTGTTGATAATTTTAGCGAACATTGGTGATATTCCTGCCAGTTTTGCTAAAATATTTTCCATGGCTTTTAACCCACCTGCAGCCGTGGGCGGCATTGCAGGAGGCACATTACTCGTCATCATGAATACGATGCTATGGGGGGTGAAACGTGGACTTTATTCAAATGAAGCAGGACAAGGAAGTGCTCCAATCGCTCACTCTACTGCTAAAACTGAATTTGCTGTTAGAGAGGGTGCGGTTGCTCTTTTAGAACCCTTTATTGATACGATCATCATTTGTACGCTTACGGGACTCACAATTATTGTAACCGGCGCATGGATGCATACGGAATTTTATACCACAAGAATAGACCCTGAATTTGCGGGTTCACTCCTAAATGGAAGCTTGCTTACATCATTGGCATTTAAAGATGGATTAGCATATATCTTTCCTTTTGGAGATAAAATTATCACCCTGGGCGTATTACTCTTCGCCATTTCAACAGTCATTAGCTGGTCATTTTATGGCGACCGATCAACAGAATATCTTTTCGGAGAAAAAGCAATCCCGGTTTATCGTGGATTTTATATTTTCTTCGTCTTTGTTGGAGCGGTTGCCAGTCTCGAAGCCATTTGGTCTTTTGGAGATGCGGCACTTGGATTTATGACATTTCCAAATCTCTTATCAATTATTCTTCTTTCCGGTGTCCTAAAGAAATTGACGAAAGAGTATTTCGAAGTAGAGCATCCGACGTTCAAGTAGCGCTATTATTGGGCTGAAGCCCAACGTTACCCTTATATCTTACCCCGACTTAAAAGTCGGGGTAAGTATATAGTAGCAAAAATGACCCTACCCCTCGGGCAAGGTTTGTAATGGAACAAAATAGAGGGGTTTACGTCAGAAAAAGATTTTAACTATTATACCAATTACGAATCCATGAATAATGAACTATTAGCCATTGGTCAACGTGCCGCACGTGATGCAGGAGCAATCATTCTTAAGGCACTTAACCATCCCAGAAGTCCTGATTTTAAAGGGCGAACCAACTTAGTGACATCAACAGATCTACACGCTGAAGAAGTTATCATTTCAAACATTAAAAGTGAATATCCTAATCACGCCATTTTGGCGGAAGAAAGTGGAGCTGATGAAAACAACTCCGAATATGAATGGGTCATCGATCCACTGGACGGTACCACTAATTTTGTCCATGGCTATCCCTCCTTTGCGGTTTCAATCGCATGTTTAAAAAAAGGGATTCCTCACATAGCTGTGGTCCTTGAATTACCTTCGAATCGATTATTTACAGCGACAAAGGGTGAGGGTGCATTTGTGGATGAGATTCCCATTCATGTATCCGGAAATACGTCATTAAACTGGAGCCTCCTCGTGACAGGATTTGGTTATGAACACGGTAGGAATTGGGAAGCCAATATGGCATTATTTAAAAAATTTACGGAAGTCACACAGGGTGTCCGGCGATTAGGCGCTGCAGCTGTAGATTTATGTCATGTGGCTTGCGGTATGGTGGATGGTTTTTGGGAGTTCGATCTACACCCCTGGGATACGGCGGCAGGTATATTAATTGCATCCGAAGCAGGTGGTATGGTTTCCCAAATGGATGGGAACGAATACGATATTCATAAAAATCATATTTTGGTTACTAATGGAGAAATTCATAAGGAAATGTTGGCGATTACAAAGCCAGTTGTTGAATTATCTAACCGATAAAAAATGAATTGGTTGTTCTCCAACACCCAACTTCAATAAATCTCCCGGTTGAATATATCCAACGCCGCTGGGTGTTCCTGTAAAAATTAAGTCCCCTTTCATGAGGGGAATCATTCGGGATAAAAAACTGATTTGCTGCGGAATCGAAAAAATCATCTGGCTTCCATTCCCCCTTTGCCGAATTTCTCCATTTATTCTTAACCAAAAATCATCTGTAATATTTTCCGATTGAAAAGTCGAAACAACTGCGGATCCTTTAAATGACTTTGCCAATAACCATGGCAGTTTCGATTCCTTCAGTTTCGTTTGTAATTTACGGTCTGTTAAATCTAAACCAAGTGCATACCCATGGATAAAATCATCTGCATCATTTTCTGAAATATTTTCACCGTTTTTACCAATTAAAACGACTATTTCTAATTCATGATGAATTTCACGATCTATAGGTAAAATAATTTCTTTGGCGGTGTTTAGAGCGGGGATTGATTTTTGAAAGAAAAAAGGTTGGCCTGGCACCTCATGATTAAGCTCTGCTGCATGGGTGCGATAGTTCCGGCCAATACAATAAATATTCCTGACGGAAAACCGATCACCTTGATGGTCTATAACGGTATAATCCATTATGGTTAACTCAACTCACTCAGATGTAATTTAATCGCATCATTAAAGGAATATACCCCATCATCCGTGACGCGGCCGATGGTGGTTGCGGGAATCCCGATGGTCATACACACTCTTTCAAATTCCATTAAATCTGATTCTTTAATAGTTACAATCACGAGACCCTGTGTTTCGCCGAATAGCAGTTCATATATTTTGAGTTTTCTGGAGAAATGAATTCGAGCACCTAATTGGGTATTATTCCCTAAAGACTTGGCTATGGATACGGCAATTCCACCCCGTCCTACCGTTCTGGCTGATTGAATAAACCCACCTTGAATTCCGGTTAAAACTGTTTCTTGCAGGCGCGATTCCATCAAGAGATCAACAACCGGTTCAGACCCTGTATTTTCTTGATTAACGATGGATAATAATTGACTCCCCCCCATTTCGCCACGATGGCTGCCCAGCATGGATACAAATAAATTTGCTTGAGGAAAATTATTTGGAAATAGCTCCGGTCCAGTTCCTGCCCCAGCCGTACAGAATTCACCTGTCATGGAGCCACCCCTTTGTTCAAACGACATATGCTGCACATTAATATTTAAATGTTTCCCTGCATTTTGAATTCCTTTGAGATAGGAACCCTTTTCTTCCAGATTCAAATTGGAAACTGCAATAAAACCGGTGCATACTTCAGGACGTATTCCTGCGCAGGCCAGTTGTCTCGTACTATTGGCAATTGCCGCAACTGATTTCATTTTAAAGTCTTTATAATGATTGGTTTCATTGTTATTTACAGCTAATCCATATAGGCGATCTGATTGTTTAAAAAATGCAATATTACCTCTTTTGCGGATTTTCTTTTGAATGGCATGAAATGGCTTCGTTTTAATAGTATTTTTCATGAGAGAAATCAACTCATTGTTATATCGTTTTTTCTCCTTCAGTTTTGATTCAATCGCACTGGGAATAGATGTTTGAATTTTAATTTCATCAAAACGCTTATGTTGGCTTACCATTCGAGTTAATATAGATGTGGGAATATGACCGGCGATTTTATTCTTATGAACTATGTTAATATTATTCTCTTTGGTTATCCGGCCTATATCTAGATAATTACATTTTTTCTCTTCCACTAATTCGTTGAATACATCTTGATTATCTTGATTCACTAAAATCAATAATCCATACATTCCTTTTCTGGATAAGATATTTAAATTTTCCGACTGTTCGATTGGCATGATGAGCCCACGGCCATATTGTATTAACATTTGATAGAGCGAATACCCCAGTCCACCCTTATATACAGGAATAGCCGATTCAAACCAGACTTGTGTATTTAATGTTTGAATGGTTCCTTTAAGGTTTGTACCGGAAATGAAATATGCGTGTTTAACTATTTGTGGTTGGATTGACGAACGATCGGGGATCGCTCCCAATGTAAAATATCCTTTTCCCCTGGAGATTGTAGCAAGCTTTTTAGCATTCAAAGCGTGAATTGTATTTTCTGATATTCGGTTACGTGGATCATCATTCCCTTGAGCTGTCAATATTAATTTTGACATATCATTGGCCTGAACCTCAGCTTGAGATGTTTCAGAATCAAACATACTTTGCGTTTGATATGATTTCCAGAAGTATTTGAAAAATAAATTTTCTGTTTTATTGGGAATGCGTCCCAACTCTTTTTGAAGCAATTGATAATTCATGGGTTTTACTTTTATACGCAATCGGGTTCCATATATATATTCATTAATTTGTCTGCCACAAAAACTCGAAGGATTTTAAGCGTTACATATTTTTCAATATTAATCATTTTTCTTCGAGTCTTTTTGTATTCGCGGTATATCTTTCATACTATAATAATCCCCAATCGTGATAAACAGTTTGAATCGTTTCCCAAAAAAAGCCTTTTCGTGTGAGAAAGTTTGTTAGCTTATTTTTTTCCTTATGATTCAGTGGGATATTTTTTTCTATTCTTCTTTTGGATAAATGGAATTCGATTAAACCGGATAGATCAAATTCACGATAAATATTATTGATTAATGTATCAACTAAATCCGGAGATAAATGATGGGGATACATTTCTGATTTTAATGCCCGAGGTCCGATTTTTTTATTTTTGACTTTTTCTTTTACAAAGGCTTTCCCGAATTCTTCATCATTCAAATATTTTCTTTCCATTAAGTATTGTATGGTTTTATCAACCTCTTCTTCGTCAAAATCTTTTTCATTAAGTCGTTTTTTCATCTCGGCGATACTTCTCATTCGGTAGCCCAATAATCGAAAGGCACTATCTCTGGCTTCCTGTAATCGCATTTTTTTACCATAAGATTCAATCTTTTCAAGGCTAACGGTATCACCAACATGTAACGGATTAGAAACAAAAACGTCTTCAGGAACCCTGAAGACGCTTTTGTCATCTAAATGTATAATAATTCGGTCACTGTATTTGGAGGACCGTTTTACTCTGACAATTTTACGGTTTGCCATTTTTCTCCGGTTTGGATTCATCCAATCCCATAAAAGATTTCACCTTAGTTACCACTTCCTTCATCACATCTTCGTTGTCTGCTAAAAAGTCTTTTGAATTTTCACGACCTTGCCCAATTTTCATATCACCGTAAGAAAACCAAGAACCCATTTTTTGAATAATATCACCCTGAAGTGCTAAATCCAATATATCTCCAATATAGGAAATACCTTGATTATACATGATATCAAATTCCGTTTGTTTAAAGGGAGGGGCTACTTTGTTCTTTACCACCTTAACGCGGGTGCGATTTCCCACTACATCCGTTCCGATTTTAATTGTTGTAATTCTCCGAATGTCCAATCGAATTGACGTATAAAATTTTAATGCGCGGCCACCGGGAGTGGTTTCCGGACTACCATACATGACACCAATTTTTTCACGAATTTGATTGATAAAAATAACGGCAGTATTTGAGCGACTTACTGTACCGGTTAATTTCCGTAATGCCTGAGACATGAGTCGCGCTTGAAGACCTACATGAGTATCACCCATTTCTCCTTCCAGTTCGGCTCTGGGAACCAGTGCAGCGACAGAGTCAATTACAATCACATCCAATGCGCCACTGCGGACAAGTGTTTCAGTTATTTCTAACGCTTGCTCCCCTGTATCCGGTTGAGATACCAACAATTCTTCTATATTGACTCCAAGCTTTTTTGAATATTGCGCATCCATGGCATGCTCGGCATCAATAAAAGCAGCATATCCGCCGGCTTTTTGCGCTTCCGCCACAATATGCAATGCAAGAGTTGTCTTTCCTGATGATTCAGGACCATAAATTTCTGTAATTCTACCTTTCGGAATTCCACCGACTCCAAGGGCTACATCCAGGGACAGGCATCCAGTGGATATACTATTATCAGACATGACAGGCTGATTGCCACCAAGACGCATAATGGATCCTTTGCCAAATTGCTTATCAACTTGAGTGATTGCCAGTTCTAATGCTTTTGTTTTTTTATTTTCTGTAGTTGCCATATATGGTCCTAAACTGAATTATTGCCAAAAAAGTGTGTGCTTAAAATAGTATAAACTGGCCCATTTGGGAAGAGTTCACTGCTGATAAATTGAAATTTTTCAATTTGAAATGGAATAGGGTCATAAGATGTGTTTAAAAATGATGAAATATCCGGTGCATTCTTCTGAGGATATTTTGCCCGGGCTAGGGTGATATGGGGATGAAAATTCTTCTCTTCTCTGGGAAAGCCAAGTGGATGCAACCCATTATGCACCATTTCCACTAATTGATTGAGTTGATCTAATGCACCCTCTAATCCAATCCACATAACGCGGGGCCGTTCGATTTTGGGAAAACATCCTGTTTTTTGAATAGATAAATCAAACGGTGTGATTTGATCTGCAACCTTTTGCATTACGCCACGCACTTCATCAATGGATTCATCAGGTGTATCACCGACAAATTTTATGGTCAAATGGAGTTGATCTTGCCTCACCCACCGAACCTTACCCGTTTTTTCTAAAATAGTTTCTTTTAGATTTCCTTGAAGATTAAAAACAGATTCAGGTACGGGAATCGCAATAAATGTGCGGATAAGTCTATGATTCATTTAATAGAAACAGACGGGTAATATTTAACGCCGCTTGGCTCGTCATGAGTTTATTGGTGATTCGAGATGGTGTAAATGTGAATTTATAGGCCTTTTCTCCTCCATCAAAACTGAGTCCGACATAGATTAGGCCCACGGGCTTTTCACCCGTTCCGCCTGTAGGGCCTGCAATGCCTGTGGTGGAAATACCAATGTCCGTTTTTAGCTTTTGACGAACGCCCTTGGCCATTTCCAGAGCCGTTTCTTCACTGACTGCACCGAAAAATCTCAAGGTTTCTTTTTTTACACCCAAAATATTTTCCTTAACATCATTGCTATAAGCGACAATCCCCCCTTTATAATAAGCTGAACTTCCGGATACATTGGTGAATCGATCACCGATGAGTCCGCCCGTACATGATTCAGCCGTAGCAATTGTTTTATTGCGTTGAATAAGTAAGTCTCCCACAGCATCTTCCAACCCGACCCCATCGCCCCCAAAATGATATTTGTTTATTGCCGGAGAAATTTGGTCAATTAAATCTTTAAAATCGGCTTCATCGTTAGATGATATTCTCAAATCCACACCCGTGAACCTTGGTAAAAAGGCAACCTGAACTTTAGGATAATTTTTAATAATCGAATCAATCTTTTCATAGAGGGCCGATTCCATTATACCTGTTGTTCGCATAACCGATATATGGTGTTTTACTTTAGATTTTGATGCCACCCAGGGGAGTATTGTGCCCGACATCATGGCTTTCATTTCTGCTGGAACGCCGGGCATGGCAAAACAATCATAATGATTATTGGTAAAATGCAATCCCCGCGCGGAGCCAACAGGATTTGGAATTGTTTCCCCCTTATCCGGTTTCATGGCTTGATTTCGGTTGGATTCAGGGATGGTGCGGCCGCGTGCAGCAAACTTCTCTGTGAGCAGGGTCCAATAAGATTTATCGAATTCAGGTTTGGCGTCGAAATAATCATAAAGGACAGTGGGCGTAATATCATCGTGGGTTGGACCTAACCCTCCTGTACATAAAACGGTATGAATGGATTGAGGGACGGCATCTAAAGCATTTACAATTGCCTCTTTATCATCCGAAACTGTCATGTGCCATTCTATAACTCCACCGGCACTGATTACCTTTTGACCCATCCATGCTGCATTTGTATCGGTGCGGGCACCATTTAACAATTCAGTACCAATGGTGATGAGAGCAATCTTCATAAGATATATCTGTAACTGAATAAAAGTACAAAGAAGGCCATGATTCCAGCTGCCACATCATCAGCCATAATACCCCATCCTCCGGGGAGTCGTTCCATCCATCTCACGGGGCCTGGTTTAAGAATGTCAAAAATACGAAATGCAATTAATCCAATCACACCAGTGGTTACCGTCACAGGCATCATAGAAAGGGCTAACCATTGGCCCACCCACTCATCAATTACAATTCTGGATGGGTCATGCTCCTTTGTATCCTGAACGACTGCATCCGATGCGAAAACGCCAATCAAGAAAAGGAAAAATGCAATAGCAGGAAGTACAATCGGGTTCACATCCTTGAATAATAAAAACCAACAAATAGTCGCAATAATGCTTGCCCATGTCCCTGGTGCCAAAGGGAGTTTGCCAATAAAAAATACAGTACTAATCCATTCAGCCGCCCTGGGATTCATGAATCAGTTCATAATCTCCTTGATTGCTTTCCGGTTTTCCTGAATGTAAGTAAATCCAGTGTATAGCGTAAAAAGGACAGCAACCATTGTGAAGTAATACACCAAATCGTACTCTTTAACAAAAGTGAGGTAATCGATGACTATAGACCAATTAATTCCCTTCAAACTCAAAATTGTAAGTGTAAAAATGATAATGCCAATCTGCACTCCTGTCTTGGATTTCGCAATTTTACTGGTCATCATAGTAAAACCTTTCCTCGACATAATCACCCTGAGCCCTGTCACAAATAAATCCCGGAAAATGATAAGAACGACCATCCAAAAATCGATCAAACCCATGACCGCAAATGAAATAAAAGCGGAAGAAACCAATATTTTGTCTGCGAGTGGATCCAAAAATCTTCCAGTATCTGTCACCATATCATTTTTACGCGCATAATATCCATCGTAAGCATCGGTTATGGATGCCACAATAAATATAAACAAAGCCCACTTTTGTGCATTGTCAAATTCGGCGAAGAGACATAAAATAAATACGGGAGTTAATAGAATCCTGAAAATTGTCAGTATGTTGGGTAATGTCATCATAGGACAGTTCTACCTTCTATGGCTCTAAATATGGTTGCATCATCAATGTATTCCAAATCTCCGCCCATGGGCAGACCCCGAGCAAGGCGGGTTACTTTCACCTGTTTATCTTTCAGGAGTTTTGCAATATACAACGATGTTGCTTCTCCTTCAATCGTTGGATTGGTGGCAATAATAACTTCATTTCCAGGTTTAACTCTGTCTATCAATGAATTCAAATTCAGGTCTTCTGGCCCAATGCCATCCAAAGGAGAAAGGATACCCCCTAAAACATGATATACACCTTGAAATGCATTTGTTTTTTCGAAGGTATAAATATCGGCAGCATCCTCTACGATACAAATGGACGATTGATCGCGCTTTGGATTGGTACAAATTCTGCAAGGATCTTCTTCTGTAATGCCATTGCATATAGCACAAAAACGAATTTTTGTTTTCATGTCCATGACAGCTTCGGCCAATTCAACCGCATGATCATTGGGAGACTTCAGTACATGAAATACCATTCGCTGTGCGGTCTTTCGACCAATGCCCGGAAATCGGGAAAATTCCTCGATAAGCCGGTTAATACTATCTGGAATTATGCCCAACTACATCCCCGGAATTTTCATTCCACTCAGCATACCGCCCGTGACAGAATTCATCCTTCTTTGACTTTCCTCCTGCGCTTTGGACATGGCATTATTCACGGCGGATATAATCAAATCTTCTATCATATCTTTATCTTCTTCCAAAATATCGTCTTGAAGAGCAATATCCAACAACTCCATTTTACCGTTTACGGTTGCTTTCACTAAACCACCACCGGATTCTCCATCTATTTGCAAATCATCTAATTCAGTTTGAACATGTTCAATTTTCTTCTGCACATCCTGAGCCTGTTTTAACATTTTGGCCATATTGCCTTTACTAAACATACATTTCTCCTATCTTAAAATTTCACCATCAAATACTTCTAATACTCTGGAAACCACCTTGTCTCCATCTACATTTTTAGTCTTTTTATTTCCGACTTCGGGCTGAATGGGTTTATTCATAATTTTTTCGGTCCCCTTCCCCTCTTGCCACTCGGCGACCAATTTAAAGGAAACACCATAATGATCTTCGATAAACTTTTCAATCACCTGATTGTTCCGATTCAAACTTCCCACACTGAATTTGGGAAGATCATACACCTTAATGAGCAATTTATTTCCCGTGAGTTCATAGGGCTCACTATGTTCTAATACAGTGCCAATAGATGGCCTTTCCTTCCTGACACTTTCAATGAATCTAAGCCATCCTTTTTCGATATCTTCAAAGGTAATATTCTGAACAGGTACAGATAGCGCTTCACGGGGTTTCACCTTTTCCGCCTTAACCGATTCAACTTTTGGTTCTTCAGAAACATTTTTTACTATTTTGTCTTCAACGGGAGCTTCCGGTTCAATTACTTCGGGTTTTATTGGTTCAACGGAAACCTTTTTAACGGGTTTGGAGTTTTTTTTTACGTCCGCCGGCTCTGCCCCAGATAGCAATTTAGCGATAGAAACTGCCGTGTCAAATTCTAAAAACTTCATAGCTGTCATTTCAAATAGAATGGAAGGTTGCGATACTCTTTTTAAGGAATATTCTAATTCATTCAACACATGAGTTATTCTGAGTATATCTTTACGATTCCATGATTTAGCGCCATTTAAGTATCGATTTTTATGATCATCGTTTAATTCCAATAAGCCTTCACCTTTTTCGATTAAACTGAGGAGTAAATTCCTGAAATGCTGGTTCAACCCTTGAGTCACATCTTCTAAAGGTAATCCCGTTGTTTGGATTCTTTGGAGTACGTCCATCATTCCGGCAGAATCCTTTTCAGATATAGCAGTGGAATAATCAAAAAATACATCGATTGGAATGAGTCCAATGACCGCCGCCACATCATTAATTTTTATGGTTTCACCTGAGAATGCAATAACTTGATCCATGAGACTTAATGCATCCCGCATACTGCCGTCTGCTTTCCGGCTAATGGCTGACAAAGATTCATCATCGGCGGAAATTTTTTCTTCACCCAATATCATAGATAATCGTTCTGAAATAGTGGACTCAGTGATGCGATTAAAATCAAATCTTTGGCAGCGAGAAATAATAGTTGAGGGTACTTTATGAATATCTGTTGTGGCCAAGATAAATTTACCATGAGGTGGTGGTTCTTCTAAGGTGCGAAGCAACGCATTAAATGCCGGATTGGTGAGCATATGCACTTCATCAATAATAAAAATTTTATACGATGCATTCATGGGTGCATATTTAATCTGTTCGCGCAAATTACGGATTTCTTCAATACCGCGATTTGATGCTCCATCAATCTCTAATACATCCAGATTTCTTCCATCTGTTATTTCCTGGCAATTATTGCACGTATTGCAAGGAACCCCCTCATTGGATTCGGGGCAGTTTAATGCTTTTGCAATAATCCGCGCTGTGGTGGTTTTTCCCACACCTCTTGGGCCTGTGAGCATATACGCTTGAGCCACACGATCCTTTTTAAACGCATTAATTAATGTTTGGGTTACATGGTTTTGTCCAATAACATCGGCAAAAGATTGTGGGCGCCATTT
>JACNKN010000030.1 GCA_014382015.1 Fidelibacterota bacterium | reverse complement strand
GACGTGAAAATTGTGGACCCGGCCTGCGGCAGCGGTTCATTTCTTTTGGGGGCTTTTGAATATCTCATGAACACTCATCTGGAATGGTACGGGAAGAACCGCCAAAAGCGTAAATTTAAAGATGATTGGTATTTGACTGCCGACGGCGACATTCGTCTTTCTGTGGCAAAGAAAGCGGACATACTGAAAAATAACATTTTTGGTGTGGATATCGACCGAGAAGCGACGGAAGTGGCCATCATGAGTTTGTACCTGAAATTGCTGGATGAAGGCTTTGACAAAGGACAAGCCATGCTCTTTTTGAAAGGCCATATTCTGCCGGATATGAGCAGCAATATCAAATGCGGGAATTCACTCATCGGCTCGGATTATTTTGATGGACAGAACATATCTCTATTTGACAGCGACGAAGCTAAAAAAGTAAACGCCTTTGACTGGAATGTGGAATTTCCGGAAGTGTTTGGGCGGGATAAACCTTCCGAAGGTTCCAAACCTTCGGAAGGTTCCCGCAACGGATTTGATGCGGTGATTGGGAATCCGCCGTACATAAGGATTCAGGAAATGAAAAAATGGAATCCACAAACAGTTGAATATTATAAAAAGCATTTTAAATCTTCACATCAAGGGAATTATGATATTTACGTCAACTTTGTAGAAGAGGGGTTAAAGATTTTAAATAACAAAGGTCTTTGTGGATATATTCTTCCAAATAAATTTTTTCAATCCAAATACGGTGAGGCATTAAGAAAAATAATTTCGAATGAAAATCATTTGAGTGAAATTGTACATTTTGGTGATATTCAGATATTTTCTGGTGCATCCACATATACTTGTTTATTATTCTTAAGTAAAGTTAGAAAGAAAAATTTTAAGTTTATAAAGGTGGAAGACATTAATAGTTGGATTAATAAAAATGAAGCAATTATTGGAATAATTGAAAACTCAAAAGTAAATAAAAATGAATGGAATTTTATAGTAGGTCCAGATGGAAAATTATTTGAAAAATTAAATGAGTCAGAATTAATACTTGAAGATATCGCAAATATTTTTGTTGGTTTACAAACTGACGCCGACTCTGTTTTTATTTTAGAGAAACAAAAGAAATTTGGATCAAATATCATATGTAAATCAAAAGAAACAAATAAAAACCATGAATTTGAAAGTTTTCATTTAAAACCTTTTTTAAAGGGTTCCTTGAATATCCGAAGGTACTATTTATCAGATCTCACAAAATATTTAATTTTCCCATATGAATTTGAAGAAGGGAAATCACAATTAATTAATGACAAAAAATATCAATCAAAATTTCCTTTAACTTGGGATTATTTATATTTAAATAAAAAAAGACTCACGAATCGTGGACAGGGTAGATTAAGTAAGGATAATTGGTATGGCTATGTTTATAAAAAAAATCATACAAAATTTGGATATCCAAAAATTCTTGTTCCATCCATAGGGAAGAGAAATTGTTTTGCTGCAGATTTTGACGGTAAATATTATTTTGTAGGAAGCGGCGGCGGAGGTGGCGGTGGTTACGGAATTACAATTAAAAATGAATTCATTGATTTCAGCTATCATTTTCTTTTAGGATTGCTTAATTCAAAAATTTTAGAATGGTATCTGAAAAAAATAAGCAGTCCGTTCAGAGGTGGCTATTTTTCTTATAACCGCCAGTATATAGCACCTTTGCCAATAGTTCAAATCAATTTCGACAATAAAAAAGATGTGTCCCGCCACGACCAAATGGTGGCGTATGTGGACACTATGTTAGAACTCAATAAAAAATTGTCCGCCGTCAAAACCGAGCATGAGAAAACGGTCATCCAACGGCAAATCGGCGCAACCGACCGGAAAATAGATAAACTGGTGTATGAATTATACGATTTGACGGAAGAGGAAATCCGTCTAATTGAAGAATCAGTAGCGAAGTAGATAAAGAATGGACGATGGACAAGTTGGAATTGTGAAGCGATCATCTTGCCTGCCCGCCCCCTTTTGGCATTGAAAGATCTTTGGTGAAATTGTCCGTATTTGGCGTTGATCGCTGGCCATTGAGCAGGGATACTCAACGCACAAATAATTGAGTGGGGATGCTCAATACACAAGTTGTCGATGGATGAGTTGTATAATGGACGACAGAAATTTGATTTAGGGAAAGTCTTTAATAATACTTGGTTAAATTCAGTCACGAATGAACCCACCCAAATATTCCATCTGGCTTTTGCCAACAAAAAATGACCATAAACTATTATATAATAAGATAGAAGAATTATCTAAAGTATATCATTCAGAAATGTTTCAGCCTCATTGCACGCTATTCAGTCCTGTATTTGATATGGAATTAGCGAAAGATATCATTCATGAAATAGATATAAATCCTTTCCGGGTAAAATCCATCAACCTCAATCAATCCAGCACCATTTGGAAAACGGTATTCATTGAATTGGAAAAGAATGAGTCATTAAATCAATTATACAAAATGTTTCATGATGTATTCCCATCCAGTGATGAATTCAAACCCCATATCAGTCTGATATATAAAACAATGCCCAAAAAGGAGAGGATGAATATTATTGCCATTTTGGATATTCAAAAATCTTATGAGTTTGGAGGTATTGCTATCGTTGAAACTTCTGGCAGTATTGATGAGTGGAAAACCAAAAATCAAGTAATTTGGAACAAATAGTTCAATTGTTGGTATATTCTCCCATGCCTAAGCGCGCAATATCTATTGTATTGACTCTTTTCATGGCCGTGGCCATCGCGGCGCCACTCATGCATATCGATTGTGATATGCCCTGTTGTGAGATACAAAAAGAATCTTGTTGTGATAAAAAAATGGATGGGATGGAAAGTTGTTCCATGTCCATGAAAAAATGTGAACATTCACAATTTGTACCCATCGTTTCTGGTCCAAAATCTGACAAGAAATCCAAAAATATTGATTATGTAAAATCAGCCTGTTTATTGATTCAACCTGTTCCGGAATGCAAGCAGGAAACCAATACAGCATATTTACACCTACCGCCTATATCCCCGGCGAAATTTAATACCCCACTCCTTATATAAGATTATCCTGACCTAGGGACGAATTCGTCCTACTTGGGATCCGTGTAACTCGGATCAGTTGAATATTTTTCAACCATAAGGATAATCATGCAATTACATACAAAATATTTCATAAAAACGATTGGGTTTACCATCGTTGTTATTTCTCCTGTTTTTACACAGCAGGATAACCTAAACCAATATATTCAGCAAGCCCAGGAAAATAATCCGGTTATTCAGCAAGCTTATAGCCGGTGGCAGAGTGCGGAAGCGGATATTGCTGTGGCAAAAGGATTGCCGAATCCCATCCTCAGTTTCGGTTATTTCCTTGAAAGTGTGGAAACAGCTGCGGGGCCGCAACAATATAAAATGGGCCTCATGCAAAAATTCCCATTTTTAGGGAAACGAGAATTGCAGGGAAAAATTCAGGCAGCCAAAGCAGAAAAAACATATTACGCATTTCAGAAAAAACGGTTGTCTTTAAACCATGAAGTTCGCAGTACGTGGTATAACTATTATTATTTAGCGAGAATCACAGACCTGACAAAACAAAATTTTGATTTAATTCAAAATTGGGACAGTGTTATTCGATCCAAATATGTTACAGCACGCGCCGGACATCCAGACCTGATAAAGACCCAAATCGAATTGATCCAATTGGAAGATGAATTATCAACTTTAGAAAATAAAAAATCACCACTTTTAGAACGATTTCGGAGCCTTCTTAATGATAATGAACTTTCAAACATTAGGGTCCCCGATTCATTGGATTACAGTCAAAATGATGTTGATTTATCTGATCTATTCGGAAAGATCCTTGAAGGGAATCCCGACTTACTATCGGCTAATTCGGAGATTGATTTGCAAAAAGCACGGGTTAAAAGATCGAAATTGAATCGCATGCCTGATATTGGTATCGGAATTGAAAAAATTACCACAGGCGAAAAAGAAGGAAGTGCGTTTAGCGGAAAAGACCCTCTGATTGCGAAATTATCTCTGGATATTCCAATCTGGTTTAAAAAGAATAATGCATCAATCACATCGGCAAATCATGCACTCGCCGGTGCTGAAAGACAAGTATCATCCGTTATAAACGATTTAAAAACTCAGTTAGAAAATGTATTGTTTGAATTGGGGGAATCTGAGCGTCAAATTCAACTTTACAAACAAATACTGATTCCAAAAGGAATGGAATCACTGGGTGCGACAGAAATAGCCTATCGGGCGGATAAAATTGAATTTTTATCGTTAGTGGATGCGCAGAGAAGATTACTCCAATTCCAGATGAAATATGAAAAAGCACTGGTTGATTATTTAAAAGCAAAATCCAAACTGTCTGTTTTGACAGGGGAGGGAATATTATGAATATTAAAAATGTTATACAAACGAACAAAGTCACCATCGGTCTTGTGATTGTGGCCTTTATAATGGGATCATGGTTTACAGGTGGGGAGTCTACCCAAGTAAATACGGATTCAACCGATGATCATAAGTCTCACACAACTCAATCCCAAATCTGGACTTGTTCTATGCACCCCAATGTGCAGCTGCCAGAACCGGGGCAATGCCCCATTTGTTTTATGGATTTGATACCCTTAGAGAGCAGTGGAGGTGGATTGAGTGCCAATCAATTATCTATGTCCGAAGATGCGGCAAAACTGGCAAATATTGAAACTTCGGCCATATCCTACGGGAAAGCTGAAATGAAAATTCAATTATCTGGCAAAGTGGAATATGACGAATCCAGAATCGGAAATATTACTGCTTGGGTTCCGGGAAGACTGGAACGGATGTTTGTGGATTATACGGGTATTAAAGTGAATAAAGGTGACCACATGTTGGAGTTGTATAGTCCGGATCTCTATGCCACTCAGGAGGAATTGATTCAGGCCCGAAAATTAATGGATTCCGGTACATCCCAATCTCCTTCCCACAGAAAAACGGTGGAATTGAATTTATTGGCTGTCAGGGAAAAATTACGTCTCATGGGTCTTGTGGATGAACAAATTCAAAATATTGAAAGGGGTGATTCGCCATCAAATGTGATTACAGTGTATAGCCCCATGTCCGGTGTAGTTATTCAAAAAAATGGGGTTGAAGGTGCGTATGTGAATACGGGGACCAATATTTATACCATTGCTGATTTGGATCGCGTATGGGTCATTTTGGATGCATACGAAACGGATTTACCGTGGCTTGCTTTTGGTCAGAATGTTTCCTTTACGACAGAAGGAATTCCCGGAAAAACGTTTCATGGTCGGATTGCCTTTATTGACCCGGTATTGGATGAAAAAACCCGCACAGTCAAAGTTCGTATAAACGTTTCAAACCCTGAAAGTGAATTAAAACCGGGAATGTTTGTTCATGGCACTATTCATGCATCTGTGGGTGGTGAAGGAAAAGCGATCAACCCTGAATTGGCAAATAAGTGGGTTTGCCCCATGCATCCAGAGGTAATACAAAATTCGCCCGGTACTTGTCATGTGTGCGGCATGGATCTAGTAAAATCTGAATCTATGGGTATTGTGCATACCCCCGGTCATCAACACGAAAGTTTATTGGTTCCTTCAAGTGCTGTCTTGAAAACCGGTGAACGCGCGGTTGTTTACATAAAAGTATCTGGTGACGAACCCACTTTTGAGGGACGGGAAATTGTGTTGGGTGTGCGAGTGGGAGATTACTATGTGGTAAAATCTGGCCTCTCCTTGGGAGATGAAGTGGTCGTGAAAGGCAACTTTAAAATTGACAGTGCAATGCAGATTTCTGCGAAGCCCAGTATGATGAACCCCGACGGAAAAATGAATAAAAGTCAACCCATGAACCATCAGCATTGAGATGGACATAATCGCTAAGGTGATAAACGAAAGAATTAAGTCATGCTAAATGAAAACACGATGAAGTTTGAAAAGAAAATCCTCAAAAGTATTCCCCATTGTGGGGAAGATTCAGATGGGGATAATAATTGGGTTGGGTAAGTAGCGGTGACCCATAAGTTATTTCGATATTTTGAATTACCATCTTATCCAAAAGGGGCAATCAAAAGAGCGAAATATTTGCGTAATAATATGACAAAGACAGAAATAATTGTGTGGCAATATATTAGAAAAGAACAATTAGTAGCACGTTTTCGACGGCAAGTTCCAATCGGAAAATATATTGTTGATTTTTTCTGTCTGAATATTGGTTTAATAGTAGAAATTGATGGTGGGCAACATTATGAAAAAGAAATATCAAAAAAGGATGAAGAAAGATCCGATGAATTACAAAAACATGGATTGAAAGTAATTCGATTTAATAATCATGAAGTTTTCACAAATATTGAAGGTGTGATGGAATCCATTGGCCAAAAAGTTGATGAATTGAAAGAAAAATATGGAATCGATTAAAACCAAAAAAGTATCCCTAATTCTGTCAGGTGGGTATTAGTCTTCCCCATTGTGGGGAAGATACAGATGGGGATTGAAATAGGGAAGTATGTCTCCCATTTAAATTCAAGAGTTAAGACAATGGTAATTTCAATATTTAATCCCCTTTTTATCCCCCACGATGGGGGAAATGAATCGGTGAGGAATGATGATTTGAAGAACAAATTAAATATGAAAAAGAAGAACTACCACTTAGACTTCTGTAGCGGAAAATACAGATGGGGGAATTTATTGGGTTCGTTTTTCATAAATGAGAATCGAAAATAATTATAGAAAGATTTAAGTCATGCTAAATAAACTAATACACTACTGCCTTAACAATAAATTGGTTGTGGGCATCTTTTTAATCGCTATGGTAGTTTGGGGGCTCATGGTGGCACCATTTGATTGGAAAATGGGCGCATTACCCAGAGACCCAATTCCTGTAGATGCCATACCTGATATAGGAGAAAACCAACAAATCGTTTTTACAAAGTGGAGTGGTAGAAGTCCTCAAGATATTGAAGACCAAATCACCTACCCATTAACGACTGCATTGTTGGGCATACCTGACGTAAAAACGGTACGATCTTTTTCTATGTTTGGGTTTTCAACTATTTATGTCATTTTTAATGAACAAGTGGAATTTTATTGGTCAAGATCACGTATTCTCGAAAAATTGAATTCGCTTCCATCCGGTACGTTGCCAAAAGAAGTCCAGCCTACTTTGGGTCCCGATGCAACTGCATTAGGCCAAGTTTTCTGGTACACATTGGAAGGGCAGGATTCTGAAGGAAATACTACAGGTGGTTGGGATTTACAAGAATTAAGAAGTATTCAGGATTGGACGGTTCGATATGCATTACAATCGGCCAGTGGCGTGTCAGAAGTGGCGTCTATTGGCGGATTTGTAAAAGAGTATCAAATTGATGTGAATCCCTTAGCCATGCGGGAACATGGCATTCAATTGACGGATGTATTCAATGCAGTGCGACAATCTAACCTGGATGTGGGCGCTCGGACGATTGAAGTGAATCGTGTAGAATATATGGTACGGGGACTGGGTTTTATCAAATCTATGGAAGATATAGAATACACGGTCGTGAAGACTCAAAATAATGTACCCATTTATATTAAAGATGTGGCTCATGTGGCCTTGGGGCCTGCATTGCGCCGCGGTGTTTTGGATAAAGAAGGGGCGGAGGCGGTTGGCGGTGTTGTGGTGGCGAGATATGGCGAAAATCCATTGGCGACCATTAAAAGCGTTAAAGAAAAAATAAAAGAAATTGCGCCCGGTTTGCCCAAAAAGACTTTGTCAGACGGAACCGAGAGCCAAGTGACTGTCGTACCATTTTATGACCGTACCGGGCTAATTTATGAAACATTAGGCACACTGAACCACGCCTTGCGGGATGAAATCTTGATTACCATTATAGTGATTTTAGTCATGGTGATGCATTTTAGAACATCTTTACTCATTTCCAGCATGCTGCCCTTAACGGTTCTCATGGTGTTTATTGGGATGAAGTTATTCAAAGTGGACGCAAATATTGTGGCACTTTCCGGGATAGCCATTGCCATTGGTACGATTGTAGATATGGGTATTGTGGTGACAGAAAATATATTAAAGCACCTTGACAAGGCAAAAGGAAAGACAAAAGAGGTCATATTCAATGCAGTGTCCGAGGTGAGTGGTGCTGTGGTGACAGCTGTATCCACCACCGTCATCAGTTTTTTACCTGTTTTTACCATGATCGGTGCTGAAGGGAAACTGTTTAAGCCTTTAGCCTATACAAAGACATTTGCTTTGGTCTCTTCGGTGATTATTGCCCTGACTGTTTTACCGGTTATGGCGAATCTATTGCTTGGGCGAAAAAAGAAACTATTTTCAATAAAAGTTCCTGAAATATTTAAACGGATTCCATGGCTTGGGAATGGACTGGTGATTTCAATGGTTGTCATCATTCTGGCCTTCACATGGGCACCAATGGGCCTTCAAAAAGGATTTTTTCTCAATGTACTTTTTGCGGCACTCATTATCGCAGGTATCATGGGTTCTGTCACTGCATTTACAAGGGTGTATCCTAATATGCTCCGGTGGGCATTGAATCATAAAAAGAAAGCATTATCTTTACCTGCATTTGTCACTGCTTTGGGATTGGTGATCTGGTTAGGATTTGATGCATTTACAGGATGGGTGCCTAACTTTATTCGGTCCTCCCGGCCCATGGTGGCCATGGGACATATTTTCCCTGGATTGGGAAAAGAATTTATGCCGCCTCTGGATGAAGGATCATTTTTATATATGCCAACCACCATGCCTCATGCAGGGATGGAAGAATCCATCGATGTTCTTCAAACTTTGGATAAAGCGTTGTACTCCGTTCCGGAAGTGGAATCAGTTGTGGGGAAAATAGGCCGAGTCGATTCACCCTTAGATCCAGCACCGTTGAGTATGGTAGAATCCATTGTGGCTTACAAACCGGAATATGGAGTGGATGCAAATGGTAAGATAATTCGCCTATGGCGTGATCATATTCGATCTTCTGATGATATATGGGATGAGTTGGTGAAAGCGGCTCAAATTCCAGGGACTACATCGGCACCGAAACTTCAACCGATTTCTGCACGATTGGTCATGCTCCAAAGTGGCATGCGTGCTCCCATGGGTATAAAAGTAAAAGGGCCGGATTTAAAGACGATTGAATCATTTGGATTGGCACTGGAAAAACATATGAAAAATGCCCCGGGTGTAAAAGCGGATATGGTTTTTGCCGATCGCATCGTGGGGAAGCCATATCTGGAAATAGAGATTGACCGACGTGCAACAGCTCGCTATGGTATCGCCTTAAAACAGGTTCAACATGCCATTGAAGTTGCAGTTGGCGGTATGCCTATTACCACGACGGTGGAGGGACGTGAACGATATCCTGTTCGGGTTCGATATATGCGGGAATTTCGGGATAAAATTGAATCATTAGAGAAAATCCTCATCCCGGCTCAGGGGGGCGCTCAGATTCCCCTGATTCAGTTGGCAGAGATTAATTATGTCCGCGGTCCTCAAGTGATCAAAAGTGAAGACACATTTAAAATGGGTTATGTCCTTTTTGATAAGCAAAATGAATGGGCAGAAGTGGATGTGGTTGAATCCGCTCAGGACCATTTGAATGCCCTCATTGAAAGTGGTGAATTGAATGTACCTAACGGGGTGAGCTATACCTTTGCAGGGAGCTACGAAAATCAAATCCGCGCATCCAAGAAGCTGGCGGTGGTTTTACCGCTGGCATTGGCGATTATATTCCTAATCCTATACTTTCAATTCAAAAGAGTATCTACAACATTAATCGTATTTAGTGGAATTTTTGTTGCATGGTCAGGTGGATTTGTTATGCTCTGGCTTTATGGGCAGGACTGGTTTTTAAATTTCAATTTATTTGGTGAAAATATGCGGAATTTATTCCAAATGCATCCTGTGAATTTAAGTGTGGCTGTTTGGGTGGGATTCCTGGCATTATTTGGAATTGCCAGTGATAATGGCGTTATCATCAGTACATATCTGGATCAAAGTTTTAAACAGCGAAAACCAAATTCCATTAAAGATGTTCGGGAAGCGGTCGTTTTCGCAGGGGAGCGGAGAATTCGTCCTGCCATGATGACCGCTGCAACAACTATATTAGCACTCATTCCAGTTCTCATGTCCACAGGTCGAGGAGCCGATGTGATGGTGCCCATGGCCATTCCATCATTTGGGGGCATGGTTTTTGCAATCCTGACCACATTTGTTGTACCAATCATTTATTCATTTTTCAGAGAAAAAGAACTTAAATAAACAAAAAAAGGGGATCATTATGAAAAAAATAATCATCATATCAACACTGAGTGTTTTATTCGGTTTGACCGCTTGTCAAAGCAAAAAAGGATCGAATAAAGTGCAGCGTACAAATACTGAATCAGTACTGAAAATTGACAATGAAAGACTGATTTACTACACATGTCCAATGGAAAGTCACAAACATATTCATAGCGGCGAAGCTGGAAAATGTCCGGAGTGCGGCATGAAGTTGGTTGCAGCTGTTGTTACTTCGGAAGATCAAATGGAATATTATGGATGCCCAATGGCAAGTCATAGTCATGTTCGAAGTGATGAGCCGGGGACTTGCGATGAATGCAAGATGAAACTCAAACCCATGAGATTGAAAAAATCATAATCTAAAAAAGGAGTATATATGTTTCTCGACTGGTTACCTAACATTCATCCTCTCATTATCCATGCACCTATCGTATTAATACCCCTTGGGTTTTTGGTGCATCTAATATGTCTTTTACTGAAAAAGGGAGAGGAATGGAAAATTCCCATTGGAATATTGTACTCAGCGAGTTTGTTGGGTGTATTGGCGGCATTCTTGTCTGGACGACAAGCGGGGGATAGTGTCACCATACACCCACAAGCAAATCTTGTTTTGTCTGAACATGCAGATTTGGCTCTCTGGACATTGGGCATTTCTGTAATTGTCACAACTTTATACTGGAGTTGGATTCGGATTAGAATGTGGTCTGGAATGCCATGGGTCATTTTGACTTTATCCCTGGTCAACATAGGGAGTATGATTTTAACGGCTGACCATGGGGGTCAATTGGTTTATCGGTTCGGGACAGGTGTTTCCTTGCGGGTAGAAAAAGAAATAATCGCAAAACCTGTTCAAAGTGCGCCAGCAGTAATATCCAATTCAGACGGATCATGGACTTGGGATGCCAAAATGGAAACAGGAGAAAAACATTTCACTTCATTCCACTTTATTGAGGGAGAGGCGGAAAATATCATTTCTGAATCAAAAAAATCAGGATATTATTCACTTACTGAACCGGTCACTTTTTTATGGGATAAAACAGAAACAGATATCCAAATGGATGTCCAATTAGATGTGAAAAGTTTTAAAGGGAAAGTTGTCCTTTTTCATCACTTCAAATCATTGGATCAATATGATTTTTTAGAAATTTCCGGTGATGAAATATCCTTGGGTAGAATCGTCAATGGAAAACGTGAAGTCATGGATACTGAAAAAAACAATAATGGTGATTGGAATCGTTATCGTGTTATAAGTAGCGGCCGCCATTATAAAGGATTCATGAATGAAAAACTGGTGGTTCATGGACACGGTAGTATCCTTGATCCCGGTAGGGTAGGCCTGCGGCTGAATGGGTCTGGGACCATTGGTCTTTTATCCATTAAAACAATATCCATTTCAAATGATTAAATAAAAGGAATGAAGAATGAAAAATCTAATTACGATAATTTTCGCATTAACCCTGTTTGGGTGTGAAAATAAAACGGCAGATCAAAATGAAGCATTAATTGAAAATATTATCGGTGATATCCGCCTCGGATGGGAGAATGGTGATGGAAGCGCTTTTCGTCAACATTTTCTTGATTGGGATGGTGCCCGATACTTTGAAGGGGGCGGCCAGAACGAAGGGTTAGAAGATTTAATTGTCAATCATGTTGAACCGGAAGCAGAACTTGGATTAGAATTAGTTTTTGACAATATCCAAACCCACTTTGAAGGAAATTTTGCCTGGGCGGTCGTGGATACAGAAATTAAGTTGACCATACCGAGCGGAAGAAAAATCCATAACAAAGGGCATGGGACATATTTATTCCGATGGGTAAACGATGAATGGAAAGTTGTTCATACTCAGTCCGCCAGCAAACCGGTGAAATAAAAAATATTTTAACATTTCCGGTAAATAACGATCTAAATAAATATGGGGTTGAATCATAAGTTTGGCAATTTATGAGTGAGATTCCAATGAAAATCATCGGGGGGAAACCATGACAATAAAATCAATATTAGCTAGTATACTAATCGTTCAATTATCGACTGGATGCATGCATCAGAAAATGGGCATGCACGATATGATGGGCAAAGGTATGATGGGGATGGGGTGGAAAGGATTAACCAAAGTTGTTCGTGAAACAAATTCGAACAAGAAAATGGATGTGGTGATTGACCAACTGGTGAAAAATCTTCAGTCTCAACCAGTTGGAATTTCGAATATTGCTGTATGGCGCATCAGAAGTCAGGCAGCTGGGTTGAATGTTGAATTACTTCGCACAAAATTGATTGAAAAATTAGTAGCGTCTCAATCTTTTCAGGTGATCAGCCGGGATCGATTAGACCAACTGCTGCAAGAAAAAGAATTGGCATTGTCAGGAATGATTAACGAGAAAAATGCTGGAGAGATTGGGTCATTAATTGGCGTGGACGGATTTATAGATGGTGTTGCTTCTTTAGACGGAGGACAACTTGTTTTGAGCCTGAATCTGATTGAAACCATATCGGGAAAAATATTGTGGGCCAAAACAGGCCAATCGAAATAAAGAATATAATGAATCAAAATATTAACAACTATGCTTGACAAACTTGGATTTGAAGGAATGATTCGCTTGGGAATTGCTATAGGCTTCTTTGCTCTATTAGCACTTTGGGAAGTAGCCAATCCTCGCAGAAAGTTATCCGAATCAAAGCGTCGGCGTTGGGTGGCAAACTTGGGAATAATATTTTTCAATATGGCCATTGTTCGATTAACAGTGGGCGCATTCGCAATGTCCATGGCGTTTTATGCGCAAAAAAATGGGTGGGGGTTATTCAACTATTTAGAATTACCTCGATGGATTGTCATTTCCGTTAGTATCATCATTCTCGACTTCGCCATTTATCTTCAGCATGTTGTCGTTCATGCGGTTCCAATATTTTGGCGGGTCCACCGTGTTCATCATACCGATCTTGATATTGACGTCACTTCTGGTCTTCGATTTCACCCCATTGAAATAGTTGTTTCTCTCATCTATAAATCGGCTGTGGTTCTATTGATTGGGGCGCCTGTATTTGCTGTATTAATCTTTGAAATTATTTTAAATGGATCATCTTTATTCAACCATAGCAATATCAATATTTCAGTTAAAATTGACCGATGGCTTCGGTGGATTCTTGTAACGCCGGATATGCATCGTATTCATCATTCTGCCCTGGCAGAAGAAACCAATTCAAATTTTGGATTTTCTGTATCTTGGTGGGACCGTTTGTGCGGCACCTACAAAAAGGATCCGTTATTGGATCAACTTGATTTACAAATTGGATTAATAGAATTTCGCAATCAAAATGAGTTAGGACTCCCTGAACTATTCATTGTTCCATTTAGAGGAAAAATGGGAAATTACAGCTTTCAAAAAAAGGAGATAGGAAAATGAAAAGAATAATCATATCCACCCTTACACTTTTGAGTATTTCATTGACTCAAAATACACTTATCATCCCTGATACACTCAGTGGGACCGATTTAAACTTAACACTCCAGAATGGAACTTTTTCCTTTTATGAGGGCATTAGTACTACCACTATGGGTGCTAATGGAAACATTCTTGGTCCAACTTTGATTATGAATAATGGTGACTTTGTAGATATAAAAGTCACGAACCAATTGGCAGATACAACCACGATCCATTGGCATGGAATGCATGTATCTTCTGAAAATGATGGCGGTCCTCACACCACTATAGCACCAGGTGTCACATGGAATCCCAAATTTTCAGTATTGGATAAGGCAGGTACCTATTGGTATCACCCTCATCTACATGAAAAAACGAATCTTCATGTATCGAAAGGAATCGCTGGTTTTATCATCGTCAGAGATTCGGAAGAGGCAGCATTGAATCTTCCTCGAACGTATGGAATCGATGATTTTCCGTTGGTTTTCCAAACGAAGACTTTCGATAGCAATAAAGAAATTGTGGTTCCTTCGAATGCAGATTCTGTTTTGATGGTAAATGCAACCATCAATGCCACCTTGGATGTGCCGGCCCAGGTGGTCAGGTTTCGGTTGCTTGATGGATCCTCACAACGGGTATTTAATATCGGACTCAGTGATAATAGATCATTTTCTCAAATTGGTTCTGATGGTGGATTATTAGAAAGCTCCAATACCGTAACCCGTTTGCAACTTGCCCCGGGAGAAAGAGCAGAAGTATTGATTGATTTTTCATCAATGGAAGGTGAAACAATATCCCTGATGAGCTATGCATCAGAATTTGGCAATGGGATTTATGGTGCCACCTATCCGGGAATGGGGACGGGAATTACTATGGATGGATATAACCCCAATGTATTGAATGGCAATGATTTTTCACTCATAGAATTCAAAGTGGTTTCGCCCACCAGTAATCCCATTACGTCTATTCCAGAAACCTTGGTTGCGGTTACGCCCTTGTTAGAAAGCGATGTAGATACTACAAGATCTTTCACATTATCAGCCGTTGCCATGGGACCCAATGCATTGAATGGGGATTTTTTAATTAATGGTGCCAGTTTTAAAATGGATGAGATTAATGAAATTATACCATTGAATAATACTGAAATCTGGTCCATCACAAATCAATCCCCCATTGCCCATCCATTTCATATCCACGATGTGCAATTTTATATTTTAGATAGGGATGGGGTAAAACCATCTAAAGCTGAGGCGGGGAGAAAGGATGTTGTCTTGGTGAATCCTCAGGAAACGGTTCGGTTTATTACGGAATTCAGAGATTTTGCCGATGATGCAGTTCCCTATATGTATCATTGTCATATGCTTACTCACGAAGACCAAGGAATGATGGGACAGTTTATTGTGGTGGACATGTTGGCCAGTGTGGATGAATTTCCATTAATTGCGAAGGAGTTTTCACTCCATCCATCCTATCCAAACCCATTTAATCCTAAAACAATTATTAAATATGAATTATCTCAACCGGGTTTGGTTGCATTAACTATTTATAATATTTCGGGACAGGAAGTGGCCACTTTGGTAAAGGAATCTCAGTCAATGGGTGTGTATAAAAGTTATTGGTCAGGAAAAAATGATATTGGAAGAGACATGCCATCGGGAATATATTTTTATACATTAAAAATGAATGGGGAATCCCGAACACGAAAAATGGTTCTAATGCGGTAAAAATTGACAAAAATCAAATTTTGAATTAATAGGAAAAGTATGAGACATTTCAAAAAGAACATTATTTTGGCATTAATGCTGATGCCCATCGGTGTATTCGCCCATGGCGTTACAACAGGTGATGCAGGGTATATACAAGAAATTACTGGAATCAATTTTGTGCCATTTATGTATTTGGGGGCAAAACATATGGTGACAGGATATGACCATTTACTTTTTCTCATTGGTGTAATCTTTTTTCTCTACAAGTTAAAAGATATTGGGATTTATGTTAGTCTTTTTGCGGTGGGACATTCATCTACATTATTGTTGGGCGTATTTGCAGATATTCATATTAATGCTTTTCTCATTGATGCAATTATTGGGCTTTCGGTTGTTTATAAAGCATTAGATAATTTGGGTGCTTTTCAGAGATGGTTTGGGTTTCAGCCGGACACCAAAATTTCCACATTAATATTTGGACTATTTCATGGATTTGGTTTGGCAGCCAAAATCATAGAATTCGATTTGGACTCAAAAGGTCTGTTAACAAATTTAATCGCATTTAATATCGGCGTTGAGATGGGTCAATTATTGGCATTATCAACGATTTTGATTCTCATAAGTTATTGGCGAAAACAAGGGAATTTCATCAAACATGCCTATTCAGCCAATGTAGTACTAATGACTATGGGATTTATATTAGCCGGATATCAAATTATTGGATATTTTAATTCTTAAAAGGAGAAATTATGTTTAATTCACAGCAACCATCAGAGAACGATTTACCCACATCTTCACAATTACTAAAATCAACCATTATTGCATTTAGTGTGGCAATCGTGTTATTAGTTACAGTTGTTATGCCCGCTGAATATGGCGTTGATCCTACCGGAATTGGAAATGTTTTAGGTTTAAAGAAAATGGGAGAAATAAAAAATAGTCTTAAAGAAGAAGCTTTAGCTGAACCCGAAATTGTTATTGAGCAAAATTCTGTAAAGACAGAAATTCAAAAAGAATCAAAAATCATTACAGAATATCAAGATGTATTGGCAGTAGTTATTAATCCTGGGGAAGCAATTGAAATTAAGATAGAAATGAAAAAAGACGCTATTGCTCGATATAGTTGGACAACAGAAGATGGAGCATTAAATTTTAATTTACATGGTGATGGCTATAAAGGCACACATCAATCAATTACCTATAAAAAAGGGCGAATGATTAGTTCAGACCGTGGTGAACTCATTGCTGAATTTGACGGATATCACGGTTGGTTTTGGCGTAATCGGAACAATTCACCTGTGAGCGTAACGTTGGAAGCTGTTGGTGATTTTATTCAGATGAAGCGAATGAAATAACATTTGCTATATTGGAAATAAATAAATGTTAAAAAACAAAGTTATAATTAATATCCTTGGCAGATTTAATAAGAATTAATCAACATTAACAAAAAGAAAGAGGAACAAATGAAATCAATTATCAAAACAGGAATCAGTGTTATAGTTGCAGGATTACTCATCAGTTGCAGCAGTGATACAAAAACAGCAGAATTAAAATTAGCATCTATTCAATGTGGTATGTGCACATCAAATGTTGAGACCGCTGTCGCCGACTTAGAAGGTGTGAGTAAGGTTGAAGTGGATTTGGATAATAAAATTGGAAAAGTCACCTATAAAGCATCTATTATTGATTTGGCTGCCATAGAAAAAGCCATTGCTGCGGTTGGATATGACGCCAATAACACAAAAGCGGATCCGGAAGTGTATGCAGATTTAGCTATGTGTTGTAAACTACCTGAAGATCAGTAAATAACCATGGTAAGGACGCGGTTAGAAGTGTCCATACAAAACCAATTATGAAAAAAACCATATTTCTATCTTTACTTTTATGGGGATGTTCAACGCCAGAATTTGGTGTACCTACCACAGAATTAAAGAGCCGATACCCTCGTGTTTCCACTACAGAAAATGGCGGTCTTCTCATGTCTTGGTTTGAAAAAATTGATTCGGTAAACTGGGCCTTACAATGGTCCGAATTTGATAAAGGGAATTGGTCAGAAGGACAAACTATTACAAAAGGAAAACCTTACTTTGTGAATTGGGCAGACTTTCCATCCATTTATGAGGTAGGAGAAGATAACTTGGTAGCCCATTGGCTCCAAAAAAGTGGAAAAGGTCCTTATGATTACAATGTTCAAATTTCCCGTTCCAACGATCGGGGTAAATCATGGTCCGAATCTGTGATTCCTCATGGGGATATTGATCCAAAAGGAGAACATGGTTTTTTATCATTTTTTCATCAAAAGGATGAATCCCTAGGGTTTGTATGGTTAGATGGTCGCCATATGGGTGCCTATGATCCCGTGACCCATTCTATGGGAGATATGGCCTTGATGCGTTCAACGATGATGGTCAATGGGGAAATGGGAGCTGAAACCATGCTGGATAGCCGCGTATGTGAATGCTGTCCCACCAGTTCTATACATACGGAAAATAGTTTAATCATTGCATATCGTGACCGATCTGAAAAAGAAATTCGAAATATAAATATCATTCGTTACGCAGATGGTGAATGGTTTGATCCCTATCCCGTTCATGAGGATAATTGGTTAATCGGCGGTTGCCCGGTTAATGGTCCCATGCTGGCTGCCAATGGGACTGATCTGGCCATTGCCTGGTACACATCTCCCAATGAATCGCCCACAGTGAATGTGGCATTTTCGCATAATGAAGGTGCCTCATTTGAATTGCCCATTCGTGTGGATTTATCTAAACCCATTGGCCGGGTAGATTTAATTTGGATTAGCGAAACTGAAGTGATGGTCAGTTGGATTGAAACAGCTGAGGAAACAACCGATATTGTTACTGCGATTGTATCTACAACTGGTGAAGTGCAATCCCCAAGGATTGTGACTGAAATTCAACCGGGTCGCGTGTCAGGATATCCACAGATGGAAAGGGTAAATGACCAACTCTTTTTTGCCTGGACAGAAGGTGGGGAAAGTGGAAGTGTAAAAACCAAATGGGTTGCTCTTTCAGCTTTTCGCTAAAATAGACCTTTCATAACCATCCGGTTGTTGTAAATTCGATTCCGTATCATGCGATCGATTTATATCTGGACCACCCGATTTATTCTGGCCATTGCCTTGGTCGGAATTCTACCTGTTCCCAATAATTCCACTATTGTCTTAGCTCAATCCAAAAAAGCCAAAGCGTCTCAAGCTGCAAAATACGCAAAGCGAGGTAATTCAAAAGCGAAGAAAAAAGATTATAAGGGCGCCCTTTCAGACTATAAAAAAGCCTATAAGCTGAGACCATCTGCCAATTATAAAAAGAAAGTCCAGCAACTCACTTCTTTAGCTAAAAAACAGAGTGGGAAAAAATCCAGTAAGAAACAACCTTCAAGTAAAAATGCTGCCCAGGCAACTGCATACGCTAAGAGAGGGAATTCTAAGGCGAAGAAAAAAGATTATGCTGGTGCTTTGAAGGATTATCAAAAAGCCTATAAACTAAATCCTTCTTCTTCCAATAAGAAAAAAGTTCAGCAGCTTCAGTCTATTTTAAAAAGGCGAAGCACCCAAGTTGCAAGTCGTAATGCTACGAAAGCAAAAGTGCCCAGACTTTCAGATATTCCAACCATAAGTCCCGTAAAATATGCCAATGATATATACAATATTGCAGAAGCATTTGAATTGAGTTCCCGGAATCTTGCCCGTGCGACTCATTATTTGGATGATACAGAGAAAAAGAAAGTAAGACGCATCGAAACTCGTCGAGCCCTTTCCACCAAAGATCTTGAAAATGCCGCACGAACTGAACCGAATGATATACGCAAACAAGTGGATTTGGCACGGCATTATGAAGGAAACGGACAATTTGAGGATGCGAAAGAAATATATTTAAAGTTAGCAGCCCAAAACCCATTTAATGCAGATGTCCATTTTCATTTAGGATCATTTTATTCACGCTTTGGGCAAATGACAAAAGCACGCCATTCTTTCGATGAAGCCATGGATGTACAGCCGAATCATCGGGCCACAATCGAAGCCATGGCAACCTTATTCGGTACGAAAGAAAAAAGAAACTTATCCGATGATATTTTAGCCAAGTCAGCCGAACGGGATCCCACTGGACCCGCCCAGCGAATGCAAACCATTCGGAAAAACTTAGACGATCAAAATTTTGAGTATGCGGCTAAGCTGGCGAAAGGGGGTCAGGATTTATTCCCCAGGCAAAGTGGTTTTATCTTTTTAAAGGGAAGCGCATTTGAAGGAATGGGAGATATTCCAAAGGCGAAAGCCAGCTATCAGGAATCAATTAAAAAAGACCCAACCCATCGTGAATCCTATGTAGCTTTAGGAAATTTATACTCGGGACAGGGAAAACACGTATATGCAGCTCTAACATATGGCGACGCAATTAGATTGGATCCTTCCGATGCGAATTCAAGGTTTAAACAAGGACTCAGTTATTTTAAAGCGAGTGAATGGGGGAGAGCCACTTCATCTTGGGAAGATTTACTCCATTATGACCCTCATAACCAAGAAGTCCTGACCCTATTACCTCAAGCCTATTATATTTTAGCTGTAGAGTATAATCGTGTCGGTCAATCGGGATTGGGTCAAACGGCCTTTCGCAAAGCATTAAGCGTGAATAGAAATTCAGGACAATGGCTTCCCGGTTCCATGCGAACGCTGGGTGGTTTTTATCGTGATAAAGGAATGTTCCGAGAATCGTTGGCCGCTTTTCAGGAAGCTATCGAACTCAAGCCATCCGATGCAGATAATTATTTAGGCCTTGGAATTACCTATTGGAAAATGAATGAAGCAGGATTAGCCAAAGCCGCATGGGCCCGATCCATGGATTTAGATCCCACCAGCAATGATGCACGAGGATGGTTGCTCCTAGCTGGGAAGATTTCAGGTTAATAAAAGTTTACTAATCCTTGAAGGATTGGTTTACTTAATGACATATGCTGAAAACTTACCAAACTTTAAAAGTATAGTAAGTTTACCTAAAAACGATGGCATTTGATCGTTACCACGCGCCTTTTATCTCTAATTATTTTTATCACGTTTACAATCGCACCATCAATAATGACCTCTTGTTCTATTCTGATGAGAACTACAATTATTTTTTAAGAAAATGGGAAAAATATATAGCATCGTACCTCGACGTTTATTCCTACTGTTTACAGCCAACGCATTTTCACTTTTTAGTTAAAGTAAAAGATACAGACAACGATCAATTGAATGAAAATATTTTGGATGGATTTAAACGATTTTTGGGTGGCTATTCCTTAGCCATCAATAAACAACAAAACAGGCATGGTAGTTTAATGCAAAAACGGTTCAAACGAATTGTGATTGAATCGGATAACTATCTATTATCTTTAATTCATTATATCCACCATAATCCCATTCATCATGGGTTAACAGATTCATTTTTGAGGCTTGGGACTATTCATCGTACAATTCAATTATATCATCGGGACAAACAGCGGTTAAGAGAGAAGAACTCTTAAATCTATTTGATGGGAGAGAAGCATTTATAGAATTTCATCAAATAAGAAAAGATTATTCAGAAATGGGAAATATCATTTTAGAATAAGTGTTCATGGTTTTATAATTACCAATCCATGTAGGATTAGTAGTTCTATCCAATTAAAACCGATAATTCATCCCTGTATTTTAAAATAACTGTTGTATTGATAATGTTTCATATGTAATATTGCGTTAGTTAATACTAACAAACACAACGCTAAATCAAAATAATGAACGAATACACCGAGAGACA
>JACNKN010000064.1:2070-4125 GCA_014382015.1 Fidelibacterota bacterium | reverse complement strand
ATTTACGGTGGTATGCAGGATAATCATTCCTGGATGGGGCCCAGTGCCACCCGGCATTGGCGTGGCATTCTTGCCGATGACTGGAAACAGATCGGTTTTGGGGATGGTATGTATCAGCAGCCGGTTCCAAATTCATCCATACTTTATAATGCCTCCCAAAATGGAAATATCATTCGTGTAGATCGGATAACAGGGAATATGGTCGGGTTGAAACCAATTTCAAGTAATCCCGAAGAAAAATATCGTTTTGATTGGGTAACACCGTTGGCGATTTCAAAATATAATTCCCAAAAGATATTTCTGGGCGGAAATCGATTATTTATGAGTAAAAATGGTGGTGATTCATGGGAGCACACAAAAGATTTATCCACCAATACGAATCGTGATTCATTGAAAATTATGGATATTTTTGGAGCTGATATAAAGATATCTAAAAATGATGGTACGTCATCCTATGGTGAAATAGTTACAATTTCAGAATCACCTCTTTGGCATCGTGTAATTTGGGTGGGAACTGATGATGGTAATCTCCAAGTTTCCAAAGATAATGGGAAACATTGGAGAGAAGTAAGTCAGAATATTTTTGGTTTACCCAGTGGGTCCTACGTAAGTCGGGTGCTTGCATCCTATCGCAGTCGAGGTTCAGCTTATGCTACTTTTGATCGACATCGGGAAGGGGATTGGACACCATATGTTTTCCGGACTGATGATTTTGGAAAAACCTGGATTAGATTAACAAAAGGATTATTATCTGGATCGGTAAATGTCATCGTCGAGCATCCTGACAATCCTGATGTATTATTTCTGGGGACAGAACATGCTTTATTCACGTCAGTAAATGCAGGAGAAAAATGGGTCCAATTCAAATCCAATTTACCTACAACTCTATATGATGATATAATTATTCATCCCCGTGAAAAAGACTTGGTCATCGGGACTCACGGGAGAAGTATATGGATTTTGGATGATATAACACCATTAGCGGAGTGGGGCGATGCAAAAGGAAAAAATATACATATTTTTTCTGTCCGTCCCGTCTCCCTTTTTTATTATTGGAAAGATACATCTTATCGTTCTCAGGAAGAATGGGCCGGCAAAAATCCACCCTATGGGGCGATCATCAACTTCGTTGTAAACACAAATGCGGATTCCGTAATCATTAACATCAAACGAAGGAAAAATATCATTATTAGATCATATAAAAAAGCGGTGACAAAGGGAATAATTAACCGTTTTGTTTGGGATATGAAGCATCCACCGCCATCATATAAAAAAACGAAAAAGGAGATTGAAGGATTGGTGAAACCAGAATCGGAAGATATTTTGCCTATACCACCCCACAACCTTGACCCAGAGGGACCATTTGTTTCACCGGGTATTTATACGGTTACAATAACAACTGTTACTGACAGTAGTTCTCAAAATATTCGAATAAATCCTGACCCAAAATTAAATTTAAGATTGGGTGATTACCGTCAACAGGAAAAATTCCTATTAGACGTTTTTGATATTTATGAGAATGCATTTACTCTGAATGAAGAACTTAAAATGCAGATAAAAGAATTAGAAAAAGTTTTGGATTCAGAAGATGAAAAATTAACAAAAATCAAAGAAAGACAGAAGAAGGCAAAAAAGATTCAATCCAATTTAATGCGGCTTACAGGCGAATTACAGGGTAGCGGCGTGAGGCAGGGATCTTTTTCCCCACCCACAAGGATACATCGTGCAAAATATGCCCGAATAGAAAAAACATTGCAAGAAATGTTTATTCAAAGTTTAATGGAAAATAATTGATATGATAAACTTACCTTTGTTAAAAAAGTTAACACTCATCTTTGGCTGGTGCATTTTCAGCTATGTTATCTGTATAAATGTGGTGGATACAGATGCTACCCAAAAAGGTATCTTTGTCTTATTCGTTTGTGCAGGCTTATGGATGACAGAAATTATTCCATTACCCGCCACTGCTTTGCTCGTCCCAGTTTTAGCTTATTTCACCCAAATCCTGGGACCAAAAGAAGCATTAGCCCCATTTTCAAATACAATTGTGTATTT
>JACNKN010000064.1:0-1702 GCA_014382015.1 Fidelibacterota bacterium | reverse complement strand
TCTGCATTGGATATAGATTTTTTTACTTGGTTTAAAGTGGGCTTTCCATCTACTGTAATGATGTTCCCAATTGTTATTTTTGCTTTATGGTTTGTCATTCGACCTGAAAAAAATGCAAAGGTAAACCAACCCGGGGGACATGGTAAATTTTCTATGGAATGGAGTCCTCATGCCAAAGGAAGTGTTGCCCTATTCGTTTTTACGGTTTTTTGTTGGATATTTTCCAGTCAAATTGGAAATATATTGGGTGTAAAACAATTTGACCGAATGATTGCTCTTTTAATCACAGCCCTTGCACCGATTCTTGGATTAATTTCCTGGAAGGATTTAGAGAAAAAAATAGAATGGGGTATCCTCTTATTATTCGGTGGTGGACTATGTCTTTCCGTTATTTTAAGCAATACGGGAACATCCAAATGGATTGCAACTCAAATGATCCAAACTATTGCAAATTCACCCGATTGGGTTGTGATTATGGCCAGTATAACATTGATGATATTTTTAACTGAATTGGCATCTAATACGGGCTCCGCAGCCATATTGATTCCGGTCATGATAGCTCTTTCTGATCAATTTAACCCCGCCATTACTTATTCATTGGTATTCGGCGTTGGTGTTGCTGCTACATGTGCATTTATGCTCCCTGTTGCCACGCCGCCAAACGCACTCGCTTATGGCACGGGTATTATCACCCAACGACAAATGCTAAAGGCGGGTCTCATCCTAAACCTGTTTGGTATATTAATTGTATTTACAGCCGTAAGTCTATTCGCTTAATCTTCATGTTGGTTCCAAAAATAATTCCATTTAAATCGATATTTACTGTTGGAGTTCTATGGATAGCTATTATGGTAGGATGCGAGGAACCGACTGATGACCCCGGTGAAAATATTCCACCAGTGGATACAACAGAAACGGACACCATTCCAGCTTTAGGTCATGATGGTCCTTATTATGCTGATTCAATTTATTATGGGCGGGAAAAATATGTGGAGTATCATGCAGGGAATTTACCCATTATTTTATCTGCACCCCATGGTGGGTGGAAAACACCTGATGAAATTGCAGATCGTACTTATGGGACAACCGTTACGGATGCGAATACCTATGAATTGACAAAAACAATCATGGATACTTTAACGGCACGATTTGGTGGAAAACCCCATGTGATTTTTTCACAGTTAAAACGAACCAAACTGGATCCTAATCGGGAAAGTGAAGAAGCGGCTCAAGGAGAAAAATATGCAATGAGAGCTTGGGAAGAATATCATTATTATATTGAAACAGCTAAATCACAGATTACTTCACAATTTGGGTCGGGTATTCTTTTTGATATGCATGGTCACGGCAAAAATCCGGATGGGTATTATGATCTGAGATCATGGTTGGGGTATTTAATTCAAAGTGATGATTTAGATTTAAGCGACAGTGATTTGAATAAGGATAGTTTTAAAAACGAATCAAGCATTCGGACTTTGGTTGATTCTTCCTCCTATTCTTTCATCGAAGTATTAAGAGGGCAATATAGTTTGGGCGCGTTATTAGATAGCCTGGGGTTTGGATGTGTACCCAGTATGAATGACCCAGGACCAGGGGGATCACGTTATTTTACCGGTGGATATATCACAAGACGTCATGGTTCAATCGATGGAGGAATGATTAGTGCAATTCAGATTGAAGCACCCAAGCCAACTATTCGAGA
>JACNKN010000008.1 GCA_014382015.1 Fidelibacterota bacterium | reverse complement strand
ATGAAAATGATGCCCAAAGAACTCGACTCCAAAAAATCCTGGGACATGATACAAGATGAATTTGGAAGTACAGAAGTCATTTTTATTGCATTTGGGAAAGAAGGGGAAAACATATTCAATTCCAGAGCTTTGGCCACGTTGTGGGATTTGGATGAAGCATTATCCTTGTCTGCTGAAGTTGAAGATGTAATGTCCATTGCTTCTTCAACACGAATGGATAGTGAAGATGGGTTTATGGAAGTGGGTGACCTTCAACCCTATCGAGATCTATCCTTGGAAGAGATTAATGGAATAAAATTATACTTAGATAAAAACCTATCATTAAAAAAGCGGATGGTAAGCCAAAATGAAGATTATCTTGTTATAATGGTTCAACCATATGATAATATTGGTGCAGATGGGTTTCGCAATACAGTAGTGGCAATTACGGACCCTATATTGGCGGAATATGAAATCCACTATGGAGGCCAAGCATATGTAACAGGTACTATCCCAGAACTCATTAGGGTTGATGTTCAATCCCTTATGAAATTTGGTGTTTTTATTATGATTGCTGTGCTATTAATTAATCTAAGGAGTGTTCCTGGAGTAGCCATGGTTCTCATGGTTATTGGATTGTCTCTTGTGGGAATGATGGGTTTCATGGGTTGGGTGTATAGGATTACGGGTTCTGAACGATTTTTATTTACCATGGTTCAAACATCCATGCCGATTATTTTATTAACTATAGCCAATTCGGATGGGGTTCATGTAATGTCCAAGTTTTTCAAAGAACTCCGTAAGAAACAAGACTCTCGCCGTGCATTATCCTCTACAATGGATTCATTATTGATTCCCATATTTTTAACCAGCATTACAACAGTAGCCGCATTTATGACCATGGTTTCATCACCATTGGAACCGTTAATTGGTTATGGTTTTACGATTGGCGCTGGAATAGTATGGGCCTGGTTTTTGAGTTCTCTCTTGCTTCCTGCGGTGATGAATCTGATAAAGTGGGATTTGAAATCAAAAGCAATTTTGAATCCAAGCATATTTGAAAGATCTATTCACAAGTTAGGTAAAGTTGTTCTTACCCATCCAAAATATGTTTTTTCTGCCGGTGCTATATTTGTCATTTTTGGAATATTTGGTTTGTTCAAAATAACTGTTGATGCTAATATTGCGAACTTTTTTAAACCGGGCACTGAAATTCGGGACAGTATGGATTTCATGGATGACCATCTAACCGGCACAATGGACCTTCGAATCCGAATGGAAGGAGATATGAAGGATCCTCAGGTATTGTCAGATATGGCGAAACTGCAACAATTTGTTGAAAAACATGAAAAAGTGAAAACCAGTTTTTCGATTGCAGATATCGTTAAGCAAATGCATAAAACAGTTATGGATGATGATCCGTCTTTTGAGACAATACCGGATTCCCGGGATAAGGTCAATAATCTGTTTACCATGTATTCTATGTCAGGTGATCCGGAAGATTTTTCATCATTGGTTGATTATAATTATGAGGTGGGTCTGATTACGGCTTTATCTACCAATATGCCCACAGAAGAAGTATTTGCATACACTGAAGAATTGAATCGATTCACGGATGAAAATATTCATTCGGAAGTGAAAATGAATATTACAGGGATGATTGTTGTTGTCCGAGATTTAATTATCATGATTGTTGATTCTACAATTTACAGTATTATTTTTTCTTTAATTATTATAGGTATCATTGCTTCAATATTTTTTAGGCGAATACTTTGGGGGGTATTAGCTGTAATTCCTCTTACATCTGCTGTCATTATCAATTTTGGATTTATGGGCTATTTTGGCATTGAACTCAGCCATATTACGGCGATTTTATCTTCCATCATTATTGGAGTAGGTGTAGATTTTGCTATTCATTATATCGCACAGTTTCGGCGACTTTCTCGGACGGTAAACTCTGAAAATTTGAGTAAGGAAGTTGTGGATGATGTAGGATATGCCATCATTCTCGACGCCGGATCTAATATGGGCTTTGGTGCCTTAATATTTTCTGCATTTTTACCCATTCAATATATCGGTGGCCTCATGGTGTTTGCCATGGTTTCAACATCTTTAGGAACCTTGACTGTTTTAGCTGCATTAACAGAATTGCTTAAAAAGAAATTGATCGAAAAAAAATAAGTGATGGAAAGAATGCAAGGATGAATTGATGCAAGGTTGAAATAGAAAGGATTCAAATGGCTGATTATGAAAAATATATGTGTTTAAATTTAAACCATGAAAATTAAAGATTTACCCAAGCATAAAAGACCCCGAGAAAAACTGATCGAAAAGGGAGCAGAGAATTTAAGTGATGCTGAACTTCTCGCAATTCTTATTCGAACCGGACGATCCGGCAAAAGTGCTTTGGATATTGCCAGGGAAACGTTAAAAAAATATACATTGTCAAAACTTCTCGCCATTTCGAAGGATGAACTGACAAGTATCAAGGGTTTGGAAGTTACCAAAGCGATTACGATTAAAGCGGCATTGGAACTTGGCAGCCGCGCTGTGGGATCTTTCAACGAATCTCTCCCCATTCTCGATTCCGTGAAGTCAACGGTTGCCCAGCTTGCAGATTTGCGGGGCAAGCAAAAAGAATATTTCAAGGTATTGTATCTCAATGCCCGTAAGCAGCTTCTTTTTAAAGAAACCATTTCCATTGGCACATTAACCGAAACGCTGGTGCATCCCCGGGAGGTATTTGAACCGGCAATTCGCCATCTGGCTTCTGCTATCATTCTGGCGCATAATCATCCGTCCAAAAATACAGACATATCAGATGAGGATATTAAACTCACCGAAAAATTAATTCAATCCGGTGCAATTCTCGATATTGACGTGATTGACCACATTATAATTACCGACGATGGTTATGTCAGTTTTAAAGAAAAAGGAATACTTTTTAAGTAAATTAAATTTATGTCCCAATTAGAAAATATTGAAGCGATCGAAAAAAGACTCTGGAGTGCGGCAGATACACTCCGGGCAAATTCCAATTATGCCAGTAATGAATACTTTATGCCCGTTATGGGTTTGGTGTTTTTACGCCATGCCTTCAGCCGCTATTTAGCGGTCAAAGATGATATTATCGCCACTTTACCTACCCGAGGCGGTAAAACACCCGAACTGACGAAAAAAGATTTCAGCAAAAAATCTGCCATATTTTTACGGACGGAAGCACAATTTGATTATTTGGTAAACCTGAAAGATAGCGATGACCGGGGCAAGGCGATAATTGATGCAATGGATTTCATTGAAAAGGATTACGAAACATTGCGGGGTGTATTGCCCAAAAAAGAATACCTGGAATTGGATAATGAAATTTTGGGGCAATTACTGCGGTCATTGAATCCTGAAGAATTAAAAAAGGTCAGCGGTGATGTTTTCGGCAGAATTTATGAATATTTCCTGACCAAGTTTGCGGATCAGAAAGCCCATGACGGGGGAGAATTTTTTACGCCTGTTTCATTGGTTTCATTGATTGCCAATGTATTGGAACCCAAAAAAGGTACGGTGCTCGATCCTGCTTGCGGCAGCGGTGGCATGTTTGTCCAAAGCGCCCGTTTTGTAGAAAGACTTCACCAAAATCCCACAGATAAACTGAATTTTTTTGGATTGGAGAAAAATGCCACAACCATCAACCTGGCAAAAATGAATTTGGCGGTACATGGCTTGGTGGGGAATATAAAAAAAGCAATCACATATTACGAAGATCCTCACAATATAAATAAAAAAGCGCATTTCGTCATGGCAAATCCACCGTTTAATGTGGATGAGATTGATGCGGAAAAAATTAAAAACGATCCCCGCCTGCCTTTCGGTTTGCCCGGCGTCAATAAAAAAGGCAAGGTGAGCAACGGCAACTATGTCTGGATCAGTTATTTTTACAGTTATTTAACCGAACAAGGCAGAGCCGGTTTTGTCATGTCTTCCCAGGCGTCCAGCGCCGGCAGAAGTGAAGCTGTCGTGCGGGAAAAATTAATCGAAACCGGTCATGTGGATATGATGATTGCCATTCGGTCAAACTTTTTCTACACCCGCACCGTGCCCTGTGAATTATGGTTTTTAAATAAAGCAAAACCCCAAGAGCATAAAGACAAAGTATTGATGATTGA
>JACNKN010000071.1 GCA_014382015.1 Fidelibacterota bacterium | reverse complement strand
GGTTAACTGTTGCTAAACGAGTTTTATAATGCATTAGTATAAACCAAATTTACACTAAATAATATTAGATCTAATCAGAATGAACAATCTTTTGAATCTTATATAATATACCCTGTCTCTTTGGAACAAACTCAGGCGATTTAAATTTGTTCTTCCCAGACATTTTCCAATCGATCCATCTGGAGATATATTCCGCTTCTTCCCGTAATTCCCAAAGAGGATGAAAATAATCATAAAGCAGGTCACGGTTAGTTGTTGCTATGAGTTTCATACAAAGAGAATTCAACATGGATTTAAATTGTATAAAATTATCCAAATATTTTTCCCATTCATTCGGTTCATTATTAGTGATTTTCTCAACACTTTCAACCAGTCGGTTTCCGTTATCTCCCATTTCCCCTGGTAAATAAAAACAATCCCCCAGCAATACAATTTCATCTTCTGTTACCGTATCATTCCCAAAATATTTTAACCACTCTCTGGTAGAATCCATGAAGGCTTGGCGGGGATTCCATGAAACGGTTTCATTATTGTACATCGCCAAGGATCTCAACGGATTGAAATTGGCCCAAAACTGACAGTTGGGATTGCTTAAAATACCAGACACTTCATATTTTAATTCTAGAGGTCGTCCGGCATAGGGACCAAAGAAAATTTGCCTAACGTCATAATCATTGGCGTGAATATTATCCCAAATGATGGGTTTTCGTTTTATCACCTTTCGTAATTCCTGAATTGATTCCACAGATATTTCCGTTGAAACCACTTCAGGACCTGTCCAGAAAAACCCGATTTCTTCATTAAGTAATTTGCCTATTTCATTCAAATAATCATTTCCTGTGACATTATAATCAGCCATGCGTTCACAATAAACAGTGGGGCAAAATATTAACGATGAATCATAATTTGATATTTTCAATGCATCAAACAAGTGATTAGTTACATTGGCTTGTGCTTGAGAAAAAGACGAAAAAACACGTTGATCTTCAATTGATAATTCAGTTTGAATATCATCAAATAGAATGGCAAAATGGAGACATCCAAGCAACTGCATTTGCTCAATTTTTTTTATTAATATACTCGAATCATCTTCGCTGGAATAACTTATGTCCAACCCCGGTGCAATGGCGTAAATAAACTTCAACCCTTTCTCATGGCATGATTGAATTAGATTTTTTAAGTCCAATAATTCTCCATCAGGATATAAATCCCGCCATTTACTTCGATGGTAAAGATCATCCTTTGGCGCATACATATAGGTATTCATCCCATCCCAATCATGCATCCATGTAAATAATTGAAGACGTTGAACAGTTGTCCAAGGGTGGCCGTAAAACCCTTCCAACGTTCCACAGATAAATTCAGATTTTAACATTAAAAATTAATCTGTCCTTCCATGGATTTTTCCAATCTCCTTGCTTCATTTAGAAATTGATCTACTGTCAATTCCTTCAGAAAAACCAATCCATGGGTTGCGCGCATTCGGGGATGGTCATTTTGATACCAGAAATCCCTTCCCAGAACCACTTCCATGAGTTTATGCTGCTCCACCCATATCTTTATTGTCAAATCACAAAAAGGGCCATCATATTCGTAACTGGGAAAAGAAGCATCCTTTTGACTTAAATAACAGCTCATAAATGTATCATGAAGCATAGCCATGGAATTCAACGAAACTGGAACTATAATATCTGCTTCAGATGGATCAAAGCGATACCAAACATTTCGATATCCCCAAATTTTTAAATGAGATATATCTGTTTCTTTTCCCCATAATCGTACCGCTTCAGCAATCGCTTGAAGAACTTTATAATGAGTATCCGGTCCGCTTCCTTCTGGGTCTAATGCAAGTGTAATAACTGTAGGTTTTAATTCTCTTAATAGGTTTAATATGGGTTCCACATCTCTATGATGTTCAGGGTTCTCTGTAAAAATATCGCCTGTGTAAAATCCCAATCGCATGTGACGTACATCTTTAACTTGAACGCCATAATGAGCCCAAACTAATTCTTCTTCAAATTCCCGAATCATCCCTTTGAGTTTTTGAATATTATTTGGATTTTTTTGACCATCGTAACAGGTATCCAAATATGTTATAATCTCATCGATTTTTTTACTCAACGTTGCTTTAGACGTTATGGAATAGATTTCGACCAGCGCTCGGACAATACGATGGCTCAACCCCCTTTTCTGTCCTTGGATATTTCCTTCTGCAATGCGGTCCAGATAATGATAAATATCTTTGTCCCGTTTCAGGTTATATCCTTTTTCAAAGAAGTCCGGGTAATCCGTCATTTCTATTTTTCCGGATTTCAAAAACGATTCCGTTTCCTCCAATACCCGTTTTACATAATTGTTTGTAACGGACGTGAACCCCGATGTCAAATTGACGAAACAATTTTTATTCCTCGGTGAACGAACCAAATGAATAATGTGGGGCAAATAACCTAATAGTACATCATCATGGTGCGGACCTGTATGTAAAAAAGTTTCGTTATCAGAAACATCCAGTGCCTTGTCAATTTTTTTCTTAAATGAATTAATGACATTCGGAATCGTCTGTCTGTCAATTTCCGGTATTAAAGAGCTTGCTGGATCTTCTTTCAAATCATCTACTGTCAATCTATGCCCAAACTTGTTCAACGATTTACAAAGATTCACAACAGCTATTTCTGTTTTCTTATCCGTCCAGGGTTCATTATTTAATTTATACTCCACCACATCATTCAACATGGAAGCCGCGCCTTTTGTCAGATAAAACCTCCCTCCTTCTAATCTCTGTAGAGAAGTGGCTGGGAATTGAATATTTTCCTCGCTTTCCAACGAATCTTTTACGATACCGGCTTTTGCTTCTCCAGCGGCAATAATGATTGCTGTGGCATTTTGATTTGCATAAATAGTCGAAAGTCCTATCGTTATTACAAGTCTGTTTTTCGCAATTTCAATACCGCCCAGATCTGTTGCTGCAGCTGCTTGTGTTTCAAAATTGGTTTCCATGAGCCGTGTTGTAGAATTATGATCTGAACCGCGAACATTAAAAGCAATATGTCCATCCGGACCGATTCCACCCAAGAAAAACCCAATTCCGCCTTTTTCACGAATTCTGTTTTCGTATTCAGTACACCATTGATCCACCAGGAAAATGGTCTTTTGCTGTTCTTCTTCAAGGAGTGAACGCGGATCACGATTTCGAAGCGATAAATCAACTGAATATTCAGGGAATATTTCTGTTAATAATTTGCCCTGGATTTTCGGAATTTCATCGCAGTTAATAAACATACTCTTATCCGGATTGAGACCAAAACCGTTTACATAATAGTGTTGAACATAATTATAAAAACTATTGTGCTGGGCGAAGTCAATGGGATAAAACTCATCAATTTGAACGAACTGTAAACCGGAAAAATCAGGTTTCTGATTGATAATAAGTCCGTTCTCTTTTCTCAATTTTTCTAATTTATTATCAGACCAATTTTCTAATAAATATCGAGTCCATTTGATAAAATATTCCGGTGTTTTTCCTGTGGGTAAACTGATAACGCCTTCAGGATTTTCACTCACCCACTCTAAAAATCTTAACGCAGTTAAAAATCCAAGTCGTGGAAAATTATCTACAATAATATAGGGAATTTTCGACGAATGCTCTGTGAAATCAGACTGTTCTAAAAAACCTTTTTCTACATTTGAATTTATCATCTCGCCTATTCTAAAGGATGAAATTCATAAATCATTACTCCATCAAAAAGAGGTCCTTCTTGCCTGAAATAGTATTCCATAAAATCTATATTCATTGTTTCTCCATATTCAGATGATGCATGAACCAAATATTGCGAATCAATCATCATACCTTCATGTGCAATAACAATACCCATTTTAAAATTTGGTTTTTTAACAAATGCAACTCCACATATTTCAGGCAGTTTAGATAATAGATCTTCATTTATGTGTTCATTAGGAATGAATTGAACTGTGGTTGATTTTTCCCAATCCAAATCCAAGAATTCACTTCCGTCCTCCTTGCGATTCAGAGTGATTTCAACACTCTCCAACTGGGCATAATTCAAAAGTTCGTTCGTTATGTTTTGCGTAAAAGAATTTTCCTGAATCCGATCTGACGTATAATGCCAACGTGATTTGAAAGATGGTTTTCCATCTTTATAA
>JACNKN010000043.1 GCA_014382015.1 Fidelibacterota bacterium | reverse complement strand
CATTAATTTTAGATTCTTTTTTAATACTCCGGGAAAAAAGTCTGGCAACCCGTTCTTGGGTGCCTATTTGATCAATGGTAATTGAATAAGGATTCATTACTATTTATTTCAATAAATCTTCTTTAGAAATTTGGATTCTAATTGCGCCACGAAAATCTCCTCTTTTATAATCTACAGCTAAATCATTGGGATATAATTCTGTAAGTTTTTCAGCTACAACATCAGAGATTTGCTTATCAGAACCGTGGCATTGCAAACACATTTCTGCCATACGCATTGGTTTGTAGAATCGAAATACTGTTTCTTTGCCAAAATTAATTTTCTGAACAGTATTTATTGGATATGCATCCCCCTTTTGAGGAGTAGCTAGGTAGTTTAAGGCTTCAGCTTCATATTTATCGGGCGCATTTTTGGCATTTCTAAATTTAAATGAAACGCGTTTAATCTCCAACGATTGAGGAAATCCTCTTTGTGCTGCTTTCGTAATTTCAAGTGCTTCCAAATTACATACAGAAATTGCATTCGGTGCACCGCCATCGCCTATCGCCTCAGATAAATGCCTGAATAAGTCCTTTTGAAATGCTTGGGCAACGGACCCACCTATATCGACTAATTTTACCCGTTCATTACTGGATATATCATTTATAGAAGATGAGCAACTATTCGCAAAAACAATCGTGATAAATAGTAGTATTCTATTTTTTATCATGGCCCATCTATTTAAAGGTTAATTAATGATTTTACTTGTTTTACCAAATTCTGAGCAATCTCACTGGTTTCACCTTCTGCATAAATTCGCATAATTGGTTCCGTATTTGACATTCGCAAATGCACCCAGCTATTTTCCCACGTAAATTTAAAACCATCTACATTATTAATTTCTGCATCACTAAAACTATTTTTTACTTTTTTCATAATACTGTCCAAATCCAAATTGTCCAATTGGATTTTATCCTTTACAATTGTGTATTGGGGTAATGTATTATAAATAATGCTTAATGAATCCGATGTTAATGCCATTCTATGGAGGACCATAGCGGCCCCAACAAGCGAATCTCTACCTAGATGCGCTTCCTTCAAAATAATTCCACCGTTACCTTCTCCCCCAAGTTCGGAACCGATTTCAAGCATTTTTTTGACTACATTTATTTCACCTACTGCAGATCGTTCCACACCACAACCATATTGTTTTGCCATTTTTTCCAGAGCCAGTGAAGTGGATAGATTGGTAACGAATGTTTCTTGTGTTTGTTTTTTCTTAATATATCCCTCGGCTGCCAAAACAAGTGTGTATTCTTCCCCCAGTGTTTCGCCTTTTTCATTCACAACTGCTAGTCTATCTGCATCGGGATCCACAGCGAAACCGACATGAGCTGCATTGTCAATAACTGCTTTTCTTAAGTCACCTAAATTTTCTGGTAATGGTTCTGTCCCACGTTTGAACTCGCCATTACCCTCACAATAGAGGGGAATCACTGTACAACCCAAGTGCTCCAGTAATAATGGGAGTGCTTCAGAACCTGCACCATTCACCGCATCAATAACCACTATAAACTTTCGATTTCGAATGGCATTTAAATCAATACAGGATAGTTCAACGGTATGAATGGAATGTTTCAGGATGGAATTCTGATCCGGGAATAACATCCCAGGTACATTTGCAGAATCGAGAGAATCATCCCGATCGACACAATCAAATAATTTATTACAATTTTCAGAATTAAAAAAAGTGCCATCCGACCGGACAAATTTTAACCCGTTCCATTCAATGGGGTTGTGGCTGGCAGTAATAATTATACCACCTGCGGCTTCAGACCGCTCAACCATAAATTGGACTGTAGGGGTGGGAACAATGCCGCAGACAATTACGTCTCTGCCCAACCGAATTAATTCTTCGGTGAATGCGTTTAATAAATCCTCTCCGGAGGGTCGACTGTCGCGGCCAAGAAAAACAAGTCCTTGATTTATTTGGATATGAAATGCCCGGGCATACGCCTTTATCGTGTCTAAAGAAAGGTGGGTATCTATTAAGCCCCGTACACCTGAGATGCTTCGAATTATCATATAAAATTCCTTAAAACAATGAAAAAGGTTCGGTAAAATACCGAACCTTTTTCATTAATTGGGTCAATTTTATAAAATGAACTATATCTTGCCGTACCTTGCAAAACGTAACCGTGTACGTACTGCTTTTTTCTTGGCAGCCCGTTGCTCATCGCTTGGTTTGATATAGAATGATTTTCGTTTGACTTCTCGTAACACACCGGCACGTTCCCACTTCTTTTTGAAGCGGCGCAGAGCCCGTTCGAGTTGTTCGCCGTTTTTTACGGTAACTTCAACCATGATCTATTTCACCTCCTCTCGATCAGCCTAAATAGGTTCTCAATGATTTACTTCTGGATCGGTGACGCAAACGTCGAATCGCTTTTTCTTTAATTTGGCGGACCCGTTCCCGAGTTAAACTAAATTCTTCACCTATTTCATTTAATGTAAGTGCGTAGTCGCGATCAATACCAAAGTACATTTTGATCACCTGACGTTCCCGTTCTTTTAATGTTTCTAATGATTGACGAATTTCATCCTTCAGCGATTCTGCCATAAGTGGTTCATCAGGATGAATTTGCCCATCATCCTTTATCACATCAATAAGAGAATTCTTATCACCATCACGAAATGGTGCATTCAGGGAATGATGGCGACGGGAAATCCGCATTGCATCAATCACTTCGTCACTGGTCATTTCCAGATTTCGTCCGATTTCTTCTTCATTCGGTGCTCGCTCAATTTCAGATTCTATTCTTTCGGCTTGTTTTGTGATTTTCGAAATGGTTCCAACCCTGTTCAATGGCAAACGTACAATTCTTGAATGTTCTGCAAGCGCCTGTAAAATGGATTGTCTAATCCACCACACAGCGTATGAAATAAATTTGAATCCACGCGTTTCATCAAAACGGCCCGCGGCCTTCATGAGCCCCATATTACCTTCATTGATTAGATCTGTCAATGGAAGTCCCTGGCCTTGATAATCTTTTGCAACAGATACAACAAAACGAAGGTTGGCTTCTACCAATTCCTTCATTGCCAAGCGATTACCTTTTTTAATCGCTATCGCCAGCTCTACTTCTCGGGAAGGATGAAGTGGCTCATATTTACCGATTTCTTCTAAGTATTGACTTAGACTTCGGTTGGATTCATTAATGGGTCTGCCCGCTTTTGCCATGTTTTTAAAGTCTCATTTTTGTTGAGGGAAAAGTCAAGTAATTTACACCAATAAATATATGCCGCCCAATAGATAGATATAACTAATTATTTCCTCAATAGTTTCGCAAACTCTGAGATTGTTAAAGTTTCTGGTCGACGTGTAAAGTCAATTTCGGTTTTTATTTCTTCTGGAAAATCAAACCCTGTTAAAGAATTTCGGAGCATTTTTCTGCGTTTTGAAAACGCCGCCTTCACGATTTTATTAAATTGTATATACTGATTGTCAGGTACTATTGGATTTGCTTTTTTGGTAAATCGAATGATCGCAGAATCCACTCTCGGTTTGGGGTAAAATACTTCGGGCGGAATTTTAAAACAAAACTCCATATTTAAATAAACGCCAACCACTACAGAAAGGCGACTATAATTTTTTGTGCCGACCTTTGCCGTAAGTCTTTCCCCCACCTCCTTTTGCATCATAATATAAGCATCATCCCAAAAATCCAACTGTTCAATGAGCCAAATAATTATGGGCGAAGTAATGTTGTAAGGGATGTTGCCAACTATACGAACTGGGTTAGAAATTGGAATTTGTTCAATATCCTGAAGCAAGACATCGCCGTGAATAATTTGTAGTCCTTTTAAATCTGACCGAATAGAAAGGTGCTTTATAAGTAATGGATCAATTTCTATTGCAGCCATTTCTTGGACCAATGGGAATATCTTTTCTGTAAGGGATCCATCGCCGGGGCCAATCTCTAAAATGGAATCTGTTGGTTGGGGATCAACAGTGCGAACGATTCGATCCAAAAGATTTGTATCTGTGAGAAAGTTTTGTCCCCACTTTTTTCGAAATGGGTGAGTTTTAGAGGGGGTCAATTTATATCCAACCGGTCTAACGGACTTTTAATCCGCTCAAATGAAATTTTTGACATATGCGTATAAATCTGAGTTGTTTCTAATCTTTTATGACCTAATAATTCTTGGATAAATCTAATGTCGGTACCATTTTCGAGTAAATGAGTTGCAAAACTATGGCGTAGGGTATGTACTGTTGCATGTTTTTTAATACCAGAATTTTTTACTGCTTTTTTCATAATAGCTTGCACTGAACTCGCGCTATACTTCCCTCCCTTTTGACCTTCAAACAAGTAATTGGATGGTTTATAATTTTTAAAATATTTATACAAAACACTTTTTAATGAGTTTGATAAAACAGACTGTCGATCCTTTTTCCCTTTTCCCATTTTAACAATGATGAGGTTACGATCAAAATCTATATCTTTTACTT
>JACNKN010000011.1 GCA_014382015.1 Fidelibacterota bacterium | reverse complement strand
ATCGTTTGCGGGTTGCCACGACCGATTTAGCAGGAAAAAGTGCTGTGGTTTGGAATAATCTAATAATAGGAGAATAAAATTGAGATTTAATCTGTTTAGAATTACACTATTTACTCTTTTCATTACACCCATGATGTTATGTGCAACAGAACCATCTGTCGTAAAGAATATTATTGTCCTTAAAGAAAAAGATCGATTTGGTGGTTGGCCTGCCAATCATGGTATTTGGCATTGGGGAAATGAAATTGTGGTTGGTTTTGCTTGGGGGCATCATGACGATGAAAATGAAGGTGGTCATCCCATCAAAGGACCTACATCCAACCGTCAAGCTCGTAGCATGGATGGTGGCGAAACGTGGACCATTGAAGAACTTTCTGTCGTTGGGCCAGATGGATCAACCGACGCTGATGCTTATGAATGTGAAGGTGGCATTGATTTCAATCACCCTAATTTTGCATTCAAATTTTCCCCAGGAAATGCTCGATTTTATTATAGCACCGATCGCGCCAAAAATTGGATAGGTCCATTTAAGTTTCCACTATTCGGTCGAACAGAAATAATGGCACGGACCGATTACATCATAAATGGTAAGTATGACATGAATGTGTTTCTTACTTCTCCGAAAGATGATGGCATTCAAGGATGGCCCTTTTGTGCCCGAACAGTTGATGGTGGAAAAACATGGGAATTAGTCGGTTGGATTGGTCCACAACCGCCTTTGGAATCGTATGGATATGCTATTATGCCTTCCACACTTCGCTTAAATAGTGGTGCATTTTTAAGCATTATTCGCCGGGGCGGATTTTTCGACGGAACCAAACGCTGGTGGCTTGAAGCATTTTTATCAGCAGATGATGGAAAAAGCTGGCACGCTCTCAAGGAACCCTATATTGATAATTTTGGCAATCCAGCTCACATGATTCGCTTAAAAGATGGCAGAATCGCATTGACTTACGGTTGGCGTAAACCATCCTTTTTTGGCGTTCGAGCAAAAATAAGTAATGATGATGGCGTCACCTGGGGAGATGAATTTGTGGTTCGTGGCGATGGAGATGTATGGGATTTAGGGTATCCACGAACGGTTCAGCGCCCGGATGGAATGTGCGTATCCGTATATTATTTTAAAGATAAATCGGGTAAAGAACGCCATATAGCTGCTACAATTTGGAATCCGGGATTAGAACAATAAGAAACAGGGATTATAATCGAAATTAAAAAAAAGAGAGAAGCTTATGTCAAACACAAAAAACACTAAACCTATTTCTCGTAGAAATTTTATCGCCACGACTGGCGTATTGGCTACCGGTACCATTTTTGCGAATCCTATTCACTCATTTTTCGAAGAATCATCTGGAAAAAAAGTACGCCTTGCTCTTGTAGGAACCGGAAAACGCGGTACAGGTATGTTTGGGGAAACGCTTGTAAAACGATATTCTGATTATGTCGAATTTGTTGGTTTAAGTGATAAAAATATCGGGCGACTCAAATATGCTCAAAAATATATAGGAGCTGATTGCCCTATCTTTACCGATTTTGAAGAAATGATGCGAACCACAAAACCAGATGTTTTGGTGGTTACCACAACAGATTCAACTCATGATACTTTCATTATAAAAGGAATGGAAATGGGTGCAAATATAATCAGTGAAAAACCTATGACGACGGATGAACATAAATGCCAAGCTATATTAGATGCTGAAAAAAGAACTGGAAAAAAAGTTACTGTAACTTTCAATTATCGTTATGCACCCTATAAAATGAAAATCAAAGAATTGCTGATGGAAAAAAGAGTTGGTGACATTGTGTCCGTTGATTTTCATTGGTATCTCAATACATACCACGGTGCTTCCTATTTTCGCAGATGGCATGGAGAACGTAAAAATTCGGGTACTCTTTTAGTTCATAAATCAACGCACCATTTTGACCTTCTAAACTGGTGGCTCGACTCTGAACCGGAGATGGTTTTTGCATTAGGAGATTTGGAGTTTTACGGCAAAAATAATTCCTTTCGGAGCAAAAGATGTCTTGGCTGTGAATTCAAATCTGAATGTGGTGATTACTATTACGATATCAAAACAAGCCCCCATAATATGAAATTATATGTGGAGAATGAAAAGTATGACGGTTATATCCATGATGGATGTATATGGCGAGAAAATATTGATATTTATGATAAAATGAGTTTGCAGATTAAACATGCAAATAATGTATTAACCAATTATTCTCTTACAACCTATTCGCCCTATGAAGGATTTCGTATTTCCTTTAATGGAACCAAAGGTCGGATTGAAGCATGGGAAGGCATCCCTTGGCAAAATAAAAAAAGAGATCAACGTCTTGTGTATGAAGCAGAAATGAGTCAGAAAAAAGATGCAAAAACTGAAAAATACGATCCAATTATGGTTATGGATAATTTTGGAGATTATGAAGAAATTCGCGTTCCCCATTATTCGGGTGGGCATGGTGGTGGAGACAGTCGATTACTCAATTATCTGTTTATTAACCCTGATGCACCAGATCCGCTGGGACTTAACGCGGGAACACGTGACGGATCCATGTCCATATTAACGGGTATCGCAGCCCGAAACAGTATTGAAAGTAAAAAACCTATCTTTGTGAACGATTTGACAGATTTAACGCCACGGGCCAAAAAAAGATAGATTAATTGCTTTGGTCATGATACTTGATTAATTCATCAGCCGTGAAGAAAACGAAGATTCACGAAGGAAAAAGAAAAAAATGAAGTTGAAAATATTCCTATTAACTCTTGCTGGTTTTGCAATAATAGCGACAAGCTGTAATGAAACCCATTCCCAAAAAGCGTCAAATGGACTATTCTATAATGTACTTGATTACGGAGCAGTTGGGGACGGACAAACGAACAATACCAAAGCAATAAATACTGCCATTGAAACGGCTGCAAAAAATGGGGGCGGGACTGTTTTTTTCCCGGCGGGAGACTATCTTTCGTTTACCATTCATTTGAAAAGTAATATTACACTCCATCTCGATCAAGGGGCAGTCTTGATTGGAGATAAAGAAGCGAATGGCGTGGGGTATGATTTACCAGAAAAAGAAACATGGTATTCAAAATTTCAGGACTTTGGACACAGCTACTGGAAGAATAGTTTGATTTATGGCGATAGTTTGCGAAATATCGCTATCACGGGTGAAGGATTGATTTGGGGAAAAGGTTTACAAACGCACGACAAGCCAGAGCTTATTGGATCAGGGAATAAAGCTATTGCCTTAAAAAATTGCGTTAATGTGACTATTCAGGATATTTCTATTCTTCATGGCGGTCATTTCTGCATTTTAGCAACCGGTGTTGACAATTTAACCATTGATAATGTACGGTTGGATGCCGACCGAGATGGTATTGACATTGATGCATGTAAAAATGTTCGAATTTCAAACTGTATTATTAATTCCCCCACAGATGATGGTCTTTGTTTAAAATCTTCTTTTGCATTGGGCTATGCCCGTGATACGGAAAATGTGACCATAACCAATTGTCAAATATTTGGCTTTGATGAAGGATCATTGCTCGATGGCACATGTACGACCCATTTTATCGACGAAGCACCTGGGGTTAATCACTGCATTACCGGGCGTTTAAAATTCGGCACAGAGTCCAACGGTGGGTTTAAGAATATAACGGTGTCTAATTGTGTTTTTGAGCATTCACGGGGCATCGCAATTGAAACAGCTGACGGTGGATCTATCGAAGATATTTTGATCAATAATGTTACCATGCGCGATATTACTGAAACACCCCTTTTCATCCGACTCAATGCAAGAATGCGTGGGCCCGAAGGGATTCCCGTGGGTACGATTAAACGGGTGACAATTAGTAATTTCAATGTATACGATGTGGGCGGACGTCCAAAACGACCTGGATTGGGTGCGGCGATGATTATGGGAATTCCCGGACATTATATTGAAGATTTAACTTTGAGCAATATTCGAATTTATTTCCGTGGCGGTGGAACAAAGGATTTGATCAGCAAAGAAGTGCCACAAAACATTGATATGTATCCGGATCCTTATCGATGGGATTCTATGCCAGCTTACGGACTCTATTTCCGGTATGTAAAAGGATTGAGAGTAAATAATATCGTATTACGCACATTGAATAAAGATGAACGGCCTGCTTTTGTTTTAGATGATGTACATGATGCCACTTTTTTTGATGTTGATGCTCAACAAGGCGAGAATGTGCCACAATTCATTCTCAAAAATTCAAGCAACATTTCTATTCATGATGTGAACGGGGTTCACGATCAAAAGGTAGGAAAAGTAAGCAATAAGGTGCTTTAATGAAGTTACTCAATTCCCCAAATTGTGTTTTTCATAGATTCCTATCATTGCATAAATGACTATCTGGAAAAGTATTAATTTTAAGGACAAAATATGACCAACAACGATTTAGAAAAAAGACTCTGGAAGGCTGCGGATCAACTCCGAGCGAATTCATCTTTAACGGCGCAGGAATATTCCCG
>JACNKN010000010.1 GCA_014382015.1 Fidelibacterota bacterium | reverse complement strand
GCGGGTATTTGCGGGGGAATACCCCTTTATAAAAACGGTTAATTCCCACCCATATGATTAATCAACAGGAGGAAATTTAGGAATGAAAAGATTTATGAAAATAGTCAATTTTAATATTTTAAGTGTAATCATTGGTTTTTTTCTTTTATCCTGCGATTGGAATGATGATAATTCTGAAATGAAGCTGGTTTTCAATAGAGATAATGAAATATGGCTATATGATTTAAAAACGGAAAAACTCAAGAAACTGGTGGCCGTTAACGAGATAGTCTACACGAATGAAAAGGGGACTATTTATTCTAGGCAGTGGGCTGGTGGGGCCAAATGGAGCCCCAATGGGAAAAAGATCGTTTTTATAGAAAGTGTGGCTACTGATGCGCAGAATATGAAATTGATGAACATGGAAACTCAAAAACAGGAGTTTTTCCCTAACTATATTTATCGACAAGACGGCTCGGTGGAGTGGAGTACTGATGGTAAACAACTTGTCTTTTCTAAATCAATTGCATCGTTAGGATTAAACTATGAATTATTCATAATTAACGCCGACAGAACAAATGAAACACAACTGACTGATAGACCTTTCCATACAGATGTATGGCCTTCGCTGCACCCCAATGGCATAGAGATTATATTTATTTCAAAACTTAAAAATACTTCTGATTATCCCCAAGTGTATCATACAACTGTATTTGGTGATACAGTCAACCAGCTAACTGAAGCAGTTCGATTTACGTTGCCACCCAAGTTCAATCCTAAAACAGGTGAAATAATCTATGCAATAAAAAATATTGACACCAAAAAAACCGTCATTTGGAAAGTCTCGGATATAAAGTTTACCGATCCAGTCCAATTAGCAGCCATTGATGTACCTATTAATGATTTGACGTGGTCTAACGACGGAGAATTAATCGTTTTTGTGCGCTTTGCCGGAGGAACCCATGGGCCCTATACTAACCCCGAAATCTGGATGATGAATGGAGATGGGACCAACAAAAAATTGATCATAAAGAATGGCAGTGGGCCAAGTCTTTGGGTTAATAACTAAAAAGGAGAAGGAAAAATGAAATCAATAACATGCCTACATAAAATCTTACTGGTTCTGATGTTAATCTCAGGGTTCTTATTTGGTCAGAAACCTCATGTATCCCGATTTGAGCAGGCAGACCCTATGAAAATAAAAACAATAAAGACCGGCCCGGGACAGAAAGTGCATTATCAAGTACTTTCAGGTACGGCGGAACAAAAGGCTCGTCAATTTCTAATGGCCAATACGGGATTATTTCAAATGGAACCTGACCTTAAAGGTTTGGTGCTTGATAGAGTTCAAACAAGCCCGGGAGGGAAACATGTCAGGTTTTATCAATCATACCGGGGTATCCGCATTTACAAATCTGATATTGTAATCAGTATTAATCACAGTGATAAGGTTTCATTCTACATGAGCAATTATCACCCTGGCGTAATGTTGGATAATCTCAGACCCACAATTTCGAGTGAGAAGGCGCTCTCTTTTGCAATTAGGGCCATAAACAAAAATGGTGAATTGTATGCTGAGCCACATGTTGAACTGATGATCCTACCTCTTGCGGAGGGTCACAAGCTTGGTTACCGGGTTATGCTGCCCAGCAAAGATCCATTAGGTGATTGGGAAATATTTGTCGATTCAGACGACGGTGCAACTATATGGATAAATGAATTGACAGAATATGGTTCGAATAAAGCGTTTGGTCTGAATAAAGCGTTTAACCCCGATCCGTTAACTTCGGCAGCCCATTATTATGGGACCAGTGGATACGTAGATAATAATGATGCCGACCACACTTCTCTTAACAACGAACGTGTTCCCGTAAATTTATATGATCTTGAATTTTCAGGTGGTCTCTATAAACTAAACGGCCCCTACGTAAAAATTACGGATTTCGAAAACCCCATTATAGCTCCTGTAACTAATAGTAGTGCAAACTTTGATTATAACCGTTCAGAAAGTGGTTTTGAAGATGTTATGGCTTACTATCATATTGATGCTATCCAGCGGTACTTGCAATCAATGGGTTTTACCAATGTTCAAAATGGCCCGATAGATGTAGACACCCATGGCCTAAATGGTGCTGACAATTCACACTATTTACCAGGTACAAATAGGCTTGCGTTTGGGGAGGGTGGTGTAGATGACGCTGAAGACGCTGATGTAATCTGGCACGAATACGGCCACGCCATTCAACACGCCCAGATATCCGGTTCATTTGGTTATGAGTTGAGGGCATTAGGTGAGGGTTTTGGGGATTACTGGGCGGGGTCATTTTCAGCCTCCATTTCTACATGGGAAAATGCCTTTGTTTTTACCTGGGATGCGGGCATTACCTCTTCGGGCACCGGGGAAATTTGGCCTGGGCGAAGATTGGATGAGAATTACCTTTATGATGATTTTGGTAATAATGCACTATTACCAAGTATTCATGATAAAGGTAAAATATGGTCAGCGACGCTTTGGGATATCCACAATGATTTAGGGCGAAATGTAACTGACAAACTAAGTATCCAGAGCCACTATTACCTGAACAGTTCAGCAACGATGCAAGATGCGGCTGATGCCCTTTTCAAAGCAGACACCGCCTTATACACTGCATCACATACCCCCGCCTTGAGAAATTCTCTCCAAGAGCGTGGTTTTCTTGTCCCACTCGGTGTATCAATAAGCGGGCCATCATCATTAGGATTTATGGAAACGGGTTGGTATACTGCCAGTTTGGACGGTGGATATTCTTCCGGTACAGTGGGTTATCAGTGGTACAAAAAATCAGATGGAGCCAGTACTTGGTCATCACGTGGAAGTGGTAGTAACCCTCACCCGGAAAAAATGATAAGCACAAACTTCACATTGAAAGTAATAGCCACCCGTGGGAGTGAAACTGCTGAAGCAACAAAGTATATTACCTATAACGCTGGAGGCGGTTTTGATCCCAAAATTCTTATTCTGCCAAAGTCCTATTCACTCGCGCAAAATCACCCAAATCCTTTCAATCCTATAACAACCATTAAATATGAATTACCTGAAGCCAGTTCTGTTACCCTGGTTATTTATGACCTGAGAGGAAATGAAGTGACCCGGTGGGTAATGGACAACGAAACAGCAGGTTATAAACGAAAAACCTGGAATGCCACAGATAAGCATGGCAACAAAGTACCGGCTGGGGTGTATTTGCTGAAAATGACTGCTGAATCGAAAGTAACAAACCGGGTTTTTTCTCAAACTCTCAAAATGGTGCTGATTAAATAACAACATCTCCAATGCACGTTTGGCTTATACACCATTGGGGTATTCCAGGTAACTGGGGTACCCCTTTTTTATGCAACCATCAGTTTTTTAGAATCACCCTCAGTTTTTTGAAATAATTGGACTGTTTTTTAACCAGGCCTGATCAAAATCTATTATTAATAAGACCGCCATCACCGAGGGTGATGCGTTGTTAGCCAAAAATAATTGCGTTTAATCAAGGTTCTTGGCATAGTATTTGCGCCTAATTATATTAAGAGAATTAAAATAAAGAAGGATTTCAAAAGCCATGAAAAGAATACAGAATATTTACATTATCTTACTTTTTACATTTTTGTTTATATCTTGCGAAGATTATTCTGATAACCTGACCGATAAAATATGGACGTTGCAGTCCTTCGAACCAAATGGGGAAGGTAAAACACCCGTAAATAAAGATGAAGTGTATAACCTCGAATTTTTTGACGACAGTACTTTGGTAGGTATTATGGATTGTAATCATTATGATGGAATTTATTATATATTTGGAGAAGATAGTCTGAACATTTATAACAATGGAATTACTTATGTGTATTGTGGGAAAGAGTCAAAATTCAATTATTATTTCAAAGCTATTCATTCTGTTGTCACTTACCAAATAAGAAATAATAGATTAATCTTATTCTATGACGGCGGAAAATCAAAACTGAATTATAGATAGAGAATTAAATAAAAAAAGGGAGATGATCATGAAAGTTAAACTGTCTATGTTATCTATTGGAATCTTTACCATTGGATTACTCAATGGACAAATCAGGGAGGAGGGTGTACCCAAAAGCTTTACCCGTTCTTTGGTGAAGGATCTTCCTGTTTTAACCATGCAATCTGTCGATGTTGAGGCACTGATTAATGAAGATAAGAATGCTCCTCCCGATACGCCATACAGGTTTGGGTATGGCTTTGATGTTTCATATAATTTGGAAAATTCAGGTGTTTGGGAGACACTTCCTGACGAAGGACGTCTTTGGCGTTTGAAAATTGTTGCACCAGGCGCTTTTTCAATTAATCTAATATATGACCAGTTCTGGCTGCCTCCGGGGGCAAAGCTATTTCTGTATAATCCATCTGAAAGTATGATTTTAGGTGCCTTTACGGAAAAAAACAATAAAGAATACGGGAAGTTTTCTACTTCTTTAGTTGAAGGACCTGTCACAATTTTGGAATACTATGGGTCAAGTCCAAAATGTTCTGTAAAATGAGTCAAGCGGGCACGATCTCCTGATTT
>JACNKN010000060.1 GCA_014382015.1 Fidelibacterota bacterium | reverse complement strand
ATTTTGCCGCCCATCAAGCTTGGTATGCTGCGGTAAATAGTTTATTTAGTCCATTGAAAAAATTCAAAACGGATTATAGAGTCATTCCATGGACAACCTTTACCGACCCGGAAGTGGCGCGCGTGGGTATCAACGAACAGGAAGCTATTGAAGGCGGCTTGGATTTTGAAGTTACTCGCTACGGATTAGACGATTTGGATAGAGCCATTGCGGATGGGGAAGATAGTGGTTTTGTGAAAGTAATCACGCCCAAAGGGAAAGATACCATTTTGGGTGCAACCATTGTAGGCTCACACGCCGGTGATCTTTTGACGGAATTTGTCCTTGCTATGAAACACGGCTTGGGGTTGAATAAAATTTTAGGCACCATTCATGCATATCCCACTATGGGGGAAGCGAATAAATATCTCGCAGGAAATTGGAAAAAAGCACATGCACCGGAAGGATTACTCAATTGGGTGAAGAAATTTCATGCATGGAGAAGATAAAAAAGAATAGACAGGATAACAGGATAAAACAGGATTGAAAATAAAATTGTGAATAAAAAATTTCAATAAATATAATTTTTTTTTAACCATACCTAATAAGCTAAAAGGAGCTAAAAATGAAATACGAAAAAATAACAGAACAGATTATTGGATGTGCTTATAAAGTGTATAATACAATGGGCTTCGGGTATTTAGAATCAGTTTATGCAAAATGCATGGCGATTGAATTCGATAAAATTGGTTTAAAATACGAAATGGAAAAGGCTATAATCGTTTATTATGAAAATCAAGTTGTTGGAAAATTTACTGCGGATAAACTTGTTATTGGCGAGATTATACTCGAGTATAAATCAATTAGAACTTTGGCAAAATCCCATGAAGTCCAATTGGTAAACTATCTTACTTCTACAAGAAAAGATGTTGGGCTTCTCATTAATTTTGGTGAGGAAAAAGTTGAAATTAAACGAAAAGTAAGAATATTAAATTAGACAAGATAACAGTATAAAACAGGATTGAAAAACAAAATATTGGGATTAAATGTATCGTAAGAAAATGTTTTTAAAACATCCTGTAATATCCTGTAATCTCGTCAAGCTAAAAGGAAAATATGAAAGCAACAGACTTATTTATTAAAGCGTTAGAAAACGAAGGTGTGGAATACATTTTCGGAATTCCCGGAGAAGAAAATTTGGATTTTTTGGATTCACTCAAGAATTCTAAAATTAAGTTAATTCTCACCCGGCACGAGCAGGGTGCCGGATTTATGGCGGCGACCTATGGACGATTAACAGGAAAACCGGGCGTTTGTTTATCCACGCTGGGACCGGGTGCTACCAATTTTACTACACCGGCAGCTTATGCTCAATTGGGTGCCATGCCAATGCTTATGATTACGGGACAAAAACCCATTAAAAAATCAAAACAGGGACGGTTCCAAATTGTTGATATTGTGGATATGTTTCGTCCTATTACGAAATATGCCACTCAAATTGTGAATGGAAATAATATTCCGCCCCGGGTTCGGGAAGCATTTCGTTTGGCAATGGAAGAGCGACCCGGAGCAGTCCTCTTGGAATTGCCTGAAGATATTGCAGCGGAAGAATGTGATGATAGAATTTTTGAAGTCGTGAGTTCCCGACGACCTGATGCGGACACATCCAGTATTATGAAAGCGGCAAAAATGATTGAAAAGGCAAAAATGCCTTTAATTTTAATTGGTGCCGGTGCCAATCGGAAAAGGACATCCAAAGCATTAACCGATTTTATTGAACAAACAGACATTCCATTTTTCAATACACAATTAGGCAAAGGTGTGGTGGACGAACGACATCATCATTTCTTGGGAACAGCGGCATTATCGGATAATGATTTTCTCCATTGTGCGATTAACCGAGCTGATTTAATTATCAATGTGGGGCACGATGTTATTGAAAAACCACCCTTTTTTATGGAAGCCGGCGGAACACAAGTAATCCACGTGAATTTCTTTCCGGCTGAAGTGGACGAAGTATATTTCCCCCAACTGAATGTGGTGGGTGATATTGCTACGTCTGTTTCAAAAATTGCGTCCCATGTGCAAGATAAAAGCAACTGGGATTTGTCCTATTATGAACGCATAAAAGGTGAAGTAAAACATCATTTGGCAAAATATTCTGAAGATAATCGTTTTCCCGTTTTGCCCCAACGATTGATTCGGATTATTCGGAAAGAACTGCCGGATGATGGAATTGTAACACTGGATAACGGGGTGTATAAAGTTTGGTTTGCCCGAAATTATAGATGCTATGAACCGAACACATTATTACTTGATAATGCCCTTGCAACTATGGGCGCAGGATTGCCATCTGCTATTTCTGCAAAATTAATCAATCCGGAGAAAAAAGTTATTTCTGTTTGTGGCGACGGTGGATTTATGATGAATTCGCAGGAGTTAGAAACAGCCGTTCGGATAGGGCTCAATTTGGTCGTGATTATTTTAAATGACAGTGCCTACGGTATGATCAAATGGAAACAGGAAGGCATGGGTTTTGAGAATTATGGATTGGATTACAAGAATCCGGATTTTGTGAAATATGCCGAAAGTTATGGAGCCACGGGACACCGACCCGAATCCGATGAAGCATTCAGGAAATCATTATCCAAATGTTTAAATACAGACGGAGTTCATGTAATCGATTTGGCGGTGGATTATTCTTTGAATCATTCCATCTTGAATGTGTTACTAAAAGAAAAAACCTGCATTTTATGAGTAATAGAATAGACGGGATAACAGGATAAAACAGGAATAGAAATAAAATGAAAAAAATGTTAAAAATACGATCACCTTATGACCAAAGTTTGATAAAGGAAATCCCAATGTTGGGAGCTGATTCAGTTGAAAAAGCACTTCAAACTGCGGAAAGTTTATTTCTGGATCGTTCCAAATGGATTCCTGCTTATGAACGAATTGCCATTTTGGAACGAACAGCAGACATCATGAAAAGCCGTATTGACGAACTTACAAAAACTGCCACACAAGAAGGCGGGAAACCGCTGACAGATTCTAAAGTAGAAGTGATCAGGGCTATCAATGGCGTAAAATTGGCGGCGGAACATATTGGTCAATTAAAAGGAGAAGAAATTCCCATGGGGCTCACCAAAGCGTCCGAAAACAGATTGGCATTTACCATGAGAGAACCCATGGGTGTTGTTGTATCCGTCAGTGCATTTAATCATCCATTAAATTTAATTATTCACCAAGTCATTACGGCGTTTGCCGCCGGATGTCCTGTGATTATTAAGCCCGCATCCACCACGCCCTTATCCTGTTTTGCCCTTATTGAAATATTGAAAGAAGCGGGGATGCCGGATGGATGGTGTCAGCCCATTATATGTGATAATGAAACAGCGGAAAAATTGGTAACAGATAAGCGAGTGCATTATTTTTCATTCATTGGTTCATCACGAATCGGATGGTATTTAAAATCTAAATTGGCACCGGGGACGCGATGTGCGTTGGAACATGGCGGTGCTGCACCGGTGATTGTGGAGAAAGATGCAAATTTAGATGAAATGTTACCCACATTAGCAAAGGGTGGTTTTTATCATGCAGGACAAGTATGTGTCTCCGTCCAGCGAGTTTTTGTTCATGAAAGTTTGTGTGAATTGGTAGCGCATCGGTTAGCAGAATTTGCAAAAAAATTAGTGGTGGGCGATCCATTAGACGAAAAAACTGAAGTGGGACCGCTCATTTTACCAAGAGAAGTGGACAGAGTGGAAACATGGGTAAATGAAGCTGTGGACGGCGGTGCTGAATTATTATGCGGTGGAAACCGTATTTCAGATACGTGTTATGCGCCGACTGTTTTGCTGAATCCTGATACACATGCAAAAGTGTCCACGATGGAAATATTTGGCCCTGTTGTGTGCGTGTATTCCTATTCAAATCGGGATGATGCTATCAAAATAGCCAATGGATTGGATGTCCATTTTCAGGCTTCTGTTTTTACGAAAGATTTGGATATTGCTTTGGATTGTGTAAACAAGTTAGACGCCACAGCTGTCATGGTGAATGATCACACGGCTTTTCGTGTAGATTGGATGCCATTTGGCGGGAGAGATTCTTCCGGTATCGGTATGGGCGGAATTCAATATTCAATGCACGAAATGACACGAGAAAAAATGATGGTAATTAAAAGGAGAAATTTACAATGACTGTGAGAAATGCGTTTATTATTATCGCGAGTTTACTGTTAATAACTATTGCGGTTATTTATCAATTTTGGCAACCTATTTTATGGAGTTTGATAATTGTGGCTCCCATTATTTTGATAGGCATTATGGATATGATTCAAACGCATCAAGCCATCAGGCGAAATTTCCCGGTTATTGGAAATGGTCGCTATTTATTGGAAAAATTGCGCCCTGAAATTATGCAATATTTTGTGGAGACAGATACAGAAGGTCGGCCTATTAATCGCATTTATCGGAGTTTGGTTTATCGTCGAGCAAAAAAAGTCAATGACACGGTTCCTTTTGGCACACAGATGGATGTGTATCGAGTTGGGTATGAATGGATGGATTATTCTATGTATGCGAAGAATCCCAAAAATGTGGATACCCATCCCCGAGTGAACGTTGGCGGCCCTCACTGTAAAAAACCATATTCGGCAAGTCTGTTGAATATTTCTGCCATGAGCTATGGAGCGTTGAGCAAGAATGCAATAATGGCATTGAATAAAGGTGCGAAAATAGACGATTTTGCTCACAATACAGGTGAAGGGGGAATCAGTCCGTACCATAGAAAATATGGTGGAGATCTAATTTGGCAAATCGGGACAGGGTATTTTGGTTCACGGACCCCCGAAGGACAATTTTGTCCCATTACGTTTAAAGAAAATGCAACTCTTGACCAAGTAAAAATGATAGAAATAAAGTTATCCCAAGGAGCAAAACCCGGTCATGGAGGAATTTTGCCCGCTATAAAAAATACAGAAGAAATTGCAAAAATACGCCACGTTGAAGCCCATAAAGATGTTCATTCGCCCCCGGGCCATTCGGCTTTTAGTAACGGAGAAGGCTTAATGCAGTTCATTCAAAAATTAAGAGAATTATCCGATGGAAAGCCGATTGGTTTCAAATTATGCGTTGGACGTAAACAAGAATTTATCGATTTATGTAAAGCCATGATTTCATCTGATATTAAACCTGATTTTATTACAGTTGATGGTGGTGAAGGGGGAACGGGTGCTGCCCCGGTTGAATTTTCAAATTCTTTGGGAATGCCGTTGCGAGATGCATTGGCATTTGTCCATGATACTTTGATGGGATTTGGATTAAGAGATGAAATAAAACTAATTGCATCGGGGAAAATCATTTCCGGCTTCCATATCGCGAAAACCATCGCCTTGGGTGCGGATATGATTAACAGTGCCCGAGGAATGATGCTGGCGTTGGGTTGCATTCAAGCATTGGAATGCAATAAAAATACGTGTCCCGTAGGTGTGGCAACCCAAAATAAAAGTTTGATGAAAGGTTTAGATGTGGAAAATAAATCACAACGTGTGGCGAATTATCATCATACTACCCTACATAGCTTTGCAGAATTAATGGCTGCCTCCGGGCTAAATTCTTCAAAAGAGTTAGATCGAAGTCATATTTTTAGGCGGATAAGCACGAATAAAGTAATGACTTATGAAGAAATTTATCCCACTCTGAAGCATGGCTCTCTTTTATAAAATTAACAGACTATTGTAAAATAAAAGGTTAATCATGGAATTATCCTTACAATATTGGTATTTATTTCCGATTTCAATTCTGATTGCAACTATTGCAATGTCTTCAGGTATTGGCGGAGCTGTTTTTTTCTCTCCCTTGTTTATGCTGGCACTTAAATTGGAACCAAAGATTGCAATTGGAGCTGCATTAGCCACAGAATTATTTGGCTTCACATCCGGGTTAATCGCCTATTATAAAGTAAGGCTAATCGACTTTAACCTGGCCAAAAGCATTTTGATTTTCTCTGTCCCAGCCGCAATTATTGGAACGATTTACAGTGGTTGTTTTTCTCCAACAATTTTAAAAACTATATTCGCAGTTGGATTGCTTTTTATTGGTTACCAAATTTTTATTTCATGGAGAGCAGAAGAGCGGCAAAAGTATGAGTTTGAGCATAAAAAAGAATTTGAACTTCACCATGAATCTGAATTGACCGATATTCATGGGAATGTATATCACTACACAGTTTGTAACAAAGGAATGGGGCGAACTTTTTCGATCGTTGGGGGTGCTTTTTTAGGCATGATTTCTGTAGGGCTGGCAGAACTCCAGGAATATTTATTAGTGGCTCGTTGTAAAGTGCCTACTGCTGTAGCTGTTGCAACGTCTGTTTTTTCTGTAGTGGTGACTGTTCTGGTTGCATCAGTTGGTCATTTTTACGAATTTATACAGGACGGCGGTGATGCACTTAATCAGGTTGTAAATATCATTGTTTTTACCATTCCTGGCGTAATTATTGGGGGACAAATTGGGCCAAAAATTCAAAAATCTATCCCGGAAGATATCATGAAAATGAGTATATCAATTTTATTTATCATAGTTGGATTTTTTATGCTATATACATTGATTTAAGAATGAGAACTTTATTATGAAAACACTTAAAAGGATAAATACTTTAGAAAGAAAGAATGATTTTTCTCAAAATGGAAAATGCCATTTTGAAGCTGTATTGGACATCCATCAATTATCCTTGAAGCGCAGACAACTCAAAACACTACAAGTGAATATGGGCAAACTCTGCAATCAGGCTTGTCTCCATTGTCATGTGGATGCGGGACCGAAACGGACAGAAATTATGGAGAAAAAAACAGTGGATCGTCTCATTGAACTGTTATGGAAATCACCGGAAATTGAGACGGTTGATTTGACGGGCGGCGCACCGGAGCTGAATCCCCATTTTCGATATTTTGTCGAACAGATTCGCGCATTGGATATGGATGTGATAGATCGCTGTAATTTGACAGTATTATTTGAACCCGGGCAGGAAGATACAGCAAAATTTCTGCGGGATAATCAAGTCCAGGTGGTGAGTTCATTACCCTGCTATTGCCAGGAAAATGTGGATCAGCAAAGAGGAAATGGCGTTTTTAAAACAAGCATTAAAGCATTACAATTATTGAATGATTTGGGGTTTGGAAAAGCGGGAACAGATTTGACATTAGATCTGGTTTATAATCCTGTGGGTGCCAATTTGCCCCCGAGCCAAGCATCATTGGAAGCGGATTACAAAGAACAGCTATTCACGGATTTTGGTATTGAATTCAATCAACTTTATACCATTACCAATATGCCCATCAAGCGGTTCAGGTATATGTTGGAGCGGAACCAAGAACTGGATAGTTACACCAAACTTCTCACGGATAATTTTAATCAATCCGCGGCGGAAGAAGTCATGTGTCGAGATTTGGTTTCCATTGGTTGGGACGGGCAAATTTATGATTGCGATTTTAATCAAATGTTGGAACTGCCCATGAAAAACAATTTGAAAACCATTTGGGATATTGATGATTTGGAAGACGTGCATCAAACGCCCATCACATTCGAAGACCATTGTTTTGGCTGTACGGCCGGCGAAGGAAGTTCATGCTCGGGCGTTTTGGTAGAATCTGTCAATGGAAACGAAACTATTAATTGAAGAAATATAAAAATATTAAACGGGAAAATAATGACTGAAACACAAACAATTACAAAAAATGTAAAAGAATATTATGGCGAAGTTTTGGAAACAAAAGACGACCTGAAAACCAACGCTTGTTGTCTTGCGGAAGCCATGCCGGAACGGTTGAAACCATACTTGAAAAATGTTCATGATGAAATTCAGGAAAAGTTTTATGGTTGCGGTTCACCTATACCGTTTGTGCTTGAAGGTGCCACCGTTTTGGATTTGGGATGTGGCACAGGGCGAGATGCGTATATGTTATCTCAAATGGTGGGTGAAAAGGGAAAAGTAATCGGTGTAGATATGACAGAAAACCAAATTTCTGTAGCCAAAAAGTATGTGAATTATCATACTGAAAAATTTGGCTATTCTCAAGCAAATGTAGAATTCCATAAGGGTTTTATTGAAGATTTATCTTCTGCTGGGATTAATGATAATTCGGTGGATTTGGTGGTGTCAAACTGTGTAATTAATCTATCGCCACAAAAGGAAAAAGTATTTGAAGAAATATTCCGAGTCTTAAAGCCCGGGGGCGAGTTATTCTTCTCTGATGTATTTGCGGATCGACGCATTCCGGCAGAACTTGCCAATGATTCAGTTTTACTGGGCGAATGTCTTGGTGGCGCCATGTATTCAGAAGATTTTCGCCGAATGCTTCGTTATGTGGGCTGTTTGGATTACAGAGTTGTGAAGGATAATCCCTTGGAGATACATGATCCTGATATTCATAACAAGGTGGGCATGATTCAATTTTCTTCTAAATCCATACGCACGTTCAAAAGTGATTTTGAAGATATTTGTGAAAATTTTGGGCAGGTGGCATATTATCTTGGGACCATGAAAGATGCACCCCACGAATTTGTGTTGGACGATCATCATGTTTTTAAAACAGGTTTGCCGGAACCGGTTTGTGGGAATTCTGCAAAAATGTTGAGTGAAAGTCGTTATGGAAAACATTTTCGTGTGGATGGTGACTTTTCTACCCATTATGGCGCCTTTGATTGCAGTGGTTCTCATCCTGCAATAAATGGTTCTGATGATTCGGAATTTTGTTGTTGAAACAATTGAACCCGTTTGAATGAATGTCCATCTATCCATTATTATTCCAACGGCACCCAATGAAAACAAACTTATTGATTTATCCCGGGGATTGGCCAAAATGGACGATAAAGTTGAAATGATTATTGTTCATTCCACAAATGATTCCGAATATTGGGCGAAAGTAAAAATAGAAGTAAATAAAATGCTAATAGGCAAAACAGTGAAGTGGTTGGTGACAAAAATCGGAAGAGCCCACCAAATGAATTTTGGCGCATTCCATGCGAAAGGGGCTTTTTTATGGTTTCTTCATGCGGACTCGATAATAAATAAAGATATTTTGAATTCGCTGAAAAAAGCTATTTATAATTATCCAAAAAAAATGCATTATTTTAAATTGGGATTTTCAAATGACGGTCCACCCCTTTTAATGAAAGTAACGGAATGGGCCGTTCAAATTCGATCTCAATTATGGGGGATTCCGTTTGGTGATCAGGGATTTTGTATGTCGAAAACGATATTTGATTCCGTGGGTGGTTTTCCTGAAAATGTGTCTTATGGAGAAGATCATGTGTTCGTGTGGAAAGTCAGACAAGGGGGATTTCCAATTCACGCGAATAAAAATAAACTGTTTACCAGTGCCCGAAAATATGCGTCCAATGGCTGGGCAAAAACATCCGTAATACATAATAAACTGTGGATAAAGCAGGCGCTACCGGAAGTTATCACATTATTAAAAAGTCGGGGGATCATTTGAAAACAGCCATAGCCGTATTTGTTAAAACTCCGGGACTTTCTCCCATTAAAACCCGATTGGCAAAATCTATTGGGCAGAAAACAGCAGAATCTTTTTTTATTCAGTGTGTAAAAACGATTGAAAAAACACTTTTAGAAGTTCACAAAATTACCGATGGACAGATTCAACCTTTTTGGGCAGTGGGGGAGAAAGATGGATTATCAAATAATTTATGGAAAAACTTTATTTCGATACACACCGGCGAAGGATCATTGGGAGAACGGCAGTATCATATTTATTCGACTTTATTAGATAAATATGATTCAGTAATATTGCTCGGTGCAGATTCTCCCCAAATCACATCATCTCAAATACTTGAAGCGGTTAAAATCATAAACACAACAAAACAATTTGTTATGGGTCCGGCTCTGGACGGGGGATATTATTTATTGGGTGGAACTGCAAAAATACCCAAACAAATTTGGAGCAGTGTTCAATTTAGCGTTTATGATACGAGCGAGAAATTGGTTGCAGCGCTTAATCCAATTTGTTCAACGAAATATCTATACCAAATGGTAGATGCTGATACAATTGAAGATTTGAATATTTTAAAGGATGAATTATCTCAAACGGGTTTTATTCACCATAATGAACTTGTGTCCTGGATGGACAATAATATATGGAAAACTCAAATATATGAATCACAATTAGGGGGTGAAGTATGCGTTTAATAACAGGCGAAACAGCACCCACATTTTCAGTTATTGACATATGTGGTATTGAGCAATCCCCAGAAAAATACAATGGGCAAAAATGGATGTTATCCTTTTTCCGTTATGCATCTTGCCCTGCATGTAATTTACGAATTCATGAATTGGTTCAAGTTTATGATAAATTTCAAGCGCAAGGATTTCTAATTTTAGCCGTGTTTGAGTCACCGAAAGAAAGCATTTTAGAGTATGTTGCCAAGGATGAATTGCCATTCCCCATCATTCCAGATCCGAGCAGGAAACTCTATAAACAATTTGGGGTGGAATCATCATGGTTTGGGTATTTAAAAGGAGTGCATGTTGCCATGATGGGTATGCTCAAAGGATTTTTACCGGGTAAAATGGAAGGTGATTTGGCCATGATTCCGGCAGATTTTCTTATAAATGAAAATGGCACTATTCATACCGCATATTATGGAAAAAATATTGGGGATCATTTACCATTAAAACGCATATATCAATTTATGGATCAAGGAGAATAACCAATGGTCGTAAAACTGATTCCGATCCTGATGCCATTTCTACTCATGTCATGTGGTGACAATCATAGAATCAAAATGGCCACTTTCGAAGTTGAGGGTATGGATGTGCGAAATGGATTCTTATGATTGGGATGACCCACAAATGTGGGTAAGGCCCTGGATGGGCTGAAGGGTGTTTCGGAACATACGTTTGACAACAATACTTGGATTTTTACTGTGACTTATCATCCACAAAAACAACACAAAAAGTCAATCATTCAAGCGGTTGAAGCAGCTGAAGAAGGATTTAAAGTAAAAAATTGGAAACAAATAAAACAAAATAATGGAGATAATAATGAAAGAGATTAAAATTTATACAACGAGTTGGTGCCCTTACTGTAAGTCAGCCAAACGGTTTTTTGATGATAAAAACTGGGAATATGAAGAAATTAATATTGAAGAGAAAGGTTGGGATCGCTCAAAACTTCTGGAGGTTGGAAAAGCCACCAGTGTCCCCCAAATCGTTATTGACGGTGAAGCGATTGGCGGGTATGATGATTTGGTGCGGCTATATAGCTAAGATAGATTTCAAAATTATTTGACAACCTTTTGACATTTTAACTGTCTGAAAAGAAATCTTTAATTTTCAGATAAGAGGGGAACATGTTTAACAAATATTCAATTCGATATAGTTTATTCTTTATTTTATTTTCAGGATTTGGTATGGGTGCAGAATCAGTTCGACCTGAATATACTGCAGTTAAATCTGACCAAATAATCCTGATTGATGGTCGTCTGGATGAAGCGGTTTGGGAATCCTTGGATAAAGTGAGTGGGTTCATTCAAAAACGGCCAAATTCCGGTCAACCTGCTACACAGAAAACCGAAGTTAGTATTATTTATGATGATGCATTCATTTATGTAGGTGCACGGATGTATGATTCTAATCCTGATTCGATTGCCGCTCAAATGTTTCGAAGAGACGGTGATGGATATTCTGATTGGATTGAAATAACAATTGATAGTTATCATGATAAAAGAACAGCCTACGGGTTTCAGATTAATCCCAAAGGCGTTCTAAAAGATCAACTCTATTTTAATGATGGACAGGAGGATCCCACTTGGAATGCAGTTTGGTCCGGGGCGGCATTCATAGATGATAAAGGTTGGACAGCAGAATTAAAGATTCCATTCAGTCAATTACGATATAATGGAAAGGATGAGGAAAAAACCTGGGGGTTACAGTTTTGGCGTTCTATTGCCCGGAATGGTGAGTACTTGTTTTGGTCTCCAATACTAGAAGAAACTCAGGGGTTTGTTTCTAAATTTGGGACGTTATACGGTATAAAAACAGCCCTTCAGCCAAAACGATTGGAAGTCCTGCCATATTCTGCAGGAAAGGTTTTAAGAGAGGATGGTAATGCTGAGGACCCTTATTATCAATTAAATGATCCATCCGCCAATATTGGGCTGGATTTTAAATATGGCCTTGGTTCCAACTTTACACTTACAGGAACCATTAATCCTGATTTCGGCCAGGTAGAAGCAGACCCGGCTGTTATAAATCTTTCTGCTTATGAAACATTCTATGAGGAACGCCGGCCCTTCTTTCTGGAAGGTGTGGATATTTTCGATTTTGGGAGCAGCCCCATGAATATTAATATCGGACCCAGTTCGAGTATTTTTTATTCTCGGCGAATCGGAAGACGACCCAGAGGCCGGGTGACTGATTCGGATGCGATCTATGCAGATTATCCAGAGAATACGACGATTCTTGCAGCAGCAAAACTCAGTGGAAAAACAAGTTCCGGTTGGTCTATTGGCGTCATGGATGCCATCACCACCAATGAATATGCTCGATATACAAATACGCTTGGAAATGAAAAAACAGAAGCGGTGGAACCGAGGGCAAATAGTATAGTCACGCGCGTAAAAAAAGATTTTCGCAGTGGTAAATCGAATATTGGATTTTTATTCACAGCCAATAATCGAAATCTGAACACAGATCAATTCAAAAACTTATTAAACAAAGATGCTTATGTAGGTGGGATGGATTTTTCACATCGGTTGAAAAATGAAGATTGGGTGTTACACGGATTTTTTACCGGCAGCCGAGTTTCTGGGGAGCAAAGCGTAATGACAGCCCTTCAACACGCTCCTACACGGTATTTTGATCGCCCCGATGCGGATCACCTTCAAGTGGATAGCTCAGCCACCTCATTGAGTGGATATGCTTATAAACTTGGTGTAACAAAATTTGCGGGGAAACACGTACGGGCAACTTTTTCAATCACGGAAGATAGCCCGGGGTATGAAGTAAATGATTTGGGTTTTCAGCAAAACGCCGGCTATCGGGGCATCAGTTCATTTCTCATGTATATGGAGAATACACCAGGAAAACACATTCGAAATTGGAATGTCCACAGCGGTTCTTGGTTTTATCAATCTACTGGAAATGAACCGGCAAATAAGGGTATGTTTTTTGGAAGTGATATGACGCTCAATAATTTCTGGTGGTTCAATTTTGGCGGGAACCTTTCGCCAGTTGGTATCAATTATGGCTTAACCCGAGGCGGCCCCATTGCCGAAGTTCCGGCCAGTTGGAGTCTTCGAGGAGGTGTCGGGTCTGATGGCCGGAAGAAAATCATTATGAGAACCCGGGCAAATTACAGAGAAGATACATCCGGTGAATTTGATAAGTCATTTGGGTTAACTTTGACTGTAAAACCATTTTCGAATCTGTCATTTAGCATGAGTGGAAATTATTCCAAAGAACGTGATACAGATCAGTATGTAACAAAAATATCTGATCCACTCAATACAAAAACCTATGGAAATCGATATATACTTGCGGATATAGAATCAGCTCGCCAAAGTATTTCCATGAATATGGATTGGACATTCACCCCTGATCTGACGCTGCAATTTTTTGTATCACCCTTTGTTATGGCCTACGATTTTACAGCTTTCAAAGAATTGCGGGAAGCGGGCACATTTGATTTTGATTATTATGGCAAAGATAAAGGAACCCTATCCATTGATGAAAATGGGAATTCAATTATTGACCCGGATGGGCCCGGATCGGCTGGTTCATTTACCCTTCCCAATAGTGATTTTAGTTTTCAATCCGTTCGATTAAATGCAGTCCTTAGATGGGAGTATAAACCGGGATCTACATTCTATTTTGTATGGCAGCAGGAACGGGATAATTATGTCCCCAGAGATGGTGAGCTGAATGTGGGTGATGATTACAGAACCCTATTTGATAACCGTCCCGTGAATACATTTGTAATAAAAGCATCTTATTGGCTGGGGTATTAATTAAATTTCCTAATGAAAAAATATGATTTAACCATTATAGGCGGCGGCATCGGCGGTGCTGCATCAGCGCTTCGTGCCGGGCAAAATGGGTTAGAAACACTCTGGATTTTAGGCTCTAAAAAAACAAGAAAAAGAAGTCGATCTCAATGGGTGATGAATTTGGATAATATTGTGGGGTTCCATGAGGATGTTATCAAGAGTCAGGTAATAAAAACGCTTAAAAAGAATAAGCAGGACGAAGCCATTGCCTTGATTGAAAATGAACATTATCACATTAATAATAGATTATTAATCCAAAATACAATACAACGAATTGAAAAAGACATTCCCCAAGTGACGATTGGTGAAGGGGAAGCAGATTCATTACAAAAATCAGGTGATATATTTACGATTGGTTTTAATGAAGAATCAGTGGAAAGTACGGCTGTAGTTTTATCCACAGGTGTCATGGATGAACAACCCCATATCCAAAAGCAGAATAGAAAAGGGGAGTGGGAGGACACACCCAAGTGGATATATCCCTTTGCCAATCGAGAACAAGTGCTTTACTGTATTCGTTGTGAAGGTCATTTAACAAAGAAGGATTCGGTTGCTATTATTGGCCATTCAAATACATCAGCAGAATTGGCTATGATGCTTCACGAAAGATATAACAATAAAGTCTATATTTTAACCAATGGGGAGACACCGGTCATTTCAGAAGATCGGCAAAAAATTCTTAATAACTATACAATTGAAATTATTGAGGAGCCCATTGTGGGCTTGTTAAGCGAAGGGGTGAAACAACTCCATGGATTTGAATTTGAGAATTATGCGTCTGTATCTGTTCGTTATGCATTGGTTTCACTGGGTTTACACCGTGTATATAATGAATTAGCCTGTCAAGCGGATGCGCGGCTCATGGATGAAAATCAACCGGAAGAAAAACGCCATGTGTGGATAAACCATAAAGGCGAAACGTCTGTAAAAGGATTGTTTGCTGTGGGAGATATGGCCAAACGGGAGGACGAACCCATGATGAAACAAGTTTACACCGCCCAGGAATACGCAGTACGAGCTGTGGATACGGTTGATACACGGCGACGAAAGGTCATGCGGCAAAAAATAGTTTAGTTTAAATTTTATACAATCTGTCTTCTATAAGACAGATGCCAGTACCCAAAATACCTTAATCTCTTACTGACAAATAAATGAAATCATTCATAAATCAGAAAGGGATTATCATGAAAAAATCAATTTACAAAAAATTTCTGATGGGATTATTGCTCCCCATTTTTGTTTTTGGCGCCATTATAATTAACGAAGATATGGGTAAGATCACTGGGAGCGGGGAAACCAAAAGCGGGGAAGTATTTCCAGTCATCGCTCAATCATTCAATTTGGATATTTCCGAGCCGTTAGAAAGAAAGAGACACGTAAATGTCACTGTACCTGTGGCATCAATCACTACTGAAAAATGGATGAGAGATATCCATATGCGAATGTCTGTGTTTGATAAGTCATATCCCAATGTGATATTTATGGCTGAGACGGAAAATGAATTGGAACCAGGGAATGTTACGCTTGACGGAGAATTAACCATAAACGGCGTCCAAAAACCAAAATCAGTTTCTTTTGAATTTAAAGAAATAGATGGTTCATTAGCCGCAGCAGGTTCGATTGAAATCAGCTTGAATAATTTTGGCATTAAATCACCCGGGATGGGTCCCATGAAAGTATCTGATAAAGTTTCAATCCATTTCAATTTTTCGGTTCCATCGAAAGAAGTAATAGCAGCTGAACGGTAACATCAGCTGTTATTCTCCTTTGCCTCGATAGCCCTCCCTGCAAAATGTGGGGAGGGCTTTTTATTCGAAACCTACATTTAAAAGGAAAAATCTATGCAAAATAAAACATTCTTAATTATAGGACTCACATTATCGGTTCTTCTCGGCGGTGATAAATCCGTATTTTCTGATTTGACAGTCCAAGAAGCGATGGTTTCGGGGAAGCCGGTTATGATAAAATTCCATGCAGACTGGTGCCATTTCTGCAAACGGATGGATCGGGAAACATTTACGGATAAAACGGTCAAAAAAGAATTAGAGCATTTCATTTCATTAAAAATAGATATTGATACAGACAAAGGACTTTCTTTGGCGCATAAATATAAAGTGGTTTCATTGCCGACAATTATAATTCTTGATTCAAATGGAAAAACAGTGTACCATCAGCCAGGATTTCATTCATGGGAACAAATGAAAAAGGTATTAACGAAATTCAATGACACAAAATAAAATTCCTGCCATCACTGCCGATCAAATGCAATTGGTCGATCAACTCATGCTTGGATCTTACGGCATTCAACTGGAACAAATGATGGAAATGGCCGGAAGAAATTTGTCAGATCTTGCATTTGATTTATTGTCTGGCTCCTCATGTCCAAAAATAATTGTTGTTTGTGGTGGAGGGCACAACGGGGGAGGCGGGTTGGTGGCGGCCCGCCATCTTTCAAATCGAGGCGCAGAAGTCACAGTTGTATTAACAGCCAGGGAAGGTCGGTTAAAAGAAGTACCATTCAAACGATGGAATACTTTAAAAAAATTATCGGTGGACCTTATCTCTGCTAACAAATCCGATCCATTGGGGGTATTTCAAAAAGCTGACCTTATTATTGACGCCATTATCGGATATGGACTTACAGATGAACCCCGGGGAATCCCTGCTCATGTGATTCGAGAAATATTGAACTCTCAAAATAAAAATGTACTTTCTTTAGATGTGCCATCGGGACTCAATGCCACGGATGGTTCCTTCACCAAATTGTGTATCCATGCAAAAGCGACCATGACATTGGCATTGCCCAAAACAGGGTTGAGTGATCCGGAGGCAAAAAAATGTGTCGGTGATCTTTACCTGGCAGATATTGGTGTCCCGCCTGGCTTGTATTCTCAATTGGGCTTGCCCAACCAATTCTTATTCAAGGATAAGTCCATTATTAAAATTTAAAGGCATTGCGGAACGCTGAATATGAAAAATGTCAATTTAAATAAGTGCACTCTCATCTGCATTTTAATTTTGGCGGAAACTTAGGGTGGATGAAGGAAAGATTGAATGGATGCATGATTATCCAGGAATCTGGTAATTAATTTAATGATATCTAAAATATGACTAAGATAAAATCTAAGATATGATTGAGTGAGGACTCCTGTCCTCACGAGGATAAATAGAGAAGTAATAAAGTAAATTATTTGGGAACTAATCTTGTTTACTTAAGTATTTGAACATATATTCAAGTAGTTGAAAGGAATATTTTATGAGTAAAACAATCATTGCAACCGTCCTTACCGCATTTGGTGCCTCACTTTGTTGTACCGGACCGCTTTTGATATTATTATTTGGTTCAACTGCTTTTGGTGCCTTTGGCTTTTTTGAACACATCCGGCCATACACCACATTATTGACTTTCGGGTTGGTTGCGGTTGCATATTTCAACGTATTTTTTCAAAAAAAGAATTCAGATTGCTGTGAAACTGACAAGGAGCATATCATGGAAAAACAAAAAAAACAAAAACGCCTGTTGCTAATGGTGACACCCGTCATCATCGGGTTAGTCCTTTTTCCTTACTATGGAGACATTCTCTATGGACAATCCCCAAAAGCAGAAGTCCAGGAAACGGTTACGGCGACCGAGTGGAATATTGAAGGCATGACCTGCGAAGGATGTGCCAAAGGGTTAGAAGGGGGTCTCGCCGCCACAAAAGGTATCACATCCTGCCAGGTTGATTATGCCAATGAGTCTATGGTTTGCGCCTTAGATGAATCGGTTATTCATCAAAAAGATATACCAGGATTGGTGAAAAAGATGGGATACAAAGCAAAGCTGAAATCCACTTCTGATAAAAAAATATCGAAAGCTGGTTTTTTCGGTGTGTCAAATAAATCCTGTCGTTTAGGAAATTCCTGCTGCACAAATAAAAGTAAAACCCTATAATGGCTGATTGCTGTTCTGAGACAAATTCAGATCAATCTTTTGGAAAACAAGTCTGTCAGACTTGTGGTGAGAAAGGGAAAAAAGTTGAATTAGCAACGATTCGTTCACTCACCCGAAGAGATCATCCGCTTTATGCTGAACTTAAATCAGGGTTCATTTGTACAAATCCTGACGATAATACGGTTTATTATTCAGAAGAAAATGACATTATTATTTATCACAATGATTTAGTCACTTCGTTTCATTTGAAAAATCCTGATGATAAACAAAACCTGTGTTATTGCTTCCAGCACTCCCGGAGAGCGATCAAAGAGGATATAACCAAAAATGGCCATTCTAGGATTGAGTTGTCTATCAGGGAAAAAGTGAAACAGGGTGCGTGCACGTGTGAGGTGAGCAATCCAAAAGGCAAATGCTGCCTGGGAGATGTGAGTGGTTTTGTAAAGAATCTTCAAAAGGGAAACATAGAAATCCAACATGCGTAATTTAATAATTTCACTTCTTTTATTCATGGGCGCCCTTTGGGGACAATGACCCCTCTGAGCGAATCCATCACTTCCGGTCGGGAGTTCAAACACAGGTATCGGTTTAAATCAGGGTGATTTTCTGGTTGGGGGTAATCTTCTGAACCAATCGATTATTTGGGGACACGGTACCAATGATAAAACAGATGACCATGAAGGTGAACTCCAATCATTTTTAACGACGTTTAATATAATCTACGGCATCAATGATCGCTGGAATTTTGAAGCCAGTATTTCTGCCGGGAGACGATCAATGACATTGGGTTCGGAACCCAATATTCACCATCGTTCAGAATCTGTTTCAGGGTTTGCCGATACTCGGATTCTTTTTCGACGGATTATTGAAAATGCAGATTTTGGTCCCGGCAGCCGTCTTTTTGCCGGACTAGGTTTAATCATTCCATCTGGCAGTATGGTGGAGGAGAACCCATTTCTTCTCGGTAATAATGAAGAAGACCATACCCATTTTAGCATGAGTGAAGGCGTTTGGAAAGGCATTGGTGAATTCCAGTTTTTCTATCGTTCTCATTTTCCGGTTTTAATCGGTTCGGTGTACCGTTATGAATTTTCATTGAAAGAGAATGCATTCGGGTTTCGAGCCGGACAAAAAAACACCTTAGATCTCCTGGCATATTGGCAAAATAAAACAATTTTAGGCAGTGTTCCATATGGTTCCATTTCAATGATTCACAAGGGAATTGACTTCTGGGAAGGGGAAAAAGCACCCAATTCCGGAGGGTTGATTATTCAACCGGGATTCGGGTTCAATTGGCATCGGGCAAATTATTTATTTACTGCCGGTATAATGATGCCCGGATTTTATAATGTTGCATTAGCCGGTGAAGACTTGGAACAGGTGAACTCTCACACAAAACCGTGGACATTAATATTCAGTTTTAGAAAGGTATTTACCCATGAATAATCAAACGTCAAGATCCTGCATTCGATCTTATGTGGATTCTGATAAATTAATTGGATTAAGTGAGGATATTAGTCAACAAAAGGATTTAAATAAAATCACTGATGTACTGGCCATGTTTGCAAATCCAACTCGGATGAAAATTCTCTATTGTTTATCTCAAACCAATGAACTCTGCGTATGCGATTTATCAGATATTCTGCAGATGGAAGTTTCAGCGATTTCACATCAATTACGGAAATTAAAAGATCGAAGGCTCGTCAAAAACAGAAGGGAAGGGCTCACAATTTATTATTCCATTTCCTCCAATTCTCTGGCGAAGAAGGCTTGCGAATATATGGAAAAAATTCTCAGTACAAATTTTCAGGAATTCCCAGCCCCTTAATTTTCCCCATCACGAGAGCATATTCCTAACCGCCACTTTCTTTTTATTTTAATTGTGGTGATCGGGAAAGTCGAAACCCATGGTATGCCAAAAATCCTGTAATAATAAACCCAACCCAATTGAATGTCATTGGCAGTTGCCATCCATCAATTAGTACACTTTCGCTTGAAACAATTCTCAATAGATGAAGCAGGGCGACAATGGTAAAAACGATTCCAGTGATGGTGGTATAAGTTGAAGTATTCATAATTATTGATCTTTATAGTTAAAAATAATGGCTATGTTCTAACAATGAACTGTTTTGAATACTGTTTATACCATTTTGTTGAACCCCGATGGGGTTCTTTTTTTTAAATCGTATTCTATAAACAAATAATCCCTACCCCGATACATTCGTAAACTCATTACAGGGCAGGCGGGATTCATTAATTGTAGCGGACTCCAGAGGAGTCAAATGTTTATAGAAAAGAATAAGAAAAGGAAAACAACGCCGTAGGTGTTGAATATCTTGAAACAAAAGAAACTAAGATTTAATATCTATCAAAATTTTGACTAAAAGGAAATCTACAATTTGATTGAGTGATGACTCCTGTCCTCACGAGAATAAATGGAATGAATTGTATTATTCTATTATTGAAATGATGCGTATAAGAAATCATTTCAATAATAGACATTTTTAATCGTTAATTATTTCAAATTAAAATACACCCTGCCAGTTCCCAACAAATGAAAATTGAATCACCGGTTCTGTTCCATCGGGAAAACCGTCTCGTGAAGCCCACCACATAAGGGGGAGTGTTATTCTGCCGTGTAACCAGGCCCATTGATGACTTTTGGGTGTCAAATCAAGGCCAACATTTACCTGGTTTAACCATCGAGTCGCCCGGTTCTCCTCCCATGGAGACAGAGGCGCCAATAGTTTTTGTGTTTCGAAACGAAGGAATGGTGCAAAAGTGAATTGATCATTTGTCTGAATGCTGGAAGAAAAATTTATGGATCCATGGGAATCGATAAAAACATCCGGGTCTGTTTTTAAATTCCTTGTGAATTGTACTGAGTAAGTTACTGAGGATAAAAAGAAAGGGTTTTTTGATTGCCAGGGCATGGATACCCGGTTAATCCATGATGCAGAAAGGGACGGGACTGATGCCAGTGGAAAGGTAAACGAACGGTTCGATAGTTTTGGTTGATTGGTGTGATTCCATTCAATGGCTCCAAATCCAACTTTTTTAGAAAGCGCAAACCGTGCACCCAGACGAATGCCCGAAACATCGATTCGGGTTTGTTGGGGATCAAAAGATAAATCCTCTTTCAGAATAGCCGTACTCAAATCAACTTGACCATATCCAATAATTTTTTTTGTTACATATTTTGATCCCTGAAAAAAAGTCGATACAGACGGTCCGTAACGAATATTCAGGTGATTATCCTTTCGGGCTAAAGAATTTAATCCCACCACCCAGCGTGTGCTTTTAAAATCATCATAAGCTGAAGGCCAGTGTGTTCCCCAATGAGAGGAGGAAAGACCGCCTCCCTGATCGATGGCGCCCACCAGGGAACAACATACCTGGCCTATGGCCTGAGTTGAAGTGAATAGAATGATGATAGCTGTAAAAAATCGAATTTTCATTTGGCAATCTCCGTATTCGGGTAAAAAGCAGCTTGAGAAAACCAATAAGAAATAAATGCATTTGCTGCGTCCAAATTGGTTCCATTGCTCAGAGAGTTGCCTAAAATATTCCACCGATTATCTTGGGAATCTTTCAATATTATTGCTCCATTAGCCATATCCCAGGATTGGATGGATAGGTTATCATTCGTTTCAAACGCCATGGCAATATTATCATTTCCGGAAATGACGATGGCAAATTTTTCACCGCCGATGGTTTCATTGATTACCCTGGGTGAACCAATGGCAGAAATCACAAAAGCCTTTTGTTTGGATTGGGTAATAATGGATAAGACCCTTTCTTTTGCAGGGAGGCGATCGTCCAAATTGGATATGGGGAAATAGATAAAATCGCCACAGTCTTTCGAATTACAAGTTTTGTATCGGCCATAGGGATAGGCATTGTAATTCCGAGAATATCCCGTAAGGGAATGGACTACTTTTGAATTTGGGAAGAGTGACTTCCAGTTTTTCCACGTGGTTTCAAGCATGGGTTTCAAATTAAGTTTATCCCCTTGCCGTTCTCCTGATGCAGATCCCAAAAACATTTGAGGCCAATAACTGTCTGACTTTCGATCATACATAATCAGGTTACTGTTATAGAGCATTCCGGAAACCCCAAATTCACCACTCGTTTCAAAATGCAGTGCACTCCCTGTGAGGGGACAGTATGAAATTGAATAGTCGCTTTCATTAGCGATTTCATGCCAATCCAGAATAGAGTGGGGATAAGCAGCATATTCTTTGCCATTCCACACCCCAACCACCAAGTCATTGTCATCTAAAAATTCCAGGTTTGCGCCATTTATAGATGATTTCCCCGGGTTTTCTAAACTGGGAATACAGTCCTTTCCGGAAAAGCACCCCTGTCGCACATAGTCTGTATTAATGAGCCAGTCAGATTCATCTAAATTAACGGATGAGGATGCAGGGTTACTGCACGCTATGAATATAAATGTGGTGGTAATAATTAGTTTTTTTAACATAATCGTCTCTTTTCGTTTTTTATTTCAGTAGAAAATTATCCAGTCGCGACTATAGTAAACTGTCGGAGGTAGGACAATCGGGTTGAATTATTTTTATCAATTATCATAAATTTCAGTATCAGGGTAAAACGCACCTTGAGAGAACCAATAGGCAATATAGGCCATGGCCTGGGTGAGTGAATGGGAAGATCCATCTTTTGATCGACCCAATATATTCCACAGGTTTCCTTTTCCATCTTCAAGAATAATTGAACCAATATTCATATCCCATTGATTGATTGTCAGGGGGGTTTCCGTTTCAAATGCAATGGCCATGTTATCTGGGCCGGATATAATAATGGAGTGATGGATACCGCCAATATTTTCATTAATAATGGTTGGCGAATCAAAACTTTCGATCACATAGGCTTTCTGTTTTTTCTCCGTAATTATGGCCATGACTCTGGTCTTTGCTTTGAGCCGTTCGTCCAGGTTTTCGATGGGGAATAAAATATAATCGCCACATTCCTTCGAATTACATTCTTTATAAAATCCATAGGGATATTCTGCATAATCCCGGGAAAACCCATAATCCCCGTTGAGAATTTTTGAATTGGGGAATAGTTTTTTCCAATTGCCCCAAGTGGTTTCCAGCATGGGTTTCAGTCTAAAGGATTCACCGGATCGAAGTCCTCTTGCAGATTTCAAAAACATTTGGGGCCAGTAACTGTCGGATTTTCGATCATACATAATGAGGTTACTGTTATACAGCATTCCCGATACGCCAAATTCACTCCCCGTTTTAATATGCAATGCACTCCCGGTGAGGGGACAGTAAGAAATAGAATATCCATGTTCATTTGCAACTTCATGCCAGTCCATGATATTATGGGGATAGGCGATATATTGACCCATATCCCAGATGCCGATCACCAAGTCTTCTTCATTTAAATAATCCACAATCGGGTCATCGTGGGTCGTTTTTACAGGATTTTCTAAACTGGGGATACAATCTTTTCCTGCAAAACAACCTTTGCGAATATATTCAGGATTGATCAACCATGTACCGTTTACAACTTCCTTGATGGTCGTACCAGAGGTACTGCCAATGTATTCAATATCTTGATCCTGGCAACCGAGAATAAAAATGGTTGTAATCAGAAGTATTGTTTTGTTCATAATGGTTCCTAATGGCTTTTATACGCTGTGATATTACGGGTCATCCAGACAACTATACTGTCAGGATAGCGACATATTTAATGAAATATTTCAATTATATTTTTCCCATAATCTCTTTGATTCTTTAGGTTTTTACTTTGGTAAACATGGTCGATTCAGTTTACACTTACGACTCTCTGAGCAGTGATTTTTTCAAAATAGACAGGATCTTTTCATGCGTGAAGCAGCACCCCGTTTTTCATCTCGATTTACATTTTTAATCAGCGCCCTGGGCATTGCCGTAGGGACAGGCAATATCTGGCGATTCCCACGAATTGTGGCCACAAATGGCAGTGAAAATGGTGCCGGTTCGTTTCTCGTGGCATGGATCATGTTTCTTTTTTTATGGAGTATTCCACTCATTATTGCTGAATATGTTTTGGGCCGCCAATCTCGCAAGGGTACCGTGGGCGCCTTTGCCCATTTCATGGGAAAACCATTTGCTTTTTTGGGTGGATTTGTTGGGTTTGTTTCCACCGCCATTGCTTTTTATTACTCCGTGGTGGTTGGGTGGAATATTTACTATTTCGGCAGCATGACATTTAATGCACTGCCCAATACAACAGAAACATCCTGGGAAATCTGGAATAATTTTCAAAATGGTTCCTTCCCCATTTTGTTTCATGCCATTGCCATGAGTGTGGGTGGATTTGCTATTTATAAAGGGGTATCCTCTATCGAAAAAGTAAATCGCATACTTATTCCCACTTTATTGGCTATTGTACTTTTGTCGGTAGTTCGGGCCCTCATGCTTCCGGGGTCTATGGCGGGTATATCCTATTTATTTACTCCGGATTGGTCCCAACTGAAAGAACCGCGTATTTGGCTAGAAGCATTAACCCAAAATGCCTGGGATACGGGCGCCGGCTGGGGGCTATTCCTCACTTATGCTATTTATATCAAAAAGCGCTATGGGGTCATTAAAAATGCCTTCACCGTAGCCATTGGGAATAACCTTGTGTCACTCATGGCGGCTGTTATGATTTTCAGTACGGTTTTTTCTATTCTCGGGAATGAAATGGGTATGGCGAAAGGTGAAATTCTGGATGTAATGAAATCTTCCGGTCCTGCTGCCACTGGATTAACCTTTATTTGGATGCCTCAATTATTCGCGAAAATGCCTTTGGGAAAACCATTGGCGATTCTGTTTTTCTTAGGTCTCAGTTTCGCTGGGTTTTCTTCGTTGATTTCCATGTTGGAACTGGCGGTTCGAAACCTCATCGATTTTGGTGTTAAGCGCGCCACCGCTGTGGGTTGGATTGTGGGTGTATGCTTTTTGATGGGAATTCCATCAGCCCAGAATTTGGATATATTGGGGAATCAGGATTTTGTCTGGGGTGTGGCCCTCATGCTGTCCGGCATTTTTGTCGCCGCCGCCGTGATTAAATATGGATTGTCTAAAATAATTAAGGAAGTCAGTGCCGATAGCAAGAATGATTGGCCATTTCCCCAATGGTGGCCGACGATAATTAGATATGTTGTCCCCGCTTTGGGCGTTGTTTTACTCAGTTGGTGGATGTGGCTTTCGGCCACGGTTTATGCCCCCAATGATTGGTATGATCCCACATCATTATACAGTGTGGCCACTTGTGTGGTTCAATGGGGTATTGTACTTTTAATTTTATTTATCATAAATCGGTGGATGAATCAACGAATAGAGAATACATTAAGTTTAATGTAGAGGTGATCCATTGGCTCGTCTTTAATCTGTATATAAACTTGCGTAAAGACACGGTATACCGTGTCTTTACAGATAATCTGTAGCGGACAGACAGGTTTTTCATCCAACCTTCATTGGCCTTTTTAATTTTATTACGAATTAGATTCTAAGCTGTATATTTTATATACAAACTTGGGTAAGGACGTAGCATGTTTACCCGCCTTTGGCGTGGCGACGTCTCGACATTAATTGAGTATTTTTTTAGACACCCTCTGGATTCCCCAAAGTGGGGGATTCAAGGGGGATTTGTCAATGATCTGAAATAACGAAATCAACAGCTTTAAGATTAATATTTTTTCAATTACATTCCCCTTCTAAATCTTCCCCACGATGGGGAAGACCTTTTTGGATTAGGCGTCGTTTGCTCTATATCCAAATAATCATATAAAAAACATGACAACCTTTTTAATAATTCATTGTCTTAGGTGTGTTACCAAAATTTAAAAAAAGGTTTTAAAAATGAATTTGAATCGAATAATGCCAATCTTATTCGGCATAGGAATCCTGGGAGCGGGGGCACCCAAATCATCCGTGAAATCGGATGATTTGAAAAACCGCGTTTTCGAAATTACCCAAACATCAAGCTCAATTTTAATTGATGGAGATTTTGATGACCCTGGTTGGGAAAATGCGGCCGGCACGAATTATTTTTTAGAAATTCAACCGGGAGACAATATTGAGCCACCGGATGAAACGGAAGTAAAACTGACATATGATAAAGATAACCTATATGTGGCGTTCATGGCTTATTCAAATCCGGATGAAATTCGCGCCTCCTTTCAAAAAAGAGATCAAGCATGGGGCGATGATTTTGTTGCCATTGTCATTGATACTTATGGAGATGCCAATTCAGCTATTATGATTGGCGCCAATCCTTATGGCATCCAAATGGATGCGATGAATAAGGGGAATGATGACGACCCTTCTTTTGACATCATTTATGAATCCAAAGGGAAGATTACGGATAAAGGGTTCCAGGTAGAGATGGCTATTCCGTTTTCAAGTTTATCTTTTCCTAAAAAGGATGTGCAGGAATGGAAAGTTACATTCTACCGCAGCCTTCCAAGGGGGACTCGATCACAAATAGTCTGGGGCGGTTTGGATCGTTCAAACTCATGCTGGCTCTGTCAATTGGGAACACTAAAAGGTATAGAAGGAATCGAACAAAAAGGTCGTATTGAATTTTTGCCAACAGTTGTGGGATCTCAGTCTTCAGAATTGGATAACAATGACGTGATCCAGGATAGTAAACCATTTGGGGAAGCATCCCTGGGAATTAAATACAGCTTCAGTTCAGACCGCACAGTAGAAGTGACCATCAATCCGGACTTCAGTCAGGTAGAAGCAGATGAAGATCAGGTGGATGTGAATACAACATTCGCATTGTATTTCCAGGAGAAACGCCCCTTTTTCAACGAGGGATCGGATTTAATGGATACTTGGATTAATGCCATTTATACGCGCTCCATCAATAATCCTGTTGCGGCAGGAAGAATCATCAATCGTGGACAAAAAAATACATGGGCGCTTCTCACGGCGATAGATGAGGATTCACCCTACATCATTCCGGGGGAAGAACGTAGTTATTCTGCCATGGGAAAGAAAAGTTTATCCAATATCTTTCGTTACAAACGGTCAATAAATAGTGGCAGTTATTTTGGCGTTTTGGGTACACACCGCCAAATGTTAGATAATAACGGGAGTGGTTCAACGTTTGGAATCGATACGCGATACAGATTTAACGACACATACCAACTGGAATTCCAATCCGTTTTTAGTCATACACAGGAGCCCAATGATTCGCTGGTGGTTTCCAGTGATACGTTTGGTGACGATTATTCCTTTACTTTTAACGGTGAATCCTTTACAGGGAATGCGGTTGAATTTGAATTTTCCCGCCAGACAGAACATTGGATTTTGGAAACGGGATATGACCATAAATCACCGACCTTTCGGGCAGAAAATGGATTTATCCGGAGTAATAATGCGAAACGTGCTTATGTATCCAGTGTTTGGATTGCCTTTCCCAATTCATTCATCAGTAAAGCGGTGGGTGGTTTTAACACGGGTGTTCGCCGTAATTTCGGAGGCGACGTAAAAGTGAAGTATATTGACTTTTTTGGTAATGTTGAATTACCCCGTCAAATTAACGTAAATATTAGTTATGAGTATGATCCAATTGTTCGATTTAAAAATACGGATTTAAAAAATGTTTCATCTTATTCCCTAAATTTTAGGAGTCAATTTAATAAGAATCTCACTTTTGGCAGCGGCTACAGAGGCGGCGAAAGTATTGTTAGATTTCTGGATACTCCGGAAAAAGGAAAAAACAGTACTATGTGGATATGGGGTCAAATCAAATTGACAGATAAATTGAATCTACAGCCAATGTATAATCAACAAAAAATGACCACCTTGGATGGAAAAGAAGAATATTATTCAGGGTACCTTTCTTCTTTGAAAGTGAACTATCAATATAATGAAGCATTAAGTTTCAGAATATTGGGGCAGTATAATGATTTCAGTCAATCTTTTACATTTCAGCCCCTCATCAGTTATCAACCCAGTCCATTCACTATTTTTTATATTGGGTCCACACAAAATCAAAATGTAAACACATTATCTTTTGATGGCATTAATAATGGTCAATTAACGACCCGACAGTATTATCTGAAATTCCAATACTTATTTAATTAGAGTTTTCGAGAAGGCCGGGGCAGCGTCGTCACACTGCCCTTCAAGATAATGTCCCGGTTGACTCGAATCTTTCTTTGCAATTCCTCTATAGTCTTATAATTTCCCATAGTGTAACAAATTAAAATGTTTCCTAAACAGGAGGTTCAATTGAGATTATCACGTTTATTCGTCATTACTTTTTTAGCAATTACAGTATTAATACCATCCCAAACTTTTGCCAAACCCAAGAAAAAGGATGTGCAGAAATCCATTGATAAACGGGCAGCAAAATATGAAAAAATAGCCAAGTCTATTTGGGCATACGCTGAGGTGGGATATCAAGAAGAGAAAAGTTCAACCCTCCTGAAAAAGACATTATCGGACGAAGGGTTCAGCATTGAATCGGGCGTTGCGAACATTCCAACAGCGTTTGTGGCGGAATACGGAACAGGGAAACCCATTATTGGAATCCTGGCTGAGTTTGATGCTTTGCCGGGCATCTCTCAACAAGTGGCAACCAAACGACTACCCATTGAGGACCAAGGTGCGGGTCATGCCTGCGGCCATCATTTATTTGGGACGGCTTCAATGGCTGCAGCTATTGCGGTAAAAGATTTTTTAAAAAAATCTGGACAAAAAGGGACGATTCGCCTCTACGGTACGCCTGCAGAAGAAGGAGGATCCGGGAAAGTATATATGGTTCGTGCCGGATTATTTGATGATGTGGATGTGGTGCTCCATTGGCATGCAGGGGATCGCAACGCAGCCAGCCCGTCTACGTCTATGGCCAACCGTTCAGCCAAATTTAGGTTCCATGGATATTCAGCCCATGCGGCCGGTGCGCCAGAAAAAGGTCGATCCTCTTTAGATGCAGTGGAAGCTATGAATTATATGGTGAATCTCATGCGGGAGCATATTCCGGATGAATCGCGAATTCATTATGTCATCACCCGTGGGGGGAATGCCCCTAATGTTGTGCCTGATTTTGCCGAAGTATTTTATTACGTCAGAGATTTTAATGTGGATATTCTGGAAGAATTATGGGAGAGAGTTTTGCAAACAGCCGAAGGAGCGGCATTGGGAACGGGCACCCGTTTAGATTATGAAATTATTCATGGAAACCGCCCTGTATTGGCCAATAATGTAGCCCAAAAAATAATGTATAATAATTTAGTAGAAATAGGAGGTGTCAACTATTCGAAAAAGGAAAAATTATTTGCAGATCAAATTCATGAAACATTGAGAAACCCCAATCTGGATGTGTCCTCCGCAAGTACCGTTCAGCCATTTAAGTTTACGCGAGGAAAAGGATCTACCGATGTGGGCGATGTAAGTTGGATGGTGCCCACAGCTGGCTTGCGAACCGCAACTTGGGTGCCGGGTACGTCGGCCCATACATGGCAGGCTGTGGCTGCCGGCGGCATGAGTATCGGTATGAAAGGTATGATGAATGCAGCCAAAACAATTGCTGGTACCGCAGTGGATTTATACAACAATCCTGAAGCAGTCAAGAATGCCAAAAAAGAATTGATTGAGAGAAGAGGTCCCACATTTAATTATTATTCCTTGTTGGGCGATCGAGAACCACCATTGGATTATAGGAAATAATCCGAAGTGTAAAACCAGAATAACATAAATATAATTAATGATATTTATATTTTAAATTCATTTGACTTTATGATATCCACCCGGTTAATTTAATTTGATTATTCAAGAGTGATAACCTAAATTGAAGGTTAACATCCTTAAGAGGAGGATTTATTTTAAACATAACGAAAGGAGAGCAGGAGAGTATGATGCTAAAACAATTTAAGAGCATATTAGTTATTCTCAGTACTTTTTCAATGATATTGGCTCAAAGCGGGTCTATTTCCGGTTCAGTTACGGATGAAAACGGAAATGGCTTACCCGGTGCCAACCTCATTGTAGATGGTACATCTTAGGGGCAGCGACTGATACAGACGGTGCCTATTCAATCAATAATGTTCCCGCCGGCAGCTACACAGTGACGGCGACTTACATCGGATATCAGTCTGCAAGTCAGTCTGTGTCCGTAGGAGATGGTGCATCCACTGCCAACTTTTCATTGGTAGTTGATGCTGTAGCCGGTGCAGATGTATTTGTGACAGGAACACGTGCAGCCGGACGTACAGCCATGAAATCGCCATCGCCCATCGATGGATTCGATAATGTAACATTACGGCGTCAAGGAAACGGTGATATGACAGAAACACTGAAAAATCTCGTTCCTTCATTTAATGCCACACCTTTGACAGGTGATGGTGCAGCATTTGTAAGACCGACGTCTATGCGCGGTTTGCCGCCAGATAACATCCTGGTACTGACCAATTCCAAACGTCGTCATCGTTCCGCATTGATTTCACATTTTGGTGCTGCCATGAATGTGGGTGCCCAAGCAGTAGATGTAGGTATGATTCCAAGTATCGCCATTAAACGGCTTGAAGTCCTCCGCGACGGTGCTTCTGCACAATATGGTTCAGATGCCATTGCAGGTGTAATGAATTTCATCCTGAAAGATAATTCTTCTGGATTTGATGTTCAACTGACCGGTGGAAATTGGATGAAAGCGCCCAATGGACGCGGCGGTGAAACCGATGTGACTTTAGCGACCAATATTGGGTTACCACTTACAAAGAATGGATTTGTTAATCTGAGTTTTGAATATTCTAGTAGACCTGAACTTTCTCGTGGTAATCAACATAAATCAGCTTCAGTTGGTTATAAAGGATGGGACGGAACTGATGGCCAAAGTGTAGATGAATGGCAAACAGCCATGAACTGGGGTCGCCCACAAAATGATGGTTTTCGTTCCGTTTGGAATGCAGGTCTAAAAATAAGTGATAACGTTGAAGCTTACTCTTTCGGTAATTACGCTGACACATTTGGAGAATATAGTTTCTTCCTGCGTGCCGCCGGAAAATCAGGTGCTTTGACTGCCATCCCGATCGATCCAACAGATCCATCAAAAGGTAACTTTGCCTGGGGTGATACGTATCCCTTAGGATTTACACCTCGCCTGGAAGGTCATGGCAATGATTTAAGTTCCGTCGTGGGTATTAAAGGTGATATGGCTACAGGGTTGAAATACGATTTCAGCGCCAGTTATGGTAAGAATCATATTAGCTATTATTTGAAGAATACATTGAACCTCTCATGGGGTCCGTATTCGCCTCATAATTTCGATATTGGCGATTTGGAACAAGCTGAAACAAACTTGAATGCTGATTTCTCCTATCCCATTTCCGATGATATTAATTTAGCATTTGGTGCTGAATGGCGGGAAGAAGAATATACAATGTTGCAAGGGCAAAAAGAATCTTGGATGCCCGGTCCTTGGGCGGATGTCGCCTTGTTGACAGATCCTTCAACCGGTAGTAACTATACTGCACCAGGATTGGCAGCCAATGGTATGCCTGGAACTGGTCCAGATGCTGAGGGTGTATTTGCTCGACAGAATACCGCTTATTATGCAGATGTAGAATATGGTTTAGGTGATGCACTGCTTCTTCAGGTTGCGGCCAGGTCAGAAAATTTTTCTGACTTTGGGTCAACCAGTAATATTAAAGTGGCTGGTCGCTATTCCGTTGGGAACTTGGTTACACTGCGCGGTGGTTATTCTACCGGCTTTAGAGCACCGACCCCTGGCCAATCCAACTATACGGGTATTGTGACATCATTTGATGGTCCCACAGGAAAACAGGTACAGGAAGGTACCGTTCGTTCCACAGATCCACTTGCTGTTGCATTGGGTGGAAAAGAACTTGTTCCTGAAACAGCAGTGAATACCAGTTTTGGTTTTACGTCCAATCCAATGAGCGGTCTGAACTTGACCTTTGATATGTACTCAATTGATATCACAGGAAAGATTATCAAATCACGTTCTCTTGCAGTTGAAAATAATCCTCAGTTTAAAAAACTGGCGTTTTATACCAATGCACTTGATACAAAAACAACCGGTTATGATCTTGTTGCAGTGTATAAAATGGGTGAAACCAATCTGAGTCTTGCCATGAATCACAACGAAACCAAAGTGGTTAGACAAAATCAGGTGAATGGATTAAACCCCGTGTCTGATGGAAATGTAGAGAATCTTGAAAACAATCTTCCTCAAGACCGTCTCACAGCAACAGTGACTCGGCCAATTGGAAATGCAATGTCTGCAATGGTTCGTTTGAACTACTATAGTGAATCCATTGATGAACGCAGTCAGAAAGATGTGATTGATCCAATTACATTTATTGATCTTGAATTAAGATATGCCGTCAGCAACAATCTTAATGTTGTTTTTGGTGCCAATAATGTAACCAATGCATATCCAAATGAGATTGAGACAACGTGCTTCACAAGGAATGCCTTATCCCCGTCGTTCCCCTCTCGGGTACCACGGTGGTATGACTTACATTCGCTTAATGTACAATTTCTAAAAATAGATGTTGAGGTATAAAAGTTAACGAATTTGCAAATGCTGGGAGTGGTAAAGATGGATGGTATTACAGTGGGAATTCATATTGCCCTCTTTCCCCACTTAATGAACGATACTGATCACATACCAGCTTTGCACCTTTTAATGAAGGTAAGATTAATCCCATAGGACCAAATTACCATTAGACGGTTTTTGAGAGTATGATGGACAACGTTAACTTTTAATCTTCATGAAAGACTCGTAAAAAAGAAGGCGGTGGCTGAAAAGTTACCGCCTTTTTAATTAGGGACGGACATATGATAGGGATGGTGAATGATCATCGTAATAGATTTTAATAAAATACTCATATTCAGATGTAAAAATGGAACTTCGACAACTTGAAACATTAGTTGCTGTTTTAAATCATGGTGGATTCACAGCAGCTGGTGAAGCGATTGGACTAACTCAATCTGCCATTAGTATTAAGATAAAAATGCTGGAAAAAGAATTGGGCGTAGAATTGTTTGACCGAGTCACTCGACCCCCAACGCCTACACTCAAAGGATTGGAATTTGGACGCCACGCACGTGAAATCCTGAAAATGTGTTCAGATTTAAATGAAAACTTATCTGAACAGTTAACCGGTGCGCTTCAGTTGGGTACAATTCCCACTATTCAATCCGGATTACTTCCGGAAGCGTTAGTCGTTTTACGGGAATCTCATCCCAATTTCAATGTAAATATAATCAGTGGTTTCTCGATAGATTTATCCCAGAAAGTGAATCGGGGTCTTATTGCTGCGGCTATTGTCAACGAACCTAAACAACTCTTGCCTGGATTAAGTTGGCATCCTTTTGTTCATGAAAAAATGGTTGTTATCGCACCGGAGAATGCAAAAGGGAAATTGGATAGAGAAATATTGGAGTCATTGCCTTTCATTCGATTTCAGCGATTATCCTGGGAGGGGAGATTGACAGAAGAACACTTGCGCGAGCGGGGAATAAAAGTGAAGACCAGTATGGAAATGGATTCACTCGAAGCCGTATCCCAGATGGTGGCTCATGGATTGGGTGTATCAGTTGTTCCCCAGAGAGATATTGCTGAACCATTTCCAAAGCATATTCGCGTGATACCATTTGGTAAAAAACCGGTTATCCGGACGATTGGTTTGATAGAAAAGATAAATAATCCCCAATCCCACTTAGTGAAAACTATGTACCAGATTTTACTCGATTTAGTCAAAAAACATTCTCAGAGAAAGAAATAAATTATGTACGGATCTGCAACATTAGTCATGAATGAGAAAGTCAATTCTATGTGGGAAGCAGGTAAAAATGTTTACCATTTTGGGTTTGGAGAATCCCGGTTTCCCGTTCACCCAGTCATGGCCGATGCACTTGAAAAAAGTGCCAGTAAACATAGTTATGTTCCCATTCAGGGGATCAAAGATTTACGCCAACAGGTTTCTAAATTCTATAATCAGCATTTTAATTTGACATCAAATGAAAACCAGATAATTGTCGGTGTGGGGAGTAAGTCCTTATTATATGCGGTCATACATTCCTTGCCGGGAGATGTGATATTACCCGTACCAGCCTGGGTTTCATATAAAGACCATGCAGAACTGAATAACCGTCAGGTTATAACATTTGATTTAGATCGTGGAAACGGGTTTCAAGTGTCCATTGATGCCTTAGCCAAGGCCCGTGCCCAAGCGACCCCGGGACCGTGTATGTTGGTTCTCACCAATCCAAACAACCCAACGGGGACAATTTTATCAAAAGAGAATATTAAAGCTGTGGCTGAATACTGCCGAAAGAATGATATTGTCATTCTAAGCGATGAGATATACAGTCTGTTAACCCATGATGGATTTACCCATACAACACCTGCGCAATATTATCCAGAAGGCACCGTCGTTTTGGGTGGGTTGAGTAAAATATTGTCATTGGGCGGCTGGCGAATGGGTGTTGCAGTTGTTCCGGAGGGTGAAATTGGGAATCAAATTATTGATGGTTTTCGTCATATTGCCGGTTCAATATGGTCTTGCGTGCCAGCACCTATACAATATGCATCTATCACCGCTTATGAAGATTCTTCTGAAATTAAAAATTATATCCATACATGCGGCGCCATGCACCAAATACGGACGCAATATTTATACAATCAAATGGCTGATATGGGTATTCCCTGTGCATCTCCTCAAGGTGCATTTTATTTGTATCCCAACTTTATGCCATGGGCGGAATCTTTAAAATCAAAAGGGGTTCACTCTGATCATGAATTAAGTCTCCATTTATTAGAGAAATATGAAATAGCTGTTTTAGGAGGATCTGAATTTTTAGATAATCCTGACCAATATGCGGTTCGATTGGCCACCAGTTATATCGATGCAGAAAGTGATGAAGCGGCGGCAACGCTGGTACGAGCCTATCAACAAAATCCAAATCCCAATTCCTTTATCCAGGATCATCATCCTCGATTTAAAGCCATGGTTCAGCGTCTCGGTGATTTTATTTCATCCGTAAATTAAAAAAAATCTCCCTTGTCAAAGCTTGCCTACCCGGCATCTTGATGACGGGCCTGCCCGATTCGTATTTCAATTTATTGAAAGTAGACGGGCCCGCCGTAATGAAATGTAGGCTGGGGATAATATAAATGTCTTTCTATCCTATTTCTCCCACATACCGGAGCAGGACGTGCCTGCCCCGTAGGGAAGAATGACCATACCGGAGTCGTCCTGCTCAAAAACCCCTCAAAGAGCATCAATATTATTGATATCCCCCATGCCCCCTTTGGAAAGGGGGATTTATAGGGGCTCTTTTTGTCAATATTGAAATCAGTTGCGTAATTGTATGAGTCACAATTGTTAATTTTCAACTTACGACTGATAAAATAATCATGATGTTTTCATATCAATTCATAATAGGTGGTATCGTTTTTACCACTGGGTTAATCTTCGCATACCGCCAGGGATACCTAAGTGCAACTGGGAATGGGTTGCGAAACCTGCTTTTCGTAATGATTCCTCTTTTCTTTTATTTTGTACTTCAGGGGTATTTGCAATTTGGAAATTTCTCAACAGGACCACCCGTTCCCTTCTATGGTAATCCTGAAAGAAGTCCTACCCTTGGGGCACCCATTGATTATGGTATTATGGTATTTTACTTTTTACTCATTTTAATCATTGGAACCTATTTCGGTAGACGACAAAAAACGGTCAAAGATTTTTTCTTTGGGGGTCAGCGATTTTCTTGGTGGCTCATTACGTTTAGTTTGATTGCCACAACGGTGGGTTCTTATAGTTTTGTAAAATACAGTCGTGTAGCCTATACCTACGGAATTGGAAGTAGCCAAACCTATTTGAATGATTGGATTTGGTTGCCGCTTTTACTTTTTGGGTGGTTGCCCATTTTATACTTTTCTCGGATTACATCCATCCCGGAATATTTTGAACGAAGATTCGATCGAACCGTTCGAAAATGGGTCACCGCTTTTATTTTGATTTACCTCATTGGATATGTGGGTGTAAACCTCTTCACCATGGGGAAGGTATTGAATATCCTCCTGGGATGGCCCATATTTACTGCCGCAATTCTGGTAGCATCGATTTCTGCCATTTATGTGACAGCTGGGGGACAAACCAGTGTAATCATGACTGATTTATTTCAAGGACTCATGTTATTGGGGACAGGAATAATGATTCTATTTTTGGGAATTAATTATCTGGGAGGGTTGGAAGAGTTTTGGCAGCATTTGCCCAGAGCGCATAAGTTACCGTTTCCCAATTTTAATGAAGATCCTTCCTTCCCCAGTGTGGGGATATTTTGGCAGGATGGGATTGCCAATACAGCCATGTTTTATTTTTTGAACCAAGGTATAATCATGCGGTTTTTATCCACGAAATCCCTTCAGGATGGCCGGAAAGCTATTTTTACGGTTATCTTGGTACTCATGCCTATTGCAGCCTGTGTGGTTGCTTCTGGTGGCTGGGTGGCAAAAGCCTTGGTTCATGGAGGCATTCTTCCCGGTGACATCCAAGCGGATGAAGCTTTTTTCATTGCATCAGATTTTCTAAGTCGCCCCGGCGTATTCGGGTTGATTTTGGCCACCATGACCGCCGCACTCATGTCCACGGTGGATACATTGATTACCGCTGTTGCGGCCATTGTGGTAAATGATGTGTATCGCCCCATGAATCCCAAAGCCAATGAAAAGCAATTACTCAAAATGGCCAGGATTAGTTCAGTATCTGTCACCATATTGGGGATTTTATTGGTTCCTGTTTTTATGTCATTCAAAACGATTTATGCAGCCCATGGTGCGTTTACGGCGGCTGTAACGCCTCCATTGGTGATTGCATTACTATTCAGCGTATTTTGGAAACGGTTTACTCGAAAAGCAGCCCTTTTCACATTGGTGGGAGGTATGGGTGCCATTGTTTTTTCTCTATTTGTTCCTCAAGTGATTATTCCTTTTGCCCATGGTGTTCCCATGGTGGATGTGGGAGATGGCATTTTTGATGGCATGAAACAATTCAAATTTATGCGTGCTTTCTATGGTATTTCTATAAGTGCAGCTATTGGAATTGGGGTCACTGTTTTTACAAAGCCGGAATTAGAGATACGACAGAAAGGATTGGTCTGGGGTACGGTGAAAGATGCGATTATTCTGTATAAGGGTTCTTCGGGAAAAGAAAATGCCAGTAAAAAATCAATGGCAATGGCTGAGATCATGAATCGTAATCCCGTCATTACAGGAACGGGGAATCTGCCGTTGGTAGATATTTCGAATGCATTGGCGATGGATTTGGAAGGGGTGGAAGGGGACCTCCTATATATCAGCGATAAAAGAAAATGGCTGGGAGGATTATATTCTACGCATGCTGTTGTGGGCAAAATATTTAATCATTCGGATAAATTGATTCAGTTGGATAGAGAAACAAGCCAATTAGTTGTGACAAAAAACAGAAGCAGCCAAAAGCTTATTATTGAAAAATTATATTAGAATTTCAACCGATTTAACGAACGTTTATCCCCAACTCATCCAACAAAAAAATGAGGCTGTCAGGATAATCGGTAATAATTCCATCGACACCCAGATCAATTAATGTTGCCATTTCTTTTTGTTGATTAACCGTCCAGGGAATCACCGGGAAACCGGCATTTTGAATTTCCTGAACTGTGCTGTTCAGATAGAGTGAATCTCCTGGAACCACCAAACGCCATGCAGGTGAAAAAATATCAATAAATGATTTTGCTTCATTCAATATATCAAGGGCAGATCCACCGGCGTCTTCAAAATTGATGCCATTCAACCATGGGCTTGGAACTGAATCACTGATTGATTTAAATGAATTTTCCCCTAATAACCCGGCTGTCTTGATTTCCGGATCAATATTTTTGGCTATTTCCAGTGTCCGCCAATTAAAGGATTGAAGATTGATTCGATTTTTCATCCCACTTTTCTGCACAACATCAACTACAGTTTTAACAAATTCATGTTCGGGGATTGTAATATCGTAACGGGGATCAATCTTCATTTCAATATTCAGGTTGACCTGACTGCCTTTTTCGCGAATCAAATCAAAAAGGTCAATAAGGGTTGGCATTCTTTCACCGGGAATATTGATTCTAGGCGGTTCAGAAAACCGGGATGGATCCGGGTTTAAACTGCCGCAATCATAGGTCAGAACTTCTGCTAAAGTTAAATCTCTAATAAAAGGGCCGAGTCCAAGTGTATCAGGACGAATGGAAGATCCATCCTTATTGAGACAGAGTTTTATATGGACATAAGGATTATGGGTTACGACAACGTGCCTGTCCCGTGTTACAGCCACATCCAATTCGATTGTAGTTACATTGAGATCCATGGCGTATTCAAAACCGGATAGCATATTCTCCGGTCGTAGTCCACGTGCTCCCCGGTGACCCTGGACGTCTAAAGACTGTACCTCACATGAAGTGGTCAAAAGAGATAAAATTAATAATATAGGAATAGTTTGTTTTTTCATTTATTTGACCATTGAGTTAATTTGTTTGAATCTTGGTGATCTTAAAATAATTTAAGATGAGTCATAAGTTTAATATTTTAATCTTCATTAAAACAATAGTGAGAAATAATACAATGTCAAAAATGAATAGAAGAGATTTTATTAAAACCACTGCTGTAGCCGGCGTGGCCGCATCCATACTACCAACATCGTTATTTGGGTCATCATCAAGCAAACTTCAGGTTGGAATTATTGGAACTGGGTTTAGGGGCCAGGGAATGACCCGATTGTTGCTTAACCGTCCTAATGTAGATATACCTGTCATTTGCGATATTGATGATCGAATGATAGAAATGGTACTAAAAGTATTTGCAAAGCAAGGCCGACCGGCACCAAAAATATATAAAGATGGTCCCGAAGATTTTCGAAACATGGTGGAGAAAGAAGATTTGGATGGGGTCTATATAGCCACCCCCTGGGAATGGCACCATCCCATGGCCATGGCTGCTATGGAGAATAACATTCATGTAGGCACAGAAGTGCCCGCTGCTTTGACTGTGAATCAATGTTGGGATTTGGTAAATACATCGGAAAAGACCGGCAAACTCTGTATGATTATGGAAAATGTAAATTACCGCCGGGATATCATGGCCGTCCTCTATATGGTAAGGCAAGGATTGTTTGGTGAACTCCTTCATTGCCAGGGCGGCTATCAACATGATCTCCGTCATGTAAAATTTAATGATGGCAAAGAGGCCTATGGCGGCGGTGTGGAGTTTGGAGAGAAGGCATTTTCTGAAGCAGCTTGGCGAACCCAGCATTCTGTGGATCGGAATGCGGATTTATATCCAACTCATGGATTAGGACCGGTGAGTCCCATGTTGGATATCAACAGAGGAAACCGTATGGTTCACCTTACATCCACAGCAACTCAATCTCGTGGCCTTCATAAATATATTGTGGAAAATGGGGGTGCAGATCATCCCAATGCAAAGGTGGATTTTAAATTAGGCGATGTAGTGACCACAGTCATCAAGTGTGCAAATGGCCAAACCATTATGCTCAGTCATGATACCAATTCGCCAAGACCTTACTCTCTAAACTTTCGTGTGCAAGGGACCCAGGGGTTGTGGATGAAGGACAACAATTCGATTTATATCGAGGGAAAAAGTCCCAAATCTCATCGATGGGAATCAGACGAAGCTTATATGAAAGAATATGACCACCCGTTATGGAAAAAGTTTGAGGATCAAGCCTCTGGTGCCGGTCATGGCGGTATGGACTTCTTTGTGGTTCGGGCATTTGTAGAAGCATTAAAAGATAATCAAACGCCGGTAATTGATGTATATGATGCAGTCAGTATGAGTGTCATTGTACCCTTATCAGAAAAATCAATTCGATTAAATAGTACTTCGGTAAAAATTCCTGATTTTACCCGGGGAAAGTGGAAAACGAATCAACCCATTTTTGGGTTAGACGATCGATATTAAAGATAAATAAATCACCGCCTTAATCCCGACTATGGTGTTGATACGTTGGATTGTATTACCACTGCGATAAGATTTTTATTATACTCATCAGCTATATCGGATACTAATTGATAGGGTGCAACAGGTTTTTGTTTCATCAATTTACCTTTAACCATTAAATACATACCCCCAATCCCAGCCATCACACCTAAAATATCGGTTAGAGTAGGGTTATATCTGTAGTTTAGGGGCCCGTTCGGGCCGTACTTAGGATTCGGATCTACCGAATATTGATAAAAATGCCCAAATGCTGATATAAAAGACAGGCCCTTTCCCAACAATTCTTTACTATTTGCATCTTTAAGGGTCTTTTTAACTTCATTGGCTTCTTCGTCATATCCTGTTATTCGAAAAAATTCTTCATTTTCAATTTGGTGAGTAAGGCCTCTAAATGCACGCCATGTATTAATCTTTATGCCAAGGAATCCTAACATACCATTCGATGTTTCTAAAGCCTTTTCTACGGTAAGCTTTCTTTTATTGTATTCTATTTTCTGGTCGTCAGTTAAGTTTTCCACGCCTTGTGAAATAAGAAAAGAGGTGGCAATAACTAAACTCAAAAAAAGAATGATTATTTTTTTCATTTTATAACTCCCATTTAATTTGTTGTGAATCAATAACATTAATGATGTCACCATAATAAATCGTTTAGAGTGTCTACGATTATTATAATAACGGTTAAGAAACCATTTATACTCACAAAATTAAGACCCTGTGTGAGTACAGTCACATCAGGGATTTAATGAGAGATTCAATGATTAAACTTACTTCGGTAATATCTCATTTTAATTGAGTCGGTTCGTTTCTGTAGATTAGAAAAGGATAGAGTGAAATCAACCAATTTTACTTTAGATGATCCATATTAATAATTCAATTGAAAACCAATTGTTGGGGTAAATGGCATTGTATAAATGTCTCGAACTTTTATGGGGTATTCCCAATATTGATATCTCCGATAGCTGACGCCTTTGTAATTATAAAGATTAATTATCCCCAGCTCAATATTTACTTTGACCGCACCAATCTTAATGAATCGGCTTGCATGAATATTCAATTGATGATTTGGTTTAAGTCGCTCCGAATTTTTAGACCCTGGTTTAATACTATAATAGGTGAAATCAAAATCACCGGTAACCTTTTCAAATGCGGACAATGGTGTGTTTGGATGGCCACTTGAATAAGTCCAGATACTGGATAGTTTCCACTGACCAAAATTATAAATATTAAGCCATTTTATTTGATGGGTTCTGTCATGATCAGCCAAAAAGGATTTTCCCCCATTGATCTCCGGGAATGTATATGTAACCTTACCCGTTGAAAGAGAAAGCCAAGATTGAAGGTTTTTCGAGTGCTTTTTAAATAAAATATCTATCCCTGATGCGGTTCCATTTCCAATTAGAAATGGGTCTTCAGTCAAAAATGAAGATGACCGATCGAATTCAATCAGGTTTTTCAAGGATTTATAATAGGTTTCAACTTCAATTGAAAATGGTTTCCCAATCCATTGAGCACCCAGAATGAAGTGATTTGATTTTCCGGGCGGGTTGGAATTGTCTGAAACCATCCAAAAATCGTTGGCGCCATCTAATGAATTTTCATTGATAAATCGATTCAGGAATTGGTAATACACACCGGCAGCCCCATTCAAACTGAATTTATCGGACATTTTATACACACCAGAAAATCGAGGCTCGATATAAAATTGTGACGTTTTATTATAATAATTCCCCCGAAGACCCCCTACGATTTTAAGTTTGGAATTTGGCGTCCATTTGTCTTGGAGATATCCAAAATATTGAGGTGCATTTGTTTTATCTAAAACAACAGTAGTTGTGTCTGCATATTCACTGGTGTATTCAGAATCAAATTTCGACAGTCCAAATCCGAATCCCAACGAATGAGATGATGAATAGGACCAATCATTTTCTAATTTTATGGTCACATCTCTAACAATGTTTTTTTCACCAAATTGATATTTAAAAGGTTCCTCCCAGGGGCCATCATAAGAACTGGTGGATTGATATGCGGTTTGATATTTACTACTTGAAAGAAACAAATTAGAGTAAATACCCGAATCCCATTGACGAGCCCATCGCATACTTTGGCCAAGGTTTCCCCATTTGTTTTGGTCCTCTAACTTAAACCGATATCTTGTATTGATATCCAGCCCCATGGTTGTTTCATCCAAAGAATGATTATAATAATCTTGCCCGCGGTAGAGACTATATGATATCACCTCCTTTGGTGTGGGCATAAAAGTTATTTTTGTATTGAGGTCATAAAAATAAAATCGAGGTTCTTTTTTATGAACAATGACAGAATCTGTTTGAGCCAATTCAGTACTTATTCCACCAATATCTTCCCCGCTGATATAGTTGAATATTTGGTCATAAAGAGGTGACTTCAATAAATCAATGTGAGATCGTCTTGCGGAAAAGAATATGTTTCCTTTTCTATTGAAGATGGGTCTATCAAATGAGACGCCGGTTGAAAGCAAATTGGTATATAACGAAAACCCAGGTTTCTTTGAATTTCCATTTTTGCCGGATAAATTAAGGACGCTGGATAATCTGCCGCCGTATTTGGCAGGAAACCCACCCTTATAGACTTGAATATTTTTAATTGCAGCTGGATTGAATGCACTGAAAAATCCAAACATATGATCCACATGATACATGGTAATACCATCAAACATGATTAAGTTTTGATTCGGTGTACCACCCCGAATATAAATACCCGCATCATTCACTTTACCAACATTAATCCCTGGTAAAAGTTGGAGGGTACGCATGACATCCTTTTGTCCATACCCAGGCACTTGTTCTACCAGTCTTGGGGATACAGAATGATGTGAATTGGACTCCGTATCCAATAATGAATCATGGCTCCCAACCACTTGAATAGGATTGCCTGACAAAACAGTGGATATTAACTGAATCTTTAAATGGGCATTAGAGAATGAATCCCTTAAATCATGTATTTTAGTTTTATATCCCACATGGGCGATGTGTAGTCCCATGGTTTTAAAGGGAACTCCCGCAAGGGTAAAATAGCCATCCTGGTTGGTGATGGTTCCCCAATATGAGTTTTGAATAAACACATCAACATAAGGAAGTGGTTCGCCGGTTTCTGAATCAGTAACAATACCAGAAAGACTTCGGCCAATGGGGACAAACCAAGGTTTACTAATCACGAATTGATTATTTTTTCGCTTCCAAATAAGACGCGATCCGTTTAATAACTTTTCAAGACTTTTTTCTTTTGAGCAAGGGTTACAATTCAATGACGCAGCCCACCCATCTACGTGGCGATCCTGGTACAAAATGTTCATACGAAAGGTTCGAATCAGGGAATCCAGCGCTGTTTTAAGTGGAAGATTCTGGAATGTGAGTTGAACAGAATCATCCTCAGGAGAAGACTGCGCGTGTAGTGACGGTATAATTAAAAAGAGAAGAAACAGGTATGGAATAATTTTAGTAGATAATGATTTTACCATCCTTGCTCTCATAGTTACGCTGGGTGAGAAAAGTCAATGTAGACAAAACGGATTTAATATCCAAAGCATCAATCACCCCCGTAACTGTGATGGGTTCAAGATTCTTATCCATCAGTTCAATCTTCACATCAAATCTTCTGCCGATCTCTTGGCAGACAAATAATAATTCTGTTTCATGAAACATGAGTTGATTTTGGACCCACCCCGGGTACCCTTGGAATGGTAAAGAACCAAATAAATTCGGAAAGTCGCCTTGAAAAAAGGAAGTCATTTGACCTGCTGTTAGGGTAATGGTGCTATCCTCACTTATAACTTTTACAATTCCTTCGTTTACCGCCACCTCAATCTGATCATTGCGTGCACGGACATTAAATTCCGTCCCCACAACAGTCACCGTGGCTTCCCCCGCTTGAATTGTAAATGGAACATTATTTTTTTCCACGTCAAAATAAGCTTCACCCATAAGGGTGATATTTCTATTGCCTTTTCCAAATGCTGAACCATAAGCGATCTGGGATTCAGCGTTTAAAGTAATGATAGATCCATCGGGCAGCGTTTCTTCGATCGTTTGGCCACGGTTCGCCATTAATGTATTTTGATCAATCAATCGATAAAGAGATGGAGAAATAACGACAGCCAACACGACCAAAGCCATGGCGAGAGCAAGCCGTGGCTTTGGTTGAGACCAAACCAGTTTTGATTTTGAAGGTAAACTGGAAGAGACTTCAAGGCGATCTTCGATATCGAGACGCTGGGAAAGAAGATCCCAGGCTTCATCTGAATCAGGCGCTTTGGGCAGAGAGATTTTCTTGGAAAGCTGCCAAAGCTTTTTTAAATCGCCTACAAGTTTGTTATTGAATGATCCCATATGTCAGCTTATTATTGTTTTATTGTTGTCTTTGGCTCAAAAATGCGTTGATTTCTTTTAGCATTTTACGTCGCGCTTTTTCAGTTGGCTCAGAAGCCAACATTTTGCTGGATGAACTTGGCGTTTGAGTAAACGTCATACTTGTTCGATCAACAATTGATTCGAGACTACCTGGATCAAACCCATAGATATACTCAAAAAAAGTTAAACAAAATTCCGCAAAATTATCATCACAAATATTGTATTCGTTCGTGAGTAATAACTCGTTGTTTTCAATTTTGTAACTGAATTCTATGATGTATGGATAAGGATCATCGTTTGATTGTGGATCAATATCACCCTTTTCAGAAAAATCATAAGTAACTTTTAGAATATCATCATCTACTTCCCAAGATGCTACAGTAGAGTCAGACCATTCATCCCATTGATACAATTCAACCCATTTACCGTCTTCTCTTATGTCAATGGTCCATCCACCTTGATCTATTCCAACATTATCCTCCCCAAATGTGTTTATAACAGTGGGTGTATTCGCAGGAACAGCAATGAAACTATGAGCCAAATCTCCTTTAATGGTTATGGCTTTATCACCTTCATATTCAATTAAGGTTGATTCCATTACCGTTAATGATTTTCCATCGTAGGAAAAATCAACGTTCCCATTATACATAGTGTACGTTGAATCATCTGTTTGCACATATAAGGATGCATTATAGTCGACAGGTCCTGTCGCACCCGTTGAATCTATCCATTCTTGTTCTCCTAAAGACAATCCGTAAAACGGAAATTGAATTTCGTCAGATATGAAGGAAAAATTGGTAAGAAAAGCATTTATCATTTTTTCATCCGTTTCTCCATTTTCCCCTTCAAAAACAAACATATAGGTTAAGGTGGCATCGTCTTTTTCAGAAACATCAATACCGCCAATGCCTTCTGAAAAAAGATCCTTTGCATTTTGATCGCTATTGGTCGTGACGACTGTTTCATAATTCCATGAGGCCAGTGTACCATTAGAAATATCCGATCCTGTTTTATCAAATGTCCTCGCATTGGCACGCTGGTTCTTGAACCATGTCCCAATCAGTTTATTCTGATCCCCATTATCTACCGGTTCATTTTCACAAGCGAAAACTCCCAATAGCATTATGGCGCCGATTAATTTTGTGATTAATTTCATATTATCCTCTTTTGGTTAATTAATTTTCCCGACGACCCCCGCCGTGGATTCAATAGGATTACGAAAAAGCCAGATGTTTTACTCACAACAATCTTTTTGTCGGATAGAATAAAAAGTTTTGGTCAGGAAAAACTCCGACCTTTTAACTGCTTTTACAAATGTGTAATGTATTAACATTGGCGGCTAATCGAGTCCTTTACCAAATTTATTACCACTTAGTCCTTGGTGAATTCCATTTGGTAGCAGACTGCTTCTGTCCACCAGTTTCCAGCTGCTTCACACGTGGTTTTTGATGTGTGACCCGATTCTTCTCCATTGTCATCTTCACAATTGGCATCATTCGCCTGGTCAATCGTGAATTTATCTCCAACTAATGTGTAGGTGAAGCATTCACCCATTGCACAAATTTGGCTCTTACTTTCATCCCAGGTAAAGGGAAACTCGTCCGTTTCACCACCGCCAGTAGATGTAAATGTGCCGGTACCATCAGACTTGAAAGTCATTTCATTCTTAAAGCCGAATGCCACCATTGAGGCCCAATTTGAATAATCCAAAGCACCAGAACAGTTTTCATTGGCATATGTACCCATATTTGTCTGTTTCCAAGTTCCGGTTAAAGCACCGTCCTCACCATTTTTATCTTCGCAAGCCATGATTGTCAGCATAGCTGTGAGTAGAATTATACGTTTCATTTTTCTCTCTCTTTTCGTTTTGTTTTATTTTATTGTTATTCCCATGGGGTTCCTCCGCCAAGGATTCAATAAGTAAACGATTGAGGGTATAAAACTACTCATAAGCATTTCGATAATTTATTTCTGAGGATCTTTAATCCTCTATATAGTTGATTCTCTACGGTGCGTACTGAGAGATTCATCACATCCGCAATTTCTTTCGATGACAGACCTTCAATACGACTTAAGATAAAAATATTCCTGCATTTTTCCGGCAAATGTGAATGAATGGCTTCCAATATATTTTTCTGTATTTCTTCTTTTTCCTCTCGATTTTCAATATTTTCCGCGGCGGTATACAATTCAGATTCAATTTGGCTCTCATGTTTTTGGCGGACGGCCTGATGGCGGAAATGGTCCTTAGTTAAATTGGATGCAATGGTAGCGATATAACTGAAAAATGATTTTTTAGATTGAATGTATTTTCGATTTTTCCAAACACGAACAAAGGAATCTTGGACAATATCGCTGGCAATATCCGGGTCATGAACGCGACTAACTGTAAACCGAAATAATGGCTGGTGGTATAACTGGAAAATTTTCCGGAAAGCTTTTTTATCCCCGGTTTTAATTTTTTCAAGTAATTGTAATTCTGTATGGTTTTTCAAAAGAATTGTAGAAAATGAATAGGTTAATTTAGATAATGCCAGAAATAAGGATTGTGATAAAAATCACTAAATTAATTTAGTTTTCGAGTTTCGATCCTTAAAAGTCTGTATTAACTTTATAGATAATTATTAAACTAAAGAGAAAACAAATTGCTATTATCAACATTAGACTGGACCATTATTAGTGCTTATTTCGCCCTTTCACTCATCGTAGGTCTTTGGGTTTCAAGAAAAGCGGGCAAGGATACACAATCCTTCTTTTTAGCTGGCCGAAATATGCCCTGGTGGCTATTAGGCGTATCCATGGTGGCCACCACCTTTTCTACCGATACACCCAATTTAGTGACGGACCTTGTTCGGCAAAATGGTGTATCCGGTAACTGGGGTTGGTGGGCATTTTTGCTCACAGGAATGTTAACTGTATTTGTATATGCAAAACTTTGGAGACGGTCAGGTGTTTTGACCGATATCGAATTTTATGAACTTCGATATAGCGGAAAACCCGCCGCATTTTTAAGGGGTTTTCGCGCCCTTTATCTGGGATTGGTCTTTAATGTATTGGTTATGGGTGCGGTGAGTTTGGCTGCCATAAAATTTGGTGAAATTGTATTGGGTTTACCCGGATGGGTCACGTTGACTATTGCTTGTTCCATTACATTGGCCTATTCCACATTAGGTGGACTCAAGGCAGTCATTATTACAGATTTTGTTCAATTCACCTTGGCCATGGTTGGTTCCATCTGGGGAATGTTTTATATTTTAGGTTTACCGGAAATTGGTGGACTCTCTAACCTGATTACTCACACAAATGTTGTGGATAAACTTTCTCTTATTCCGGATTTATCTAATCCAAATGCGTGGGTGCCTGTGTTGTTAGTGCCCCTGGCGGTCCAATGGTGGGCCAGTTATTATCCCGGTGCGGAGCCCGGCGGCGGCGGATATATTGCGCAACGAATGTTTTCTGCCAAAGATGAAAAAAATGCAGTGGGTGCCACTTTCTTTTTTAATGTGGCCCATTATGCACTCCGTCCCTGGCCGTGGATATTGATTGCCTTAGCATCTTTGGTTGTATTCCCTGAATTATCGGACATTCAAAAAGCGTTCCCGAATTTACCGGCGGATAAATTGGGTCATGATGTGGCCTATCCCGCCATGCTTACCTTATTGCCATCGGGGCTATTGGGGTTGGTTGCCGCATCGCTCATTGCTGCATTTATGAGTACCATGTCCACTCAATTGAATTTGGGTGCCAGTTATTTGGTGAATGACTTTTATCATCGATTTATACGTCCGGATGCAACAGAAAAACAGTTGGTCAGAGCGGGTCGATTATTTACAGTCGTTTCTATTATTCTCGGCGGAGGACTTGGACTTTTACTCACCAGCGCCGGCCAAGCATTTACACTTTTACTGATGATCGGTGCGGGTACGGGCATGATTTACATATTGCGATGGTTTTGGTGGCGGATCAATGCATATACAGAAATTGTAGCCATGATTAGTTCCATCATAATTGCAGGCTATTTTAACTTTGGTGGTTCTACTCTGGATGGTTGGCAAAAGATCGTGATTGGGGCATTGCTCACAACAGTTGTTTGGATCGCAGCAACATATTTTACACCACCGGACGATGAAGAAACACTCCGAAGTTTTGTAAAAAAAGTGAATCCCGGCGGACCCGGTTGGACTAAATATTCAGATGGTGTTTCCACGGAGCCCTGGCCGGTTCCCAATGGAATACTTTCCATGGTGTTGGGTTGTACTGCCGTATACGGATTTTTATTGGGCGTAGGACAATTGATTTATGGTCATTTAGGAAGTGGGCTATTCATAATTGGGTTGGGAACGCTGGCTTCAATGGGCCTTTTCAAAGTTTGGGTGAAAAGTGTTAAAGTTTAAAAAGTGTTCAGGTGTTCACGTAAACACATGAATACTCCAGCACTTAAACACTTTCCCAAATGATTATATCTACCCCCGGGCGACTATGTCTTTTCGGTGAACATCAGGATTACCTTGGCTTGCCGGTTATTGCCATGGCGATTTCTCTGCGGGCGAAGATAAAAGGGGAAAAGAGGAAAGATAAAAAGGTTATCATCCATAAAATAGATTTGAGTGAAACGGAATCCTTTACCTTAGAAGATTTAACTTATACAAAACCCAGAGATTATTTCAAGAGCGGCATAAATGTTTGCCAAAGGGAAGGTCTCACTTTTTCATCTGGGCTTGAATGTGAGATTGCCAGTGAAATTCCCATTCGCTCCGGAGCCAGTAGTTCATCGGCTATCATGGTGAGTTGGATTCATTTTTTATCTCGAATAGCCGATGACCCTGTAGTTTGGGATCAACAAAAGATGGGTGAATTGGCTTATAAAGCAGAAGTGACTGAATTCAATGAATCGGGCGGTATGATGGACCAATATTCTGTTGCCATGGGGAAAACTATCTATTTGGAATCGGAACCAACACTTTCGATTCGAACGTTGAATTCGAATTTGGGCGCCTTTGTTTTGGGGGATTCCTGCGAGCCAAAAGATACGATGGGTATTCTCAATCGATGCCGTGATTCACGCATTGATTTGATTCAAAAGTTAAAAAACAAAAACCCAGACCAATCTATTCATACTATGGATGAGGGTACGGATTTAAGGGATCTCAGTGCAGATGAAATTGAATTATTTAACGGCACCCTCAAAAACAGAGAATTGCTTAAGGATGGTTTAGTTGAATTAGAAAAAGATGAAGCAGACCATGAATTAATCGGCCGACTCTTAACAGAGCACCATCAAGTGTTAAGGGATGTGCTTCAAGTGAGCACACCCAAGATAGAATCTATGATAGATGCAGCCTTGAATGCCGGCGCCTTGGGTGGAAAAATTAATGGTTCCGGTGGCGGCGGATGTATGTTTGCCTATGCACCAAACAATCTGGATGAAATTGCTAAGGCGATTGAAAAAGTTGGGGGCAGGGCTTATATCATAGAAGCGGATGAGGGGACAATAATAAAATAAAGGTGTTTATTAAGTCTTTATTTTCGCCTTCTCTTTTTTCTCCGGCCATCACTTCCTTTACGTTTTCCTCTTTTTCTATTAAAAGACCTATCTTTTGAATTGGATCTTTTTTCAGGTTTCTCCTGGGAAATTTCAAGTTCGATGGGTCTCCCTTCAAATTTTTTCCCCTGAATGCCTTTCATCAATTGAGCTTCTTTGGCCTTTTCAATTTCAAAGAATGAAAAAGTTTTTTTGATATCAATATGACCGATTTCAGCACTGGATGATCCTAAACTTTCATTAATTAACCCAATGAGCCTTGCGGGGTTCAATTTGCTCACATAACCCACATTGATGTAAAAATTTGTAAATGGACCAGTCGCTCTTTGTCCCTTAGTCCTTTTTCCTCTATTCCCACTTCTACTATCACCATGTTTACCCGATGTATTGATATCTCTGGCATTTTTATAGTAGGATAAGTATCGATTGAATTCGGTGGATACAAAATGTTGAATTAATTCTTCCCGATCAAGGGACGAGAGCTTCTCATAAATTGATGGCAAAAAGGGAGCGATCTGTTTTTCGTCCACATCCACTTTTTTAATTTTATCAATAAGGGAAAATAGGCGTGTTTGGCAGATATCGATACCATTGGGGACCTGTTTTTTTGAGAATCTTATACCAGAAATATTTTCAATTTCATTGAGCCTTCGAATCTCACGTGTGTGAATAATTGCAATGGAAATACCATCTTTTCCTGCACGGCCTGTCCGACCGCTTCGATGGGTATAAATTTCTGAATCATCCGGTAAATTATAATTGATAATATGGGTGAGGTCATTCACATCTAATCCTCGAGCGGCCACATCGGTAGCCACTAAAATTTGCAGTTGGCGTTTCCGAAATTTCCCCATGACTTCATCCCGTTGACCTTGAGATAATTCACCATGAATCGCATCAGCGTTATATCCATCATGCATGAGTTTATTGGATACATCTTTGGTCTCCCGACGGGTGCGACAAAAAACAATGCCGTAAATATTGGGATTTATATCTGCAATGCGTTTAAGTACTTCATATCGATCCTTAGCTTGAACCATATAGTAAATATGTTCCACATTTTCAGCGCCCAAATTCGCTTTCCCTGCAGAAACTTCTAATGGATCGTTCATATACTTTTTTGTAATAGAAATTATTTTTTTAGACATGGTTGCAGAAAATAGAAGTGTTTGCTTTTCCTTAGGGGTTGTAGCCAAAATTTCTTCAAGATCTTCTTTAAATCCCATGGTAAGCATTTCATCTGCTTCATCTAAAACGACCCGAGAAACATTACTGAGTTTCAACTTATTTCGTTTAATAAGATCTTTGGTGCGCCCTGGGGTACCGATAACTATCTGGGCCCCTTTTTTTAAGGATTTTAATTGAGGTTGTATGCTGGCACCACCATACACAGCTAAAATGTTGATTCCATTCATATATTTTGAATAATCACCCAGGTCTTTAGCTATTTGAACGCAGAGTTCCCGTGTAGGGCAAAGGACCAATGTTTGAGTTGATTTATCCTCAATGTGTGTAAGCTGTATGGATGGTAATCCAAATGCAGCTGTTTTTCCTGTCCCCGTTTGCGCAGATGCAATTAAATCTTGATTTGTAGATAATAAATGGGGAACGGTTTTAGACTGAATAGGGGTTGGGTTTTCAAAACCTAATTCAGATATGGCTTTGATAATTTCAGGGTAAAGCCCGAATGGTGTAAATGAATTCATGATATGGGTATTTCTATTATAAGTGGAAAGAGGAAAATATACGCACGGAATTTACCCTTGATTTATTATCACCACTTAGCTCTAATAATATGGATTAGGCTTGTTTATGACCAGCCAAATATGGCTAAATTTTATTACTTATGGCTATTAATAACGCAACAAACAATTGGTCCATTTTGATATTATTCTGAACAATTTGTTTGTTATATTACTTCATTTAATAATATCAAGCTCTAATATCTCTAAAAGAATCAATGTGGATGTGAGGTGTACAACTGATTAATGAATCGAATAAATCTGTTTTTGAGATATATTTATCCGCATCCCATTTTTTCTCTTGTTCAATGTTGATCAAACCGAAATAATCTAAGAATCTATCAAAGGACCGTATTGAATAGGAATCGAAGGCATGACTTTCAGGTGTTTCATAACTTGATTTGATTGAATAATTTATTAACATTGGAAATGCATTAAAATATTTGTCGGCATAGAATGTGTCAAGTTGCTTATTGTTGCCGTATTTGCTCAATAAAATCAAGGTAAAGCCAAATCCCATTTGTCCAATATTGTCCTCTCCAAACAAGTCGAAATAAGACCAGTTAAATTTCGAGCCAAACACAGAAAATATATGCTTTAATAATTTATAATTATTTTTTGATAATTTTTTACCTTTTTTTGTTAAACTTAATTTATTCTTTCTTTTTTTAACGATACCGCTAATTTCGAGTAAAATTCTTGATAATGTTACTATAACGGAATCCAATTCCTTACTTAGCTTAGAAATACCTGAATCAATAAAGTAATCTTTCAAGAATCCCTGGTTATAAAGATTTTTCACTATCTTAGGCGGTAAATATCCTTTTGATGTGAGTTTTAATTCACCTTGAGAATCTACGATCTCAATAAGAAACTTAATTTGATTTAATAAGGGTATTTTTTTGTAATCCGATTCGGTCAATGTGTTCAATTGAATCGGGGAACTTTGATTGAAAGTTTCATATAGGATTGCGTGTATCTCAACAGGAGAATATCCCTCAAATGCAGGCACCCCTTTATAATTTTGATCATTAAAAATTTGTTCTATATGAAAATTATCCGGCATATTTGAATCCTCATTAGAGATAGCTTAAAATTCATCCATTAGGTTGAAACACCCATAATCTTCAGTTTTAAGCATTTCATTAATTTCATTTACATTAAAATATTCAGGGTCAAAGTGATTCTCGATAAATTCGAAAAACCAGCTATAATCGTTTTGTTTAGGTTTGCCCAAACTTTCAAGCATTTTAGCATAATTCCAGACACCGCCACAATTTTCAGGTGGACAATTCATTTTTCCTTTTAAGCAAACAGGTATTTTTAATTCAGGATCATGGGGGAGTATCTTCTCTAATGTAATGTCATGCTCCCAATCATCGCCGAAATCATATTCATACAAAATTTTCCCCTTCTCTTTTATTAATAAATCTGATACTTTGATCTGAGTATAATCCACATCCACCTGCTCATCCCAAAACTCACTATCGACCGTTTTCAAAGAATAGTAGATGTGATCCTTGGTGAATTGATGTAAATGTCCATTTGACCAACCCATGGATGTTTGAATAATTTTATGAAAATCCGGTAATAATAAATCGGATGGAATTAATACTCTTCTCCAAATCTTGGGTTTAAAATTCTTTAATGCTATTTGGATCTGATATGTTTTATTTTTCATAATTCAATTGGGCAAGGACGATTCAGATAATAACAATTGAAATTAATCATTTTTCCCCAATCAACAAAATCGAATCATCCGCTTCCATTTCTTTATACGCTTCTAATAATAATATTTCAAAGTGAGGGGAGAAAAATTGATCAAGGTCTTCTTCTAAATGGTGATTAAAAAGGGCATTTTTCATTTCATAGCATTCTTCTCCTTTCCAAAAAGAATGACAAACAATGCCGCCATTATTTAAGATGGAAGATTGCTTTTTGATTGATAATTGTAATGCATCGTTCGTTAGGTGCTGAAGCACTTTATTTGAATATATACAGTCAAAATTCTTTTGAGTGTCGAGGGTGACAGCATTGAGAAGAAGCAATTCCATCTTTGGAAGTTTGGATGAAATAAAATCGAGAAAATGCTGAGAAAAATCCGACCCGGTTACATGGTAGGTTTCAGCAAGAATTTCAAGATCAACGCCTGGCCCGGAGCCCAATTCTAACACAGATGAATGCTCAGGAAGAAAAACCTTCAACTTTTTAATGATGTCGCGCCCGTCAAAACCTTTCGCCATTTTGATGTATTCATTTACCGTTTTTTGGGTAAGATAAAAATGATCAGTCATATAATTTTATTTTTCATAGGAACTATCGTGCTGTAAACTAACACGAATTTTTTGAACTTATAATTTCAATTTGAAAGGGTATCCATGAATAATATAACACTGTTGGTTATGGCGGCGGGGATGGGATCCCGGTATGGGGGCTTAAAACAATTGGATGCGGTCGGGCCCAACGGCGAAACCATAATTGACTATTCTGTTTATGATGCTATTCAGGCCGGGTTTAATAAAGCGATTTTTATTATTCGAAAAGATTTTGAAGATCAATTCAAATCTCAAATAACCGAAAAATATGTGGGAAAGATCGAAGTGGAATTTGCCTTTCAAGAATTGGATGCTTTACCCAATGGTTATCAATGTCCGGAAGGTAGAGAAAAACCATGGGGTACAGGACATGCCATTTTAACGGCAGCCGAATTAATTCAAGAGCCATTTTTGGTGATTAATGGGGACGATTATTATGGCGGAGAATCTTTCAAGGTTGCGGCGAATTATTATAATAATGGTGCAGACAATTTCAGTATGGTGGCCTTTCGATTGGATAAAACATTGTCCATTTTTGGCGGTGTTACACGAGGATTATGCGCAGTAAAAAATGATTCCCTCTCCTCCGTGGTTGAAACGGAAAATCTACAAAAAGAAGGAAATGCAGTCACTTCTAATCGTAAAATTGATTTAGATGGGCGTGAACCGGTCTCCATGAATATGTGGGGATTTACACCTGTTTTATTCGATTATCTAAATGAGATGTTTTTTGACTTTCTGAAAACAGAGGGGAATGAAATGAAAAGCGAATTTCTCATTCCATCCGTTATAAATAATCTTATTCAAAGTGGTCGGGAACCGGTTCATGTATTGAGAAGCTCTGCTTCCTGGTTTGGTGTGACCTATAAAGACGATAAACCCTATGTAATGGGTGAAATACAAAAGTTGATTGACGCGGAAATATATCCCCCAAAATTATTTTAAAAAGCAATTCCCAATAAATGAGTGAATCCATGAATATTTCAGTTGTGATTCCTACCTATAACCGTAAGCACACACTTCCGCGTGCCATTGAATCTGTTTTACATCAAACACTCCAACCGATAGAAATAATCCTTGTAGATGATGGCTCCAATGATGGGACAAAGAAGTGGATAAAGACCACTTATCCAGCAATCAAATTAATCGAACAATCTAACCAAGGGGTGAGTGCCGCCCGAAACGTGGGTATTAAATTTGCTAAATACAAATGGATTGCCTTGTTGGATTCCGATGATGAATGGCTCCCGGAAAAGTTAGAAAGACAAATTGAAGCGTTGCAACAAAACCCCGAAATAAAATTTTGTCATACAGAAGAAATCTGGATTCGAAATGGTGTGCGAGTGAACCAAAAGAAAAAGCATCAAAAATATGGGGGATATATTTTTGAAAAATGTCTGGATATATGCAGAATTTCTCCATCCTCAGCCATCTTTCATCAATCTTTATTGGATGATGCGGGTTATTTCGATGAAGCATTGTCTGTCTGTGAAGATTATGATCTCTGGCTTCGCATTACGGCCGAGTATCCCGTCCTTTTCTTGGATGAACCACTTATAAATAAATATGGTGGACATGAGGATCAACTTTCAAAAGTTCCGGATGGAATCGAAATTTATCGAATCCAGGTACTGGAAAAATTAATTCAACAAGAATTTACTTTTTCTCAAAAGAAATCTATGGAAAAAATGCTAATTCGAAAGTTGAAAATCTATGCGATTGGTGCTCAAAAAAGGGGGAGAGAACAAGCGTTTAATCAAACCATGAAAAGGATTAATGAATTATCAGCCCCATCTTGATTATATTTGGCGGCACTTTTTGATTCACCTGAGGGGGGAATCTTAACAAAAGAGGAATCTATCATGAAACGAATTATGCAATTATCCTTTATCATCGCTGTGGCAGTAATTACTGTTTTCGCTCAGGATAAACCAAAATCTATTCTTCCCGGGCCGGATCGATCAGAAGGAGAGGGACCCTTTAATAGATTGGTCATTCGCGGTGCCACTGTCATAGATGGCTCCGGCGCACCCCCTATGGGTCCTGTAGATATTGTGATTGAAGGAAATAAAATAACGGCTGTGCAAAGTGTGGGTTATCCCGGTGTCCCCATAAATGAAAAACGCCGTCCCAAACCCGGTGATAATGAAATTGATGCTCACGGTGCTTATGTGATGCCTGGATTCGTAGATATGCATGCCCATGCTGGGGATCCGCAAAAAGCACCGGAAACGGAATATGTATATAAACTATGGCTGGCCCATGGCGTGACCACCGTACGCGGTGTCCCCATTGGATCTATGGAATTCAGTCTCACCGAAAAAGAACGATCCGCCAAAAATGAAATTACGGCGCCAAGGATTTGGGCGTACCAATTTCCAGGTCAGGGAAATGATTGGAAGGGTGGACCGATCAATAGCCCAGAGACCGCACGCCAATGGGTTAAATATGCTGCAAGAAAAGGAGTCGATGGGATAAAACTCCGGGCATTTGACCCAGAAATAATGGAAGCTATTTTAGATGAAGCAAAAAAACACAACCTGGGTTCCACAGCGCATTTGGCTCAGACCGGTGTCGCTCGAATGAATACGATTGATGCGGCGCGATTAGGTCTCGGCACCCAAACCCATTACTATGGATTATTTGAATCTATGTATGAGAATCATGATATTCAGCCTTGGCCCGTGGATATGAATTACAGCGATGAACAGCATCGCTTTGGTCAGGTGGCACGCCAATGGAGTTTGGTGAATCCCAATGGAGAAAAATGGGAATCCCTGAAAAAAGAATTACTCGCATTGGATATGACTATGGACCCCACCATGAATATTTATGCAGCGGGTCGGGATGTGATGAAAGCACGAAATGCGGATTGGCACAGTATTTATACGCTCCCATCTCAGTGGGAATATTACATGCCCAGCAGACGTGCCCACGGATCTTATTGGTTCAACTGGACCACAGCAGATGAAATTGCATGGAAAAAGTTTTATCAAGTATGGATGCAGTTTTTAAATGAATACAAAAATGCCGGCGGCCGTGTCACCACCGGTTCCGATAGTGGGTTCATTTATAAACTCTATGGATTTGGTTATATTGAAGAATTGGAATTATTGCAGGAGGCAGGTTTTCATCCATTAGAAGTGTTGAGAGCAGCAACCTTACATGGTGCGGAAACACTCCATAAACCATTGGGAACACCGGTGAATTTCGGAATGGTAAAAGCAGGGTATCTTGCAGATTTGGTGATTGTAGATGAAAACCCCTTGGCGAACTTCAAAGTGCTGTATGGTACAGGTGCAGTCAAGATCAATGAAAACAATGAAGTGGTGCGTGTAGGTGGTGTAAAGACCACAATCAAAGACGGCATAGTCTATGATGCAAAGCAACTTTTGGCGGATGTAGAGAATATGGTTAAACAGGCGAAACGTCGTGATGGGGATTTAAAGAAATATTAATGGAGATAAATATGAAACGCATTTTATTGAATATGATTTTTGGGTCGGTGGTTTTTGCACAAGCACCAGAAAATATTAATGACAAAATTGACCGAATGGCAGATCAACTGGAGCGACAAGTGATTGAATGGCGTCGGGATTTTCACCAAAACCCGGAACTGTCTAATCGGGAATTTCGTACGGCTGAAAAAGTGGCCAATCATTTACGATCTTTGGGGATAGAAGTTCAAACGGGCGTGGCTCATACAGGCGTGGTTGGACTATTGAAAGGTGGAAAACCAGGGAAGGTAGTTGCCCTTCGTGCAGATATGGATGGTTTGCCCGTAAAAGAAAAAGTGGACCTTCCATTTGCTTCCAAAGCTAAAGGTGTTTATCAGGGGAATGAAGTGGATGTGATGCATGCTTGCGGTCATGATAATCATATATCTGGACTTATGGGTGCAGCGGAGATTCTCGCCAGCATTAAAGATGATCTCCCCGGAACAGTTAAATTTATTTTTCAACCGGCAGAAGAGGGCGCACCGCTTGGCGAAAAAGGCGGTGCACCATTTATGGTGGAAGAGGGCGTCATGAACAATCCGAAAGTGGATGCCATATTTGGCCTCCATGCGTGGCCCGGTGCCATAGGAACAGCCCATTATCGGTCCGGCCCCATGATGGCGGCGGCGGAGCGGATGCGGATTACCGTCACTGGTGTTCAAACACATGGTGCCGTCCCTTGGGGCGGTGTGGATCCCATTGTGGTATCTTCCCAAATAGTCAATGCACTTCAAACGATTGTGGCGCGAGAAGTGGATATAACCAAAGTCCCGGCAATCGTTACGATTGGATCTATTCACGGCGGTGTGCGGAATAATATTATTCCGGAAGAAGTGGTGATGGAAGGGACGATTCGGACGTTCAATGAAGATGTACGGGAACAAATTCATAACAGCATTCGGAATAAAGTAGAAATGATTGCTGCTGCTTCCGGCGCAAAAGCAACATTAGAAATATTCAGTGGTATTGCAAAAGTAACCTACAACGATCCCACTTTAACGGAGCAAATGCTGCCATCGTTGCGCCGTGTTTATGGTGACGAAAATGTAAGGGTGAGACCATACGTTACGGGTGCAGAAGATTTTCCATTTTTTACGGATCATGCTCCTGGATTGTATTTTTTTAATGGTGTTGCAGTGGATCCATCTACAGCATCATCTAACCATTCACCTTATTTTGCAGCCGATGAACGGAATTTAAAATTCGGTATGAAATCTCTCGCACAATTGGCGACGGATTATTTGTTTTTGAATCAATAATCAATTTGTAGAGACGTCCCGATGAATCGGGACGTCTCTACAAATGTTTTGTTTAGCGACTATTAACCATAGTTTTAATCATTTGGGAAAAGATAAAAGTAAATAGTGCCTATATTTATTTAGGTGTCATCGTAATTGGCTATTTATCATATGCACTATATACCTATGGGTTTGATGAATTAATTTTGGGCTATTTTAGATCCGGGGGCGATTATCAAAGTGAAGGAGGGTCTTATTTTTAATTTATTTAAAAAAGAATTTGTAGAAATGACGATCCTACAAATGATTATATTAATAATGGAAACTCTCTATTTTAGGTCTTCCGAATCGCTAAACTCAAGAGGGTATTTCTCAATCTAAATCCTTCACGCATCGAAAACCTTGAACATCTTGCCATCGTTTCACATGGGGTGGATTGCTTCCACGATTATAGACTCGTAAACCTTTATGCCAGCTATAATAATGACCACCCCGCGTCACTTTAGTTTGGCCTGTTTCGGGACCTTTTGGATTGTCCATTGGAGAGATCGAATAATAATTCTCCTCATACCAATCCTGGCACCATTCTGCTGCATTTCCCGCCATATCGTACAAACCGTAGCCATTGGGTTCAAAACTCCCCACTGGGGCCATTGAATATTTCCATTTATCCTTCCCGGATAGGAGACTATAAGGTTTTTCATATTCATCATCATGTTTCCAATATTTATAGAAATTGGCGTCATCTTTTGTGATGTTGTTTCCCCATGGATACCGTTTTCCTTTCAATCCACCGCGAGCTGCATATTCCCATTCAGCTTCCGTCGGCAATCGTTTTCCGGCCCATTTGGCATAGGCTGTTGCTGCATGCCAGTTCACATAAATAATGGGATGATTATCTGTGCGTGAAAAAATTGACACCTTCCACCAGGAACGATCCCAGTCATAACCCGTCTCATTGATAAATTGTTTGAACTGGCCCACCGTCACTTCATATTTGTCCATATAAAAACTATCAATTTTTACTGTATGGACAGGTGTATTATCATATTCTGGATTTCCATCGGATCGGCCCATTTCAAAAGTTCCTCCCGAAATGAGAGCCATCCCATTCTTGGGATCTAACGGTTGGGCAAAAACTATTGTGAATAAGTAGATTGTCCATAATATTGTTCGTATTATCATTCCGTCATACATCAATAATATTGTTTTTTATTATTTTTGTTTAAAGATATAGTGACGCATTTCTCCGTCATTGGTCCAGGCCATTTTAACATTTTTAAGTGTATATCCATCAAATTCACCACTCCATTCAAAATAGTCATTTTCTGTTCTGATTGAACGTGCTGTAAAAATGATATTCCCATTTTCTTTTTTCATCGTGTAAGTTGCTGGTTTATATCCACTTTTGATAGATAATTTGGATGAAATCATTCCATCTTTGAATTCGATTGTATCTCTAAATCGGACCCAACGAATCCATGGGTTGTCCCAATACATCTTTCCTTTAAACGATTTACCATCGAGGACATCTCTACCTCCATTGTCCATAGCGTAAGCCGTGGGAAATGACATCAATATTAATAAGGTGAATATTTTTAAGTTTGGTAAAAAGTAAACTATTTTTTGATTTTGTTTTTGTTCCACGGTTTTATTCCTTTATTTTTTTAATGAATATCTGTATTCCGATCAAGAAAAGGCTAACTGCATTGATTGTTTCTTAAAATATGAATCCACTAAAATCGCCAATTTATATTAATGGATGGTGCCCAATAAATTTTTAATGATGTTGTATCCTCTTCGAGGGTTGAATTAATTCCTAAATTGAAATATAATTTTTCAGTCAGTTTCTTTTCTATGCCTAAAGCCATAAACGGCTTTCCTTTCAGAATATTGTTAAAAAAGAATCCATGAATTGCTACAACAGAGTAAGCCTTAATTGAATCATCATTAAAATAATATTTCCACCCAGTTGAAATGGTATGCAACGCAATCAGAGAACCGCCACCCACAAATAATTCGTGTTTGTCATTTTGCAAAAAAGTATGGGCATATCCAACCAAGCTAAATCCTGTTTTATGATCTAAAATTCCAACGGCGATATATTCGGATGGGCGTTCATTATTTTGTCCATAAATAAAGCTTACATATAGAGATAAGATTAGAATTAAAGATAGATTTATTTTCATTTAATTTAAGGTGTCTAAATAGTACCCTGCGAAAACAAGAAGATTATACCCAATAAAATTCGTCCAAAAACGTGTTTTTTTATTATGCTTTTTACCATAGTGAAAATTATACATGGATTTTGCTATGAACCCGGATGATATTATATAATGCCCAATTTTTTGGCTTTCTAATTCTTTAATGGATGCATTTTCCAACCCGGCTAATCCCATAAACAGGTCGAATCCTCCAGTGATAGCCGGACCATACCATTGTTCCCGACTTGAAAGGTAACTCATTCCAGTAAAAACTGTTTCCATTGCAAAGACGTATCCCATTTCCTCCAATACATTTATTTGAGACACGGTATCAGAGGAAGTGGCATTGTTGGGTGTTTGTGCTGATAACAATCCCGTTAAAATCGATAAATAAAAGATAATTCTTACAATTGTCATTAGAATATCCTTCCTTTTTTGTTTCATGGGGCTATTCCCTTACTACGTCTATTGAAAGCCATCCTTTTTCTACATCAATAATATCAATTTCGTGTGTAAATCGATTGGCCCACAAATTCAGTGTTTGCCCGTTAATATAGGTGCCGTCGATGTGCATTTTAATTATCGCATAGCAGAAAGGAAGCTTTACATTTACATATTCACTTGTACTGCCCGCTGGGATGCTTCCCAATGGTTCACCTGCCACCGTTACGTCATCAAAATCCCTGTCCGAAATATTGTGGATACGAATTGCTTTCGGTGAACTGCAACTAGAAAACAAGAATAGTGCTAATAATGATATATAAATATTTTTCCTAATTAATTTAACAGTTAAAGGACGATTACTCATCTATTTGGCAACCATAATGACCAATCGATGGGCGTCACTATCAGTGTGGTACATAAGTATATCCTGCTTTCCGTCCTGGTTCAAATCTTTCAGCCAAGTATGGGTTTCCAGTTTTGGAACGACTATGTTTACTTTAATTGGTTCAACATTTAGAATATTTAAATTGGGTTTTCCTAAAAAGATTTGGACTTCATCCTTTTTTGTGGCGATCAATAATTCAGGCAGACCGTCACCTGTAATATCACCCAAGCGCATAAAAGGGAAGAAACCGCCTTTTTCATCGTAAATATTCACATGAGCCTTTAGTCGTTTCTTTCCATTTGGATTGGGTGGAAATTGACCATCAGCCATTTTGTGGACTTCAAAATTAATAGTCAAATGTCTGCCCAATAATACATTAATGATTCCCGTAAGTCCAATTTTTACATCATATCGAATAATATCGACCTCCCCATCTCCATCAATATCCTTCAGCCATTGATGGGCATATCCTCCCGATTGTGTTGCACCGCCTTTCCCATGGGAATTAGCCGCTGTGTCGGGGTTTTTAGAAAATTGAATACTACTATTGGTGGCTGAACCAAAGTGAACAATATATCGACTTTTCATTTTAAAAACGCTACGTCCTGTGAGAGAATGGGTGACCATATCTGGGATTCCGTCGCTGTTCATATCCTGAATAGAATGGAGTACAGTATAATTCGTGGACTTTCTCGTTCCGAAAAGAAGGGAAAAAGTATTCGATTCTTTAAAGCTGAATACAATGGAATAGGTGCCGTCTGAGTCAAAATGTACACCCGTTTTGAAGGTGTTAGGATCGATTGCGAATGAACCATCTTGATTTTGAACATATACATCAAAATGGTCTTCATTCCAAAAAACAAGGTCACTCCGACCATCGAGATTATAGTCAAAATTATGAACACGGCTCAGATACCAATGCATGGTTTGAGGGTTTACCCCCACGTCACCATAATCCCGTTTTTCATCGAATGTATTTTGATTGTAAAATGGCTCAGGAGGCCCGATTTTAACTGATGGCGAAAAGGTGCCATTTGTCAATTGAGTTGCGATCCAAAATCCATCCACACTGGGGGCGATAATATCATCTTTACCGTCACCATTGAGATCATGGAAAATTCTCACATGAGGTACATTCTTTTTGGGGTCTGCCTTGAGAATGAATGGAATTTTTATCAAAGGTGATGGTTCACCGGATATGGGATCAATCCAGTCCATTTTACCATCGGAGTAAGTGACGAGTCGCTCAATCCCATTAATAGTGGCCACATCCACAAAAAGAATATTTTGGCCCAGTGTTGTGCCTAAAGCCAATTGCCATTGGTCTTTTTGAAATTGGAATATATTTAAATGGGTGGTACCTATTGTATCTCGCTGGATTGTGGCGATGTCCATCAATTGGCCGCCCAAAAAGTTACCAGAAAGTATAAGCGTTTGGTCGCTCAATCCGGTGGAAATTTCATATTCATCAAACAAAAAAACTGTATTGGAAGACTCTCCTTTTAATGGAGAAAATAGGGAGAGTATCAAAGTAAAGATTAAAAAATGATTCTGCATATTAATCATCCGATTCCAGCTCAAAAACATCATTCACTGGCTTATCAAAAATTTTTGACAGCTTTAACGCCAGCACTGTAGAAGGCACATATTTCCCTGATTCAATGGCATTAATACTTTGGCGGCTTACCTGTACCAATTCTGCCAATTGAGCCTGGGTTAGGTTTTTAATGGCCCGTTCCACTTTTAAGGAATTATTCATTGGTTAATGCCTTTTTTGAACTATGAATTGTTAGATTAAAACGAATAATGAATAAGAGTAACACAGAAAAAATGTTAAACATCATAACTTTTAAAAATACATCATTAAACAAGAATAATAATGTGAGGAATAAAATGATATAATTGATTTTTACCGCCCAAACAAATGATATCATTCGAACACGTTCAATATATTCATCTTCCTCATTTTCTTGAGAAAATGCCACTAATAATCCGCCAATAATTAATGAAATTCCAATTATTTCATTTGTATAGTTATCTTCTGTTAAAACTAAAAAACGAATACCTTCATCATTAAAATTGTCAATAACCATTAATGCAAATGCTGGCAAATCCAAAATTGGAAACTCGAATTCAAATATGAGCCAAAGAATGCCCAGGAATACGGATGGTATGAAAATCATCCATCCAATATTCTTAAAACGATTCGATAATAAAAAATTTGCATTCATTTTTAAGTCCTTTCAATTAAATAGGCGCATGAAAAGTAAAGCATACTTTACAAAAAGACAAGCTTAAAATACAAAATATCAAGTATTAATGACATTTCCCCTGTAGAGACTTTCCAATAAATCGAGATTATGTGTCTTTAATATGTGATTCTTAGAACTGTAACTGTAATTTTCAATATGAAATTTGTAAGGAAAATACTCCAATTGATTCCCATTCTATTTATGGGGTGCAGTGAACCGGACACAAAAGATGATGCCTGCTATCTAATTCCGGAAGTGGGTCCTTGTAAAGCATTAATTCCACGATATTATTATGATGAAGATTCTGGAAAATGTAAAGAATTCAATTGGGGCGGCTGCGATGGTGTGGTCCCCTTTGAAACCATGGAAGATTGTAAGCGTGGCTGTGGCGAATAAAGGAAAACATTTGAATTATATAAACCTAAAACTCATTTTTATTGGATTCATATGTTTAATTGGATGTACTCAACCTGACCCATTAGATGATGACTGTTATTTGATTCCTGAAACAGGACCTTGTGAAGCATTAATTCCACGATATTTTTACGATCAAGATGCAGGAATATGCAAAGAATTCATCTGGGGCGGCTGCGATGGTGTGGTCCCCTTTGAAACCATGGAAGATTGTAAGCGTGGCTGTGGCGAATAAACCTCTCATTATGGATGGCGCCATGGGAACGGAACTCATGGCTCGGGGGTTGGATTTGCCTCTACCTTTATGGTCTGCTGAAGCCAATTTAACCGACCCGGAAATTGTACGGGGCGTTCATGCCGATTATTTATATGCCGGGGCAGATATTATAACCACCAACACATTCCGCACCACAACTTGGTCATACCGAAAGGCAGATTATTCTCCCAAAAGGGCAGCTGAACGGGCCAAATCAAGTTTAATGAAAGCGGTGGAATTGGCGCAATCTGTCAATCCCAATATTGTTGCAGGATCACTTACATCCATTGAAGACTGTTATGAACCGGAGACGTTCCCCGGTATCGGAGCGGCGGCAGATACCTATGGTGAAACAGTAGAATGGTTTATTGAAGCAGGTGTGGATGTAATTTTATTCGAAACCATGGGACATTTAGACGAAATAACGGTGGCACTTGAATCTGTAGAAAACGCAAATATTGATATTTGGTTAAGTCTCATTATCAAAGATAAATACCATTTATTATCGGCGCATCCATTGGATGCGGTATATAACTTGGGCAAAGGTCAGGTGGGTTGCCTCATGCTGAATTGTAATACGGTTGAAAAAACGGATCAAACCCTAAAAAGTATGATTGATAATTGGGGTGGTGATTGGGGTGTTTATCCCAATATGGGATTAACCGATCCTGAGCCCGATGGCGCCATGGATGAAAAAGTTGGTGAAAATGACTTTAGGAAAACGATAAAAAAATATTTGGAATTAGATCCTATGGTTATCGGTACTTGCTGTGGGTCGACCCCGAACCATATTGAAACTATTTCAAATATGATTCAGGGCAAATAACTAGCCAACGTTTCCCAAAAATAAATTGTAGGTTCCGTCCTTATTTTTAAATAAATACCCCATGTTATGTCATCATTAAGAAATATTAAAATTGAAGGAAAATCCAATCCGGCAGAATTGAATACAACCCAATGCCTTCTGTCAGATGAATGGATTGACCATGAGCATCCAACCATTATAAATAAAGCAAAAGAACTCACAGTGGGTATGAAGGATGACTGGGAAAAAATCAACGCCATTTTTGAATTTATTCGTGATGAAATAGTTTACAATTTTGCGCCTGTTATCGAAAGTGAGACAGACTGGAAAGCATCATCAGTCCTAAAACAAAAAAATGGTATGTGTCACCAAAAGTCCAATTTGCAGGTTGCCTTATTTCGTGCCGTGGGTATTCCGGCCGGATTAACCTATCAATCTGCCATCGATTATCCATTATTAAAAACCCGTTATAAAGAAATGATTCCCGATGGCGTTTTGGCCTATCATGCATTAGGTGTTGTTCATGTAGATGGAAAATGGTTTCGAATGGATGCAACCTTGGATTCTGGGTTATGTGATCGCCGTGGATACCAATTAACGCAAGTAAACAAGGGAGAAGAAACACTTTTACCCAAGACAAAAAAGAATGGGGATCCGCATTTCGAAATGATAAAAGATCATGGCTACTTTGAGGCTTATCCAGAGGTTTTTGTGGATTCTTTTACGGCAAACATCGATAAATGGAAGTACTGGCGGTCATTTGTTCGCAAAGAACATTTATCTATGTAACAATATTACTTGTTTAATTATTTCTTTAAAATTATCTCAGATTCTTCTCAATTATATTCCCAATCGGCAGAATATTTATTTACATAATTTATCTTTGAAAAATGGGGGGGGTTTTTTAAAATACCCTATGTAGTTTAGTGAAAGATTGAATTTAGTACAAGGGGTGAATCATGAAAAATGTATTAATATTAATCGCAACTGTTACACTTATAGTTGGACAGGATAAAGATAGGTCAAAACCCGTATTCAGTAAAATTAGCGAAAATGAGTTATCCTCCACCGAACGCCAAAGACTAAACAGGGTAAAAGGCAAAACGATTACATATAATTATAATTTAGTTTCAGTAAGTAATCCGAGGAACCTTGTTACTTCCAAAATCCTTTCCCTGAATTTATACGACAATCTTTTTATCGAGGCAACTCGTAAAATGGTTGAACCATGGGGTGAAAATAATTATAGTTGGATTGGCATACCAAATGAGGGAAAGGTTCAAGGGGAATATGTTATATTAGAATTAACAGATAATGGCATTACAGGATATATTTTTTATAAAGGTAAAAAAATGAATATTACGCCTTTAGGAGAGGCTCGACATGTAATATATACTTTAGATCCCAGCGAAAATGGACTTGAACATCCCTTAGAATATTCAACAGGAAGTTTGAAAAAAAGACATTCAGCAAAAGAATCATCGTCCCCAGAAAATCTCGAAAAAACTATTACGAACCCAACATCGAGAAGAGTTGATGTACTGGTTGCTTACACAACTGCTGCAAAGAATGGTGCGAGTCCAAACATCGCCAGTATTATAAACGGAGCAAAAACTTTCGCGAATCAAATTTATAATAATAGCAAAGATTCAAATTTAAGTTATTACCCACAAATTGATATTGTTCACCAAGTAGAAGTCAGCTATACAGAACAAACCATGGCAATTAATTTGAGTCGTTTGGTTAACTCTTCAGATACTTATATGGATAACCTCCACACCCTTAGAACTCAATACGGTGCTGATATTGTAATTCTATTCACCAATACTGGAAACTGTGGTTTAGCTTATGACATTCAAGTTTCTTCATCTGGAGCATTTGCTGTTGTGAAAGTTGACTGTGAATATACTCAACGATATTCTTTTACACACGAGATTGGTCATTTATTTGGGTCAAAACATGAATTAGTTTTGGATTCTTATCCGTGTGAGAATTTTTGTTATGGACATGGGTTTACTGCATCAAATAATTCATTTCAAACTGTTATGGCAGTCAAAGCGTGGGGGTCGATAAATAGAATACTATATTTGTCAAATCCGGATAAATCATATAATGGCACAACTATTGGCTCATCAGCAGATGAGGATAATATGCGTGTACATGATGTAAGAGTTATTACAATTGCTAATTTTTATCATAGACCCTTATCTGTCGAAATTAGCGGTATCACAGATATGTTTAAATATGAATCGGAAACTTTAGAGGCAGATTTTGAGGGTGGCAATGAAACGGCATCAACATCCTACCAATGGTATAAGAGGCTACCACCTACAACATCTTGGACGACGCTTGGGACAGGACAAACCCAAAATATTACTATGTATGTAAATGATATAGAAGTTAAAGTGGTTGCTACGAATAGCGGTGATCAAGCTACTGATACCCATTATATTAATTATGCTGGAGGGGGTTGGTTCCCTAAGTCGAGGACTAATAAGCCCCCTACTAATTATTCACTGAAACAAAATTATCCAAATCCATTTAATCCATCTACATCTATTACTTTTGATATTCCAAAGGCAGGTTTTGTCCAATTAATTATTTTTGATATAACCGGAAGAAAAATAAAAACTTTAATCAATAATAATATAGAATTGGGACAACACTCATTAGTTTGGGATGGCAAAAATAAGGAAGACAAGTATGTACCCGCAGGTATTTATTTTTACCGATTGATCACTGAGGATTTTGAGAAAACCAATAAAATGGTGGTGCTAAAATGAAAGATAATAATAAGCCATTTGTATTAGTTTTGTTGGCATTTATTTTTCTAAAAGTTGTTGGTTGCGATGAAACAAACCCCACAAATCCTCCAGAAGAAGAAATGTTTGGAACACAAATAATGTTTCAATCCAACCGTGACAGCACAGTCGAAATTTATATAATGAATCCAGATGGTAGTCGTCAAACCCGTATTACAAATAATAATACGAAAGAAAGCGAAGTAAAATATTCAAATAGTCAAGATATCATAATTTTTAATGATTATAAAGAAAAAGATATATTTACGATTGCAAAGAATGGCACTTCTCTAAATAATATTATGAATACACCACGCGTTGTTGAAAACATAACCGATATTTCTGTTGATGGTGAGATGGTTTTGCTTATGATGGAAAGAGATATGATGAATTTTGATGCATTTGTATTTAAAGTGGGAGATACCAAATTAATCAAATTAGTAGTTACCTCTGATAGCCTGAGCTGTTTTAATCCAAAGTTTTCCCCCGACGGAACAAAAATAGTTTTTCAAACACATCGCCTCAATGTAGAATCTTCGATAATAGCTATGATGGATATAAATGGCCAAAATTTTAATTATATTTCTGGGGATCCTTCTCAAAGTGATTTTCATTATGACCCTATGTTTACTCCTGATGGGAATTATGTTATTTATAGACGTTTAGACAATTTTCATGTGGTTGACTTGAGTACTTTCAATACAAAGATTATTGAAATCAATGGTGGTCGTTTGGTTGGAAGATACAATAGGCTGGAAGATATTTCATCTAATGGAAATGTGGTTTTGTTTTCTTCCTTTAGAAATGATAAAACGAATTTATTTTCCATAAATATTGATGGGTCTAATGAAATTCAGTTAACAATAGATGGTGGTTCAAATGGGAAATTTTCACCTGATAATTCTCATGTCATTTATAATTCAGCCCAAATTTATAGAGTCGATTTAGATGGGAAGAATGTTACAGCTTTAACATCGAAAGGTGGTTGGAATCCCCAATACATTCCTGGATATAATGAAAATGAATAATAATATTCCTTTCTCCCCTTTATTCTAAAAGAAGTGCCACTGTTTATCAATCCTCCCTGATTGATGGATTGTTAGTAACAATGGTTGCATAAGAGAACTATAATGATATATTCCCGGCTGGTCAAATAATTATTTATTTTATAAATTCGCCGGAACTTTTTAGGTTAGTTCGTTGTATTTCAAACATTTATTATTCTAAATAATCAAAATTGAGGAGGTCATAAGCCGGTGATAAAAGTCACGGATTTGTCCAAAAATTACGGTCCCGTAGAAGCGGTAAAATCGATATCCTTTGAAATTCAGGATGGAGAAATTGTTGGTTTCTTAGGCGCCAACGGCGCGGGAAAAACGACCACGCTTAAAATGATTACGGGGTATTTGGTACCCACAGAGGGAAAGATCGAGGTCAATGATTTGAATATTATTGACGATACCCATGAAATTCAGAAACAGATTGGCTATTTGCCTGAACTGAATCCACTTTATACAGAAATGCGCGTTTATGAATATTTTGAATTTCTGGCAGGGGTTCGAAATATTATAGGTCGTGAATTCAAAAACGCTTTAGCAAGAGTTGTAGAGCAATGTGGATTAAACGGTGTCATTCATAAAACCATATCAGAGTGCTCCAAAGGATATAAACAACGAATTGGTTTAGCTGCTGCCATGATTCACGATCCAAAAATATTGATTTTAGATGAACCGGTTACTGGGTTGGATCCCAATCAGATTGTTGAAATTCGGAGATTGATTAAAAAATTGGGGAAAGAAAAACTGGTATTTATGTCCAGCCATATCCTTCAGGAAATCCAGGCGACCGTTGATCGAATCATGATTATTCATGAAGGTGAAATTGTAGCCAATGGAACCAGTGATGAACTCATGAGCAATTTTATGGGGAATGTGCTTTTGAATATGGAAATCAAAGGTGCTGTGGTGGAATCGATTGAACATATTCAGGCAAAACTACCCAGTGTAAAATTTATTTCAATGGAAGAATCCAAGGGTGTTAGTCAGGTTCAATTTGAATATGATAAAGGGCAGGATCCCCGTGAGGAATTATTCCGTTATGCAGTGGACAATCATTGGGCCATATTGAAGATGACACCTCATACAACAAACCTAGAAGATATTTTCAGGGACCTAACAACGGATGGGGGTATCAATGCTTAATATAAGAATGGTTTTTCGCAGAGAAATGTTGGGATTTTTTAATAGTCCCATGGCTTATATTTTTCTGGTGATATTCGCGGTGGTTAATGGATATTTCTTTACAAATACATTTTTCCTTTTTGGACAGTCTGATTTACGTACATTGTTTGACATTGTGCCGCTGGTATATCTTTTCTTTATTCCGGCTGTTTCCATGGGACTTATTGCCCGGGAGAACAATATGGGAACAATGGAAATAATTTCAACATTACCTTTGAATACCCATGAATTTGTTCTGGGGAAAATTCTGGCTGGATTTAGTCTGATTCTTTTGGGATTGGCAGCCACATCTATTCATTTCTTTACCCTCATAGCAGTGGGAACCAATGTGGATATAGGTGCAATTTTCAGTGGATATTTAGGGTTGGCACTTATGGGAGCAACATTTACGGCAATTGGTACCTATGCCAGTAGTGTTACAGAAAACCAGGTTGTTGCTTTTATCATTGGTGTATTTGTGGTGCTTGTATTTTATATGTTGGATAAAACATTAATATTTGTGCCCCATTCTATAGCGGGACTTGTTCAGTTTTTAGCAGTGGATTATCATTTATCGAATATCTCTCGGGGGGTAATTGATTCAAGGAATTTGATCTATTTTTTCTCTATGATTGGATTTTTCATCTTTATGACAATTCAAACCATAGAAGTGCGGAGGTGGAAATAAATTATGATAAAGTTTAATAATATGGATTTCAAAAAATCAGTCATTGTTCCAGGAATACTTTTAGTTGTTATTTTATTTTTATTAAATGGCATTTCAAAAAACCATTTCTTTCGCTGGGATTTAACGGATAATGATATGTATTCCTTATCTATTTCAAGCGAATCGGTGGTAGATCAAGTGGATGATTTATTGGCTATGAAAGTGTATTTCTCTGATGATTTACCAGGGGAATATGCCAATAATCGCCGATATCTTCAGGATATCCTGGAAGAGTATGAAGCCCTGTCTGATGGAAATATCCGTTTTGAATTTTTCCGACCGGAGGATGGTAAAGATATTGAGCAGGAAGCCCAAAAAGCGGGTGTTATGCCAGTTCAGATGCAAGTGGTTGAAAATGATAAAATGGAGGTAAAGCGGGTCCTCATGGGAATGGTGTTGCTTTACGAAGATAAAAAAGAAGTTATCCCTGTGATACAAACCACGACTGGATTGGAATATGAAATTACAACACGGATAAAGAAACTGGTTGAAACCCATAAACCAACAGTGGGTATCGCACAGATAGAAGGGCAGGAAAGCCAAACACAAAATATCCAGAATGTGTTGCGCCAGCGCTATAATGTTCAAACAGTAAGCCTTTCGGATGAAGTTCCTATGGAAATTGGTGTATTGCTAATGAATGGTGTTTCCGATTCTCTATCATTAGATGAAGTAATGCATTTGCAATCCTATTTAAGCCGGGGTGGCAACTTATTTTTAGCTCAGAATCGCGTGAAAACTAACCTCCAGATTCAACAAGCATTCGTAATTCAGTCTAATATATTTTCAATTGTTGAACCCTATGGTTTTAAAATAGTTGAAAATTTAGTCACAGATCAGGTTTGTGGCCGTGTGAGTGTTCAGCAGCAAATGGGCCCAATTCGGATGAATGTGCCCATGGAATATCCACTCCTACCTGTGGTGAGAAACTTTAACCAAAATGAGCCCTTGGTGGCTGGCTTGGAGCAGCTCCAATTGATTTTTTCAAGTGAAATCCAACCGGACTCATCCTTGGACGATAAAGTAAATTTTATTCCATTATTATTTTCTTCTGATCATTCAGGAGAAATGAGAGACAATTTTAATCTTAATCCCGATCCTCAGCAGAATCCATTTCTAAGGATGTTTAATCAACCAGAAAAGATACTGGGCGCACGATCAGAAAAAGTAGATGAAAATGGGTTGATGAGCCAAATCGTCATAGTAAGTGATTCAGAATTTTTGTTAGACCAAGGTGGCGGTCGATCCCCGGAAAATCATATATTTATGATGAATTCAGTTGATTATCTTGTCGGTGACAGAGATCTAATTGTACTTCGATCTCGCGAAATCACTTCCCGACCGTTGGAAGAAATATCGGATGAATCGAAAAGAACTTGGAAGTGGGTAAATATAGTATTGCCGTCTTTTCTCATTGTTGGGTTTGGGTTAATTCGGATGCGGGCGCAAAAAAAGCGCAGTAGTGTACTGGAGGAACTTTATGGGTAATAATATGAAATGGCTTTTGATTTCTTTTGGCGTAATGGTGGTTTTGTTTGGGATAAATCAAATCCAGCAAAATCAATTGACTTCTAAAAGCGATCAAGTGTTTGATATAAATCGAGAAGACGTATTTCAAATCAACATTTCTCAGGGGGATGATTCAATTTCTCTTTTGTTCAATGGTGAAAGTTGGGCCATTGATGGACATGATACACTTCAGGTAAAGTCCAATACGATGGATCGTTTTTTTGAAACAGTTTTAAATGTAAAACGAACATCTCTCGTATCTAAAAATGCTGGCAAATGGGATAAGTTTAATGTGGGTGATACCACCGGTACTCATCTGGTTTTAAAGGATTATAACGGCGAACCACTCGCGAATGCAATAGTCGGTCGGTCTAATGCGGAATGGTCATCGAGTAATATTCGATTCGGAGGAGAAATTGAAGTATATCACACAGGTGAAAATATAAGTTTTCAATTGAACACATCACCCACCCATTGGGGAGAAGTACCACCCCCGCCGGAACCAGACTCTACATTTATTGATTCACTATAATTAAAACCCCTTTTAGGGGTTTTTTAGTATTTATAATAATTCTTGCTCCTTGGGATCATAGTTACCTATATTCTATTTAACGGAAATAACTGTAAAAAAAGATAATTCCGTCAAAAGGACCATTCACGGAGAGTAAATGAAAAAATATCCTCTTTTATTTCTTGCGATTATTGTTGGATTATTTTCTGGATGCGGGCCTAAACCTGCACCAAAACCAGTGGAAAAAACCACCGCATATTTTGACAAATCACTGTATCCCGGTGAAACAGTAAATGTGAATGGGATTGATATTTATTATGAAAAAAAGGGAAGCGGACCCTATCTAATTCTCATTGAAGGTCTTGGGGTGGAAACGTGGTTGTACGAAGAAAATATTTCTTCAATGTCTCAACATTTTACAACAATTGTCTATGATAATCGGGGCGTAGGGCATTCCGACGTACCCGAAGGACCCTATACGATTGATATGATGATGGATGATTTAAATGGGCTGATGGATGCCCTTGGTATTAAGAAAGCCAGTTTTCTGGGTGCATCCATGGGTGGTTTTATGGCAATGGAAATGGCCATTCGTCATCCGGAAAAAGTAGAGAAATTGGTACTCCTGTCCACTACTGCCGGGGGAAAAGAGCACGTTGCTATGAGTATGAAAACTTTGATGAAACTCCTGAAAGCACCGGAAGGTGCTCCACGTGATGTGATTCGAGATCGATTAACCATGGCCTATACAGATAATTTTATGAATGATACAAATCGTGTTGAACACTTGATTGATTTACGCCTGCAAAACCCCCAATCAAAAGCCGGCTATGATGCCCAAGCAGCCATAGGCCCGAAGTTTGATGCATCTGACAGAATTCATAACATTACTGTTCCAACATTTATTGGGCACGGTCGAGAAGATATTTTAGTACCAGTAATAAATGCAGAAAATATGCATAAAAAAATTCCCAACAGTTCGTTGAAAATTTATGAAGGATTGGAACATCAGTTTTTTGTGGAAGATTATGATACTTTTCATAAAGACATTATTGAATTCTTGACTAATTAGAAATTGATAGTTTATGAATAGAAAAACATATCAAGGATTAGATATATCGTAAAATGGATACAATAGATGAATAAAATCACCTTTAAAATCAGTTTACTCTTTGCGCCCCTTGCTTACGCATTTCATCACTTTGAGGAATCCATAATTTTTAATTTTAGAGAGTGGCGTTCTCTATATTTCCCTGATAACAAACTCCCTTCAACAGAACTGATGCTAGTCATTCTCATGGCAATAACATTGGTGTATATTATCCTGCATTTCATCGTGGAAAACAAAGCCAGTGCAAAGTCGGTAATCCTGTTTTTAATGGCAACTCAAGTGAACAATATGATTTTTCATACCGGTGGAACTATTGTGTTTCAAGACTTCAGTCCCGGTTTAATTACGGCTATTTTGTTATATATACCCGTAAACATTGTTATTGCTCAAAGAGCCCTTCAGGAGAGGTGGGTAACTAAACGCTCGTTAATCGTAATCTTCTTGCTGGGAGGCATTCTTTTCTGGTCTTTTGTAAAGTTAGGACTAATTTTCATGGTAACAATATTACTTGCAACATATCTATGGATCGCTTATGAAACAATTAGAATTAAACGTGCTCCTTAATCTTTCAGTGAAAACATTTTTATGGTATGCCAACTACCAACACCATCCAGTATTTTACAGAATGAGTTTGTGGGGTCACTTGAAATGAAAAACCTATTAATGGCATCTTACTGGATTGGGATTGTTGCTGATGCAATATCTGCATTGCTTTTATTTTCTCCAAGATTTGCCGAAATAATCCTGAATCCGCGTCCGTTTGAAATATCTGATGCATATTTATATGTATCGAGAATTGGTGGAACATTGGTTGCCGGATGGACGGTGTTGCTGTTTTGGGCTCAAAAAAAACCTGTCGAACGAGTGGATATTTTACTAATCACCGTTTTCCCGGTAATTACTCTTTTGACAGTGTTTGCCGTTTTAGCGGTTAATTCGAATCATATTTCATTCCAGAGAATGCTATCAATTTTTATACTTTATTTAATTATAATCCCTACTTATATCACTAGCTATTTATGGGCGAAAAAACAGCAATGAGAATTACGCTACAATGCTTTTACCAAAAAGATTTATAAAATAGATTATGGATGACATACAATATTCATTAATAGAAGAATTCGGATTAGGCTATAAGCGCTTCGGTCACAGCGATCTCATGGGGCGTGTCATCGGTTTGATGCTTACCGAAGTAGATCCCATGACCATTGACCGGATTGCTGAAGCCTTATCCGTCACCCGAACACCAGTGAATGATGTTTTAAAAAGGCTTGAAAACCATGGTTTGGTTAAACGGGTTTGGATCAAAGGGAATCGAAAACATCACTTTACCATATCCACAGGTGTATTCCATCAAGCGGGAACCAACCTTGCTGCTCAATTCAAAGATAATCTGGATATTTCAAAACGATATTTATCCGGTTATTTGAAAAAATATCAATCAGCAAATGGAGAAGAAAAAAGTAAAATTAAGAAAATATGTGAACGGTTTATTTCCATGCATGAATTCCACAAAGCGTCTATGGATTCATACAATTCATTTTTGAAAGACTGGAAGGATAAAGAATCGTTTTTACCTGATGTGGACGAATTAACAACCAAAGGAATCATTGAGTAAAATGTCAATCCGTGAAACATATGAATTAAAGTCAGACTTATATGATATAAATGGCATCCGGCTTTTTGTGGAAGAAATAGGTGAAGGCGAACCGATTTTGATGGTCCCGGGATTAGGTGCCGGTAGTTGGCTTTGGCAAAAAAGTTTGATACAGTCTAATGAGTATCGTCTTATTATGCCCCATCTACGGGGATCCGGACAATCAGATAAACCGGACCATCGTTATACAATTGAACAATTTTCGGACGATTTAAATCGCCTGATGGAAGAATTATTACTTGACCGTTTTCATGTGGTGGGAGTTTCTATGGGCGGATTTGTGGCTCAATCTTTTGCCTGTGCTCACCCGGAAAAAGTGCAATCTCTTGTATTAGTTTGCACAGCTGCCGGTGGAATGAATCAAGTTGGACCCGACGGAGAGACGTTGAGTCGAATGATTCGACTTCGGGGCAAGACTCGGGATGAACGAATGATGGATGCATATTCATTAAATTTTACTGAAGATTTTATGGAGTCTCATTCTGAAGAAATTGAGGCTATTACCCAATGGCGGATTCGTTACCCACAACCGGAATTTGCTTATTATCGCCAATTGCTGGCAGGTACCGCTTACCCGGGGGCCGATTTACAAAAGATAAACGGAACGTCCACCCTTATTCTGGGCGGAAAAGATGATGAAATGGTCCCCCCGAAGGACGTTCAAAAACTTCACGAATTAATTCGCGGAAGCACAAAAATTATGATGGATGGAAAGCACATGTTTTTCATGGAACATGCAGATGAATTCAACCTGGAGTTAAGAGAATTTTTCACGCAAAATGCAATGATGGAGATTGATAATGTATATCGGTGATTATTTAGACAGACGATGTGTCTATACTCCCGATGGTGAAGCAATGATTGATTTGGGAAATGAACCGCCAACTCGATTTACTTTTCAGGAGATGAATATTCGTGCGAACCGATTAGCAAATTGGTTGAAAAGTCAAGGTATCCAAAAAGGGGATAGAGTGGGTATGATTGCTCTGGACGGTATGCATTTTTATGATGCTTTTTTTGCCTGTGGGAAATTGGGAGCAATCTTGGTGCCGTTTAATTGGCGGCTTCACCCGAAGGAAATCCATGAACTCATTCAGAAGACGACACCAAAAATAATATTTTACAGCACGGAAGCAGAACCAGAAACAATTGCTAATTATCTCTCCGAAAAAAAGGATAGTCCCAGTTTAATTCCACTCACGGGTTCTGGAAACTCATATGAACATATCATCACACAAGGAAATGAAAAACCGGTAACATGTGAAAGTTTAACTGAAAATGATACGGCTGTTTTATTATTTACCGGCGGTACCACAGGTTTGCCAAAAGCAGCGAAAATTTCACATAAGCAAGTGATGTGGAATACCATGAATAATTTGCTGGCGGATATTCTTGGGACGGATAAATATTTGAATGTGTTTCCCCTTTTTCATGCCGGTGGATTATTTGCCTTTACTATTCCCATGCTGATTTTGGGCGGGACCATTGTACAGACAAAATCATTTGACCCTGAACAAATTTTACACATAATTGAAGAAGAAAATATTTCAATATTTGCCGGAGTTCCCACCATGTTTCAGATGCTCATTAATGCAGACAATTGGGCATCATCTGATTTATCGTCACTACGGTATTGTATGAGCGGTGGAGCGCCCATGCCCGTGCCGCTTATGCAACAATACAACCAGGAGAAAGGCGTTGTATTCAGACAGGGATTTGGCTTAACGGAATTTGGTCCCAGCGTATTTTCATTGTCGGTGAAAGATTCAGAACAAAAAGCCGGCTCTATCGGCAAACCCAATTTTTTCGTAGATGCAAAAATCGAAAATATTGAAACAAAAGAACAGGTATTATCAAACGAAACAGGTGAATTACTGTTGCGTGGTCCGTCTGTGATGAGTGGTTATTTTGAAAATCCAAGTGCCACCGAAGCTGTATTAGAAGACGACGGTTATTTTCATACCGGCGATTTAGCTTATAAAGATGAAGAAGGATATTTCTTCATTGTAGAAAGATTAAAAGATATGTTTATCAGCGGCGGGGAAAATGTGTTTCCGGCAGAAATTGAAAAAGTACTTTATGCACATGAATCCGTTGCTATGTGTTCTGTAATCGGCGTGAATGATGAAAAATGGGGCGATGTGGGAAAAGCATTTATTACGTTAAAACCCGGCAAACAAGATGATGAAAATGATATACTCCAATATTTAAAAGATAATTTAGCAAAATATAAAGTCCCGAAATCTGTGGAAATATTGGAAGAAATGCCCATTTCAGGTGCGGGAAAAATTTTAAAAACAGAATTACGGAAAATGGTTTCATGAGTAACCATGAATCAGTTGGTATTGTGAGTTTAGGGATGTATTTGCCGGATACGGTTATGACATCGGCAGAAATTGCTGAACAAAGTGGTCTGCCGGAATGGGTGGTTCGGGATAAGTTGGGGATTCATCAAAAACATATTAGCGATCCGAACATTCACCCCAATCAAATGGCTGTTTATGCGGCGAAAGATTGTTTGAGCAAATGTGATATTGACCCGAAAGAAATTGATGTAATTCTCTGCACCACTGAAGAGTGGCGAGAATATTTATTATGGACATCCGGAATTGATATTGCCT